>NZ_JBLWFR010000002.1:0-657116 GCF_048799745.1 Noviherbaspirillum sp. ST9 | reverse complement strand
TGCCTGATGACCATAGCGAGTTGGTACCACCCCTTCCCATCCCGAACAGGACCGTGAAACGACTCTGCGCCGATGATAGTGCTGCAACCAGTGTGAAAGTAGGTTATCGTCAGGCTTGTTATATGCATGAGCCCCGCCTTCTTCTGAAGGCGGGGCTTTTTGCTTTTGCGTGCCAAATTCCGGCTCCCCGTAGTATCAAAGACCGACGTCATCGGCTTGTCTGATCCGAAGTGGGGTGGAATGCGGAGGGCCGGGTTGAAACCCGCCAACGAGTGCCAGCGGGTGACGCGTTCGATTATTCCTTCTCGATACCGGCCTTGCGAATGATTTCACCCCACTTGCGGGTTTCATCCGATTGGAATCGCGCCAGTTCTTCCGGCGTGGTGACAAAGACCTCCACCCCGCTTTGCCCATAGAAGGCAGCCTTCGCCGCCGGGCTTTTCGCGGCCTGCGTCAGCAATTCATTCAGCCGGGCGACGATGGGCTGCGGCGTCTTTGCCGGCGCGTAGGCTGCAAACCAGTAGCCGATGTCATAGCCTTTCACGCCGGCTTCCTCGATTGTCGGTACATCCGGAGCAAGGGGAGAGCGGCTCTTGGCCGAATAGCCGAGCGCGCGCAGCTTGCCGCTTTTGACGTGGGGGAGCCCCGTCGAGGTATCCGTGATCATCATGTCGATCTGTCCCCCGAGCAGGTCGGTGACAGCAAATGTGTTGCTCTTGTACGGGACGTGCAGGAGCTTCACGTCGGCAAGTTGCTGGAAGAGTTCGCCAGCGACACGGCTGGAGGAGCTTCCACTGCCGAAGGTAATCTTGCCCGGTTCCTTCTTTGCCATCGCAATAAATTCGGCGACGTTCCTGGCCGGATACTGGGTATTGACCACCATGACCTGGCCGCCCTTGCCGAGCCCGGTGACAGGTGTAAAGTCTTTGACCGGGTCGTACGGAAGCTTCTTGAAAAGGTGTTCAGCCGCCGCGTGCGTCGTATTCGTGGTGATAAAGACCGTGTAGCCGTCCGGCGCAGAGCGGACCGCTTCATTCGCCCCGATGAACCCGTTCCCGCCCGGCTTGTTGTCCACGATGACCTGGTGCTTGACCTCTTGCGTCATGGCTTGGCCGAGCGCGCGGGCGAGTTGGTCCGTGGCAGTCCCCGAGGCAAAAGGCACGACCAGCCGGATCGGCTTTTCCGGGAAATCCGCGGCCGCAGGGACGGCGATGACGGCCAGCCAGAGTGTCGAGAGGGCGAACAAGGGTCGTTTGATGTGCTTCATGGTTGTCTCCATCATGATTGTTGGAAGTGGATTGTCAGGTCGACTGGGGTATGTCCAGGCTGAGAATGGCAAAGCTGAGCGTCTTGCCATGGGCATCGATCGCGAGTGAACGCGTGACCCCGCCGGCAAGCGCGTCGCGCATGACGAAGTTGAGTGCGCCGAGGGAGGACAGTACAAAGCGCTCGACGTCGCCTTTCACGATCTCCGACAGATGCGCCTTGACGCGCTCCGCCGTCACGTATTTCTCGATCGCCGGAAAGTCTTTCGGGTCGTAGACGATGACCGAAATATTTGAAATGTTGCCTTTGTCGCCGGCGCGCGCATGGGCGATTTCCCTCAGCTGCATGTCAGGTCTCCGTGATGTGAACGGCAGTGTGAAGTTCGGAGCGTGGCAGCAATATGGACACCACCGCGACGATGTCCCGTGCCCACTTGCTTGCTCCACCGCCGCCGGCGGGTCCGCAGGTGTAAAGGCTTTCCACCTCGTTTGCAATGCGGGTTGCTTCTGCCAGCGAGCCGGTGCGACCGGCGACGCGAATCCTTACCTCGCAAGGATCCGGCCAATTCGCCGAGAGCTTGTCGCCGTGCATGGAATTGATGCCCAGGAGGTCGTAGCGCATTTCGCTCGCTTGCAGGCCAATCAACTTCAACCGCTCCTGCACGATCTCAAGCGCCAAGCGCGCCCTAGTCGCGGCGCCCGGGCCTGCATACGACATCTGGCCTTCTCCAATGTAACTGTCGACATAGCCGATCGACGTTTTCAGCATCTCCGGCCTTGCCCGTCCGCTCGCTCCGCTGACCCGGACACGGTCGGGTCCAATCTCTTCAATCACGACGCGGGAAAAATCCGCGACCACGTCCGGCGTCATGTAAGAGGCGGGATCATGGATTTCGTAGAGCAATTGCTCCTTGCAGGTGGCGGTAGTGACCTGACCGCCGCTGCCCGGCACCTTGGTAATGATTGCTGAGCCGTCCTCGTACACTTCTCCAATCGGGAATCCCAAGCGCGCCAGCCCGGCGACATCCTTGTAACCCGGGTCGGCGAAATAGCCGCCGGTAATCTGACCGGCGCATTCGAGCAGGTGTCCCACGAGCGTACCCTGGCCCAAGCGATGCCAGTCGTCCATCTTCCACCCAAAGGTATGGACAAGCGGGGCCAGCACCAGGGCCGGATCGGCCGCGCGTCCGGTAATGACCACGTCCGCGCCCTGTGCCAACGCGTCGACGATTGCTTGTGCGCCGATATAAGCATTGGCCGACAGGAGCCGGTCACCAAATCGCGTGACCGGCTGTCCCGTGTCATCGAGGTAACTCCCCCGCCGCACCCTTTCCAGCACGTCGTCGCCCGTCACCGCTGCCACCTTGAGCCCGTGCATCCCCAGCGACTGCGCGACGTCGCGCACCGTTTGGGCGGCCGCCAAGGGATGCGCCGCCCCCATGTTGGTGATGATCCGTATGCCGCGCGCGCAGCAGGCAGGGAGCACAGCGCGCATCCTGTCCTCGAGAAGCGGGTCGTAACCCGCGTTCGGGTTGGCCATTCTCGCGCGTTGAGCGAGAGCAATGGTCCGCTCGGCGAGGCATTCGAAAATCAGGTAGTCGATGTCCCCTTTTTCGGCGAGTTCGACTGCCGGTTCGATGCGATCGCCCGAGTAACCTGCGCCTGATCCAATTCTGACGTATCTCATTGAGGCCCTTGCTTCTGCGGCTGCGGCGCCCGCCGTTTGTCGGTGTTGTACTGATTCTGAGGGCGCGGTTTGATGAAGTAAAATGAATATTTGCGATCAATTAATCATTTTTAGGTATTAATCGTGCAAAGAAATATTTCGACCCGCCTGCTCCACGCGTTTGTCGCGCTGGCGGAGCTCAAGCACTTTACCCGAGCGGCGGAGCGGTGCCATACGTCACAGTCGGCGCTGAGCGTCATGATCAAGAAGCTCGAAGGCATGCTTGGGACAACGCTGTTCGAGCGGGACACACGGAAGGTGACGTTGACGCCCGAAGGCGAACTCTTCGCGGAGGCCGCGACGGCACTCATTGCCGAAATCGAGGCTGCTTTCGACGACATGAGCGAGTACGTTGCGCTGCGTCGGGGCAGGGTGTCCATTGCGGCGCTGCCTTCCCTTGCGGCGAACGGCCTGCCGTCGGTCATTGTCGAGTACAAGCACCTCTATCCGGGGGTGAAGGTCAGCCTGCACGACGCACTCTCGGATCAGTGCCTGGCTCTTTTGCGGCAGGGGAAGGCCGACCTGGCGTTGACGGCGCCCGGGCCGGACGTTCAGGAATTCGAGGCGCGCACGTTGTGCAGTGATCCGTTCTATGTGGTCTGTCCGAAGGAACATGCCTTGGCCGGGAAGAAGACAGTGCGCGTGGCGGATCTGGCTGGCCACGAAGTCATCCACCTCGCGAAGTCCTCCAGCGTGCGCCAGCATGTCGAGATCCTGCTTCGGGAAGTGCAAGTCGTTCATTCCGGGTTCGAAGTCGAACACCTTGCGACAGTCGCCGGTCTGGTAAAGCAAGGACTGGGGATCAGCATCGTCCCCGAGCTGACACTGTTCCAGTTTCGTCAGCTGGGTCTCGTCGCAATACCTCTGCAATCGAGCAAGCTCGTTCGCCCGATCCTCGTCGTGCGGCGGAAGGACAGGTCCTTGTCCGTCGCTTCTCAAGCGATGCTGAAGTTGATCGAGAAGCGCCTGGGTCAAACGGCCATACCACGGAAGTACAAGAATTTCTGAGTGGAGCGCGGGAGGACTTCCGGCACGGCCGCGTCGCAAGATAACCACAGCTTCGCGATTTCTGCTCCAGACGGTGACACATCGGACTATCCGCATTGTCCCAAAAAAGAGCACCGACATCATGCTTTTGCGGTCTTTGACTTGAGTCAAAGTTGCGTCGCAAATGCGTTGCATAGACTGGCTCCATCTTCCACTGCAAAGGAGTCATCCATGAAAGCACTACCTCGCATTTTCCTGCTCGGCCATCTTGCGTTCGCACTGAGCGCCGCGCCCCTCGCACACGCTGCTCCGTCCGATGCGCCATTGGGCGCGATCGAACGCGCGGAAGCAGACAAGGCAAAGACATTGCTGGAGGAGGCCGCTTCTTACCTGCGGAAGAATGGCACAGAGAAGGCATTCAAGGCATTCAGCAAGCGGGACGGTGAATTCGTGAAGGGCCCGAATTACGTTTATGCGATCGGGCTGGATGGGATGATGGTCGCGCACGGTGCAGCGCCGGAAGTGCTGGTCGGAACCAACGTCACCGACCTGCGCGATGCTGCAGGAAAGTCCTTCATCCGCGAGATGCTGGACCGGGCCGCCGCTGACGGAAGTGGTAGTGTCGAGTATCGCTGGCTCAATCGCAGCAACAACCGCGTGGAGGCGAAGACAGCTTTTTTCACGAAGGTCGACAACCACGTCCTCAGCGTGGGTTACTACCTGCCTCGCTCGTCAGAGGAGGAAGCGCAGGGCATGCTGGACAAGGCGGTTGCGCAGATGAAGAAATCGGGCGCACGTGCCGCGTACCGCAAGTTCAATGATCCCAAAGGCGCATTCATTCGTGGCGACCTGTACGTGTTTGCGATCGGCATCGAGGACGGGAAATATCGCGCATCCGGTGCTGCGCCCCACCTCGTCGGCAAGAACGTGCGCGATATGCGGGACGCGGAAGGAAAACCCCTCGTCCAGGAAATGATTGCGCTGGCCACGGAGAAGGGGAGTGGTACGGTTGATTACGTGTGGCGTAATCCCGCGACCAACGCCGTTGAACCAAAGCATTCACTGGTCCAACGGGTGAACGATGTCGTGGTGGGCGTGGGGTATTACTCGAAGCAGAAATAGAGGCGGCAGCCGTGAAGCCCCATTACTGTCTCATGTAATACCATGACGGACATGGTGGGGCGTTCGAGAAATTCGATCTGAACGCAGCACCTTTACCCAGGACGGTCGACAGACCGCGGCGAACCTTGCATTACTTGAGTCTGAAGAACGATGACGCACTACCTTATCTCCTTTCCCGCAAGCGCCATGGACGTCCCCGCTAAGGACTTTGCCGCCGTGGGCGAAGCTGCGCGCGATGTCATCCGCGAGGCGAAGGCGGCAGGCGTGTACGTGTTCGGTGGCGGTATCAATTCGGATGTCGCATCGCTCATGGTCGCCTCAGATGGCACAGTCAGAAACGAAACCTATCCGCAGACGAAGGAATTCGACGGTGGCTTCTGTGTCCTGCGGCTCCCGTCACGCGAAGCCGCCATCCTGTGGGCGGCAAAGATCGCCAACGCCTGCCGCTGCGCGCAGGAGCTCCGCGAGTTTGGGTATGACCCGGAGAGTTGAGGGGCAGTGCACGTACCCATTGCGACCGGCTTCGTCGGCCGACTGGACGGTTCAGCGTGGGTAGGTGAATTTCGTTTTGAAGTTGGTTGTCGACGGCATAGAAGGCGTTCAGCGTGACCGTTCTTGTTCCGTGTGAAAAGACGCGAACCGTTTCCCGGACGTTCCCCTGAGTATTCGCTCATATTCAGAAATGACCTGGGCGCCAAGCAAGAGCACAATTGCTCCAATTTCCAGGCTCAGGAGCACGACGATTGCTGTCGTCAACGATCCGTAGACTGTACTGACTTGCGACAGTGTTGCGAAATACCACACCAGTACATGCCGCGTGATTTCCCACAGCAAGGCCGCTACCCCGCCTCCGATCAAGGCATGCCGCAGCGAAAGGCGTCCGACCGGCATTACCAGGTAAACGGAGGTGAGGACGAGGATTTCACCCGCCACGCCGAGAAGATAGAGCAGCATGCCCGAGACACCGCCCAGCGACCAGCTATGCCCGAGGAAGTCGATGCGCTCCCGTCCCATGGCCTCCAGAGCGCCCGATACCAATGTCACCACCAGCGTGCCGACACCCAGAAACAGGATGTAGCAATACGGCAGCAGGGCGGATACGAGGAAATGGCGCCGGTGGATCGCGACGCGATGAAAGAAAATCACCGACAGCGCATTCTCCAGCACGGTGAACGCGAGCGAGCTGAAGAAGATCATCGTTGCCAGCAACAGCCAGCCGACCACATCGCTGTGGTGCATGAAACTCGCCAGCTCGCCGATGATTGCCTTCGATTGTCCCGGGATGAGCCATTCCAGATAACGGCCCATGGTATCCAGCAACTCCACCTGGCCGATCACATGGGATAGCGCGATGACAATCAGGATGAGCAGAGGCACGATGGACAGCAGCGCATAATAGGCAACGGCGCCGGCCAGCAGTAAACCTTGGTTGGCCCTGAAGGCTTTGAGCGTGTGGATGGCAAAGGCTCCTGGATGTCTCAGGATGTCCCGGGCCTGGTGGCCGAACGTGTCCATGCCGTTATTTGACGTATTGGAGACGAAATCTGTTCGCTAGAGCTTAACCTCAGCTGCGCCGGCGATGCTTTGATCATGACGTTCTTGCATCATTGCAGCCTAGTGTTTCCGAATGGCAATCTGTGTGCAGGTGGCACTCCTGAGGCAATAATCACGCCTTCGTCGTCGCATTCGGAACTACGACCTACCAGCAAGCTTTTCAGACCGCCGCGGGAGGATAAGCCAGTTGTAAATCCCGAGAACGGCGGTTCCCACAAACACAAGCTGCATGGTGATGAGGCCTGGTGCGCCGGTCAGCAACCCGAACGCGATCCAGGCACAACTGGAGATGAGATAGAGGACGAAGGCCCATGCGGCGTGCGCGTGCCTCGCTGCAAGCATGATGGATCCAACGGCTCCAGTAATGCATCCGGTCCATTCAAGGATCTCGGTAGGTGAAAAGTACATCGACGTCAACGGCAGATCTGAGAAGCCGGGAACGATCTCACAACGATGGGTGTTGGACAACGTCGGGAGTCGCTGCAGTGCGAAATGGTTGACTGAGGTCAAGCGGTGACGATCTCCCTGTGGCGAACTGCCCATTGTCCCGGCCCGACGCATGGAGGAGGGCGCTGCTACCGGGAGCTTGTCGACGTGACGGCAAGGTCAACTCAATGGACTGTTGTTAATACTCAATGGCGCCACTGCTCGAGGGAATATCGTGATGGAACAATGATCACGCCCACGAGAACATCATGACCGATCCGCAAACGCCAGAGGCTTCATCCTACGATCCGAACCGATTGTTCGACGCACTTATCGACCGGATGCATCTGAAAAATGACGCGCAGCTTTGCCGCGAGCTGAACGTGGAGCCCCCCCTCGTCAGCAAAATTCGTCATCGTCGGCTGCCCATGGGCGGATCCCTCCTCATTCGCATGCACGAGGTAAGTGGGTTGACCATCGCGGAGCTGCGGCACCTGATGGGGGACCGTCGGCAGAAGTACCGCATTAGTGCAGCCCCTTACAAATCAAAATCGCAGCAGACCCGGCCAAGCGCATGACCGGGGACACCTCGGCATCCCCATCTCCCGTCCGGCCGTCCTGTGCCTGCGGGGCACGTAGTCGTATGAGGCCACTTTCAGAAACTTGCAACGGGAAGGCCTGAGTTTGGTGGTATGCTCGCGGCACATTTTTTCTGCGATCGACAGGTATGAACTCTCCGTCTCATGAACCGGCTCATTCCGGCCGCGGGCTGCTGAAGCAACTTGAACAACAATTCGAGGTTTTTCGAAAAGGCTTGCCGCTCGCGATCGGGATTGACAAGGAAATCATCGCGCGCATGCCCACCATTGACCGGAAGGCGCTACGGGTTGCCCTGAGCATCCATACCCATACCACGCGATATTTGACCGCACTCGACAAGGCAAAGACGCGCTTTGACCTGGATGGGAACCCGGCCGGGGAAGTGCTGGAAGCGCACCGTGTCCTTGCTGTCGACACAGTCAAGGCGCGTAAGAAAAAGATCGCCGAGCAACGCAAGGAACAGGAGCAGGCAGCGCTCGAGGAGCAGGAAAAAATCAAACGTGACGAGAAATTGCGCCTGCTCGCGGAAAAATTCTCAGTGCGTCGCTAGTTCTTGCACGTCTACCTCATCCACTCTCTTGTTCCGTGGCTGTGGGGTACCGGACGAAATGCAGACGCCGTGCACGGCAAGGACGTGGCGTCGCCCACAATGATCACGACTTAGGTGCCTGCCTCGCTTACACAGGCGCTTCTTCTCAAATATCGTACCTGACAAGTAAGGCACCCCGGGTGGCAGGCAGAGGCGATTGAGCCATGATGAGGCCTTTGGTCTCGCTCCCGCTGCCGCACTCGACGCAGTTCAACTTCACTCTTATCGCTTGCACTTATGCCTGTATAAATATACAGTGTGCACAATTTTGAACTGACAGTGCCTCTATACGATCACGACTTGCAATAATGGGGCTTCAAAATGCGGTTCGGGCGGCGTGCTCGGTCGGTACACGCAATTTGGGACAAAGAAATGGCTGGCAAACAACTCGACATGTTCTTGAAACCCAGTGGAAGGACAGCCATCATCACTGCATCGGGCTTCGTGCTGGATCTCGGAAATCCTGATGCCTCCGGTTTGCCCGTTGAAGACGTTGCCAAAGCACTGGCGTACCAGCCGCGCTGGTGTGGCGCTACGCGACAGTTCTACTCGGTAGCAGAACACAGCGTCATGGTGTCGCATCTTGTTCCCTTACCAATTGCATACCACGCGCTATGGCATGATGCGATCGAATTCATCCAAGGCGACTGGCCATCCCCGCTCAAGGTTCATCTGGGTAGGGAAGCCATCAATAAAAAGCTCGCACCTATCGAAGCCGCTCTTGCAAATCGATTCGGGTTCGATCTGCATGTGCCTGGCGTCAAGGAGGCGGACCTGGTGGCGATGGCGACCGAAGTTAGGGACCTCTTGCCCGCAACCTGGATGGATTGGGGCCATTTGCCCACGCCGGCGCCTGCAAGGATTGAGCCTGTCGGCCCTGAAAAGGCGTATGACCTGTTCATGCAGCGCTACGAAGAGATCCGGCACCTCGCGCGGCCCGCGTCCGCGGCACAGAAGTCACGGCGAAATCGACGTCACTGATATCCTGTGCTTGTCCAGAGTCTTCCTCGTATCCTTGAGCACATGGCACTCCAGCCCGTCCGCTTGGACCTCCAGATCCCAGGTTGCGCACTTGGGCTTTCCGCTCGGCGTCTGTGGGAACATACCGAGTTCGGCCAGATCACTCCTTTTATTCCGATTCCGAAAGAGGGAGCGATTGATGTTCGCGCCTATATCGATGTCGTCAATCGCGCCGGACGGATGGAGATCCTTACCGGACTGACCCTGCTCGAAGCAGTAGAGGGTCGCCATCAGGGCGTGTTCCGGACGATGATCAATCAGCTGCTGCGGCAGTTGGGAAGCCGCAGTGTGCGTCAGTGGCTGGCGCAAGTCGAGAGTCACGTTATTGCCTTCACCCAGCAGCGTGCAGTCCGCAACCTTCCGCAGCCGTTTCTTGCTCTTACTGGGGAGGGGGCATTCGGAATACTCGGATTGCACTCTGCGCTTCAGCATTGGCTCAAGGAACATGGCCTGGAGAAGGCGAACCTCCTTCAATGGCAGCAACGCATTTCTAACCTGGGAAAAAAAGGCTTGCGAGCGGACGAGCTCGCCTTTTGCGGGCTGGCGGAGGCAGAGTTGGAGGAGTTCGACGTCGTGGTAGACGGAGCAGACCTGGCAACGCAGCTTCATTTCAATCCATTGCGCTTGTCCATCTTGCCGGTGCTTTCTCCGGCGATCGTCCAACTCGAGTTTGTGCGCGTGCCCGCCAATATCGACTATCCACGGACGAAGCCAAAAATCAAGCGGGAATTGCAGAGTCGCCCGCAGTGGCGGGATCGTGTACTCGGTTATTCCGTCGACGTGGTGGAATGGGACGATCTTCTGGGTCCGGTTCGGACCTGGATGGCGTTCACACACCAAGGTGAACCTGTCGTTTCTGATACCAATCCTACCGGTTTGTGCCATTCGCTCGATGAAGCAAGGAACTTGGCAAACGTTCACGCTGCGCAGCTGTTCCCGAAAATGTCGACGCAAGGAATATGGTCTGAGTACCGCCTGAGCGGTGGCTCCGATTATCGCGAGTGGCTGGTCACATTGCCCTATTACGCGCCCAGCTATTTCTCCCAACACTTCCAGCACAGGAATGTCTTGTTGCACTTGCGTTGCGATATACGTGAAGGCGCACACGGGGAACGCGTTCTGCTGCTGCAGGAGGTACAGAGCGACTGGGCGCAGGAGGCACGTCGCGAAAGTAAGGATGAACGGGTTCTCCCGGTGCCTCCATGGTTGCAGGAGTGGCCGGCGCTTGCAATGAAACTGGCGCTACTGCATGCCGCAACGCTGAACGTCGATGCCCTTGCTTGGACGCCCGGCTCGATGCAGGCGCATCGCTACGGTGGGCGAGGCTCTGCAGGATTGACCGAGCTGTATGACCGGACCTTGCCGGCTGAGGCGACGCGATTGTTGCGGCGATACGGCGCGCAATGCGGGGCGGTAGAGGTCTTCCAACCCGAGAACTTTTACGTGGAACCCGCCGAGTTCGGCTACGAGGTATGGGATGACCGGGGACGTCTGCTTGCCACAGCCGACAGCTGGGATGCGGCGCAGGCTGCGTTGCCAGATGGGGCGCATGAGACGCTCGTCTCGATGCACGGGATAACACTAGATGAGCCACTCAGGCAGGCCATCCTTGGTGACGGATTTTTCGCGTGGGGTAACGGGATTCACTAGGACGCGAGTGCATTGCCGTCGTTACACCGGCCGCCGCGCTATTCATGGGCGAGACGGGCAAAAGCCCGGAATCGGCGTCAGATGCTGCTGCCCAGGCAGTGACGATGCAGGTCTTCGAAGGATTCGACAAGGAGGCCGCTCGCAAGCCGGCGCTTTTCTTTGGCGGATAAACCCTTTATGCGGTACTCGATGCGGGAGGCGGAGGAGCGGTCGGGGTATTCCTGTTGCCAGAGTATCCGTACCGGCTTGTGGGCGCGCGTGTACTTGGCTCCGCGTCCCAGCACGTGTGCAGAGAAGCGCGCCAGGACATCGACGGCAATGCCTGTATAAATACTGCCGTCCTCACACTCGATCATGTACACATGCCAGTTCATGCGCGCACTATATCCTTATCTGCAGAAAAAGAAAAAGCGCCTCCAAAAGGCGCTTTTCACTTGATGCCCGTTCCGATTACTTGCCGACCTTGACCTTGGCGACCTTATCTTTCAAAGCCGGGGCAGCCTTGAATTTCACCGTCTTGGCTGCCTTGATCTTGATGGTAGCGCCAGTAGCCGGATTGCGACCGGTGCGTGCAGCACGCTGGCCAACCGTAAAGGTGCCCAGATCCGGGAAGGCAAAACGGCCTTCCTTCTTCAGGTCGCTGCCGATGAAGCCAAACACCTGCTCCACGATGGCCTTTGCCTTGACCTTGGTCAATTCATGGTCGCCTGCGAGCTTCTCGATCATTTCCGATTTGTTCATTACTGCTTCTCCTTGTTTTGTTCCTTGGCAAATATAGCCAGGGGCGGAGTATAAGCTGCGGTAGCCGAGCAAAACAAGAAAGAAAGAAAAAACGAAGTCTCTGATAAGAGAGTGCGGCGCACGGAATTGCGCGCAAATGAGTGGTCGCGTTCCGGCTACTCCGATAATTTCGGGGCGCGAGGCCGACACGCTTCCCGACGCGTCCATTTGGAGAGGTAAGTGCAAGGGAGTGCGGTATGCCGCCAAGGCACTGGTTGTAATCATTCTCAATGGAAGAACTCGCGGGTTACTGCGCGAGCAGCAAGTTAAGTGACATTGGACGAAACGCCGGAGCATCCAGCTTCATCTAATGGATAGATGCAACGAAAAGGTCGTCACGCGAGTATTTAATCGGAGTTCGCTGTCACCCGTGGGAGATACAAAGCGCGGCGACGAAAGCCGGAAACCAGCGAGGAATGCCATGAATGCCTTTGATACCCGACTCATCTCCCGTGAAGTGGTCGCAGAAGGAACGCTCGCTTTTCATTTCAAGAAGCCTGACGGGTTCTCTTTCAAACCTGGCCAAGCGATCGATCTGGTTCTCCGCCTTCCCGAGAGTGAAGGTGAGGTCGCACGTCATGCCTTTTCCCTGGTTAGCGCCCCCCATGAAGACGATCTCGTGGTTGCGACGAGAATGCGAGACAGCCTGTACAAGAAGACGCTCGCCTCTCTTGCTCAGGGAGATGCGGTCAGAATCGAAGGACCTTTCGGTTCACTCCTTTTGCACAGCGACCGCGCACGTCCCGCAGTATTCATAGCAGGCGGCATTGGCATCACGCCATTCATGAGTATGCTTCGTCAGGCGGCGTTCGAAAACCAATCGCGCGATTTGAGTCTCCTGTACTCAAATAGGCGCCCCGAGGATGCGGCATTTCTTGATGAGCTCCAAGAATTGGCCACGCGGAACAGGGGAATCAAGGTGATTGCAACGATGACAGACATCACCAGATCAAAGCGACGTTGGGATGGTCCAACCGGGGCAATCAATGAAGGCCTGGTTGCAAGCGTTGTCACTCGGGATGTGAATCCGGTTTATTACTTGGTGGGGCCGCCCGGTTTGGTCGAGGCGCTGAGAGACATGCTCAGTCGAGTGGGAATCGGTGACGACGATATACGTAGCGAAGAGTTCTACGGGTATTAATTTTTGTCATCCGGTGCGCCGTCGTGACAAGTATGCTGGCATGAATGGAAAAGCGACCATTGGACAAGAAACGTTCGGCGCAACAGCCAGGCCGTAATGCACCTGCCAGGGCGAAGCCGCCAGGGCAAGTGGTGCTGGTCCTCCAAGGCGGCGGTGCATTGGGCGCCTATCAGGTTGGTGTCTATCGGGCGATGCACGAGGCAGGCATCGAGCCTGCCTGGATTGTGGGAACTTCAATTGGGGCCATTAATGGCGCGCTGATCGCCGGAAATCCTCCGGGCGCACGATTGGACCAACTACACCGCTTCTGGGAAACAGTCGAACAAAGTTCTGGAAGCTATCTATCAAAGTACCTGTCGAGCAATGACCATGCTTTCTCGAGCTTGCTGACGATTATGTCGGGAATTCAGTCCTTCTTTGTCCCGAATCCACTGGTCATGTTCGGCCAGAATGCGCCGGTTGGCATTGCCAACGCTGCGTTCTACTCTACCGTGCCGTTGCGCCATACTCTGTCGGAACTGGTCGATTTTGAATACATCAACCAAGCGCATGTTCGGATCTCGCTCGGCGCTGTAAATGTCCGCACTGGAGAAATGGCGTACTTCGACAGTCGAGATACCGGCATCTCATTGAATCATGTGATGGCGTCGAGTGCATACCCCCCGGCGTTTCCCGCGGTCGATGTCGACGGAGATTTTTTTTGGGATGGCGGGATATTTTCCAATACACCTATCGAGGCGGTGCTCGACGATAATCCGCGGCGAGATTCCCTGATTTTTGCGGTGGATGTCTGGAAGCCGGAAGGCCATACGCCGGATTCACTATGGGAAGTTGCCGAAAGAGAGAAGGAAATTCTTTACGCGAGCCGAACCAAGAGCCATCTTGCGAGGCAGAAGCAAATACATCATCTGCGCCACGTCATTCGTGAGCTGACAAAGGAAATTCCAGATAAGGGACGGAATTCACCGCGCATCAAGGAATTGGCATCATGGGGATGCCATACGACGATGCACGTCGTCAAATTGGTGGCAAATGGGCTTGAGGACGAAGACCATCTGAAGGACATTGACTTCACCGCTTCAGGGATTACTGCGCGCATGAGTGCGGGTTATGCGGACGCCAAACGCATGATTGAGGATGCGCCGTGGCTCCGCGCTGTGGATGCGACGGACGGTGTCGTTGTCCACGAGATGTTGACTGGCCTGACCAGACCGCTGGCATCGGGCGTGGACGGGTTCGACGGGCGGACAAAATAGTTGGACGCCGAGGCGGGGAGGGGCAAGCCCGATTTCAGGACGCCGTAGCGTCGATGCGCCAGGACGAGGCCCCTAATTCCGTAGGAGACTAGACTTTGGAGTTTGACATGGGTGACAACATGCAGCAAAGGACTCCACTCGGTGACGCCGTCATGGAGCAGATGGCCGATGCGCTGATTTACTCCGGGACGGACGGCACGATACAGCGGTGGAACCGCGCCGCCGAAGCATTATTTGGTTTTGGCGCTTCAGAGGCACTCGGGCAGAGCCTGGACCTGATTATTCCCGAGCATTTGCGGGCGTCGCATTGGCGCGGCTTTGACGCGGCTATCCAAAGCGGCGTGACGCGCCTGAACGGCCGTCCTACACTGACACGCGGCTTGCACAAGTCTGGGAAGAAGCTCTATGTCGAAATGAGCTTTGCCTTGGTGCTGGATGAAGCGCGTAAGGTGATGGGTTCAGTGGCGATTGCGCGCGATGTTACTGAAAGAACAGAGCGGGAAAAGACGCAGGACGTCGTAAAAGATTGAGGGCGGCGGGGTTCCGACAATTGGAACCTGCAATCTTGGCTCTGTAATTGGTTAGCCGGCTAGCCTTGTTTATTCCACATTCGGCATAAGTTGACTTTATTCCTTTTGACGAATATTATTACTATATTCCATATCTGGAATATCAGTTTTTTATTCCGTAAATAGAATAATTGGAGCATGCCGTGACATCCCTGCCGATTCGTACCACGGGCCAGTTAGGCCCGTACTTGAAAGCCCTTCGGCGTGCGCGCGGCTGGTCGCAAGAGCAGCTCGGCACCAGGATCGGATTGTCGCAGGAACGCATTGCGAAGATCGAGGGAGCACCTGAAAAGGTAAGTTTCGACTCCCTTCTGACCCTCTTGATGGCACTGGACGCCGAATTTCATGTCGTTGATCGCCAGGCCCCACATGAAACGCGCCAGGACCAAGGGGAGGGCTGGTAATGGCAGGCCGGCCGAGCGGAAAACGCATGCTCGATGTCTGGATGAACGGCGAGCTGGTCGGCAAATGGACGCTGGCTGCGCGCGCCAGCGACAGCTTCGCCTACGACGCCTCCTGGCTTGCAAGTCCCAGCAGACGCCCGATCTCTCTGTCCATGCCACTGACAAACGGCACGGCAGCCATTACGGGCCCGGTCGTATCCAATTATTTCGACAACCTCCTTCCCGAGAGTGCCGATATCCGACGCCGAATCGCGCAGAAATTCGGCGCAGCCTCGACGGGCTCATTCGACGTACTGGAGAAGATCGGACGCGACTGCGTCGGATCGGTCATGCTCCTTCCTGCCGGGTCGAGCCCGCCCGAAGTGCGGCGGATCGATGCAGAGCCCCTGACAGACTTGCAGGTAGAAAAGCTGCTCGATGGAACGATCTCTCCGGCCGCACCCGGCGAAACGCAGGACGATGAACTGCGCATATCGATCGCCGGTGCACAAGAAAAGACGGCATTGCTTTGGCACGACGGCAAATGGTGCCGACCGCACGGCGCCACTCCCACGACGCACATACTGAAGCTCCCACTCGGCACTGTCGGAACGGCGCAAGCCGACTTCTCGACGTCGGTAGAGAACGAATGGCTGTGCAGCAGGATTGCGGCAGCGTACGGGCTGCCTGTCGCGCGAAGCCAAATACGCAAGTTCGGCCGTTATACCGTACTCGTTGTTGAACGATTCGATCGCCTCGTCCAGCGAGACTGGATTATCCGATTGCCGCAGGAAGACTTCTGCCAGGCGCTTGGACATGCTGCGACAAATAAGTACGAGAGCATGGGAGGCCCCGGAATGGCGTCCATTCTCGACCGGCTGCGCGGAAGCTCCAAAGCACTCGATGACCGCCGCAACTTCCTTGCTGCGCAGCTGCTTTTCTGGTTGCTGGCCGCTCCGGATGGACATGCCAAGAATTTCAGCATTTTCATCGACCGTGGCGACGCATTTCGCATGACGCCGCTTTACGACGTTCTGTCCGCGTGGCCTGCAATAGGAAGCGGCCCAAACAACTACCAGTGGCCGAAAGTGAAACTGGCGATGGCAGTGCGCACTGCCAACGTCCACTACAGGATGTGCGAAATCCGGCGACGGCACTGGAACGCTGTCGCCAAAGCCAACGCCTTGGGCGCCGACTTCGAGGAGACGATCCAGGATCTTATCGAACGGACCCCACGCGTCATCGACGCGGTCAGTTCCCAGCTGCCCGAGGGCTTTCCCGCCGACGTGGCTGGCCGCATATTCGAAGGGCTTCGACAACAGGCCGCGGTGCTCGCAAGCCAGGAGGTCGACGCTGCGGGCATTACATACATTTAGGGTCGGTGCGAGGGTTGCGTGTTCCGGCGATAGCGCGGATTGAAACCACCGGGGCCAGGACGGCCCCGGCTTCAGGTACCTACTTCTTTACCAGAACGCACTTGGAGTCGGCCAGTTTGGTGAATGCTTCCTCGCCGGGGATGGTGGCGACCGTCTTCAGGTAATCCCACGGCTTCTTCGATTCGGACGGCGTTTTCACCTGCATCAGGTACATGTCATGCACGTAGCGGCCGTCTTCGCGGATGTAGCCCTTCGCGTAGAAATCGTCGAGCTTCATTTTCTTCAGCTCCGCCATCACCTTGTCCGCATCGTCGGTGCCGGCGGCCTTGACGGCCTTCAGGTAGGTGGCGGTCACCGAGTAGTCGGCGGCCTGATGCGAGCTGGGCATTTTTTTCATGCGCTCGAAGAAGCGGGCAGCGAATTTGCGCGACGCCTCGTCTTTGTCCCAGTACCAGCTGTCGGTCATGACCAGCCCCTGCGCGACCGGCAAGCCGAGGCCGTGGATGTCATTGATCGTCATTAGCAGGCCGGCGAGCCGCATATTCTTCGTCAGGCCGAAGTCATTGGCAGCCTTGATCGAATTGATGGTGTCCGCGCCGGCATTCGCGAGGCCCAGCACTTGTGATTTCGATGCCTGCGCCTGCAGCAGGAAGGCCGACATGTCGTTGGCGTTCGGCGGGTGTTTCACCGAGCCCAGCACGGTGCCGCCACTGGCCTTCACGACTTCGCTGGTGTCGTTGTACAGCGAGGCGCCAAATGCGTAATCAGCGACAAGGAAATACCACGACTTGCCACCGGTCTTGACGACCGCCGAGCCGGTGCCTTTGGCGAGCGCGACCGTGTCGTATTCGTAGTGCACGGTATAGGGCGTACAGTCCTCGTTGGTCAGGCGCGACGTCGCAGCGCCGACGTTGAAATAGACACGCTTCTTGTCGGCGATCACCTTGTTCATCGCCAGGCCGGCGGCGGAATTGACGCCGCCGATCAGCATTTTCAGGTCTTGCTGGTCGATCCATTCCCGCGTCTTGGCGGCGGCGGTATCCGCCTTGTTCTGGTGATCGGCAGATAACACCTCGATCTTGCGGCCGAGGACCGTGCTGCCTGCATCCTCCACCGCCATGCGGATTGCTTCCAGGCCCCCGGTGCCGTCGGTGTCGGCGTAGGGGCCGGACATGTCGGTGATGAAGCCGATGCGAAACGGCATGCTCGATGTCTGCGCATGGACGCCCGCTGTCGCGAGGCAAAGCGTGGCGGCGGCAATGGCGCCGATGGTGCGGCGGGGCTGCTTGTTCATGTCTCTCTCCTGTTCACGGGCGCTCTGTGGGCCCGCTGTTGTTCAAAACTCGTTGAGGGGAAGAATGCTACAGCTGCAAAGAAATTCTTGTTCCGAGGGCGGCATTCGGCAATCCGCCCGGCAGTTACTGACGTCCGGCGAGCAGGCTGACCGCAAAGTCGGCCCGCACATCCTTCGCCGCGACCATCTCACGCGCAATGCGGTCGATATCCGCGCCTTTGGCACCAGCAGCAATCGCGATATTGCGCGCGTGAAGCGCCATGTGGCCGCGCTGTATCCCTTCCGTTGCCAGTGCGCGCAGCGCGCCCATGTTCTGCGCCAGGCCGACCGCAACAGCGACTTCGGCCAGCTCCTGCGCACTACCGGCCTGCAGGATCTTCAGCGCCAGTCGGGCGAGGGGGTGTGTCTTGGTTGCGCCGCCAACGAGGCCGACCGGCATGGGCATTTCGATGGTGCCGACCAGGTCGCCTTTCGCGGAGACTTCCCAAGTGGTGAGCGAGGTATAGCTGCCGTTGCGGCAGGCGTACGCATGCGCGCCCGCTTCTACCGCGCGCCAGTCATTGCCGGTGGCGATGATGACGGGGTCGATGCCGTTCATGATCCCCTTGTTGTGGGTGGCGGCGCGGTACGGGTCGACGGCGGCGAAGGTGCCGGCGTCGACGATGCCGTTAACGACTTCTTCACCGCTGTAGTCCTTGCTGTCGAGCAGCGCCGCCGGCACTTGCAGGCGTGCCCGCGCAAGGCGAAGGTCCGCCAGGTTGGACAGGATACGCAGGCGAACCTTGCCGCCGGTGATTGCTTCCACCCGGCTGGCAACTGCTTCGGCCATCGTATTGACGGTATTGGCGCCCATTGCGTCGCGCACGTCGACAATCAGGTGCATGACCACCATCGATCCACGCGCGGTGTCCGGGAAGACGTGCACTTCGATATCCCGGCAGCCGCCGCCGAGGCCGATCAGGACCTTGTCGCGGCTGTTGGCGATGTCGATGATTTCCTGGCGGTGGTTGAAAAGGGCATGGCGCGCGCCGTAGGGATCGGCCAGGTCCATGATTTGTACTTGCGCGCGCATCAGCGGGCCAGTACTGGAGGTCTGGAAGCCACCGGCTTCGCGCACAATCTTGGCCATGTAGGAAGCGGCCGCCACCACAGAGGGTTCTTCGACCACCATCGGCACCAGCACATCGCGGCCGTTGAGTTGGAAGTTGCCTGCTACCGCAAATGGCAGTTCGAACTTGCCGACCACGTTTTCGATCATGCCATTGGCGATATCGAGCGGCAGGGCGCCTGGCTCGGCGAGCAGCGCACGTTCGGAAGCGCTGAGGCCGACGCGGGCGGCGATTTCATCGAGGCGCTGCGCAGGTTCAAGCGAACGGAAATTCGGCAATCGGGAATCGATTGTCATGTCTGTCTCCTGTAGTGGGTGGGGCCGTGGAATCGTGCCCGGCTCTTCGAATCAGGAGGAAGTCTAGAGGTCGGAGGGGGATTTTGATATGTATTAAGTACACATATAAGTTAATAATTAATGTAGGTTGGTGGCGCCAGAGAATGACTGGCAGGGCACGTGTTTAATGCAAGATGCTTCGACGTAAGAATTTCCCTTACCCAGTCATATGGAAGGAAAACACATAAAATCATTGAATTAACGGGTTCTTGTTGCCAGCAGCTTCGCTGCGCTCGAAAAGGAATGACGTGATGGAAAGCCAGTCTCTCCGTGGTGCCGAAAGCGCTGCAGCGCTAGGAAACGAACTCATCGCCTTGCTGTACCAGAACGCAGGCAAAGAAGAGTTTTCTCGCCTTCTCGCGCGCATTGATGTTTCCGACCATAGCGTCGCCTCGAAAGAGCTGCTGTCACAAGGCGCGCAAATGGCGCAGGCCATCCGCGAGCGATTCGACGAATACCTGCAGCGTGAACGCGGATTGAACGCGGTCATCGAAACCGCACAAGATCTGACCGCCATCCGTGACCTTGACCGTACCTTGCAGGCCATCGTTCACCGCGCCCGCAAGCTGATGGGAGCAGACATCGGCTACCTGTCTATCCGCGACCGCGAGGAAGGTGATTTCTACGTACGCGCGACCGATGGCGCATTCTCGGAAAATTTCAAAAAGATTCGGGTCCCGCAGGACGTCGGCATCTGCGGCTATGTCGCCCGCAACAAGTCGCCATACAGTTCCGCCGAATACGGCAAGGATCCGCGTTTTTCCCACACTGGACCCATCGACATGGCCGTGACCGAGGAGGGGATCAAGTCAATCCTCGGCGTGCCACTACTGGCCGGCGCTGACGTGATCGGCGTGCTCTTTGTGGGGGACCGCTATGTCCGCGCCTACAACGCGTGGGAAATGTCGATTTTGTCGACGCTCGCGGCCCACGCCTCGGTCGCGATCGAAAATGCTCGTCTGTTCGAGCAGACGCAGGTCGCGCTCAAGCAGGCGAGCGACGCCAACGCGCTGCTCAAGAAGCAGAGTGCCGACACCCAGATCGCAGCGGAAGCGCATGAGCAGTTGACGACGCTTGTGGCGCGAGGCGGGGGCTTGCAGGACATCTGTGACATGGTGGCGTCCATGCTGGACGGGCACGTCAGCGTCATCGATGAAGCCGAGCAATGCATCCATGCTTCCGCCGCGGGCAATCCGGAGCCAGGCCATGAGGAAAAACGGCGCGGCACGGAACGCGAACAGGAACTGCTGTACACGCGACAGGACAAGATCCACGCCGCGCTCGTCGAAAGCCGCATCATCGGTCGTTCGGTGGCTGCATACGTAATGCCTGATGAAGTGTGCCGAGTCTCTGCCGTAGTAGGGAGCAGGGGTTTGCTCGGCGGTTTGATCATCAGGACGGCAACCGAACTGAACGACGTTGCTGTGCGCATCTTCGAGCGAAGTTCGATGGTCACCGGCGTGGTGTTACTCGCGCAGGAGCGCAATGAGTACGCAGCGCGGCAGGAAATCCCCGCGATCTTTCGTGGCCTGCTCAGTCAGCCGCAGCACGACCTGGCGCGGCTCACTGAACAAGCGGCGCGCCACGGCCTGAACCTGTCACAGTCCTTGTGTGTTGCCGTTCTACAGGCGAAAGGGGAGCGTGCGGCATACGTGCTCGGCAAGCTGCGCGGACTGCCCCAGCTCCCCGCTACGCTCTTCGACGAAATCGACGGCGCCATCGTGCTTATTTCCGGACTGACGGACGACGAGGAACTGCGAAAAAGTCTGGAACGGGTCATCGTGCAGGGAATGCGCGAGCCGGTAACAGGCGTCATTTCCCGGACGCTTGCGCATCCGAGAGCGTTACCGGAGTGCTACCAAGCCATGCTGCGATGCATAGCCACCATGCATGCGCTTGGAAGGTCGGGAGCGATTTTTCTGGAGCGCGAGTTGGCGCTCTACGCCTTCCTTTTCGACAAACGTGCTCCCGAGGACATTGAAGCTTTTCTGGCGGCGACCCTTGGGAAGCTCTATCAGGAGGGACGTCAGCGCAAGTCGGAGCTGGCACGGACACTATTGTCTTACCTTGATCACGGCCACAACGCACGTGCCGCGGCCGCGGACCTTGGTATCCATATCAATACCTTCCGCCAGCGCTTGGACGCCATCGACTCCTTGATGGGGACGTGGAATGACGGGAGCCGCGCACTGGAAATCCATGTCGCGCTTCGCCTGCTGCGATTGCGGGAGGAGTTCACTTCTACGGGGAATTCGATTCAATAAGTCCGCCCTGAGGCAATAGCCTCTGGCAGAACCGCTTATCGCTGGATTGCGGCGAAGGATTCCTCGCAAAAGATCCGGTTTGCTGGATTTCGACAAGTGGAACTTGCAAATTTTTAATCTGTAAGTCTGCAGTTGTCGTCATCTTTATGGACAATTCGTTGGATATCCTGTCACAGGACCCCCTTGGACTTGACTCGCGAAAGACGAGCAATTTGCATTTGCAATTATGTTTCCCGGCACAAGACGTAGTCCGGTCAAGCGGAACCGGAGTTAACATCATGAGCATAATGTCTGCTTGGCAATAGGGCTGCGAATTTCGATCTCGTCGTGTTGGAAGACGATTACATTTGCGCCGAATACCTGAACGGGCACTGTGTGACAGACGCAAGCAGCTTCATCGAATACGCCTTTGAATGCGCAGAGCACGGCACTGCGCAACATCCATGTACCGTCGATCGCCAGCCTTATGAAGTGCCCAGCGCCCTCGCTGCAGGACGTGCAGCGACGCATATTTATTCCGGAGAATTAAGCCAATGACCGTACTGCACGTTATCTACCTAGTAGCCATCGCTGCTGAGGCAGCGTCGGGCGCCCTAATGGGCATGCGACGTAGAATGGATCTGTTCGGTCTTTGCGTAGTCGGCACGGTAACCGCACTGGGGGGCGGCTCGGTGCGGGACATGATCCTCGGACATTACCCGCTGGGATGGGTTGCGCACCCGGAGTACCTGCTCTTCACCGTCGGCGCATCTGTAGCGGCCGCGCTTTGGGCACGGCGGCTCCATCAACTCAAGAGGGCATTCCTCCTGATGGACGCCCTCGGCCTGGTGGCATTTACCGTGATCGGCTGCAATATCGCCGCAACCACAGAGGTGCACATCGCGGTAGTTGTGCTGATGGGCATGATCACGGGGGTCTTCGGTGGACTGCTGCGAGACATCCTGTGCAACCAGGTGCCGTTAGTGCTGCGGAGGGACCTCTACGCCACCGTCTCGCTTGTTACGGGCATGCTGTATGTCGCCCTTCTGGAGCTTGGGGCCAGCGTCAATCTTGCGACCAGCATGGCAATTCTTATCGGCTTCTCCATGCGGTTGATTGCAATACGTTTTTCACTGGCCTTACCGGTGCTAGAGGCCGACCTCAGTTCTTTCGAGGAAGAAAACGAGAAGCGCTGAATACGAGTGGAAGTCTTAGATGAGCCTAACGCTGGCGGTCACGTATTGCGAGCCTCGTTTAAAAAGGATCCGAACCAGGGGGTTAAAGAAGCGATCAGAAGCATATTCAAGCGGAAATGGCACATTACTCTCCGCGCCAGTGAGCCGCCTGTCATATTTGCCTCAACCCACTCTTATCAAGAAGCAGTAGACAAGGCGCCATCCTAAGTATTACGACATCGCGGAACGGAGATTATTGTCGAGTGGGGGAAGGGCAGGCAGGCATTGGCGACACCGCCTTTGCATCACCGTATCCTTGTTCTCCCTGACAGGGAATCTCTTGACGCCATAGCGCAACCAACACCTGCAACTCGCGCTCCGCGTCGAAGCCAGGGTCGTTCGTAGGCTTGATACGGTCAAGCACAGCGAACTCGAAGTTTTCCTCGCCGTACTCCTTCCAGTCCTGCTGGAGCAGGCGGTTGCGGTGCATGCCTGTGCGCAGTTCGAAGCAGTGCCGGTTCAACGCTCCTTGCACATCCTTGCTGCCCGCCACGAGGGCACGCTTGCTGGTCAGGTTGCGTACGATGTAGACGCCGGCGCGCGAGCTGGCCTCCAGGTAGTTTTGCTTCAGGGTCTTTTTGTCGGTCATGTTTATTCCTTGTGCCTGCATTCCGGTGCTGCCAGGCGTTCAGCTTGCAACGCCAAAGGCGAGGCGAGTCGCGTAAGCGCGCAGATCATCGGGCCAGGAACGAGTGTGCCGGTCAAACATCATTTGGTCCTGGGCGAACAGCGCCCGGGTAGCGTCCTCGAAACCTGGCAAATCACCTGCGATCGCCGACATGAATCGGTAGGCGCGTTCCTGTGCATGGCGCTGCCTGTCGCGATCGACGTTTTCACGGCGTGCTTCATCGACCAGCTTGCGTAAGGTGACCGATGCGCCGCCGGGTTGCCCATTGAGCCAGTCCCAATGGCGAGGCAGCAGCGTGACTTCGCGCGCTACCACGCCGAGTCTGGGCCGGCCGCGGCCTCGCGGCTCCTCGTCGGCAGGAATCGTATCCTCCGGTGCTGATGTACCGGAGGTGAGTCGAGCCAGTACTTCGTTGTTGCTGCCACGCGTGTCGATTTCGACGACCCGGCCACTATCGTCGTCAAACGTCAGCACGGGTCCGGACAGTCCGGCATCCTGGGCTTGCTTGACCGCGAGTGCAACGGTTTGGAGGGAGCCGGCAGCGATACGGTGATGGCCGGCAAAGCTCGTGTATGAAGGGGGCATGGTCATGGGCGGGCGTGATGGATGGCAGCGATAGATGCGCATAATACCCGGGTGAAAATCATATTGTCAATTATATCCGGGTAAAATGTGATGGATGATTCGCATGACCGGGCACCTCAAGGTCGCAGGGACGGTTTGCATTTGCAGCTTTTATCGGGGTATTGTGGACGGTCCGCCTTCAATCCGCGCGGCTCCAGCTTGTTAAGCGGCAGGCGGCGCTGGAGGGGCGCCAGCGATAGCTTGGTGGCCTGGGGCTCATTCGCGTTTGCGGGGACGGTTGAGGGCGGATTTCTCCGCAAGAACGGCGCAGAGTATGTGGACAAGCTCCAGAACGCTGCAACCAGGGCAGCAGGAATGGAGGCAGCTGACCTGGTGGAATAAAGAACGCCTGCTCTTGGCAGGTGTTCCAAATCAGGAAATCTCGATTTTCTAGCTGAATGCAGGGCGGCGCAGAAGTAGTCAGACACAAACATCCTAACAACTCGCTTCTATAACTTATTGAACTCTAGGGGTAAAGTGCTTAGAAAAAGCATTATTGTGTCTCAACGTTTAGTCGCAATCCTCCTAACGATCTGCCCTTGCACACAATAATCCTAACGCCCGGATGGCGACTTGAACGTGACACAATGCGCCTAACATTCGTGCGCATGCCGCATCGCGCATAATTGTCTTGACTTCACGGGCCAGAAAATTAATCTGTAAGAATTGTAGTGGGCGTCGCCAGATACCCCTGCAACCAAATGCAGCAGGCGGTGTATGTCGGGCAGGATGGGAACGCAATTTCGTGGCAAGTTGGCCGATGCTTACGGCCAACGGGGAAGCTATAACAGCAACCTCTGGTATGTCTATAGTCCACGCACCTCCCGCGACTGGGTTCTAAAAAGCGATCTTGAATGGGATCACTTTGTATTAGCCGAGTCTGATCCCACCATCAAAGATATCGATTACAGCCCCGCACCTTTGCGAGAGCGGCTAGATGACGGCCGCATTTACGAAACTACATTGGATGCGACGGTGATCCATACCGACGATTCGATTGAGTGGCGGGAAATCAAATACGCCGAACCATCCAGCAGGAAAGAAGAATCTCGCAATCGACTTCAGCAAGAAGCGCAGTCCAAGGCGGCGCGGCGAGCCGGTGTTGCATATACCAGGTGGACCGAACACGAGATACGGTCAAATTTCCAGAAGCTAACCAACTGGCGCCGAATCGTTGTCTGGCTCGCCGCCACGCGAGAGCGATCCCTTGCAACCTATCAGACAGACATAGCCTGTTTTCTTGACCGTAGGCATACGGTTACCTTAGGAGAAATCGAAGATCAATGGGGCGAGCCCGCCTTCCCCTTGTACGCAGCAGCGCTATTTCGGTCTCTACAGCAGGGCTCCTATTTATCCGACCTGGATATCAGGCCGTTGAGCCGCTTGACTCAAATAAGTGTGCTGAGAGGAGAGACATGAGCGGGGCGCACTGGACTTTCCGAAATCTCCCGCAGGAACTTGCGGACACGTCTAGTTGGCCGCAAGTCGACGCCGACGCCTTGTCCGAAATGGAACGAGCCCGGTTGATGAGGTTCCAAACTGCCATCGAGGAGTACATCCACACCGGACAGATTAGGTCGATCTGCAGCGAAATGGGTATTACGCCACCGGAGATAATCCGCCAACTGAATCGCTGTGTGAAAGTAGCCGCGGACGGACGCTTGGAGGGTTGGCGTGCACTTATCCGCGGCCGAAGGATCAATTCTTTTAAACGTTCGAGGGCTCTTCCCAAAGGACGTGCACATGCTCCGAGCGACTTTACAGGCGCGTTCGCTGCCTTCATGGACGACTATCCCGAGATCAGGAAAACGGTGATCGACTTGATTCTAAAACGCAAAACGAAAGAGCAAGGACATGTGCATGAGGCCAGAGTTTCAGTGAAAAGTCTGCACAAGACGTTCGTCCAGCTCTGTGAACAACAAGGAATTACTAGGGAAGACTACCCATTGAACACTAAGTCTTGCGGCCGACGCTCCCTGGCGCGATTCGTACACGACGTATTACATGGCAATCCAGAGGACGGCGTCGAAGCAAGATTTGGCAAAGTCGCAAGAAGCCGCATGAACACGGGTACGGGACAAGCGTCTAGTCCGATTTCTCTGGCCCCGTTCGATCTAGTCGGAATGGATCCACACAAAATGCATTGTTATGGCACAGTCCGTATTCCGGGCCCGGTCGGGCCGCAACGGGTGCCAATCGAGCGGCTTTGGATTATTCCGGTGCTCGAAGGTCATACGAAAGCTATTTTGGGCTACAGCGTCGGCATTCGGACCGAGTGTTCTGCCGCGACGGCAGAGAATGCGGTTATATCGGCCATGTCCCAATGGCAGCCGCGGGCGCTTAAGGTACCGACAATGCGTTACAAGCCGGGCGCCGCCTTGCCGTCAGGGATATTTCCGGAATTGGTAGGACGCGCATGGGTCACCATGATGGTCGACAACGCTGCTATCCACTATTCGAAGACGATTGCCGAACGTGCGCGGCGACGGGTAGGTTGTTTCTTGAATTTTGGCCCGCTCGGGCATTGGGAACATCGAGCTGCTCTCGAACGGCTGATGAAGACACTTGAACTGTATGGCTTTCAACGGCTTCCGTCTTCGACCGGATCATCTCCACAGGATCCCCTGAGAGACGACCCAGTCAAGAGGGCGGTTGAAATCGGAATCGATTGGGAGGTATTGCTCGATTTGATTGACGTGACATGCGCGAACTATAACGTGGAGGCTAATGGCGCGTTGGGAAACCGATCGCCGTTGAGTGTGCTGCGTGATTTCATGCACGCTGACCCGCCTGAATTTCTCCTTCGTCGCCTTCCCCCGGCGAACGCACAACAGCCCGAGCTAGGAGTGAAGGTTGAAATTCGATATGTGCGTGGCGATCCGGCAAAAGGAAGGCGTCCCTATGTCGAAATTGATCGAGTTCATTACACCAGTACAATCCTCGCCAACGCGATGGGACTGATAGGTAAAAAACTTCGTATCCACATTCGGGAAAGCAATATGTGCACGGTCACGGCTTATCACGAGGGAGGAGAAGAGCTTGGCGTATTGTCGGCACAAGGTGCCTGGGGGCGTGTTCCTCATACCCGAGAAATGCGAAAGCAAATTAACGCGTTGAGGGATGCCGGCGAACTGGCTATCGGGCCCGACGATGATCCGGTCCACCAGCTGATGCAGTACTACGCATCCAAGGCCCATAGAGAGGCTGAAAAGCAGCCGTTGAAGGTATCGAAGCCGGCAACCAAGCTTGTAAATGCGGCTGCGGCCTCGGGCCTCCCGGTACCGACCGCCATCCAACCCAGTGAGCTGGCACAGACGGCAAAACCAAGCGAACAGCAACCAGCTTCGCTATCCCGCTTAGTCAAGCCTCCGGTGTGGAAAACAATCACCTAGGATTTGATTGTCCATGGATAAGAATGCGCAGTCGGCGACTGAACCATCCGTCCTCCGAAACAAAACTAACCCAGACGAGCATCCCGTTATTCGGAATCGAGCGCGGCTTCCCACGCCGCCGATAAGAAATGCTTTCAATATTGTTTCGCGCACCGTCCTTCAGCGCGATCCTGGCTGTTGTTTCATAGCGCATCCTAGGTTCGGCAAGACTTCCGCAATTAGGGTTCTTAGCAAGCAGTTGGCACATAGTTTTCCCGCCATGCCGATAGTAACTATCAACGCCAAGTCACATCAGCGATTTTCGGAAGCGACGTTTTATGGTGAGCTTCTGACTACCTGCGGGCACGGCGCCCCTACTGCCGGAAAGATCGAGGCACGCCGCTCTCGATTCTTCAATTTCGTCTGGGCGTTGGCTCAGTCGCGGGATAGCGATAGGGTCCTGATATTTATAGATGAAGCACAAAACTGGCATGAATCAGAGTTCTCCGTGCTGCGCGACTTGTCCAACGACCTGTCGTTGGAACGCGACGTCATCTTGATTGCCGTTTTTTTTGGACAGCCTGAACTCGCATCGATCCGTACGGCATTACTGCAGAGCGCACGTATCGACTTGATCGGACGTTTCATGATTCAGCAGCACAATTTCGCCGGCTTGGCGACGTTGGCGGAGCTGGTCGAAACAATGGGTTATTACGACGATCCGGATGTTTCTGAATATCCGGAGGGTAGCGGCACGAGCTACAGCGAATTTCTTCTAGGCGCTGCATTTCGGAGCGGTTGGCGTCTCCAGAATGAAAGCGGTCGATTGTGGAAGCAATTCAAAGACGCCGCACAGCCGCATGGAGGTCTAGGTCAACTTGGAATGCACTGGGTTGCGGCAAGCATTCGGACTTTTTTCGTATCACAAATGGAATATGACCACCCTGGCCTGGAAGGTACCGATGAAGACTGGGAAAATGCCGTGAGAGCCTCCGGGTTTGCCCAATCTTTAGGGGTCACCTATGTCTTCGATGACAAGCTGCCGGTGGTTGCCCTTCACTAACGGTCGATCAATTCGCCGGCAATGACATGGGACAAGTGTACGATTACGGCAGGTCTGAGGCATCGTTCTACACTTGGTTGCCGGAGTGGGAAGGGCAATGGGAAGGCCCGATGTCTCTCTTGCTCAAATTCGGATGGGCCAATTGCCTCTCGGCACGTGTGCTGTGCGATACATTATTCGGGCGCCATTTGCTCCAGCAAGACCAGCCGAATTTTCATGGTCGAACGCTATTGTGCCCACAGTGGGCGTTCCGGAGCGATTGTGAAAGCGCGCTTCCCTTGGCGAGGAAAATTGCGACTAGCGGATTGGATCAGTTCGCACCAAGTTGGTTTCGAACCTTGGCGTCCGACGCCCATCTGCGCTTTTGTCCTGCATGCCTCGGATTGGGGTACCAATCGGCAATATTTCAAATAGATGCATTGGCGGTTTGCCCAATTCATGGTGAAACGATTCATGAGACTTGCCAACATTGTGGCACCCCAACACCGCGATATGCGCTGACAGCGGATTCATTTGAAAAGCCGTTCCATTGTCAAGCCTGTAATAAGCCATATGGGGGATCATTTCAACCGACATCGTGGAGGTCCGCCTTTGTCGATAAAGAAACGACGGCTGGGCTAAATCCCCTAATTCATTGGCTAGAGGCGTTGCAAGAGCGAGGACCGACATGGCCGCAATGGAGCGACTGGTGGGGGCCGTGGCTCGATGACCGAATGGCGCATGAACGGCGTGTCGCAACGTTTAACGCCCTTACACAAATGATTGACGTCGATATCGATATGAAATGCTTCAAGTCGCCGGAGCGATCGGTCCGGGTAACAGCGGGAAAGCTGAATTCTGAATTGAGTAGTTACGCGCGCGCGTCGTTAACCGGCGTTGCGCTTGATGAAGAAAAGATACGGACGCGACAAAATATCTATAAGTCGATCCGACGATATGTTTTGAAACGGATGGCGGGCTGCAATCAAGCCAATCTGCAGAAGACATACGAGTCGACGGATCTCTCTTCGATAGACGAAACACTAAATCTGAGCTTAAAAAAGTGCATGAAGGCGCAAAGCGTGACGCTTTGGCGCCTGCATTTTGAAGAAGTCGGGTCGTTGATCGATCAACCGCGAGGCTCGCTTAGCTTACGCACCGCGGCGCTCAACTGGCCTTGGAATGGCAGTGCCGACGATACGGCGTGGGCTGGATATGTGCTTACCAGTTTGTTCGCATCGATTGACGTGGTACAGGCGTGGCAGAAACAGGCTGGCGCGTTGCATGACGCCGATCTGTACGGAAGTGACCGGGCGCATGCCATGTCACTTTACAGTGAGTTCGCTTTACATTTTAGCGTCAGAAGATTTCCGGTTTTCCCTCAAATTTCTGTGGCGACCGCGTCGCTGGCGTCGAATCAGTTACAGCAGATATTGTTTGTAATTGGACCCGGGAAGCGAATTCATGAAGGTAGCTACTTTCCGCTATGCGATAAGACCAAGCAATGCCCGCTTTGCAGGCACCGTCCGAGCGCGTCATTGACTAGTGGCGGCAAACACCTCGGGGCCGTGCGCTGCCACTTCAGGCTCGGCGGAGCAAATCAAAACACATCGGGCATCGTAATTCGTCCAATCGAGCGCCTCGTTCTACCGCCGGATCTCGATGGATCATTAGGTCCGTACCGGGAAACGCAGGAGCCATGCCAAATATCCGCGAAAACCGACCTGGAAGCACTTGAGCACTGGCTGGAATCTATGGAGTCCGGTAAGAGTACTTGTCTGGCATACCGGCGCGAAGTGGAGCGATGCCTCCTTTGGGCAGTTTGCGAAAGGAAAAAACCACTGTCCGCTCTGGACACAGACAATACGACCGAGTATGGCAACTTCCTCTTAAATCCTCAACCAGCCCGTCGCTGGATTTCCGCAGGCCGGGTACGGCGATCAGCGGACAATTGGGCACCGTTCCGTGGACCGCTTTCTTCACGTAGCCGAGAATTTTCTATTCGCGTAATCAAGCTGTTTTTTGACTGGCTTTGCGCGCAGCGATATGTCACACGCAATCCCTGGATGCTTTCACGTTTCGGTTTAGGTAGAACCCCTCTTCGTGACTCCGCTCCCGTGATGGTAGCGCCCCCCCGAAACGCCATGATTTCTCTAGACGAATGGCACTACATTGCGCTGGCGCTGGACGTCGGAGAATTTAGCCCGCGCCATTGTCTGCTGATATATTTGGCGTACTTTTCAGCTCTTAAGCCACGCGATTTAGTGACCTTAACCAGAAGCTCCTGCCGTCCGGTGACCAGCGGCGAAGACGCCATCTGGCAAATGGCTGTTCCGAAGAGGGGTGATGGTCGGGCCGTTATCTATCTGCTCCCGCCCGTGAGAGATGCACTGCTCGATTACCTTGCGGAGTACCGATTCCCGGTCGCCACTACCGGAAATTTGCCAGCCTTTCCAGATTTGCCGTTGCTGGTGACGGACCCGAAAGTTCGTCCGGCCGAACTTTCAATCACCGTCAAGCCTGTTTTTCTGGCAGCAGCAAAATTGGCCGAGAGTGAAGGGAAGATATTCATGGCTCGCCGTCTTGAAAAAGCAGCCTTGGGCTGGTTATCAAATGCGCTCGAAGCTCATGCCGCGCAGCAAAACGTTCCTGGAGACTGGCCGCGGCGCCTTCTTGGGGTCACAAAGTTGGTGTCGGCAAGTTCTATGCGATATCTGCCGAACTGTGAGCATCTACCTGAATCGGAAATATTGCGCGGATTTGATGCGCTACAAACATTTTGGCCCCTTGGAAAGGGACGAGCAGGCACCTCAAGGTACTAAATTGGTGACCGTACTCGGAACTAGTATCTGAGCCTTCAGTTGACTAGTGCAACATTACGCTCCCTCGGTCTCGAATGTAGCGCGCCTGCTAATCCTCGAGGCAGAGTACGGCCGCAATAGCTATCAAATCGATCATCCAGCGTGTCGATAGACATGAATTCTCGATCTGATGCTAAAAGCGCGCTGATAAATTGACATTATGAGCATAATGTCAACTAATTAGGCAGAAGCTGCAAATCCTGGCTCTGCCCAGCCGATATTTCTCGGACAATTTCCTGAATGATCTGCTACCGACGTGGCAAATACGCGATGGAGCTGGAATGCCTGTCGGCTTGTGGCATAGCGGACATGCGCTGCAAAAAATTTCCCACCACCGCCAAGCTGTAGCCTGCACGCACGAGCATATTCAGCGCAAGCCTTTCCAGCTCGACGTTGACGTGGATCGGCCCAGATGAGGCCTCCACGGCACTAACACCTGTCGCGGATTCGACGGCAGGAGCACGCAAACTGTCGATAGTCTTGGCTTCCTCTGGATTCAGTTGCGGTTGCAAGACATTGCGCGCCACCTCACGCGCGATTACATAGGCAAGTTCTCCGTCCGATCTCACGAAGTTCAACATTCCTCGCGTAATCATCACGCGCCGTCCGTCGGCGTAAGCGGTAAACTCGTCGCTGTGGCCGACATCGATTTTCATTGCACATGCCGGGGTGAGGGGAACGTCGAAGGTCATCCGGTCGTGGCCCCGTAAAACCATCAGCGAGACTTCGGAGCGACCCTGCAACTCCGACGCGATCAGCGCGGACGCCTGCACTTCTGCCAGCTCACCCTCGGGTATGGGTTCAATACCGGCCGCGAGGAGGATATCTCCCTCACGGATTCCGGCCCACTCGGCCCCGCTTCCATTCAACACTTCTGTAACCCGCAGGCGATCATCCAGGCCCAGATACTTCTGTGCTTCGTCGACATAGTCCGCCGAATAGGAATACTTGTTTTTTGCCGTAAATCCGATGATATTTCGCGCATGGTCGGGACACAGCGGCGTATTGTTCAGCAATATAGGCGCGGCAACGCGATATAGACGTTGCTGCTGTGCGTTCCAAGCGTGGAAGCTGGTGGCCGGGTCCGCGGCGGGCAGGTCGAGTTCGTGGGTGGGTTGCCGTGAAGGCGGTCCGACCGGTGCGGCTGGTTGCGGTATGTTCACGACAACCTGTTTCGGACTCGATGGAGCGGGCGGAGCGGCGATGGAGGATACCGCCCGAGGCGGAGCGCTGCACGCAGATAGGACGAGTGCAATCGCGCATCGGACCGCGATGGCGGCGCAACCTCCCGACTGCCAAAGTTTTCCAGATTGCCTGTGCTGGCTCATCGCTATTCCTTGTCCCGCTTTACATTCTTCTCGACGATGGCATACAGGATGAGGCCGTAGGCAATGAGTCGGATTACATAATAGATCGGAGCGTCTTCGTTCTGCATGAGCGACAGCCCGAGGATCAGGCGGTTGGCTGCTTCCAATGCGAAGGAAATCGCAAAGTACAGGAAGAAGCGATCCTTCGTGCTCTTCCAGAATCCAAAAAAGAACAAGCTTACGGTGCTGGATGCCATGGCGATCGCGCCGACAAGGGTGGCATTGAGCATGGTTATTCTTCCTCCCGAATGAGTCCGTATAAAAGCGGAAGCAAGGCCGCCAGGCCGGCGAGAAGACGCCAGGTGGTCAGATTCGTATCAAGGAAGAAGAGGCGGTCAAGGACAAGAAGTACATTGTTGATGAACATCCCGGAAAAGCACAGCCCGCTCCATAGCAGAATCCGATGGCGGGTAGCAAAGAAACCGCGCAGGAGCATGAGCGCGCAGGCAAATGCCGTCAGTGCGCAAAGCGTGTAGATAATTGCCGCCATGCTATGTCTCCTTTCTCCATTTGAAGGCGTCGGCAAACTGCTGCGCCTTCTTGCTGCTCTTGGCGTGGATGAGATTCGTGACACCGATGAGATTGCGCGAATACACCTCAGCCAACCCGTTAATCATCCTGGCAATATCTTCATTGTTTGGTTCGTAACAGTAGAGCGGGGGATCCTGGGCAATTTCCGCGACAATTCCCGCATGCCCCAGCTGCAAAAGCAGGTCGACGGCGGCCCGTTCACTCATGTAGAGCCGATGCGCGACCTGCTTGCTGGTCCAGCTGCGCGACATTTCATTCCGCAGCAGCAGCATCGCTTCAAGATACGGAACCGAAGGAATGCAGAGCAGGATGAAACGCCTGACGTCATCGGGAATAGGGGCCCGATCCATGTTTCCTCACTTTGTTTGCAGATTTTTTGCGTTGTCTGGCAACCCGGCGACGTCGACGGCGGGGCCCATGAACCGGTCGGCAAGGGTCTGGTAAAGCGGCGCCGGACAGACCAGCCTGGATGCACCGGTGGCGACCACCGTAGTTGCCATCAGCGGCAGGAGCATGTGGTGACTGCTTGTCATCTCCATCATGATCACGAACGACGTCATCGGCTCGCGCGTCACGCCCGCGAGATAGGCCGCCATCGTCAGGACGATGACAGCGCTATGGGGCGCGATCGTGGGCAGGAATGACGCGACGTTTTCGCCCAGCCCGGCGCCTACTGCGAGCGAGGGAGCGAAGATCCCGCCAGGAATTCCGCTCAGCGTCGAGAGCAGCGTCGCGGCCAGCTTGGCAATCCCGAAGTACCAGGGCAGCTCCTCACGGCCTTCGAGCGCTGCGCGAGTGACCTCGTAACCGGTCCCAAAAATGACGCCATCCGTCATCAACCCGATGACCGCGACAGCACTGCCGCCCAGGGCCGCAATGAGAAGGAGACGACTTTTTTGATCGGTGCGCGATGGCAGCAGGGTCGTGCCAGCAATCATGGCCCGGCTGAATGCCGCACCTGCAACTCCGCCTGCAGCGCCGCAAACAAGGATGGCAGCGCCTTCCGTCGCGAGATCCAGTGTCGCCGCGGTGAATCCAAAATAGGTGTAACTGCCCAGCAGGAAGAGCGATATCAGGCCGCTAAAGACGACTGTGACGATGGTCGGAGTGTTCGCATTGAAGACATGCTTCTTGCTTAGCTCTTCGATGGCAAACATGATCCCGGCAAGGGGCGTATTGAACGCGGCGGCGACGCCGGCAGCGCCACCAGCAAGGATCAGCGCGCGCCTGTGCGCGGGGGAGCGGAAGGGCCCGTGCCCGTAGAAGAAGTGCATGATCGAGGCTCCGATCTGCACCGTCGGACCTTCGCGCCCGACGGACGCGCCGACGGCGATGCTCGCCAGGGTCAGGATGACCTTTCCAACTGCGATATGCAGCGACAGCAGGTCGCGCCGCTTCCCCGCACGGGGCTCATTCAGTGCCGCGATGGTCTGTGGGATGCCGCTTCCCGCCGTGCCGTTGAAATAGCGGGTGCTGAAAAAGGCAATTGCCGCAAAGCCCGCGGGCATAAGAAGGAGGGGGACAAGCGAATTGGTGGCGAATAGCAATTTATTCAACTTGCTGGCATATTCACTCTGCATAGCAAGAAAAACAGCAGTCAGCCCGACAAGCAGAGAGCCGATCATCCATGCGGCGGCGTGATGCCAAATGGAAGTCAGCTGCGACCAGAATGCGGATCGACCCGCTGCGGGCCTATGGGATTCGTCATCGCGGGCAGGTGGCATTGATGTATAAATATGGAGAAATCAGGTTTGGGCAAAATATATTGCGCCAAATATAAATTTGAGGCAATATGTATCGGAGCAGATAAATGACGACTAGAAAGAAATCGAACAGCGTGCATGAGCGCGATCAAGGCGACGCGGAAGCCGCGCCCCACATGGAGGTGCTGAAGAAACTGCGTATCGTCGTCCGCGCCGCACAGCGGCACTCGAACTGGATTGAAAAGCAGTGTGGCGTGACTGGCGCGCAGCTCTGGGTGATGCAGGAATTGCACGATTCCCCAGGCCTGCGAGTGGGCGATGTTTCGCAAAAGCTGGCTATCCATCAGACCACCACCAGCAATCTGGTGGATGCGCTGGTGAAGAAGGGGTATGTAACAAAGGCGCGCGACGCTGAGGATCAGCGCGTGGTCAAGCTGCAATTGACTGAGAAGGGCGTGGACGTCATCCACTGTGCACCGACTCCTGCACGCGGCCTGCTGCCGGAGTCGCTGCAAAAACTGGACGCGAAACAGCTGCGGGACCTGAATAAGAGCCTGCAAACCCTCCTCGACGTCATCGAGCGTGCCGACGAATCGTTTGGAATGCAGCCGCTGCCGTTCACGATGTAAGTGCGGCGCTGCCCGATAGCAGCGGGTTCTTATCGAGCCTCTTCAAGCCCCCGGAACCGGGGGCGTTTTTTTCAGCGTGTCTTCGCAAGATTGCGCGTGCGTTCAGCCCACGGCCGGTTTTTTAAAGGAGTTGCCATGACCGCATTCGAATTTGCGTCCTATGACGTTTTGACGGCAGGTATCGTGTTCATGGCGGTTCTGCTCGCCCTCCTGCTGGTGAAGGCATTTGCCGCTCGGCAGTTACGCCGATGGGCATCGGACGGCCGGTTCCAGTTGCTGGCCTACGCCGAACAGATCCTGACCGCTACCCGCCTGCCGTTCATGCTCGCGGTTTCGCTCCTGGCATCGATAAGCCAGATGGATATTCCCGCCGACCAGCGCAAATGGATCCATTACGCCTGGATCGTGATTCTGGTTTCGCAGATCGCGCTGTGGGGCAATCGGATGATCACGCTTGCCGTAGCGCGTGCCTTCGAGCGACAGCGCGAGGCGGACCCGGCGGCGGCGACACATCTGATGCTGGCCGGCCTGGTCGGTCGAATTATTCTCTGGTCGCTCGCTCTGCTGGTGGCGCTCGACAATCTCGGCTTCAACATCACCACGCTGATGGCAAGCCTGGGAATCGGCGGCATCGCCGTCGCGCTCGCGGTGCAGAATATCCTTGGCGATATCTTCTCGTCCGTATCCATTGCGCTCGACAAGCCCTTCGTCATCGGCGATTTCATTGTCGTCGATAACTTCATGGGCACGGTGGAATACATCGGTATGAAGACGACACGCCTGCGCAGCCTCGGCGGCGAGCAAATCGTTATCTCGAATACCGAACTGCTGAAAAACCGTATCCGCAACTTCAAGCGCATGCAGGAGCGCCGCGTCGCCTTCGAATTCGGCATCGCTTACGAAACCCCACCGAGCGAGGTCGAGCGCATTCCCGCGCTGCTACGGAAGATTGTGACCCAAGAACGCTTCGCTACCCGTTTTGACCGGGCGCACTTCAAGGCATACGGCGACAGTGCCTTGCAGTTCGAGGTGGTGTATTACGTGCTGGATCCGGACTACAACAAGTACATGGACATCCAGCAGGGGATCAACCTGGCTCTGCTGCGCGCCTTTCGAGAGCGGGGCATTGCTTTCGCGTATCCCACCAGGACCCTTTACCTCTCCTCTCCGGCGGACGGATTGCCGGTCCAGGCCGCGCCTGGACACGCATCTTTCGCACCTGCAAAGTAAACAGGAGGAAACATGTCGCTCCGTTCGATCCGGCTTTCGCTGCGATTCATCGTGCCGCTCGCCCTCGTTCTCGGCGCGTGCGCCTACGTAGTGGTGCCGCTCATGGATTCCCTTACCGTCCGCTGGTTTGTCAGAGACCTGGACATCCGCTCGCAACTCATTGCCTCCACGCTGCAGGAACCGCTGGCGGAGCACATCGTGCAAAAGGCAAAAAAGCGCATTACGCAGCTCTTCGACCGAGCCATCCAGGACGAGCGCCTGTACGCGCTGGGATTCTGCGACAACTCCGGAAGCTTGCTCTACAAGACTGGAACGTACCCTGAATCGCTTGCTTGCGCCGGGAGCGTCGAGCGCTCGCTCATTCGCTTGCCGCAGGGGGCGCTGCATGTCGCCCAAAGTGTTGTCAATAATATTTATGGCGAGTCGCTCGGAAAGCTCATTCTTCTGCACGACATGAGCTTCATCGAGCGGCGCAGCGCAGATACCAAGAAGTACGTCGTAGCATTCTTTGCACTGCTCGCGGTTGTGATCTCTCTGATTACAGTCGTTATCGCCCATCTCAGCTGGCGCGGATGGATGAACGGGTTGCGAAACTTTGTTCGCGGCGGCCTGCTTCCCCGTAACGCGACCTACACGCCGCCGGAGATGCAACCCCTGATCGGTGACCTGCGTGCACTCCTGCATGAATATCACCTGGAGCGTCAGGGCCAGCAGAACGGCTCGCAGCTTTGGACTCCCGAGAAGCTGAAAACGCTGCTGCAGGGAGAACTGGCGGGCGATCAGGTCTTGGTGGTCTCCAACCGCGAGCCCTATATCCATGTGCAAACGCCAAACGGCATCGAGGTGAGCCGACCGGCCAGCGGACTGGTAACGGCTGTCGAAGCTGTCATGCGGGCCTGTTCCGGGACGTGGATCGCGCACGGCAGCGGTTCCGCGGACCGCCAGACGGTCGACCGCAATGATCATGTTCAGGTGCCCCCGGCACAACCGAGCTATACCTTGCGCCGGGTCTGGCTCTCGAAGGAGGAGGAGCAGGGGTACTACTACGGCTTCGCGAACGAAGGGCTGTGGCCGCTATGCCATATCGCTCACGTGCGGCCGGTGTTCCGGTCCAACGACTGGGAAAAGTACGTAGAGGTCAATCGGCGCTTCGCTGACACCGTGATCGCCGAAGCGCGGACCGAGGACCCGGTGGTCCTGGTTCAGGACTACCATTTCGCCCTGCTGCCCAGGATGGTGCGCGAGGCCCTGCCCAGAGCGACCATCATCACGTTCTGGCACATTCCCTGGCCGAATCCGGAATCCTTTGGAATCTGTCCGTGGCGGGAAGAAATCCTCGCCGGCATGCTGGGCAGCACTATCCTCGGCTTTCATACACCGTTTCATCGCAAGAACTTCCTTGAAACCGTGGACCGGTACCTTGAAACGCGCATCGAATTCGAAGCGTCCACTATTTCCCATGGCGGAAAATTGACGCAGGTCGAACATTACCCGATCTCGATTGCCTGGCCGGAATCGCAGAGCGGCGAACCTGAGATCACGGAATGCCGCGCCGCCATCCGGAAGGAACTGGCGCTGGCGCCGGATCACCTCCTCGGCATCGGGGTGGACCGTCTCGACTATACCAAAGGCATCGTCGAGCGCTTTCAGGCCGTCGAGCGGATGCTGGAGCTGAATCCTGACATGGTGGGGCGCTTCACATTTGTACAGATCGCTGCACCCAGCCGGTCCTCGCTCGACGAATACCAGAACTTTGAGGCGCGCGTGCGCAGTCTTGCACTGCGTATCAACCAGCGGTTCTCGCAAGGAAGTTATACCCCCATTATCCTCAAGGCGGAACATCACGAACAGGAGGCGCTGCACCGGTACTACTGTGCAGCGGACGTCTGCATGGTCACCAGCCTTCACGACGGGATGAACCTTGTGGCCAAGGAATTCATTGCGGCGCGCGCGGACGAGCAGGGCGTTCTGATCCTGAGTCAATTCACGGGCGCCGCACGCGAGCTCCATGAAGCGCTGATCATCAATCCGTATCACATCGAACAGGGCGCGGACGCCTTGCACCGCGCACTTACCATGCCGGAGAACGAACAGCGGGAACGCATGCGCAGCATGCGGCTGCTCGTCCGGGATTTCAACGTCTATCGTTGGGCGGGACACATGCTGCTGGATGCGGCCCGTCTGCGTCATCGGGAGCGAGTCATGAACAAGATCCATTCGCACAGCCGCAAGGCATTGCGCCGGGTGATGTAGCCATGTCGCTGCACTTTTTCGAACATGGCGCGCAGCGCCTGCAGGAAATCGTACAACCCGGCATGCTGTGTGCCTTCGACTTCGACGGCACGCTGGCGCCAATCGTGAAGGATCCCCACCGGGCATCCGTCCCCTCGGCCGTCCTGCGCCGGATGACCATCCTGTCGGAGCTCGCGAGAGTCGCGATCATTTCTGGACGCTCCGTTGCGGATGTGGGCGTGCGTCTCGACTTCCTGCCTGAGTTCGTGATCGGCAACCACGGGATCGAAGGCTTGCCGGGTTGGGAAGAAAAGGCGAGCCGCTTCCAAGCGTTGTGCGCTGGCTGGGAGCAGCAACTTCGGCATGCAATGACCGACCGCACGCTGTTCGACGGCGGCATCTGGATCGAGAACAAGACCTATTCCGTCTCGGTGCACTATCGTCTGGCGCGCAACCGGCTTGATGCTGAATCACGGCTGCTCGACCTGTTCTCCGCGCTCGCGCCTGCTGCGCGCGTCGTACCAGGCAAATGCGTCTTCAACCTGCTGCCGGTCGACGCTCCGGACAAGGGGACAGCGTTGGCGCAATTATGTGTTGCGAGCGGGGCGCCAGGTGCCATTTATGTGGGAGATGACGTCACGGACGAGCACGTATTCACGATGCGCAGGCGCGATTGGCTGACGGTGCGGATCGAAAGGTCCGGCGACAGCGCAGCCGATTTCTACATTCATCATCGGCTCGACATGGTTCAGCTCCTGGATGCATTGATCGGCCAGCTGGCATCGTTCAAAGCTCCGTCCTGGAGACAGTCTGAGCAAACCGTCATGACCCGATAGCATCCGGACAAGCTCTTCAACTCAGAAAGAAGTGCCATGCAAGAGATTTTGCCGATTTCTTTCCAGCTCGCCTGGCCGATTGCCATCTTGCTCGCGTGGCTTGCGGGAGAGTTCGGTTACCGCTACACAGGCCTGCCGCGCATCAGCATTTACGGACTGGTCGGCTTCCTGTTCGGGAACCTGACCTCGGGCGTCCTGCCGCAATCGGAAACGGATGCATTCATGCTGCACGCCAATCTGGGATTCGGCCTGATCCTGTTCGAATTGGGCTACCGCATCAACTTGCGCTGGTTGTATGCGAATCCCTGGCTGGGCGCCTCCAGTGTGGTCGAAGCAGCGCTGACCTTCGCAGCGGTGTATCTGGTTGCCGAATGGTACGGCGCACCGACGCTGACATCGCTGCTGCTGGCATCGCTGGCGATGTCGACGTCACCAGCGGGGATTGTGCGGGTGCTGAATGAACAGCAGAGTTCCGGTCAGGTGACGGAGCGTATATTGCACTTGTCCGCCTTGAATTGCGTGCTTGCGGTGTTTGCCTTCAAGGTGATCGTTGGTATCGGCGTCTTCCAGACCTCGGGCAACCTCGGTCATGCCGTGTGGACAAGTCTGGCTGTGCTGGCTGTTTCCGCCTGGCTTGGGGCGCTGCTTGGCATCGTCGTGCCCGCGCTATTGAGACGCCTCGGCAACCTCGCCCAGGATGCGACGCTGGCATTTGCCCTTGCGGTGATCCTGCTGGTCACGGTCACACATGCGTTCAAATTTTCACCCTTGCTGGCCACGCTCACTTTTGGCATCGTTGCTCGCCACAGGCGGGTTACCCTGAACCAGGCGCAGCGCAATTTTGGTGTGATGGGCGATTTGCTGGCGGTTCTGTTGTTCTTTTTCGTCGCAGCGATTCTGGACTGGGCGCAGGTGGTGCAGGGCATGGGCTTCGCCCTGTTGCTCGTGGCAACCCGTTTTGTCGCGAAGATGATTGGCGTGGCGGCTTTTTCGCGTCTTAGCGGCATCTCATGGCGCAAGGGCGCGCTCATCGGCATGGCGCTGACGCCGATTTCGGTCTTTGCCATCTTGCTGCTGGAACAGACGCGTCGTCTCGGCATCGACCTGGTGGAAGGGCTCGCACCGCTGGCCGCAATGGCGCTCTTGCTCGAAGTGATTGGGCCGATCGTCACGCAGCGCGCGCTAATCTGGGCAAACGAAACGCCGGATACCACGGAGAACTGAGATGCCGCTCGAACCTTTCAAACTATCCGATCCGCTGACTCTCGGCGTCGAACTGGAGCTCCAACTCGTCAGCCTGAGCGACTTCGACCTGACCTCGGCCAGTCCTGACATGCTCGACCTGTTGTCGCGCAAACCGTTTCCTGGGATTGTGACGCCGGAGATCACCGAGAGCATGATCGAAATCGCAACCGATATACAAACCAGCCATGCCGGCTTGCTATCGCAGCTGCAAGGTATTCGGGATAGCCTGGTAAGGGCTGGCGACATGCTTAACGTGGGCGTATGCGGAGGCGGAACGCATCCGTTCCAGAAGTGGTCCGAGCGCAAGATCTATTCGAAACCGCGCTTCAAGCAAGTGTCCGCGCTGTACGGCTATCTGGCCAAGCAATTCACCGTTTTCGGACAGCACGTGCATGTCGGTTGCCCGTCCGGCGACGACGCCTTGTTTCTCCTGCATTCCCTGAGCCGCTATGTGCCGCACTTTATCGCACTCTCCGCGTCTTCACCGTATTTTCAGGGGCGCGACACCTTGTTCAATTCCGCGCGGCTGAATTCTGTATTCGCCTTTCCGTTGAGCGGGCGGGCGCCGTTCCTGCTTCGCTGGGAGGATTTCGAGCGCAGTTACTTCACGCGCATGGAACAGACCGGAATCGTCAAGAGCATGAAGGACTTCTATTGGGATATCCGGCCCAAGCCCGAATACGGGACCATCGAGCTGCGCGTCTGCGACACACCGCTGACAGTAGAGCGTGCTGCCGCGCTGGCGTGTTACCTGCAGACGCTCTGCTGCTATTTGCTCGAGCGGACGGAGGCACCACCCGCCGAGGACGACTACCTCGTCTACAACTACAACCGCTTCCAGGCCTGCCGCTTTGGCCTCGACGGCACCCTGGTGCATCCGAAAGGTCACAGTAGCCTGACCCTTCGCGAGGACATCCTGACGACGCTGCGCAGCCTGGAACCGTACGCCGAAAAGCTAGGCGGCGTAGCGGCGCTCGAGCATCTATACCAGGCGACGCATACCGGGAGTGACGCGCATTACCTGAGGCAAGAGTTGGGGACAAGTGGCAGTTGTGAAGGAATGGTGCATGCGGCGATCCGCCGCTTCCGCGAGGGCATCACACCGGCGCGTTAGTTCGCTTCGATGGCCGCGATGGGCTCACTCGGCAGCTGTGGCGGTCGCTGCAGTGCTGCCTCCATGACCGGTGCAAACGAAGGGCCGTACTCCCCGGGGACGGTGCATTCGCTTTGCTGCGCAATGTTGCCGTCGACTGGAAGGCTGAGGCTGAAGTACAGGGACGCGCTCGATCCGCTACTGCCTAAGTCTTGCGAGAGCGAAATTCCCCACGTGTCATTCGCCACGCCTACTTCCAGTCGGCCACCATCATTGCCTGCACCGTAGCCTCCCCGGAACCGTATGCAATTGGCGAAAAATCGTTGGTATACAAGGCGGCCCGTGGAATGAAATTCCTTCCGTGCCTGGGCGACGCCAGCGCCATAGTCGAAATGCGAGAACTCGCGGCGCAATTCGATGCGTGAATCCCAGGTCGGGCGCAGGCCAAGGTTCAGCATGAAACCATCCATTTTCGCGCCGGTGATACTGCCTGGTCGGTCCTCGTCGCCATCCTGCATGGGTAGCCCGGGCATGGCAGACAAGTAGGAGGTAACCGAGGGGGCCGCCGAGACCGTATAAACTGCAAGGCCGAGGTCCGAAACGAAACGTTCGGCAGGCCAGTACTTTCTTGCGCTGAGGAGGTAGCTGTCCTGGCGGAAGGAGGGCGTATCCGCAGCATATGCGTTGCCCTCAGTCTTGCGCATCTGTGCGCCCGCAAGACGGAACCGGACGTTGCTGCGATGCGCGTACACGGCATTGCCGACGATTTCCGAATAGCCGCGGTCACGCCGGAAAGTGGCGCCCGCGCCCAGCTTGCTGTTTAGAAGCAAGCCATATTCCAATGCGATCGTTGCCCTGCCGTCGACGTCGTGGTCAAGTTTGGCTTCCCATTTTTCGGTATGCGCCTCGTACGTGATGCTTGCTCCCTGCTCGTCGAGCTGCCATTGCAGGGCCGGTGGCAAGTCTGAACCCGGCAGGTTGGGAAGCGCAGGAACCGCTGCGGGAAGATGCGGAGCGACAAGCGATAACAGTATGGCGAGCAAACGGATTGGCGTCCTTGCGCCGGAATGTGCAATCGAACGGCCTGAACACACTGGGATCATGCTATCTCGTCTCCTGATTGGCAGGGCAATGGATGCGTGTCTCGAAAGCATTTGCTCCAATATACTTGCTTGCCGTCCAGACGGCAAGGCATGACGAATTGTCCACGGTCAATTCAAAGGAACACGAGCAGCGCGGCGTAGCCGATTGCGCCCAGAAGGAAAGGAGCAAAGCGACTTTCTCGCTCGGCAGGAAGCTCTTCCTTGAGCACATTCAGGATGATGCCGCCAGTCAGGAACGCGACGAGCAGTGACAGCAGGGACGGGGGGATGACAGACGCCATTCCGGCGACTCCGCCCAACGGCACGCCTGCAGCAATGATCCATCGCCCGATGCGTGCGTAGTAGTGTTTATGGTGCTCATGCAGGCCGTAATCGTTGACAAAGAAGTGAAGGGCCATCGCGAGCGTAAAGAGTGCGACATCGTGCCAACCGACGTAGCTGCGTTGAAGCATCAGATAACCGACCAGCGCGTTGTAGAGGGTAAAGACAACGGTGCTGATCCAGAACATGCGCCGGCTCGTGACATCTTCGTGCGTGGTCTTCCGGTGTCTCTTGCGCGATTGAATCGCGGCACGCTCCAAGCCATAAAACGCTGCCAGACCCGCGAGTGCCACGAGGTAGGCATGATGTTCCAGGAACGCGAGCGCAATTCCCGCCGCCTCCTTCAAGACTTCCTGATGCTCTCCGAGCTCAGGCAGGAGGCGGACAAATGCATAAGCAACGGAAATACCGCCGGCAAACGACAGCCAGCCGCTTCGAGGAATGACATCGAGAAAGCGCAATTTGCCCGCAACGAGCGGGACAGCGGTGAGGCAGCCGAGTGCCAGCCAAACCATGGCTTGATTGTTCATTCGATAAATGCCGAAGCGTTTTGGATGACGAGTAGGGTGCAAGGCAAGTTGGATGCCAGAAGGTCCGCTGGCTTTGATGTTGCTATCTCTTGGATTCCATCTCCTGAAAGGCGCGCGATGACTGAGAAGAGCGAGAACAAGCATCTGTCAAAAGTCCAATCTTTACCGCAGCGTGCCAGCCCGGCGTTTGTCCGGCGCGTGCTCATTGTCTATGGCGTCGGTGCCGCATTTCTTATGCTTGGCGTGACGCTCTGGTTCGCGTCGAGTGCTCTGTTACTGGTGTTTTCCAGTGTCCTGGTCGCTGTACTCCTGCATGACGCCTGCGCCGTGCTGGAGAGGCGCACGCCGCTGTCACGCGGACCGGCGCTCGGACTTGTGCTGATGCTTGGGTTCGCGGTATTGGCACTCATGGGCTGGTTTCTGGCGCCGCAAGTGGCGGCCCAGACCAGTCAGCTTGCAAGCGATCTGCCAGCAGCGATGCAGCGTTTGCGCGATTATCTTGAGAGCCATCCAGCATTGCAGGAAATGGTACGGTCCCTGCCGCCGCCGGAGCAGATTTTGAAGGACGCCTCATCCCTGATGACTCGGGCCGGGACGGTGTTTTCCGGGGTACTTGGCGTCCTCGGTAATGTCGTGATCGTGCTGTTCGTGTCCATTTACCTGACCTATCGCCCGCAGACATACACGCACGGCATACTCAAGCTTCTGCCACCATCACGCCGTGAACGGGGCCATGACGTGTTTGCGGGAGTTGAACGACACCTTGAGCCTCTGGCTGCGCGGAAAGCTGCTTTCCATGACCGTCGTCGGCGCGGCGACGGCGATCGGATTGACCATTCTCGGCGTCCCGCTGGCGCTCGCCCTCGGACTGGTCGCCGGGCTCCTGGATTTCATTCCGTATATCGGACCGGTTCTGGCCGCAATTCCCGCGCTCCTCATCGCGTTTTCCCAAGGACCGATGCTTGCGCTGTACGTCATCTTGCTGTTCATCGTCCTGCAATTGCTCGAAGGGTATCTGCTCTTGCCGCTGATCGAGCGCAAGACAGTCTCGATGCCACCGGCATTGACGATCACGATGCAAGTACTGATGGGGCTTGCCTTCGGACTGGCGGGGATCGCGCTGGCGACGCCACTGACTGCGGTCGTTGCGGTACTGGTCGCGATGCTCTACGTGGAGGATGTTCTTGATGACCGGGTCAACCTGCCGGCGGAAAAGGAGTGAAGAATGTTTTTCGATAGCTGGGACAGTCTTGTCCGAATCGTGTTGACTGGTATCTTCGCCTATGCTGGAACTGTCTTCCTGTTGCGTATCAGCGGCAACAGGACGCTTTCGAAAATCAATTCCTTCGACCTGGTCGTGACGATTGCATTCGGCTCCACTTTGGCGACGATACTGACCAACAGCAGTGTCAGCCTAGCCGAAGGACTTCTGGCCATTGCTGTGCTGGTTTCGCTTCAGTTTGTTCTCACCTGGTTGTCCGTGCGCTCCCGCGCATTCGGTCGCATCATCAAAACGCAGCCCACCTTGCTTTTCAAGGACGGAGAGTTTCTTGTCGAAGCCATGCGCCGGGTTCGGGTGACCCAGGAGGAGATCAGGGCGGTGATATGCCAGCAAGGGATTGGGAGCACCGGCCAGGTTGCCGCAGTGATCCTGGAGACGGATGGCAGCCTTTCGATCGTGAGCAAGAATCAGGAGGGCAACCTGGACGTTCTGCAAGGTGTGCGGGGACATGAAGAGCCTTAACGGCACGACAGGAATGTTTGGCGGCGGCCGGCTGCAATAAATTTTACAAAATGTTGTAATTTGTATTTGGTCGAATGTAGTTCATCTTGGAAATCGGCGGCCGGTTTGGCGCATCAGAGCCACTGGCAAGACATTCTCCGAGGGCGGCCAGACATGGCATCGCATTTGCAAGTCACTCCGCGTGCACTCATGGTTCGCTCTCTGGTTTTCAGGTTGAGTGCTTCCCCATGGGAGGGCGCCGGCTTTGCCCGAAGCCGAACTCCCCATGGGGTTTTTTGCGCTATTGTCCGCTACTCAGTTCCTGCGTCAGGGACTTGGCCTGCGCATTCTTCACCTTCCCTCCCACGATGTCCTTTGCAGTCACTCCCGATTTGTAGAAGGCAGCGTTCTCGTCATTGTCGAAGTTGATGTCGGTGACGCCGATCACGGCGCCGGCGAATGCGCCCTTTGTATCCGACCAGACGACGATGTCGCCCCGTCCCGCGGTAGCCTTGGCCTTCGCCTCGTAATCGACAATCGTCAGCCCCGCGTCAGCGGTAAGCGAAAACTTGTTCTCCTGCATGAAGTTGTCGACGGCTTTCTGGTTCATAAGCATCATTGCGATCGATCCCACCTCTGCGCCGGCTTGCGCACCTACGCTCATTCCGCCGAAGTTGTAGAACGCCGGATTGCTCCATTTTCCGTTGTTGTTGACCAACAGGACGCCTTCGCCGCCACGCACGCCCACCGTCAGGCCGCCTCGTGCGTATTGCGGCACGATGAAGACGCCTTTCGCCTGGTGCAACATTTTCTTCAGCTGCGGGTCCGTCTCCATCCGTTTCACAACGCGGGTCGCATTATTAATCTGTTGCATCGTGTCTTCCGGGGCACTCGATGCAGCGGAACCGCTGCGAGAAGCGCCGGAGCTGCTTTCAGAGGCCTGAGCCAACGCAGCGCTGCCAGGTGAGCCGAGCGCTAGTGCGCAGGCGAGTGCCAACATTCGCGTCTTCGGTGTTTTCGTCATCATGTTCGTTCTCCTTTGAATGCCGGGTCCATTACCCGCAAGAGATCATGCAAAAAATCGTCCATTTTCCGGGCAGGTACAGATGATGCGTGCGCCTGCAGCGCCTATTCATCACGTGAAACAGGAGAACGACATGAAAAGATCGACACACCTCTTTCTGATTGCCAGCTTTGCCTCCATCAACGCAATTGCACAGTCATCAAATGACAGCGCAGCCATGCAAACCGACGACTTGACCGCCTCGACGATTGCGCGGCTGGAAAAGCAGACGGACAACGATGTCAAATACGTTTGCGGGGGCATCGGCATCAATGAAGTCGCCAGTTTGAAAGACGCGGCATCCAACTATGACCTGATGATGACCTTCGCCGCCAGCACCGGGGAGTACCTGGCAAACGTGGATGTCGAGATAGCGGATTCCCGCGGGACGCCCGTCCTGAACGCGAATTGCGACGGCCCCATCATGCTGGTCGATTTGCCGAAGGACGGCCGCTACCGGGTCCGCGCCGAGGCGGAAGGACGTGCCTTGACCCGGACTGCGCACGTCAGGGAGCGTGGCAATGTCCAGCGTCTCCGGTTGGCGTGGCCGGTGCAGGTGGTGGACATGGGCATATCGCCTTCGGCGATACCGCAATCTTCCGGCGCAGGGGCGTCCAGCAGTCGTTCAAGTGGCGGTGACGACGGGTCGAATCCGAGCGGTGCCCAGGCGCGCTAGATAGTTCATCTGCATGAACGGGAGGGGAGCCCCGTCTGGATAGCGGCTCCCCTCGACCTCGCTGAAGGCTGAATCCGTCCGGACATCCTGGCCACGATCATCCCAATGACAAGAAGAAGAACGATTATTGGCGCCACCCTCGGTGCCATCGTCACGGTCCTTGCCACGTTGCTCGTGCTGAATGTGAGCATCGGGGACAAGCAGATCGACCGGCGTCTCGAGCACCGCTACGCCGTCGATGACCGCCAGTTTGCACGGACCATGGGCGTGATCCTCGGCCCGGCGCTGGAACCGGGCAATCATGTCGAGGCTCTCGTCAACGGCGACGAGATCTTCCCCGCCATGCTGAAGGCAATCCGTAACGCGGAACGGACCATCACGCTGGAAACCTATATCTTCTGGTCGGGAACGATCGGCGATGAATTCGTCAATGCATTGGTTGAACGCGCCCGCAAGGGAGTACGGGTGCATATACTGCTCGACTGGATTGGCGGCAAACTCGACGAGGATCAGATTACGCGAATGCAGGAAAACGGTGTCGAGGTCCGGCGCTACAACGCACCGCGCTGGAACAACCTGCATCGTCTAAACAACCGGACGCATCGCAAGCTGATGGTGGTCGACGGAAGGATCGGCTTTACCGGTGGTGTTGGCATATCGGACCCATGGCGCGGCGACGCAGGCAGTCCCGCGCACTGGCGCGACACCCATTTCCGTGTCGAGGGGCCGGTCGTCGGCCAGATCCAGTCGGCCTTCATTGATAACTGGATGCAGGCAACCGGAGAAGTGCTGCACGGCGAAGCCTATCTGCCGGAGCTCGTCCCGGTCGGAACACAAAGTGCGCAAATGTTCACCAGTTCACCGGGCGGCGGATCGGAAAGCATGCAGCTTATGTACCTGCTGTCGCTCACCAGTGCGGCGAAATCCATCCGGCTGTCCGCCTCGTATTTCATCCCTGACGATGTGGCGCTCAACACGCTGCTGGCCGCTTTGCGCCGCGGCGTAAGGGTTCAGATCGTTCTGCCGGGGCATCATCTCGACCGGCCGAGCGTGCGGCGCGCCTCGCGTGCAGAATGGGGCGAGCTGCTGCGTGCCGGCGCCGAGATCAACGAGTTCCAGCCCACGATGTACCACGTCAAGGTGATGATTGTGGATGATCGCTGGGTGTCGGTGGGTTCGACGAATTTCGACGCGCGTTCTTTCGCCATCAACGACGAAGCCAACCTCAATGTGTACGACAGGGAGTTCGCGCGTCAACAGATCGACATCTTCGAGCGCGACCTGGCGCAGTCGCGCCGGGTGAGCCTCCAGGAATGGGAAAACAGGCCGTGGCGCGACAAGCTTCTCGACTTTCTTGCCTCGCTGCTCAGTTCCCAGCTGTAGGCATTGTGCAGTTTTCTATTGGCGTCGTCGCGGTCAGTTTTGCTTGACTGTGACGATCAGCCTGGCGTCGTCCAACGCGGCCGTCCGGTGAAACGTAATTTCCTGGTACTGGGGCGATTTCAACATGGAGAGGAAGGCGTCCTTCGACGGATATTCGACCAGGAGCACCTCGTCCCATTGCTCGCCGGGAGGGGCGATAAAGGCATGTTTCGCGTCGCCGTGCCACACTACTCTTCCGCCGACTTGCTGCAGGTGCGGAACAGTCTCTTTCGCGTAGGTCGCATAGGCCTCCCTGCCTGACCGCGGCGGTTGCTGCTTGTCGACGGCATACGCTGCTTCGGCACGAAAGCGAAGCAGGTTGAGCATGACGACCGGCGTATCTGCGGGAACGGTTTGGGCGAGGAGCTTGACGCTTTCGGGTGTGGGGTCGACGGATTTTGCCAACGTAGTCTCCTTGATTCATGTTGGAATAGTGCGGATGTCGTCAAGCATATGATAGTGCGATTCTTCAAACTTGTTGGCCGGTGCGATTCACGAAAGAGTTTCGACGCTCACGAACCCCGACGAGGTCAATTTCAGTGTTACTTGTTTTTGCGGGCCGCTGACTTTCTCGCGTACGCTCTTATGCCGTCCCCCTGTACACGCATGAGCGCAAAGACAGCCGCCGCGGACAGCGTCAACGTTCCCACGTCGATGACGAACTCGAGAATCCGCTTGCCGGTCTCCGCGCTCGACGGCAGTCCGAAAACAAGCGAAATTCCCAGCCACGCAGGAAGAATGCTGATATGGGCGGTCGCAGCAAGGCCGATCAATTCTCGCCGGCCGGCGTCGTCCAGCGCGGCGAAGCCGGCAGCTGCGCCGATCACCAGCGCGATCAGAAAGCCTGACAGGGTTGAGCCGAACTGGTCGTACTCCATGGGCGCCTCGGACAACAGTGCGACAACGGCACTCCCTGCGACAATGAGTGCCGTTGTCGCAACGAAAGCTGTAGCTCCCTGACGGAGCAATCGCCATTCCCGCGTGCACATGGAAAGCGCGACGGAGATCATGTGGTGGTGATAGGGAAGGAAAAGCAAACCGGCAATCAATACCGGCAAATTCATTTCAATCATCCCGTAGCCGACGAGCAGCGACGCCAGAAAGACCCGCCCGACGAGGCTGGCGGTGATATGGGTAAATTGCCAGAGGTCCTCGTAGACATCGAGCGTCGGCATTGTTACGGGCACCGTCTCGTCACTGGGCTGTTCGGGTGTAATCAGCGATCGTGGATGCCGAACAGCAATCGTGTAGAGGGCCGGATCGAAGAAGGGCGCTGCCAGCAAGGAGTCGAGGAATTCCTTTGCAATCGGTGTAGCAGTGGCTATTTCCACTGTTTCCGATGGTGTTGGCTCCGCCCCGCTTTGCAGGAGAGCGCCTTCTTGAACGGATACCTTCGTGATGCCGACGCTGAATGCAATTGAGGCAATCCTTGTTGCTTCGCCTGCGGGGGCCGTTACAGAAATCAGTCGCATAATGCCTCCTCGAGTTCGGGGTTTGGACGCAGAATACCGGCCGTGCCGGACGCCGCAAGCGGATTACCGCAATGAATCAAACCGCTTGCTGAAATACACATCGATTCCCGTCACCGCACCGCCGCGTAGCACGACCGACCAGTTTCGTGTCATTTCATACGTCAGTTTCAGCACGCTTTCCGCACTCGCCAGGCTCTGCTCGTAACCAATAAAAAGCCGGTCCGAGATTGTCTTGCCGAGATTGACCACCTGCTGTCCCGCCAATCCAAACTCGCTTTCCCCGATGGACAGCTCGTCCAGTCCAAGACCGCCGGCCAGACGTTCGGCGCCGAACTTGTTGAGCAGGCCGAGGGCCGCTCCCTTAGCTGCGGCCTGCGCCTGTCCCGGCCCGGCGTTGCCGCCGCCGCCGCTGCCGAAAACCAGCCAGGAAAGCTTTTCTTCGTCCGGGACGTTCGGCTCCGACACCAGTTGTACGCGGGGCCGCTGCGGCGTTCCCGAAACGCGGACGCCTGCGGCAACCTCCTGATCACGGCGCATGGCGAGGATATTGATGTTGGGATTGCTGAACGGTCCCTGGAAATTGATCACGCCGCGCTCGATGTCCAGTTCGGCGCCGAACGCTTCGTAAGTGCCTTTGACGACGCGTATCGTCCCGTAGGCTTGCGGGGCCTCGCCGGGCGCGCTGCGAATGTCCAGCGCGCCCGCGAGCAGCAGTTCGGCGCCGGATCCTTCGAAGCGGAAGTTGTTGCCGAGGTCGACATGGATGTCGACGCTCGGCGAGAACGGCCCGGCCGGCGGTCGGCGGGTTGCCAACGGGCCGTCCTTCGCGGGACCTCCTTCCTGTGCGCCACCGCGCAGCACGATGACATCGTCTCCCAGTTTGGGCGGCGTCTTTTCGGGCAGGTCGAACAGTGCGCGGTCGACCACAAACTTGCCGGTTACCTGCAGGTGGCCGCCGGCATTCACGGCCTGGGCCTGGCCGGACAGGATCAAGAGCGAGGAAGGATTGGACAGCAGCTGGAAATTATCGGCGACGATGTTTGCACGCAGACCGCCGTCGCCGGGGTCGAGCGGAATGCTGCCTGATGCACGCAGCGTACCTGGGCCGCTGCGGAATTCCACCCGCTGCAGTTGGACCACATTGTCCTGCAACTGGAGGCGGGCAATGCCATCGTGCATCTGGATGCCCTGGTCGTACATGGTTACTACCAGTCCGTCTCCCGTAATGGGGCCCGTCAAACTCGGATCGGCAAGCGTGCCGCCTATGTCCAGATCGAGCGCGGCACGGCCTCGCAGGATGATGTTCGGTCCGGCGATGAGACCGAGGGTCTGCAGTTGCGGGATGGCCGCCTCGACGTGGCCGCTGAGCGGAGCGCCCATTTCCATCGAAAGCCGGCCGTTCGACTCCTGTAGCGGAATCCGGGCGCGGGCCGCGGCCGTGCCAAGTCGTCCGGCGGCCGCGTGTGCCCGAAGCGCGACAACCAGTCCGTCGAAATCGGCGCGGGCAGACAATGTATCCAGGTCGACGCCACGTTTGCCCGGGAGCTGCGGCAGGTTGATATCGCCGCTGCGGCGTTCGACCTGTACAAAGCCGCTCGCACGGTCTGCCAGCGTCAGGCTCCAGTCGCCGTCAAGCACAAGATCGGTCGTCAGCGGTGGTTTTGCGCCGGTCAACTGACGCCGCAGATCGAGCAGACGCGCGACTTCCAGTCCGCGAAATGCGCCCTCTGTCCGGATGCGGCGGTCGTTGTACTGGAATCCTTGCAGATCAATCTGCGCACCTTCCAGCCGGATCCGGGAGGCACCGAGCGTGACCGCTCCTGGCGCAATACGCGCGGACAGCGGATCGTCCAGCGAGACCCGGGGGAAACCAGTGTTTTCAAGTGCTTGCAGCACACCGTCCCACGTCAAACCCTCGGCGTGATGCGTCAGCGCGCCGCGCGCGCCGACGCGCATATCGAGGGGCTTTCCGCGCAGCTGGCCGCGCGCGTTTGCGGTAACCGCATGCCGCGCCCAGGTGCCGTCAACGTCTGCGCTTAAGCGGTCCAGACGGATGTCGGTGCTCCGAACGCCGGAAGCGTCAAGTTGCACATTGACGGCGGCGTCCGGTGACACTCCCGGCAAAGCGTCCATTCTGGCCTGCCCGGAGAGGCGCGCCGCCCGGTGAGGGCCGAGCGCAAGTTGTTCGGCGCGAAACTGCGCGTTGATCTTCGGACGGTCTACCGACCCGGCGAGCTCGCCGTCGAGACGCAGCACACCGGACAAGCCAAAGCCAAGCCGCCCGAGTGCAGGCGCGTCGACGGTGATGTGCAAACGGTCATCAGGCTCGCCGAAGCTGCCCTTCAGCGTGGCGTGGTTGCCTGCGATTGATACGCGGGCATCGCTCGGCAGGATTTCCTTGCCGGCCACGCGCACGGTGCCGCTGCCCGTCATCGGAAGGCCGGCATAGGTGCTGTTCCGGATGTTGAAATCCACCGCAGCGCGCAGTAATGGTTGCAGTGCGCCTTGCACATCGAACTGCATATTGATGCGTGCGGGGGGAATCTTCTGTCTTTGCGCGCCTTGTCCGGTCGCGGTCAAGAAGCGTGCGGGGTTGAAGTCGTTCAGCGTGCCGCTCAGTTTGTACGATGAATCGCCTTCGCGCGCCAGTGTGCCGCTTGCTTCGAGCCGTGCGTCGGCAGCCTGCAGCTTGAGTGACTCGACCGTGACGTGCGCCGGAACCAGCGTCGCCACTGCCGCGATCGAAAACGTCTTGTCCTCGAATCGCATTTCGACATGTTGCATGTCGCCGTCCAGCTTGACCTGCAGCGGCCCATCGAGTGCCGACCGCTGCAGGGCAGTATGGAGGGCATGCATGTCGATGCCGCTTGCCTGCAGCACCAGTTGTCCCTGCGACGGTCCGTGCAGCTCGCCACTGCCGGTCAGTGTGCCGCCACCATTGAGCGAAAACGACAGGCCTTCGAGCTTTTGCCGCTCGGCGTCGAGGACCAAGCGTGCCTTCGCGGCAGCCAGCGGCAACAGTCCGGCATCGATTGTCCCCGCCTTTGCGTTTGTGACCGACACCGGACCGGCAACGGTGAACGCAGGCGCGCCTTCTACCGGCACGAGTTGGGCATCGACGTTGATTTCGGCCTTTGGCCAGGCAGGATTGATCGCGCGCGGGTCGAGGTCACGTGCCTGGATCTCGGCGCGGCGCAGGGGGACGGGCGAGAACGGGGCAGCAGCAACCTTGGCCTGAGCGCGCAGTCCCTCGCCGGTCGCATCAAGGTGGATGACGGGTTCGCGCAGGCTTCCGGAGAATTGCGCGGCGAGCCGGAGGTCCTTCTCCTGCACGCGGCTTTCCAATGTGGCATTTCCGCTGACTGGAAATGGCTGGCGGCCGCCGAGGTCCAGCGACGCCGCTGCCTTTCCGAATGGTGTCGCGGCATGTTCGAGGGTCACATGATGCTGTTCGCCGTCGGAACGCGCGCGAAGCAGGATGTCGCGAAAGGTCCGGGTCGAATCGTCATCGCGGATGGTCAGCGTGTCCACGGAGGCGCTGCGCAGGTCGACTGCCAGCGGCAACGTGATTTCCTGCGGCAGGCTTGCCGGCTCGGGAGGGGAAGGGCGCTGCGTGATGTCAACCTTGCCCGCATGCAGACGATCAATCGTGAGCAGCAGCGGGGAGCGAGTAAGGTTCCAGCGGCCTTCGAGCCGGTCGATATGGATCCGCTTCGACTTGTCCTCGATCACGACGTCGCGCAGTTCCAGCCCGCTGGCCAGAGTGCCGCCGGACACCTCGCCCGACAGTTGCATCGGAAGCAGGCGGGTGGCGGCTTGCCACGCGAGGCGGGCGCCCGGTTCAGTAAACAGCATGGCAAGCACGACAGCGACTGCGAGAACAATGAGCAATCCTGCTGCTGCCGATGTCCATCGCAGTACGCGTCCGGCCGGGCGCGCTGGTGAACGGGACGGGGCGGGTTTCCGTGCCATGGCCGCCGCTCAGAATGCGACGCCCAGCGAGAGGTGCGGGCGGATGCTGTTGTCGCGAAAACCGAAGGCGATGTCGAGATTGACCCGGCCGACGGGGCTGCGCCAGCGCGCGCCGACGCCCACGGCGTGGAATAGGTCCCTGTCCGCCCAGCGGTCGCTGGCCATGCCCACGTCGTAGAACACGGCGGCGCCCCAGCGCTCGCGGAACCAGCGCTGGTACTCGACACCGCCGGTGGCCAGGAATCGCGTCGGGTAGATGACGCCGTTGCGCTCCGTTCCTATGCTCTGGAAGGCGTAGCCGCGCACGGAATCGGTGCCCCCGGCGCGGAAAAGCAGCGATGCCGGGATTGCCGCGTTGCCGCCCTTCGAAATGACGGCACCGAGCTCGGCGCGGAGGACGACAATGTCGCGTTGCCTGACCGGCAGGTATTCGCGCAGGCGGCCGTATCCGCGCACGAAGGTTTGATCGCTCAGCAGGCCCTTGACGGCGACGCCCGCCTGCAGGGTGACGATGCGTCCCTTGCGAGGGAAGGTCGGATTGTCCACCTGCCGCCGGGTTCGGGCGATGCCTGCGACCAGCGCTTCATGTGTCCCCGGGAGCACCACCACATCGGGTGGGACGGGCGCACCACTGATCTGTTCCAGCCGGTCGCGGTAATACTCGAGCGAGTAAGTCAGGTCGCGTGTATCGGTGCTCCGGGACCGCCGCAGACCGAGGCGACGGCTGCTCAGTTCGACGCCTTCCAGCGTGGACCGCTCGAACGAAGCGCTGCCGCCGTTGACAAAGGCATTGGGGCCGGGCGGCATGGCCAGGTCAAGCGACCCGAACTGGCGGCGCTGTTCCACAGCGACCTGCGTGTCCAGCACCCATGCGCGTCCGAAGATGTTGTTGTGCGAGTAGCGGCCATCGAGGTGCGCACCGGTGTCGGTGGTGTAGCCTGCGCCGGCACGGATGCGCTGCTCCGGGTACTCGGTGACGCTGACGTTGACCGGTGCCAGGTTGGCACGGCTGCGATCCTTGTCGATCTCGACGACGGCATTGCTGAAGTAGGGTGTGCGCAGGATCTGGCGCTGGAATTCAAGCAGCCGGTCGGCACTGTACTCTTCACCGACACGCAGCGGATTGACGTTGCGGACTATGCTTTCCGGATAACGTTGCGTACCGTTGATACGCGTCTCGCCGAAGGTGAAGACTGGTCCGCTGTCATAGGCCACTGACAAGTCGGCCGCTTGCCGGTCAGCATCGACACGCGCCTCGGAGGAGGCGATCTCCGCTGCCGCGTAGCGCCGCCGCTGCAGTATCTGCAAGCCGCGCTGCTTGGCGCTGGCCCATTCCTCCTGCCGGAATGGTTCGCCTGCCTTCAAGGACCAGGCCTCTTCGACGCGTTCCGACTGTTCAGGTGAACGTCCTTCCGCCGGCCCCTGGACGTCGATCCGGACGTTTGAAATCGTGGTTCGCGGCCCCGCTGTTACCGCCACCCGGATGAATGTGTCGCCGTTCTCTTCTCGCACATCGACTTTCGTCTCGGTTGAAAAATATCCCTCGGTGGCAGCGAGCCTTGCCACGCTGTCCGGCGTCCTAGCGACCATGAAATCCAGATGCTCGCGGGTCAGGTCCTCTCTGTCCTCGTAGCGTGCCAGGTCGAGAAACTGTTCGAGTAGTTCCTTCAGGGGTTTCGGGGCTTCGATTTCCACCCTGTACGCCGTGGCAGGCATGCTGGCCATGAGTAATAGGATGCAGGCAAGCACTTGCGGCAGACGGAAGGAGCGCAAAACTGGTTGTTGAGCGGAGGCCACGTGTTCACCTCGACGTTTGAACGACAGACGGTATGCGCGACGGCCGGGGTGTGGTGCGTTTCTTGCATCTGGACAAGCGACCATGGAACTCGACCTCAATATCCTGCTGCGCCTTCTGATTGCGCTGGCGCTTGCCGGCCTTCTTGGTTGGGAGCGGGAACGGACCGGAAAGGCCGCGGGTGTACGCACGCACATGCTGGTCGGGATGGGTGCGGCGTTGTTCGTGATCCTGGGAGAATTGTTTGTCCTGCGCTTCAGAGAGTACGACGAAAACATGCGATTCGACCCCTTGCGCATCATCGAGGCCGTAGTAACCGGCATCAGTTTCCTCGGGGCTGGCACCATCTTCGTGTCCAGGGGCGAGCAGCATGTGAAGGGATTGACGACGGCAGCGTCGATCTGGGTGACGGCTGCCGTAGGCATGCTGGCGGGCCTCGAGCGGTACCTGCTGGCGGCTGGCGCCGCGATTCTGGTTTTCGGCGTACTCCATCTCGCCGCAAGCCTCAAGCCCGCGGAATCGAAGGAAGACCGGGGGAGGGAATAGCGAGCGGCAGTCTCGCACGGTTGCGATTTTCCTCATGGCACTGGTTCTGCACGCTTTATGCCGGCCTGTTGGGTAGAAATCGTCGGCGGCCACTTGAAAAATCGAACCGGACGCGAATCCAGGAGCATCGTGCCGTTCGCCGTCACAATGCGCGCTCGCAGCCAGTGCAAGCCGGGAGCGACGTTGCGAAGAGCGAGCTCCCGATCTTTGCCCGGACTGATCCGCCGCCCGTCCAGCACTAGCTCGACGCGATTGCCGGGGGCGCGATGTTCGTTTGTCAGCGTGAGCAGATGCACGTCGATTTCCCCGTCGTTATCGAAGACGGTCGTCCTGTCTCCCGGAAAGAGGATGACAAGCCGCTCGTAGCCATACGCATCTGCCAGCGCGAAGCTGTCGTGTTCCTCTCCCAGTCCAGGCAGATGCCATAGCAGGGCAAGGAACACGGCAGCAAGACGCCAGTACCGCATGGACTGCGTGCCCCTGTGTTAGCGGCCGCTGCTGGTCCCGGCGCCCGGCTTCAGCTGGAGGTTGTTGAAGACTTTTTCGACCCCGGATACCCGCAGCGCCGCCTGTCCGGCGTTGCGCTTCTCCTGCTCGCTGTCGACAAATCCGGCGAGTGAAACGACACCCCGATAGGTATCGACATTGATCTTGGCGGCTTCGCCCAGCCCCTGGGTCTGCGCAATTTCTGTCTTGACCCGGGCCGTAATGGCGGCGTCATCAAATGCCTGGCCGGTTGCGCGCGACGTGGAGGTCGGAGCGCAGGCGGCGACGAGGAGCGAAAGTACTGCGGCGACGAGGGCAGACAACAGCTTCATGGCAATTTCCTTTCATCGATGGCTTGCGGGCGGAGTGACGGACCTGCGGCCCGCGTGCTCCGAACGGATGGTTCGATCCGCATGTTGCATTTTTCGTACCAATGCTCGTACGCAGCATTTATCGGATTGCTGGCCGGGATCCGACGCAAAAACTACAAAGACCTTGTAAATCGTATTTGTACAAATATTTTAAGTTGACATTGGGAAGCAGGTGCGATCGCCAACGGTGACGCCGCTCGTCGACATATATCTGGTTCTTGCGCAGTACGCAGGCCGGCATCGCCTGACCATGGAAGACAAGTTGCTTGCGCCATCGACGAGCACCTTGAGCAGAGGAGAGAAAAGAATGCCAGGAGGAATCGTAGTGGTCACGGGGGCATCTGCCGGCATCGGACGTGCAACGGCCGTCGAGTTCGGCAGACACGGCTGGCGGGTGGCCTTGCTGGCGCGCGGCGTGGACGGACTAGAAGGCGCGAAGCAGCAAGTGGAAGAGGCCGGCGGCACGGCAATGGTGGTGCCGGTGGACGTCGCCGACCAGGAGCAGGTTGAGGCGGCGGCGGAAAGAGTGGAGCGGGAATGGGGGCCCATCGACGTATGGGTTAACAACGCCATGGCGACCATCTTCTGCGCCTTCGTCAACATTTCGCCCGATGACTACCGCCGCTCCACGGAGGTCACCTATCTCGGTACGGTATGGGGGACGCTGGCCGCACTTCGGCGGATGAAGCCGCGCGACAGCGGCGTTATCGTACAGGTCGGCTCGGCGCTCGCATACCGGTCGATCCCGCTGCAAGCCCCGTACTGCGGCGCGAAGGCAGCGATCCGCGGATTCACCGATTCCTTGCGCTCGGAACTTGTGCACGACAAGAGCAAAGTCCACCTGACCATGGTGCAGCTTTCCGCCTTCAATACGCCGCAGTTCGATTGGGGGCGCACATGCTTGCCGGGCAAGCCCAAACCGCTCGGGAAGATCTTCCAGCCCGAGGTCGCTGCAAAGGGCATTTATTGGGTCGCCATGCACCGGCGGCGCGAGCTGTGGGTCGGATGGCCGGCAGCCAAGGCTATTCTAGGGACACGGGTGCTGCCAGGATTTCTCGATCGCCTGCTGGCCTTCCAGGCGTATGAAGGCCAGCAGGCGAGTGAAACGGTGTCTCCCGATCGGCAGGACAATCTGTACGTCCCGGTTCCTGGAAACCATGGCGCACATGGACGATTTGACGCACAGGCAATCGAGCGGAGTGCGCAAGTGTGGGTCGTCACGCATCCATGGCCGCTTGCGGCCGGGACCATGGTCTGTGCCTTGCTGGCGGGACTGCTGCTTGCGGCGTGAAGTGTAAAGACGAGACGGGGAGAATCGCGAGCCGAACAGGAATTGAAGGATAATCGAGGCGAAAAAGCCGACAGAACAACATGAACGACATCGAAATCATCGCCGCCTTCCTCTTTGCGCTTGCGCTAGTTCATACGTTCGCGACCAAGTCCTTTGGACGTCTTGCCGATCGCCACCCGAAACATGCGGGCCTGTTTCACTTGCTGGGCGAGATCGAGGTTGTCTTTGGCTTCTGGGCACTCGTCCTGTTTGCGGCGATCGCCGTGACCGACGGAGGAAAGCAAGCCATCGACTACGTGGAGTCCCGGCAGTACACCGAGCCCCTTTTTGTGTTCGTCATCATGGTCGTTGCCGCATCACGGCCGGTGCTGGAGGCCGTCAAGGGGTTCGTCCGAATTCTCGCCGGGCTGGCGCCCTTTCGCCTGGCTGTCGCTCGTGTCTGGCTATGTCTTGCCGTCGTGCCTTTGATCGGGTCGCTGATTACCGAACCGGCGGCAATGACGCTTGCGGCCCTCATGCTCGCACCGCTGGTGTTCCGCCAGGGCGTACCGGAATGGCAAAAATATGCTGCGCTGGGTGTGTTGTTCGTCAATATCTCCATCGGCGGAACGCTCACGTCATTTGCAGCGCCACCAGTCCTGATGGTTGCGTCGACCTGGAAGTGGGACAGCGTTTTCATGGCAACGACATTCGGATGGAAGGCATGCTGTGCGGTGCTGATCAATGCAAGCGCGGTCACCTTCCTGATTCACAAGCACTTGGCTGATGACGCGCCGGAGGCGGGCGCCGAGACGCAGGTGCGGGTACCGGTTCTCGTCTCCGCCATTCATCTACTCTTCCTGGCCGGAATCGTACTGTTCGCACATCACCCGGTCATCTTCATGGGTGTCTTCCTGTTCTTCCTTGGCTTTAGCCATGCCTACAGCGCCTACCAGAGCCCGCTGATCCTCAAGGAGGGGCTGCTGGTCGGCTTTTTCCTCGCCGGCCTGGTGGTGCTGGGCGGTATGCAGCAGTGGTGGCTGCAGCCCATCGTCGCCAGGCTGGAACCTACCGCACTGTTCTTCGGTGCGCTGGCCCTGACGGCGATCACCGACAACGCCGCGCTCACGTACCTCGGTTCGCTGATCGAAGGCATTTCCGAGCAGGCCAAGTACATGCTTGTGGCCGGCGCGGTTGCGGGCGGAGGGTTGACCGTCATCGCCAATGCGCCCAACCCGGCTGGTGTCGCGCTTCTGCGCGACGGATTCGAGGACGAGTCGATCGGTGTCGGCGGCCTGCTGCTAGGGGCGATCCCTCCGACGATCGTGGCCGGGCTTTTCTTCTTGCTCTAAGGGTCGCGCCCCTCCCGCAACGCCACGTGCTTTTAGTCTCCTGCCTGGTTTGAGCGGAGGTTGCCAGCTGTAGCGTCCTCGCGGACCATGCCTCTCCATGCCGCTTGCCGCATGCCACGTAGCAGAAGGGCGATTCCGAGGCTGCCGAGCAACAGGCCCGCCATACGTTGACGTTGCATCAGTCCTGCCATCCATAGTGTGCCGCCTCCCAGCAAGGCGGCTCCGGTTGCCTTGGTCATTTCATCATCCTCCTTAAGTAAATGTCTCATCGACGACGTCCGCTTTACCCGTCCTGGCGGTGCCTTTCAGACTGGAGTGTCGACGCCATCGATCGCCGTACAGGCAGCACGATGCATGCCAGGCGGTTCGAGTGCGGCTGAGGATTTTTCGACTGCGTGGATGGGCCAAAAGCGTGGAACTGCCCGTTCGCCCGTCACTCCCAATCCATAGTCAGGCGATTCTATGGAGGCAGCAATGAGCGAACAGAGATTGAAGGGTGAATTAGCCGTCGTTACCGGCTCCGATTCCGGAATCGGACAGGCAACCGCGATTGCCTTCGCTCGCGAAGGAGCGGATGTCGTCGTAACCTGGTTCCACGACCGGCAGGGGGCGGAGCAGACCGCGCGCGAGGTGGAGGCAGCCGGACGCAGGGCGGCGGTGTTCCAATTTGACCAGCGTGAATCGCAGAATGCCGCCCAGTTGTTCCAGGAGGTTCGGAAATCGCTTGGGGTGCCAACCATCCTGGTCAACGACGCAGGCATCGATGCGACCGGCAAGCATGTCAAGGACATGACGGACGACGACTGGAACGACGCAATACGCACCAACCTTTGCGGGCCGTTCTACTGTTGCCGTGAATTCATCCGCTGCATCGAGGGCAGTGGAAAGCATGGCACCATCATCAACATCACGAGCGTGCACCAGGAAATCCCGCGGGCCGGTGCATCCGGTTATGACGTGGCCAAGGGCGGATTGCGCAACCTGACGACCACGCTCGCACTGGAGCTGGCCGAGAAGGATATCAACGTCAACAACATCGCGCCCGGCATGGTGCTGACGCCGATGAACCAGTCTGCGCTGGACGACCCGCAGGTGCTGCAGCGGCAGGTCCAGTCGATTCCGATGAAGCGGGCGGCGCAGCCGGAAGAGATTGCGCACGTCGCTGTCTTCCTCGCCTCCGCACAGGCACGCTACATCCATGGCACCACCATCGTGGTGGATGGTGCGTTGATGCTGTTCCAGGGACAGGGCGCGTAGCGGGCAGTGCGTTGCCGCGTGCCAGGACCCGCTTCCACTTTCCGGGAACCGATTGCTACCAGACGAGGTAGCGGTCCCATGCATCGTAACTGTGGCGTACCGGGCCGCGCGGGAACGCGAGCAGAATCAGCAGGACGCCTGCAATCGTGTCGCCGATGGTCGTCGACTGGTTGGCGCCGGCAAGCACCCACGGGGCAACGAGAAGCCAGGCACCGAACAGGAAGTTGACCGCGCGCAGCGGACGGGCGACTTCGGCAAACGCCGCAATCGAGAAGGTGAATACCAACGCACCGACAAGATGATCGCTGTCGGCCAGCATTCCTTCTGCGCCCAGTGTGGCTCGGGTGAACATCAGCCAGACGCCGACGGCCGCGGACAACGCGAGCCCGACGGGCAGGGCGCGCGCCTGCTCGCGCAGATGGACGAGATGGGTCCGCGTCACCTCAAGTGGGGGGGATGCATCATGGCCGGCGCCGCGTACGGTGCCGCCATGCCAGAACACCTTCCACACGGATTGCCCCTCGCGGCGGGCGCGGATCAGGAACTGGAACATGGCAACCAGTTCGTCAAAGGTGTAGGGCAGCATGAGCACCATTGCCGCCGCCGTCACGAGGCAGAGCGTGCACCAGGTGCCGATCACGATCGGCTGGATGATGATGAAGAAGATGCTGACGCCGCCCAGTGGAACCACCAGCACGCCAAACATGCCGACCATCCAGGGCATGGTGCGCCAGCGACGCCGGTCGCCCATCAGGCCGGACAAGGCTTCGAGCAGGTAGCTGACGGCCCCGAGTCCGGCATCGGCGACCGGCCAGGCTTTCGATACGTCCGAAGTGATGATGCGCGCCGTGCCATCGCCAAAGAACGGATCCCAGACAGTAGAGATGTGCCCCATCTGGAAGGCCGCAAGATGACGCGCGAGAAAAAAGCTGAACAAGGCCAGCGCCACGATCGGCAGTCGCTGTGACCAGGAGGACGGCGAGTAGGACCAGCCGGGCGGAATGTCTTCTTCGGCCTTCATCGCATCCATGCTCATTCCAGGCATCATCGGCACCAGGATGGAGAATGTGATGGCGAGCGCGCCGATCAGCAGGTCGTTGTTGGTCGACGCGGCGTCCGGCGCCCAGAATATCAGCGGCGCGAACAGCAGCCAGATGCCGGTGAAGCATGTTCCCCATTGCGCCCAGCGCTGCCGCCAGAACAGGGAAAGCGCCCCGAAGAGGATCAGCAGGCACCCGGCAGCAAGGTCGCTCCACATCATCGCCTGAGCACGCAGCTCGGGTGACGGCAGGTTGCGCGCCGCTGTCACGCGGTCCACTGCAGGACCGAAGCCGCCGGGATCGAGATAGCCCAGGACTGCCGGCGAGGCCAGCAACCATGCGCCCAGCGTGATGACGGCAAAGTGCACCCACAGCCGCTGCAGATGCTGCATGTACATGTGCCGCATGTGGGCATCACCCACGTGCTTTTCGGCATCGGTGTGCATCATCTCCATGTCGAGCCCGTTGTCGTGCCTGATGTTTTCAGTGCAAGCTGCAGTACCTGTGCCAGGTGCATTGGATCGCGCCCGGTCGTCTGTACGATCTGTTCGCGGCAGCTGAAGCCGTCCGCAATGACAAGAATGTCCTCCGCGGCGTTTCGCACGGCCGGGAGCAGCACGCGCTCGGCGCAACGCATCGAAACGTCGTACTTGCCGGCCTCGAAGCCGAACGACCCGGCCATGCCGCAGCAGCCGGAATCGAGCAAGTCGTAGTCCAGTCCCAGTTTGCGCATCACGGCTTCTTCCGCGTCGGTTTTCAGTACGGCCTTGTGGTGGCAGTGCGTGTGCACGATGGCGCGCCGGTCGAGTGCCGGTGGCGTGTAGCGGTGCCGTTCCAGGAATTCGCTCAGCAGGAAGACCTGCTGTTTCAATCGCTTTGCCTGTTCGCTGTGCGGGAACAGGTTGGGAAGTTCTTCGCGGAATACGGAGACGCAGGCCGGTTCCAGACCGACAATCGGCGTTCCCGCATGGATCTCATGTTCGAGCACATCCATCACCCGCCGCAGGTAATTGCGCGCCCTGGCCACCATGCCGAATTCATACAGGGGGCGTCCACAACAGAGGTGTACGCCGGGAATGTGCACTGAGAAGCCGGCGTGTTCCAGCACCTCGACCGCGGCCCGGGCGACATCCGGGTGGAAAAAGTTGTTGAAGGTATCCGGCCAGAGAATGACCTTGCCGGCCCCTGTGCGGGAAGAGGGCCGCTTTCGGAACCAGTGGGTGAAGGACTCCTGCGCAAATGGCGTGATGCGGCGCTGTGGCGCGATATGCGCGATGGCCTTGGCGATGCGGGCGAACGGTTCTTTCTGCGTGAACAGATTGACGACGCGTGGCATGTGTGAAGCGAGCGCCGCCCAGCGGTCGATCATGCCGAACGCGTAGGCATTCAGCGGGCGTATCTTTCCGGCGTAGTAGTGCGACATGAACTCGGCCTTGTAGGTTGCCATGTCGACCTTCACCGGGCATTCGCCCTTGCAACCCTTGCAGGACAGGCACAGGTCCAGCGATTCGCGTACCGCTTCATCTTTCCAGCCATGCGTGATGACGTCATGCTGCAGCATTTCGAACAGCAGGCGCGCGCGGCCCCGGGTTGCATGCATCTCCTCGCCGGTTGCCATGTAGCTCGGGCACATGACACCGCTCTTCTTTCGGCACTCCCCGACACCGACGCAACGCAGCATGGCGCGCGAAAAATTGCCGCCGTCGCCGGGATAGAAAAACTCGACTTTTGCCACCGGCGGATCGTAATCCGCGCCCAGACGCAAATCCTGGTCGGCTTGGTGCGCACCGATCACCTTGCCGGGATTCATGCGCCAGTGCGGGTCCCAGATACCCTTGAACTCGCGGAAAGCCTGTATCAATCGATCGCCGAACATGATGGGCAACAGCTCGGCCTTCGACTGCCCGTCGCCGTGCTCGCCGGAGATCGAGCCGCCCATGTCGACGACGAGATGCGCCGCCTCGTGGATAAACTTGCGATATTTTTCGATGCCCGGTGCGGTTTCTAGGTCGAAGTTGATGCGCGTGTGCACGCATCCCTGGCCGAAATGTCCGTACAGGTCGCCGTCGTAGTCGTACTTGTCGAACAGTGCGCGCAGCTTGCGCAGGTACTCGCCGAGGCGTTCCGGCGGCACGGCGGAATCTTCCCAACCTTCCCAGGTGATGTCCTTGTTCGGCACGTGGGCGGTTGCGCCCAGGCCGGATTCCCGCACTTTCCAGACCTTGTGCTGCACGGCAGGGTCGTCAAACAGCTTCATGCTGGGCGGTTTGTCGGTGCGCCCCAGGCTGTCCATCAGTTTCCGAGCGCGGGCATTGGCGTCTTCCATCGTGTCGCCGCCGAATTCGACCAGCAGCCAGCCGCCGCCCTCGGGTAGAAGCCGGATGTTTTCGGGGTGCAGGTCGATCGCATCCATGTCGTGCACCAGCCGGTCGTCGATGCCCTCCAGCGCGATCGGCCCTGCGCGCATCACCTCCGGCACGTGGTCGCCTGACTCGAAGACATCCTTGTAGCCCAGTACCAGCAGCGTCCGGCAGCGCGGGCTGGGCAGCAGGCGCAAGGTTGCTTCCAGAACGACGACGCAGGTCCCCTCGGATCCGACCAGTGCCTGCGCCAGATTGAAGCCGTTTTCCGGCAGCAGGGCATTGAGGTTGTAACCGGATACGCGGCGCGGAATGTGCGGATAACGGCTGCGGATGTCATCCGCAAAGGTGTCCCGCAACGCAGCCAACCGGTCGTAGATATCGCGGCTGCGTCCGGTCTCGCCGCGCATGCGCTCATCGCTGGTCGCTCCGACGCGCAAGCGCAGTCCGTCATACGTCAGGACGTCAAGTTCCAGGACATTTTCGACGGTGGTGCCGCCCATGACGGAATGCGGACCGCAGGAATTGTTGCCGATCATGCCTCCCAGCGTGTTGTGGTTATGGGTGGCGGGGTCGGGGGCGAAGGTCAGGCCATGGGCTTCGGCGGCATCGCGCAGGTCGTCCAAGACAACACCCGGCTGAACGCGCGCAGTTTTCTCATCGGGGTCAATTGACAGCACGCGATTGAGGTACTTGGAAAAGTCCATTACCACCGCGACGTTGCAGCACTGCCCGCACAGGCTGGTGCCGCCGCCGCGCGGCAGGACAGGCGCGCCGTAGCGGTGGCAGATGCGCACGGTCTCGATGACGTCTTCGGTCGTGCGGGGAATGACGACTCCGATCGGCACCTGACGATAGTTCGAGGCGTCGGTTGCGTACAGGGCCCGGCTCCCGTTGTCAAAGCGCACTTCACCCTGCACGGCGGCACGCAGTTCCTCGGCCATGCTGTGCATGTTGCCGAAATCCGGCGCAAGCGGCTGGGCCGGAGCACCTTCTATGAGACGAGATAGCATTGGGCGTCCTGTTCCTTGAAGTCGATGCCGAGACCAGGACGGCCGGGATCAGGGGCCAGGCGGCCCTTGTCCGGGCTCGGCGCGCCGTCGAACAACATGCGCTCGATCCGGGCATGGTCATGGAAGTATTCGAGGTGTATCGCCTGCTGTGCGGCGCAACATAGCGGCAGGTGCAATGTCGGTGCGCAGTGTGACGACAGCGGTATGCCAAAGGCGTCGCACAGAGCGGCGACAGCCATGAATCCGGTAATGCCTCCGCAGCGCGTGGCATCTGCTTGCAGTACGTCGACCGCCTGTGCTTCCAGCATGCGCCGGAAGTAGAACACGTCGTAACCGTACTCTCCGGCGGAGATCGCCATGCCCGGCGGCGCCCGATCGCGTAGCAGGCGCAGTCCGGCGAGGTCATCGGACGATACCGGCTCCTCGAACCAAGCCACGCCACACTCGACAAAAGCCTCGGCCATCGCCAGCGCCTGCTTGCGAGTACAGGCACCGTTGGCATCGACGAACAGGCTGGCTGCGTCGCCTATCGCATGCCGTGCGGCCTGCACGCGGCCGAGGTCCTTGTCGGGCTCGCGTCCGACCTTCATCTTCACCATACGCATGCCGGCCTCCACCCATCCGCCCAGCTGGCGCTGCAGCTGTTCGATCGTATAGCTGGTAAACCCGCCGCTGCCATATACGGAAATCGTCGGGCGCGCCATGCCGAGCAGTGTTGCCAGCGGCAGGCCAAGCAGCTTCGCCTTCAGGTCCCACAGGGCGGCGTCGACCGCCGAGATTGCCATGGAGCAGATGCCAGGGCGCCCGAGGTTGCGAACAGCGGCAACCATCTCGCGCCAACGCGCCCCAATTGCCATGGCATCCTGCGCGTCGAGCAGCGGGGCGAGCGTGTCGTGGGTGAGCTTTGCAGTCGCCGTATCTGCATAGCCGTACCCGATGCCGGTCTTGCCGCCGGCAGCGAGGCGCACCAGGACCAGCGTCGTGGAATTCCACGCCAGGGTGCCGTCCGACTCGGGCAGGTCGGTAGGGATGCGGTAGGTTGCGACGTCGACCCGTTCTATCCTGGGTGTGGAGGCGTTCATCGCTTACTTCTTCTCCGACGGCGGGAACATCCCGTCCCACCATTCCTTGGCGGACGCCTTGATGATGCCGGTTGCGTCCGGATCGCGGTTAATCAGGGCGGACAGGTAGGCCTTGGCCTGCTTGGCCGAAATGTGCGGCGGCAGCGGCGGAACGTCGGGGTCGGTGACCATTTCGATGACCGTTGGCACGGAGGAGGTGAGCGCAAAGTCCCAGGCCCTGCCGATGTCCTCCGGCCGGTCCACCCGCATGCCGCGCAGGCCGATCAGATCGGCGTAGGCCGCGTACGGAAAGTCAGGCACATTCTGTGAAGTCGCGAATTTCGGGTCCCCCTGCATGGCGCGTTGTTCCCAGGTCACCTGGTTGAGGTCGCCGTTGTTCAAGACCATGACCGTCAGGCGCGGGTCTTTCCATTCACGCCATACCTTCGAGATCGTGATCAGTCCGCTGATGCCGTTCATCTGCATTGCGCCGTCGCCAAGCAGTGCAATCACCGGGCGATCAGGATGCGCATACTTGGCGGCGATGGCATAGGGCACTGCCGGCCCCATGGTCGCCAGACCGCCGGACAGCGACGCCATCATGCCGCGCCGGATCTTCAGGTCGCGCGCGTACCAGTTCGCGGCGGAACCTGAGTCGCAGGTGAGGATGCAGCCGTCGGGCAGGCGCGGCGACAGTTCCCAGAATACGCGCTGCGGGTTGATCGGCTTGGCGTCGTTCATCGCGCGCGCTTCCAGTACCCGCCACCAGCGGTCGACATTCTGCATGATGTCCTGCTGCCAGGAACGGTCCGTCTTGCGCACCAGGCGTGGAATCAGTTCGCGCAGCGTTGCGCGGGCGTCGCCGACGAGCCCCATTGCCATCGGATAGCGCAGGTTTAACATGCGCCCGTCAATGTCGATCTGGACGCCGGCCGCCTGGCCTTCCTTCGGCAGAAATTCGGAATAGGGGAAGGACGAGCCGATCATCAGGAGCGTGTCGCAGTCGTTCATCATGTCCCAGCTCGGCTTGGTGCCGAGCAAGCCGATGGACCCGGTCACGAAGGGCAGGTCGTCGGGCACTGCCGCCTTGCCGAGCAGGGCTTTGGCAATGCCCGCGCCGAGCAGGTCGGCGGCCTGAAGCACCTCGTCGGTCGCATGCAGCGCACCAGCGCCGGCCAGGATCGCGACTTTCTTGCCCGCGTTGAGGATATCGGCCGCGCGGGCCAGGTCCGGTGCGGGCGGGACGATGGCGGAAGCGGAATATCCCATTCCGCTGTGCACCGTGCCGTGCTCCCGCGGCGGGACAGGAACTGCCGGCAGTTCCTGTACGTCGTTGGGGATGATGATGCAGGTCACCGTGCGCTGGTCGCGCGCGATGCGGATAGCGCGATCGACGAGGTGGCGCATCTGTTCGGGCGTGGTGGCCATGTGCACGAACTCATGTGCGACATCCTTGAACAGCGACATCAGGTCGACTTCCTGCTGGTAGTCGCCGCCGAGGGCCGCACGCTTCTGCTGTCCGACAATGGCGACCACGGGTTGGTGGTCAAGCTTGGCGTCGTACAAGCCGTTGAGCAGATGGATTGCTCCCGGGCCGGACGTGGCGAGGCAGACGCCAACGTCCCCGGTAAACTTTGCATGCGCGCAAGCCATGAAGGCCGCCAGCTCCTCGTGCCTTGCCTGCACGAACTGCATCTTGTCGCCCACGCGCCCGAACGCGCCCATGATGCCGTTGATGCCATCCCCCGGATAGCCGTAGATGCGGTGCACTCCCCATTCGGAGAGGCGTTGCAGCAGGAAATCGCTCACAGTTGCAGCCATGTCTGCCTCCTCTGATTGCTGAAGCCGTTTCGGTGCAAGGCATGTGCCCGTGTAGAGTTTGAAACCGAGAATTCCGAGCGCTGGGCTGCAGAAGCTTGAGGAAGGGTGATTAGTTCGCACGCCGACCGTGAAGACCAGAAAAATGCGGCTGCAACAGTCTCCCGCCAGGTCAAGTTGCTCATCGGCTGCTTTGGCCGCCGGCGACAATCCGGCAGTTATATCGCCGTTCATTGATCCGATTTGTAACTGTTTTTACAAACTCGTGTAAATAATATTTGTCCAAATATAGTTGGCGGGCGCTTGTTTCCTGGCATCGACCACATACCGGGGAGAGCGGCATTGCGTCCGGTTCGGCGCCATCCGCACAGCGGGTTTCGAGGTACAAGGAGACATGAATGGAATCGGGTCATTCAAGGAGTATTCGATGGGTATCTTGCAAAGCACAGAAGCGCTCCGGGACTTTTCGGTTGTTGCGGCGGACGGCCGCCTCGGATATGTCGCGGATGCCTGTTTCGACGAGCGACATTGGACCATCCGCCATCTTCTCGTCAATACGGAAAGCACGCTTCCCTTTCGGAAAGTGCTCATCTCGCCCTCATCCCTTTTTGCGGCTGACTGGGAGCACCGCACACTTTTCCTCGGGCTGACCACGCAACAGGCCTGGAGCGGTACCGCGATCGAAGCGGTGGGGCAGGCGGCGACATCCTGCCATATGCAACATGAACGGCAATTGCGCTGGTGCGGGGATGTGGCCGGCTGCGACATCCTGACAAAGGACGACGAGCCGGTTGGGCATATCGATGATCTCCTGTTTGACGAGGAGCACTGGAAGATCGTGTCGATGGTCGTGGAGACAAGGAACTGGTGGCCGGGAAGGCGGATCGCGATTCCGCCGCGCCGGATCGTGCGCGCGAGCTGGCCGGCGATGATCGTCGTCGTCGATGTAACGCGCGGGCAGTTCGAACCGGAGGACGGTGAGGATGCCGATGGCCGAATCGCGGCAAGAAGCCCCCGCACCTATCCGCGCGGTCGTCGACCTCCCCAGAAAACCACACCGGGTACGCAATTTGCGGTACGGAGTCAGTGACGCGTGCCGGCGTACGCGCGGCGAATCCGTACTTGGACGAGAAGGAGCAGATAATGGACAGGGCACCCGAATCATTGATCGGAGAAATGAGCGTGATGGACGGATCGGGCCACCGGCAAGTGACGTGGAACCGGGATAATCCTGTTGAGATCGCCGCGGCGAAGGCGGTTTTCAATGATCTGATTGCGCGTGGATACAGCGCGTTCGGCGCGAAGACGAAAGCCGCGCCAAGGCATGCCACTCCGGTGTTCGATCCGGATGCCGCTGCGCTGGTCATGGTGCCGCGGATAGTGGGAGGTTGATGTGTTCGTACTCGGGCAATTTTCCTCCACGAGCGGTTTGCGGGAAAAGGCTCGCACTCTCTCCCGGGGTTGGAACAAGGTGTGGAGGCACATCACGGCGATCAGGCGGGTTGACGCGACTGCCGGGCAAGAGGCGGAGCGGCAGCGGAAGGCCGCGAAGCGAAGCGAGCGGCGCGCGCTCGTTTTTCTGGCGAGGCAACTGAATGAGGTGCAACGCAGTGAATTCCGCACGTTCAGGTATTTTCATGTCACGGGTGGAAAAAGCGGCGATCGTTATCTCATCCGGCCGGACAAGGCCGCCAACATCGACGTTCTCCTCGCGGACGGCAGGACGAAGCACCGCTTGTGCGCCAGCCCGGTCGGCGTCCCCTTGTATGCAATGATGGCGGCGCAACTGCTGTACTTGCAGGACCCGGAAAGCGAGCAGCGTTTTCTTCGGCGCGCGAAGGTGCACCCGGACCCGACCGTGTTTCCGGGGCTGCCGGGAATTATCCAGTGAAAAATCCAGCTCACTTGTCTGGTCGGGAGAAGAACGCGTCGCCGCCCAACATCTCCATCGGCAGCGGAAAGACGATCGTCGATGACCTGTCACCGGCGATGGTGGAAAGTGTTTGCAGGTAGCGCAGCTGCATGGCCCCGGGCTGCCGGCCCAGTACCTCTGCCGCCTGCATGAGCTTCTCGGAGGCCTGCAACTCGCCCTCGGCATGAATGACCTTGGCGCGTCGCTCGCGTTCGGCTTCCGCCTGCCGCGCAATCGCGCGTACCATGGATTCGTCGAGGTCGACATGCTTGATCTCCACATTCGCCACCTTGATACCCCACGCATCTGTTTGCACATCCAACACTTGCTGGATGTCCAGGTTCAGCCGCTCGCGCTCCGCCAGCATGTCATCCAGTTCGTGCTTGCCCAGCACGGCACGCAGCGTGGTCTGCGCCAGCTGGCTGGTCGCCTCGAAGAAGTTGGCGACCTGGATAATCGCCTTTTCGGGCTCGACCACGCGGAAGTAGAGAACAGCGTTGACCTTCACCGAGACGTTATCGCGCGAAATGACGTCCTGGGTCGGCACGTCGAGCACGATGGTGCGCAGATCCACGCGCACCATCTGCTGCAACACGGGAATGATAATGATGAGGCCAGGCCCCTTGACGCCCCAGAACCGGCCCAGCTGGAACACCACCCCGCGTTCATACTCTCGCAGGATGCGGATGGAGGCGGCGAGCAATGCGAGCAGCAAGAAGAGCAGGGCACCGATACCGAAGCTGAAATCGAAAAACATCATCGTTCATTCTCCACGTTCAGGATTTCCTGCCGGGACGACGCGCAAGGTGAGTCCGTCGCGCGCGGCGATGCGCACCTTCTGCCCTTGCCTCAACGGGGTTTCACTGGTGGCGCGCCACAGTTCCCCGCTGGCGAAAACCCAAACTTCGCGTTGTCCGGCCTCGCGCACTTCGGCAATGCCGCCGATCAGTCCGTTGCGGACCGCCCGACGGCGAGTCTTCAACGCCACAGCAACCGTTCCCGCGACCAGCACCGCACCTAGCATGGCGATGGTGCCAATGACGCCAAACGGAATGCCGTAGCCCGGAAGTTCCGTATCGATCAGGATGACCGCGCCGGCCACAAAAGCCGCGACGCCGCCCAGCCCAAGCGCACCGAAACTCGGCACGAAGGCTTCCGCAGCCATGAATGCCATTCCGAGCACGATCAATGCCAGTCCCGCATAATTCACAGGCAACAGTTGTAATGCATAGAGCGCAAGCAGCAGGCAGATTGCGCCGATGACGCCCGGGACGCCCAAGCCCGGGCTCATGAATTCGAAGATGAGACCGTAGAGTCCGATTGTCATCAGCAACAGCGCGACACTGGGATTGGTGATGGTGCCGAGCAAGCGTGTGCGCCAGTCAGGTGCGGAGTCGACGACCGATGCACCTTTCGTTTGCAGCGTCCGCTGCTGTCCCAGGACGTTTACCTTCCTGCCGTCAAGCTGCACGAGGAGCGCCGGAACGTCGGCTGCGATCAGGTCAATGACATGCATCTTCAACGCCTCCTGGGCCGGCAGGCTCACTGCGTCGCGTACTGCACGCTCTGCCCAGTCGACGTTGCGCCCCCGCATCTGCGCCAGTCCACGCAGGTACGCGACGGCATCATTGACCTGCTTGCGAGTCATCGGCGTCGTGTCGGCCTTGTCGACGGGATCCTTGCCGGAAGCGCTGCCCGGCTGTTCATCCTTTCCACCCGGCGGCCGTTGTCCGCGCTCCGGCTCAGAGGGCGAGATACCGAGCTGAACCGGCGTCGCCGCCCCGATATTCGTTCCCGGCGCCATCGCCGCGACGTGGCTCGCATAGAGGATATAGGTCCCTGCGCTCGCCGCACGTGCACCGGATGGAGCCACATACCCCGCGACGGGCACCGGTGAAGCAAGGATTGCCTTGATCATCAGGCGCATCGACGTATCAAGGCCCCCTGGCGTGTCCATTTTCAATATCACGAGCTGGCTGCCGGAATTCGCCGCGCGCTTGATTCCGCGAACAACATAGTCAGCATGGGCGGGCCCGATAGCGCCATCCACGGTAAGCAGGGCGATCGGGGCCGATACCTTATCCTGCGCGACGGAGTGTACGGCGGCGCCCCATGCGAGCAGCGCACATACGCTGGCGAGGATGGTCGTGACGATTGGTCCCGGTCGCCAGAATGCGCCGACACGGGAGGCTTGACGGAGGGGGGACATAGGCTGCAATGACGCATGAATCGCACCAGCCGTTTCCGTGCTTGCGCTAGCCTGGCCCGCCTCTTGCCTTCATGTCTCTGGGCCTTTGTACGGAGAAACGTGTTGGAGCGCTCGATGCTAACCACCCAGACACTTGGCGATAGGCTTGAATCCACGGCGCACCCGCCGTTCCCGATGACCAAGGTGCGCGCAATCCTGCTCGGATTCCTCTTCGTCACGGTGATCGGGGCGCTCGATCTCGCTGCGGGGTTCCGTATCAGCCTGTTTGTGCTGAACATCATCCCGGTGATGTTTGTCACCTGGTTCGCCTCGCCGCGCTGGGGGGTGTTCTTTGCCGTGCTGATGAGCGTCGTGTCGCTGACGACCGACATCTGGCTGGCGCCATCGGCGCAAATCTTCGCGCACTATCGCTATCTTGATATTGGCAGCGACTTCGCTGCGACCCTGTTGCTGGTATACATGCAGCATCGACTCAGGAAGGCTTATGACCAGGCAATGCATTCCTCGCGGACGGATGCGCTCACCGGTTGTCTGAACAAGAGCGGTTTCGTTGAAGAACTGGTGGTTGAAATCGAACGGAGCAAGCGCTACGGGCATCCGATGTCGCTCATCTATGTCGACTGCGATAATTTCAAGACAGTCAACGACACCCTGGGCCATCAGGCCGGCGACGCCGTGCTCGCCGACATTGGGCGCGTATTGCGCAAACGAATCCGAAGCGTCGACAGTGCCGGTCGGCTTGGGGGAGATGAGTTTGCGGTACTGCTGCGCGAAAGCAGTGCGGAAGCGGCGCTCAGCCTTGCGCAGCAAATCAAGCTGGCGTTGGACCGTGGCATGCATGCACATCAGCGGCCGGTGAGTTTCAGCATCGGCGCCGCCGCATTCGACAAACCGCCGCACAATGCCGATGCGGCATTGAAGGCAGCCGACGCGGTCATGTACGAGGTAAAGAAACATGGCAAGGATGACGTCCGGGTCCGGCGCTGCTGACCGCGGCGCACCTACCCTGGACCGACATGTTCTCCGATGACGAGGCGGGTGTCGCTCAGATAGCCGTATTCCGGCACCTCCAGGTTGAGCGGCGCGGGAACGTTCTTGAATACACGGCCAGAGAGGTCGAACTTGGAGCCGTGGCACGGGCAATAGAACCCGCCAGGCCCATCGGCGCCTGTGGCGGTGGCGACGTCTTCGGGCCGGTACACGGGGATGCATCCGAGATGCGTGCAAATGCCGACCGCGACGAAGTAGGGCGGTCGGATGGCGCGCGCCGGGTTCGAGCAGTAGGGCGGCTGCTGTGGCTGAGACGATTGAGGATCGGCCAGTAGCGCATCATGATCCCCGAGCCTTGCCAGCATGCCTTCCGTCCTGTGCACGATCCAGATCGGCTTTCCGCGCCATTCAACTGTTCGGATATCCCCCGGCGAGAGGCCGGAAAGGTCGACCTCTACGGGAGCTCCCGCTGCTCGGGCTGCGGCGCTTGGTTGCATGCTCGCGATAAAGGGCACGGATGCTGCCGCCAGGCCGACACCGCCCGCGGTGCTTGTAGCCGCGAGAAGGATCCTGCGGCGATGCTTGTCGACTGTCATCGCTCCTCCTGTTCTCCAGTTGCCAAGACGCGAAGCGAGTCGCGTCCAATCCGCATTGAACTGATCGTCATGGAGCCTGCTGCAGGTTTCGTACCGACTGCAGCCCTGATCTCGTTCACGGGACCCTGCTTGCGAGGCAAACGGTGCCAATTGCTTTTGATTTAACGCGCTATTCCGTGTGCGGAGGCGCTTCCGCAAGTGGGTCTGCAACTTGCATCGCCCCGAGCTGGGCGAGCAAAGGAGATCATTTATGCGCGTGTACTCGTGTTTACTGGCGGCGGCACTGCTGTCCGCTTGCGCCTCCGACGTTGCCATGTTGCGTCCTGCCCCTGAAGCGACGCGTGCTGATACAACGGGCGCGGCCCAGTCTGCTGTCGGTGAATCGGGTGGGGTGCGTGTGCTCGCAACGGCGCGCGCGTGGCCGGGGCGCGTCCCGGTCGAGGATGTGATCACGCCGCTTCGACTCCGGATAGACAACAACAGCAGTCGGCCCGTGCTGGTGCGCTACGATCGGATCATGCTTGCCGGAGCTTCGGGAAAAGGCTATGCGGCACTGCCACCGTACGAGATCGACGCGACCGTGTCGGTGCCTCGATTGACACCCGGGCATCCCGTGATCGTCGAACCAGGCTTCGTCGCACATGGTTTCGCTGTGTCGCCGCTGTACGCACCTGTCTATCCCGGCTACTCGACGATCGGCGGCCCCTACGCATTCGACCCGATGTACTACAGCAGCCATGGTCGCTACTGGCGGAATGTTCCCGTCACGCTGCCGACGCGGGAAATGCTGCGTCTGGCGCTGCCCGAAGGGAGGATTGCTCCCGGCGGCGGCGCTGACGGCTTCGTCTATTTCGAGAAGGTCGCGAAGGATGCGCAACGTGTACGGTTGCGCGTCGAAATCCTCGATGCCGACAAGGGGAGCCGGATAGGCATAGTCGAGATTCCCTTTATTGTGACCGCCGGCTAGTTGCCGGCAGTATCCTTGAGGACCGCCGTCGCGCTACCGTATTCGACGGTGGTGTTCCCTTGTTCAGCCACCTGCAGCAACGACTTTCGGACGTTGCCAACCTGCATTGGAAAGTTATTCAAAAAACATTACAAAAGCGTGTAAATAGTATTTGACCAAATATACTTCCTATCTGCGATTTGCCGGCTGGCTTTTTCCATTCAAGGCCGAAGCGACGCCATGGAGGCGACGCGGTGCAAGTCTCAATGGATCCGGGCACTGCTTTTGCATCCATCAGGGATACTGCGGCATCCACATCCTTGTTCCGATCTCATTGCCGTCATCAAGGCGACGGAAGTTTGTCGGCATGCCGCAGTCCCTTCCTGCGCTCACACTGCTACCCGCAGGGCGGGACGAGGAAGGCCGGCAGCGTTTCCCAGACGATCCCCAATATCGACAGCAGGCCCAGCCCGAGCGTCGCCCGCTGCTCGAACAAAGAGTACTTCCTGGCACGTTGACCGGTTACAAGGACAGTGGCAATTGCTGCGACCGCGGCGGCCGTCAACGCTGAAATTCCCCATTGCGTCACCCCTTTCCCCAACCATTCCACGCCCGCGAACCCGCGCGCGCAGGCGAGGGCAGCCAGGCTATAGACCGACAGGAAATGGCATGCCCAGACCAGTGGACCGGAGAATATCAGGAGGAAAGTGCGTGTAAAGGAGGAAATCCCCATGGCAGTCATCCGATCAAGCGTGGAAAGATGTGCACCAGCGCGAGGCCGATCACGCCCTGGACCGTGGTGTAGTGCCAGAGCAGCATGGTGTTGTCGAAAGTGACGCGCCGGTTCGCGTCCAGCAGGCCGAAGGCTGACCGTGCAACCGTGTAGAGACCCATGATGACGAGGATGGCGACGAACAAGCCTTGCAGGGCCTGGATGGTGTAGACGGCGGCGGCGTAGGCATTGTCTTCCGGGCGCAAGCCGGTCTGCCACTGGCCCATGAAATCGAGCAGGAGAGCGCCGCACAGCAGGACGATGGCGACGGGCAATGCTATTTGCACGGCTTTTCCATTGCCCTCATGCAGCCGGCGGTTGGCCCATGCAACGAGAACGCTTGCGACAAGGAGCAGGCCGGTCGATGCAAGCGGCCATCCCATTGTCGGCAACAAGGTCGGGTCAGGCCAGATCTCCGGAGAAACGGTCCACAGGAACAGATAGGAGAACAGCATCGAGCCGAATATCGAGCCCGACACCAGGATCAGCACGACCATCGCCCACCAGGAATGCGACGATGGACCGGCCATGTAGACCGGGAGGTGCTGGCCGCCGATGTCGACTGGCGGATGGGATGGGCCGGGGTCGGTGGTCCAGAGCCAGCGCAGCACCATAACAATCGCGACCACGCCGCAGATCACGGCCGGCACCACCAGCTTGACCGTCAGCAGCAGGAAGAAGCCGGCCGTGCCGAAGGCCGCCAGCACCGGCGGCCAGCTCGGGCCGGGCATTTGCAGCACGTATTGCGGTCGGGCATCCAGCGGACTGGTGACGATGGTTTCCCGGCCGCCGGTCGGCGCATTGGGCAGGTAGTAGCGCCCGGCGTCAACCTCTTCTCCGAGACCGGGCTGGTCCCACAGGGGCTCCGCGCTGGACACGATCGGAATGCTGCGCGTCCCGTAGTTGTCGTTCGGCAGCCATTCCAGCGTGCCGGCGTCCCACACATTGCCCGCGTTCTGCCCCCCGGTGGGACGAAAGTTTCGGGCGAGATCGACAAGAAAGACCAGGACCCCGGCCGCAATGATGAAGGCGCCGATGGTCGAGACCATGTTGAGCGGGCCCCAGCCGAGATATTCCGCATAGGTATAGACGCGGCGCGGCATGCCGGCGAGGCCGGTTATGTGCATCGGGAAGAATGCGACATTGAAGCCGACGAACATGAGGCCGCAAGCCCATCGCCCCAGGCGTTCCGACAAGGGCTTGGCACTGACGAACGGCGCCCAGTAATAGAACGCCGCAAACAGCGGAAACACCATGCCGCCGAACAGCACGTAGTGCAGGTGCGCGACGATGAAATAGGTGTCATGTGCCTGCCAGTCGAAGGGCACGACTGCCACCATCACGCCGGTCAGGCCGCCAAGGACGAAAATGAAAAGAAATCCGAGCAGGAACAGCATCGGCACTTTCCACTGGATCTTTCGAGCAGCTGCCAGGGTGGCGATCCAGGCGAAGACCTGGATGCCGCTGGGCACCGTGACCGCCATGCTCGCCGCCGTGAAGAAGCTGAGTGACAGCTGCGGGATGCCTGTCGCGAACATGTGGTGTACCCACAAGCCGAAGCTGAGGAAACCGGTGCCGATCAGCGCCAGTACGACCAGCCGGTGTCCGACCAGCGGCGTGCGTGTCATGGCAGGGACGATCATCGAGACCATGGCCGCGGCCGGCAGGAAAATGATGTAGACCTCCGGATGTCCGAAGAACCAGAACAGGTGCTGCCACAGCAGCGGGTCGCCGCCCTTGGCGGCGATGAAGAAGGGCCAATGAAAGCTGCGCTCCAGTTCCAGCAGGATGGTTCCCAGGATGACCGCGGGAAAAGCGAAGATGATCATGCCGGCGAATACCAGCATGCCCCAGCCATAGACCGGAATTTTGTCCAGTGTCATCCCCGGCGCCCGCGTGCGCAGCACGCCGACCACGATCTCGATCGCGCCGGCGATGGCGGAAATCTCGATGAAGCCGATGCCCAGCAGCCAGAAATCGGCGTTATGCCCCGGGGAATATTCGTAACTGGTCAGCGGCGGGTACATGAACCAGCCGCCGTCCGGCGCCAGTCCCATGAACAGGCTGCAAAAGAACACCAGGCCGCCCACCGCGTACGCCCAGTAAGCATAGGCCGACAGCCTCGGAAACGGCAGGTCACGCGCGGCCAGCATATTTGGCAGCAGCAGCACACCCATCGCTTCGACGGCCGGCACGGCAAACAGGAACATCATGACGGTGCCGTGCATCGTGAACAGCTGGTTGTACAACTGGTGGCCGATCAGGTCGTTGTCCGGCACCGCGAGCTGGCTGCGCATGAGCAGCGCAAGCACGCCGGCCAGCAGGAAAAACAGGAAGGCCGTGCCTACGTACAGCAAGCCGATGTACGTATTGTTAACGACCGTGATGAAACGCCAGCCGGAGGGGGGCTGCCAGATTTTCTTGAGCTGGTCGAGCTCCGCTTCCGGCCGCGGCGCCGGGTTGGGGAAGGGCGGTTTGGTCTTGGCGTCCATCAGCGCATCCGGTAAAGGAGAAACAGGCCGGCGACATACACGATCAGCGTGGCAAGCGAGTCGAGGCCCATGCGGGCAACCGTCAGGTTGCGCCGCTCTATCAATCCGACCAGATACGTTGTGGTGAGCAGGATGCCGATCAGCGATACGAACAGGGAAAAATTGCCGACCTCGTTGAGCACCGGGCCGCCGGGATACACGGCATCGACCAGGAAGATCAATGCGACATTGAACAGGTTCGTGCCGAGGATGTCGGAAATGGCCATTTCATACTGGCGCAATCGCATCGCGGAAACGACGGTGCTGATCTCCGGCAGCGACGTGGCCAGGCCGAGCAGCACCGCGCCGACGAAGCTCTGTCCCAATCCGGTCTGCTCCGCGATCGCGTCGCCGGTCTGGCTGAGGAGAAAACCGGCGGCGAGGATGAATGCTGCTGCGACCACGGTTTTCCCGACCAGCCTTCGCATGGAAATGTTCTTCTGCGAATCGCTCGCCGGCGTGCCGCCGCTCCGCGGCGGGCTGTCCACGGAAGGCCGCCACGGCTGGCGTCCTTCCGCCTTCGACAGCATCCAGATGGTGCATAGGTAAAGCGCAAGAATGCACCAGCTCCAGGCACCGATTCCCAGGATCGGCGTGTCCCGGACCACAATCGCAACGGCCACTACCGTCAGGACGAGAATGCTCAGCGCTCCCTGCAGCAGCAGCGCCGGGGAAGAGACGACCACGGTGAGCGCATCCTTGCCGATGATGGCATCGCTCGCCGCGAGGACGGCCTTCTGCATCGCGACGCCCCCGAGCAGGTTGTTGACGGAAAGCACAGGGTTGCCAGTGAACGCGGAAAAGAGTGCGACCGCGATTTCCGGCAGCGAGGTAATGCCACCCAACAGGACAAGTCCGACCGCCATATGCCCAACTCCGGTCTTATGGGCAATGTCGTCCGCATAATGCGCCACCCCGGTTCCCGCCAGCCAGACGATGGCAGCCGACGAGGCGAAGATTGCGAAATTGCCCCAGAGCGGAAACTGGCCGAAATCGGGTAGCTGCATTGCTTGTTTCCTTGTCGCTATTGCAGGCTTTCCATGTAGGCGGCAATGGCGCGCAAGTCATCCGGCGAGAGTCGGTCGAATGAGGGCATGCCGTTGCCGGGCTTGATATGCTGGCTCGCAGCGATCCATCCCGCGAATGCGCCCACGCCGTTGGGCAGCGTGGCCGCCGCGATCGATAGCCGGCTTCCCGCGTGCGTCAGGTCCGGTCCCGCTGTGCCTGCGGCCGGAGTTCCCCGTACCGTGTGGCATTTGACGCAATCATTGTCGAGAAAAACCTTCTGCCCGCGTCGCGTCTGGGCTGAGTCGGGGCCCCTTGCCGGCTGCTGTTGGGCCGCCAGCCAGGCATCGAAATCTTCGGGAGGCATGACGGCCACATCGAAGGCCATGTTGGCGTGCTGCGCGCCGCAGTACTCCGCGCACTGGCCGCGAAAAATTCCCGGGGTCGATACGAACAGCCGCTGCCGGTTGACATGGCCGGGAATCATGTCCGTCTTGCCTGCGAGGTTAGGCACCCAGAAGCTGTGAATCACGTCGGCCGTGGTCAGCTCGAGCTCGACGAGGCGTCCTGCGGGCATGCGGATTTCGTTAGCCGTTTCCATGACCGGTTTTCCGGATGCATCCAGATAGCGCACGCGCCACCACCATGTCTCTCCGACAACCTCGATGCGCAGGTCCGGCGCCTCGCTTGCCCGGACCAGCGAGGCCGACACGATCATCGCGTAGATGAGGAGTGCGGTGAGCACAATAACCGGAAAGGCTACGCCCCCGATGACGACCAGCCGCCGGCTGCGGAGCCATGTGCGCACGGATACCGGGCCGAACATTGCCAGCGACACGAGCAGCATCACACCAACGAAAATCGCTGCGCCGGCAACAAACATGACGCCGCCGATACCGGCAATGGCGATCGCGTCCTTGCCTTCCGGATGTAGCGCCGACTGGATATTCGCCCAGGCGCCGAGAGGGAAGGCGGCAAGCGTGGCAACAGGAAGCCTTCTTCGCATCGAAGGAATACCTTTCGTCAAGCGGGTAAAAGCGTGTTGCAGAGGCGCCGCCTGCATGTCCAGCGGCGGCCGGGCACAGCGGACTAGCAGATTGCGTACCACTTGCCTGGCAGGCTGGCAGGGTAATTGCACCACGGGAGAGCGGATTCCTATTGAGCCGGCACGACATTCATGTTGCGACATGCTTCCCGTATCGCATTACTTCTTGCCTGCACTGCCTGTGCAGAGCAGGCGCTTGCCCATGGAGCGGAGCAACACAACGTCGGCGCGACGATCAACGCCTGGGTCCTTATCTGTCTGCTTGCCGCTGCTGGCTGGTATGCGCTCGGCGTCGCCCGCCTGCGGCCGCGCACGCATCGGGGGGCGAGCGTATCAGGACGCCGTATCGCTTCTTTCAGCTTCGGCCTCGTCTTGCTCGGGCTTGCGCTGGCTTCTCCGCTCGATACCTTGGGCGCCGATCTGTTTTCCGCCCACATGCTGCAGCACGAGGCGATGATGCTGGGGGCAGCCCCATTGCTGGTAGCGGGCCGGCCGCTGCCGGTCTTCCTTTGGGCGTTGCCGCCAAGTGCACGGATGCGGACCGGAATCGTGCTTCGTTCCCGCGCCGTGCACCATGCATGGCGAACCCTCTCCCGGCCAATCGGCGCATGGTGGCTGCACGCCGTCGTGCTCTGGGCCTGGCACGTTCCGCGCCTGTTCCAGGCGGGCCTTGCGAACGAAGCGGTGCATGTGCTTCAGCATGCATCCTTCCTGGCGGCGGCGCTGCTGTTTTGGTCTTCCGTGGCGCGGGCCGGAGCGGGCATGGCGGTGCTATCGCTGCTGGCGACGGCCATCCACACCGGTATCCTCGGTGCACTGCTGACGTTTTCTCCGCATGTGTGGTATCCGGTTTACGACGGCCGGACCGATGCCTGGGGTTTGACTCTGCTGGAAGACCAGCAGCTTGGCGGGCTGATCATGTGGGTGCCAGCGGGCTTCCTCTTGGTCTTTGCCGGCGTGGCCGCCGCTGCAAGAGCGCTCGGACAGGACCGGGAGCGCGCGGCATGAAGGAACTTGTCCTTGGCGTGTGCCTGGTGCTCGGCATCGGCGCTTGCAGCGAGCGCCCGGTCGTGCCAATGCTTGGCGCCGACGCAGACCGGGGAAAGGACGCCATCCGGCGCCATGGCTGCGTCGCCTGTCATACGATTCCGGGCATCGCCGGCCCTGCAAGCAACGTGGGCCCTCCGCTGGCGCAAGTCGCGCGCCGGGCCTATCTCGGCGGCGTGGTGCCGAACCTGCCTTCCGAAATGATCCGCTGGCTCATCGATCCGCCTCAAGTCGATCCCCAGACCGCCATGCCGGCAATGGGCATCACGGAGCCGGAAGCAAGGGACATCGCGGCGTATCTGTACACCCTCGATTGAACAGGTGCCGCAGCCATGGCAATCAGAATACGGACCCTGATCATCGCGAGCCTCGTCGCTGCGGCAGCGGGCGGCACCTTCGTTTACTTGGGGATCTACAACATCGCGGCAACGGAGCAGCATACGGCGCCCGTGTACTGGCTGCTCGACTATGCGATGCGGCGGTCGGTGAAGAACTTCAGCGCCGATATCGAGCCGCCGGCTTTGTCGGAGGAAGCGCGCGTGCGAAACGGCTTCCGGATCTATAGCGAGAAATGCCAGCAGTGCCACGGCGCGCCGGGTGTCGCACCCGATGCACTTGCCTTCGGGTTGCGGCCGGCGCCGGCAAACCTGGCGGCGACGGCCAGGGAGTGGAGCGTGACCGAAATCTACTGGGTGGTCAGAAACGGCGTCAAGATGAGCGGGATGCCGGGATGGGAATACAGGCTCACCGACGACGAGATCTGGGATGTGGTCGCTTTTGTCAGGCGCCTGCCTGCATTTTCGCCAAAGGGATATGCGGAATGGGCATCTGCCGCCCCCCCGAGGAGCGAGGCAAGACTCGCGCCTGCGCCGGACGAGGCAGTGCCCTCCGCTGGCAACGCCGAGGCCGGCAAGCGAGCCATCGGGCAGTACCTGTGCGCGACATGCCACAGCATTCCGGGCGTTGTCGGGGCCAGCAAGCATGTCGGCCCGCCGCTGGAAGGCATGGCGAACCGCAAGTACATCGCCGGTGTACTGCCAAATACGCAGGAGAACATGGTCCGATGGCTGCGTGACCCGCAGCGTATCGATCCCAGGTCCGCCATGCCAGCGCTCGGTGTGACGGAAAAGGACGCGCGCAACATGGCCGCCTATCTTTCGACACTGGACTAATAATGGACACTCGCTATCCGCCGATCGAAGACTATGCCTTCATCAGCGACTGCCACTGCGCGGCGCTCATCTCGCGCAATGGATCGATCGACTGGTGCTGCATGCCGCGACTGGACGATGACAGCTGCTTCGGGCGGCTGCTGGATTGGGACAAGGGGGGGTATTGCGCAATCTGCCCGGCGGGCGCGGAATTCACCACCACCCGCCGATATCTTCCGCAAACCATGATCCTCGAAACCCGCTTCCAGGCTCAGGGCGGAGAAATCCGCCTGCTGGACTTCTTCGCTATGGACGAGGTCGAGATGGAGCACGCCCGCTACGACCATGTGCGCATCCTCGAAGGGGTGGCGGGCGAGGTCGACGTGAACGTCACGGTGTCGCCGCGTTTCGATTACGGTGAAATCGTGCCTTACATGAAATGCAGCCAGCCCGGCACCTACACGGCGACCGGCAGCAACAAGGGGTTGATCATTCGTTCCGGCTTCCCGCTGGAGGTGCATCAACACCGCGATCTGTCAGGCCGCGTCACCGTCCGGGCGGGACAGCGTATCCGCATGGTGGTCCAGTTCCAGTATCCTGAGCTGATCGACAAGACGCTGGCCGCCGGCGGCCCGGATGACGAGGAAGTCGACCGGAGTTTCGAGCGCACGCGCGACTGGTGGCGGGACTGGGCCAACCGTATGCGGCCCCCGAGCGGGGAGACGGCGGATGCGCAGACTGTGCGCTCGACGATCGTCCTGAAGGCGCTGACGTTCCAGCGGACGGGCGCGATCGCGGCGGCGGCAACGACATCGCTGCCGGAATGGCCCGGCGGCACCCGCAACTGGGACTATCGCTTCAGCTGGATCCGGGACTCGGTATTCACCGTGCGTGCACTGCATGAACTCGGCTTTACAGTAGAGGCCGACCGGTTTCACCAGTTCATCCAGCGCAGCGCTGCGGGAGATGCGGACCAAATGCAGATCATGTACGGCGTCGACGGCAAACGCCGGCTGACAGAGATCGAATTGCGCGATCTCGAGGGTTACCGGCATTCCAGGCCTGTGCGGATCGGCAACCATGCGGCAAGCCAGATGCAGCTGGATGTATATGGAGAACTGTTGGAAATGGCGTGGGAGTGGCACGTCAGCGGACATCGGACCGAGCCGGATTACTGGACTTTCCTGGTCGATGTGGTCGAGATGGTGTGCGGACGCTGGCAGCAGCCGGACCATGGCATCTGGGAAGTGCGCGGCGAGCCGGAGCACTTTGTCCACTCGAAGGCGATGTGCTGGGCGGCGCTGAACCGCGGCATCCTGCTGGCGGAGCAGAACGGGCTCGAAGCACCTGTTGTGCATTGGCGCGAGGTGCGAGACCAGGTCCGGCGGGCAATCGAGACCGAGGGTTATGACGCCCGGCGCGGCATCTTCGTCCAGTCGTTCGGCAGCAGCTATCTGGACGCCGCTCTGCTGCTCCTGCCGCGCGTCGGGTTTGTGGCCTATGATGACCCGCGCATGCTGCGCACGGCCGAAGCCATCTGCGCGGAACTGGACCACCGGGGACTGCTGCGGCGGTACAACGCACCGGACGGACTTCCGGGACCGGAAGGCGCCTTCCTGCCGTGTACGTTCTGGCTGGCCGCGTGCCTGGCGTGCCAGGGCCGTCTGGAGCAGGCATGGCACTACTATCGGTCGGCCTCCGAATGCGCCAACGACCTTGGCTTGTTTTCCGAAGAATTCGACACCGGGTCCGGACGCATGCTGGGCAATTTTCCGCAGGGTCTGTCGCACGTGTCGCAGGTTACGGCCAGGCTGTCGCTGGCACAGGCCGAGCGTGGCGGCAAGGCCGCTAGGCCCCAATGTCAATAAGCGGAAGGCCGCTCTCCGGGTCAAGCTTGCGCTTCAGGTAACCAGGAGATTCAACCAGCAGGACCTCCAGCGTCGGCCGGACAATGCCATGCAGCAGGTGTCCGCCACAAGCGCTCCCGTCTCGCTTGCCGAGCACGACATGCGCGTGGATCTTCGGCCTCCCTTCATGCAGGGCTACGTCGCCGACCAGCGACAGCACCTCGACCTGCTCATCGACAGGAGTCTTCTCGTAATCCTTCTTTTCCCAATCGAAATAGCCGAGCTGCGCGGAGCGGAACGCGCCGATGGCGGTAAAACGCGCGGCTGTCAGCGCTTCGCTCTCGCAGAACGCCTGCAGGCTGGATATCGCCTCGTCGCCCGGTTCCATGACAAGCGCGTAGGTCTTCTCCTCCGCATTGTTGATGATCTTGAAGCGCATGACGCTGACCTCCAGCGAGTACCAATTCCCGGAAAGTAGCAAGAACCGCGCGCATACCCGCCGACCAGCACACCGCCGGGAATATCGCTTGCTTCTTGTTGTTATTTGGCCTGATGCATGACAGCACAAGGAGGGAAAATGAGATATGTGACGGCTGCGCTGATCCTCTCGGCAGCGACCACAGTCCATGCCTTCGACCTGACGCCCATGGACGCCTGCAGGCCGCAAAGCGGCGCATCGTGCGCGGCGGCCAGGCTCAGCGGCATCAACTGGCGTGGCGCCCGCCTCGACTATGCGGAACTGGATAGAGCGGTGCTCGTTCGTGCACGCCTCGATCGCGCGAGCTTGCAGGGCGTGGACCTGAACAATGCGGACCTGACCAATGCCAGCCTGAGAGCGGCCGACATGCAGGCGACAGACCTGCGCGACGCCTCTCTGGTCGGGGCACGACTGAACCGGAGCGACTTGAGTTATGCGCGCATGCACCGTGTGCAGATGAGCGAAGCAATTTTGCGGGACGCGGACCTGACCGGAGCCGATCTGCGTGAATCGGTGTTGAGAAACGCGGACTTCGAGAATGCTGACTTGCGGAATGCGCAACTGGAAGCAGCGGACGCCGCGTGGGCGAACTTCCACGATGCTGATCTGAGCGAGGCTTCGCTCGCCGGTGCAAACCTGCGGGGCGCCAATTTCAGGAATGCCGATCTGCGTAATGCAGACCTGCGCGGCGCGAAGTTCGACGAGGCAAGTTTTGCAGGAGCGAAAATGGCAAACTGCCTCGGCTGTCCCGGGATGGCGGGCGATTGAACAGAAGGGACAATGATCGAAGGAAATTGAAACTATATTTGAGCAAATACAATTTACACGGATTTGTAAAAATTGTTTCACTTCTCCTTCTTGCCGACATCGACCGGCCCGCCGGGCCGAAGGTGGAATTTCCCCGCGGCCTTATTGCTCCAAATTCGACACCATGTTTTTCCCCGACCCGCCGCCCGGCAGATCTCACGCAATGAAGACCCCAGATACCCACCCAGACGCCCGCATCATCAGATTTGCGTTGGCAAGAAACCGTCTTGCCATCCTGCGGCGCCTGGAGGCGGCGCTTGAAATTCCGATGGCGGTGCTAGGGGTTGTGTGGCTGGTCTTCATGGTCGTTGAACTCGTCTACGGCCTTGGCACTGCGGGAGCCACCGCCGTGACGGCGATCTGGGTCGTATTCATTGCAGACTTCCTGCTTCGTTTTGCGGTGGCGCCTAGTAAGGGCGTCTATTTGCGCCGCAACTGGCTCACCGCAATCGCCTTGTTGCTGCCGGCGTTACGCATGCTGCGTTTCGCTCGCATTTTCCGAACACTGGCGCGGCTGCGCGGCGTGCAACTGGTGCGCATCCTGACTTCAGTGAACCGCGGGATGAAGTCGCTCGGCAACACCATGCAGCGACGCGGCTTCGGCTACGTGTTCGCCCTGACCCTGATCGTGACCCTTGCTGGAGCGGCAGGGATGCTGTACTTCGAACGCGACGCACCCGGCAGCGGCCTGACGGACTTCTGGAGCGCCTTGTGGTGGACGGCAATGATCGTCACCACCATGGGCAGCGAAAGCTGGCCGAAGACACCGGAAGGCAGGGCCTTGTGTCTCTTTCTTGCCATCTACGCGTTTGCGGTCTTTGGCTATGTGACCGGGACAATCGCGACCTACTTTATTGATCGTGATGCGGCGGAAGGGAAATCGGAAACGGCAGATCGGGCGGGAATGGACGCCATGCGGGCCGAGATCGCCGAGTTGCGGCAGGAAATCCGGGCGCTTCGTATCGGCAAACAGTAGGCGGAAAGGTTGAATCGATACCCGTGGAACGGACACCACGAGCCGGATTCATGAGAGCTTGCTGAGTACGAAGGCACAAAAGAAGCCGAGCGACGCGATGAGCCCGCTGAAGTTATGCACCGTTTCGAAAGCCTCGGGAATCATTGTGTCCACCAGCATCGCCAGGATCGCTCCGGCCGCCACTGCATTGGTCGCGGCCAGAACTTCGTTCGAATAGTGGCTGAACACCGCGTAGCCGGCCCATGCCGCCGCGCCGCAGGCCAGTGCAATTCCGGTCCAGATTCCGAAAATGTAGGTTTTCGAGCGGCCGGCGCTCTTCATGCCGGAGGCACTCGACAATCCCTCGGGGACGTTGGACAGGAAGACGGCGGCCACCGCGACCAGGCTGACCTTGCCATTGGCGATCATGCTGACGCCGATGACCACAGCCTCGGGGATGCCGTCGAGCAGGGAGCCGAGCGCAATGGCGATGCCGCTGCCTTCCTGCTCGGATTCGGAGTGCTGCCGGCTGCCGGAACGCTTCCGATGCTGCGCGCCATACCTTGCAAGCAGGACGTTGGCAACGGTGAAAACCGCCGCCCCGCCCACGAACCCGAGTGCAGTCGAATCGAACCCGCCACGCCGGTAGGCCTCGTTCATCAACTCCAGCGACAGGGCAGAGATCAGCACGCCACTGCCAAACGCCATGACGGCGGCCACGAGACGTTGCGGCAACTGAGTGAAGTAACCGACGCCGGCGCCAATGACCAGGGCTGACCCGGCGACAAGCCCCCACATCAGCGCCAGAAGGGACGGAATCACGCTGGCTCCCCGGTGCACCGGAATGCAGGCGGCCGGGTCGGCGCGATCTACCTGCCTATCCCGTTTGTCGGGCCGGGAGCGGGGCCGGTGGGAGAGCCGGTGACGCCACTGCCCATGCTGCCGGAACCCGGACTGGTCGGGTACTGCGATTCGGTGATTGTCGAATCCTTGTCCGGCGCGCTGCCGATGGGCAAGGAGTCGGTCGTGATGACCGACGATCCGCTCGAATCCGTTACCGGGCAATGTACGCTCGAGGGTCGGCATTCCATTTCGAGTCCGATCCGGCCGGCGTTGCCGGAATTCCGTGCCGGCGCAGCCTTCGCCGGAGCATTGGTCCCGGCGTTGCCTGCGCCGGACGCTCCGGAAGCGCCGCTGCTTGGGACGGCGGATTTGTCCACAATGGTCATCGAATGGGCAATGATCGCCGGTTTTCCTTCATAGCGGCGGAACATGCGGTCATCCACGCCGCGACCGTACTCGCGGCGGAAGTCTTCCGCCTGCAGCACGCGCACGGTTCCGGTCACACGTACTTGCTTGTCTATCCACGCGGGGTTGAAGCCAAGGCTGACGAGCGGCGTTTTACCGACCACCAGGATGTCGTTGTCGATGCCGCCGCTGAGCACGCGGTCTTCATCGAGTTTGACCGTCCAGGGCGTCAGGACTTCTTCGACGGGGCTCGTCACGGTAACGTTGCGTCCCGCGAAGTCACCAGGACGCGACATGATTTCCGCGACCGTGACATTCAGTGCCGGCGAGGCAGGCGGTGCCACACCTTCCATACCGGCACCGGCCTTGCCGGGCGATATGACCGGCCTCGACGTGTCGGTCGGCGCGACATTTTGTGCAAGGGCCGATACGGAGGGGAGCAGGGGAGAGATTGCCATCAGAAGGGCAAGCGACGCTTTTTTCATGACACGACCTCCACGTGATGCGACTGTCAACAGGGGCTTCGGTCTGCATTTCCCATACCACCCCCTGGCTGCTTCAGTGCCTCCCCCAGGGCAATCGCTACCCCTGCCCACATTCGATCGACAATGAATCGATGGACTGCGGCATCTTCAATTTGTTGCGCAGTTCGGGCTCTCTCTCACCTGGCCGCAGCGTTGCCTTAGGGCCGCGGAAGTCCTGGTTTTCATGCACGGTGACGGTCGCGCGCGGACCGACGATGATGCTCTCGGCCTTTGACTTCCAGTACACGCCGCTCGCACCGCCGGTCGGCGCGTGCAGCGAGGAGATGGCAATCGGACCTGCGATCATCAAATCATCCGCCCCCTTGTATCCGGTACTGGGAAAAAGCCTGACCCAGCAGCCGCGCGCCAGGGTCGGATCTGTTCTGACTTCCGTCGGCGCAAGAATGATCAATGGCGGAACGACAGGGCCGGGAACAAGCGTGCCGCCGGTGGATGGCGAGGCCGCTCCGGTTAACTGGGCGTGACATGGTATCTGCAATGCTGCCAGCAAGGCGGCACACGCGGCGCCCCGGGCTACGTTGACAAGTGTTCTCGACATGCGTGTTCCCTCATGAACAATGGCTTCCTGCCGATTCTGATCAGCCTGCGAGTCGGTGAAAGACGGCTTTGCCCTTCACCTCGATTCCTGCCTGCTCACGCAGTGCAATCTACTTGCAGCGAATCGATGGACTTTACGAAACCGAGTTCCTTGGAAATGTCCTTGACCTGCTGTCCTCCGCTGAGTTTCGCAGAACTGCCCTTGAAATCGCGCTCGCTGAATACGGTAACGCTCGCCTTGGGCCCGACGGTCAGGCTGTCGGCCTTGCGCGACCAGTTCACGCCGCTCGCCGTTTCGAAGGACGGCATATACATCCTGCCGACTACCGTCAGGACGTCGTTGCCCTTTTTAGGCATGGCGTCCTTGTCGGTAAGACGTACCCAACAGCCGTTATTGAGCGTGCGCTCTTCCTGCTCCACCGGGATCAGGACAACCAGGGGAACCGTGACAGTGGCTGTTCCAGGCGCGCTTTGCGCACTGCCCGGCGTGGACGAGGCACCGCTGGTCGTGGAGCCTGGCGCCGTTGCCGGGGCGCTGCCCTCGGCCAAAACAGGAATGTGGGCGCTTCCGATCAACATGGTGAGCAGGACAGTCAAGCTTCTCAGTTTCATTCTGGTCATGATGGCCTCCGTTTCCAGTTTATTAAGATGCACATGCAATGGTCACGGCACTGCGCCGTGTGTGGCCCGTGACGCTGCATGATGCGTGCCATCGCGGCGTGACGCGTCGCTCGCAACAGCATCTGGTGGAACGGCTAGCGGCAGGCGGGCCAGCATGGCGCGGCCGCGCTGTTCAAGCGCGGCAATCTGGTCGGGATCGTCGAGGTGCCTGTTGCCGCCGCTGGCAATACGCGCAATCTGGTCGACAAGAAATCTGCGCCGTTCGCCCTGTGCGCATCGTGCGATGGCGTCCAGTGCGTCCAGCAGGCGCAGTGAAACGGTGAGGCTTCCCTTGCCACTTTCACCAATCTGCCGGACGACATTGCCCAGCATGTCATGGAAGTCGTCGCCACAGCGCATCACGCGCAGATTTCCCTCATGCCGGCAATGGTCCGGAAGTATTTGCAGAGGCGCCATCCGGGCAAAAATGGAGGACAGGTAATCGATGCACAGGAGTGCAGTCGTTGTGTCGTTTACGCCCGGAGACAAGGCGCGCAAGGCGATGTCGACAAGTTGCTGTACGCCGACGGCTGGGTCTTGTTCGACGGTTCGATAATGGCCGGTGTTGAAGTAGCCATTCAGCTTCGCCTCCATCTGGGCATCGGGTTTGCGGTTCATTGATGCCAGCAAACCGCCGTCGATGACGAAGTCCCCGATCTTCCGTTCCATCCGGACGATGATCCCGTGTTCCGAAGCGTAGCGGGCAAGCCCGCTGAAATCGACGGATCGCAGGTAGCCCGTACGTGCCGATTTGAGCCCGAACCAGTCCGCGCCGGAATAACCTGGCGGTGAAGCATTCCGATTGTCCTCCTTTGCGGGCAAATCGCTGCCGTAGGTCGCGTCGACCATCCTGACCGTCTCCGCCGCGACGTGCGAAACAATGGTGGAAACCTGAATCGAGGTTGCCATGTGATGGATGAAATACACCAGAACACCGACGCCGATCAGCGCGAACAGCATGGCGACGGTGACTGCCACGGACGGCACGAAGGCCTCGTCGGTGCCGCGGATTGCGCGCATGACGACGAGGCAGTAGCAGAAAATCCCGATAAAGGTGCCGAGCACCATCTGCGTCGGCCGGCTGCCCATGAAAGTGCGGATGACGCGTGGTGTGTACTGCGAGGCCGCCAGCGACAGGACCAGGACGGTGATCGAAAACGTCAGGCCGGCGACCGTAATCATCGCCGCCGCGACGGTCTGCAGCAATGCACGCGCGCCATCGGCGCTGGCGCCGAACAGGCGGGGCCATTGAGACAGTATGTCGTCACCGATACGCGTATCCACCTCGATGGCGAGAACCGCGAGGCCGATCGCGAAGCCGACCACCAGGGTAGGGATGAACCACAGCGAATAGCGAATGTCCTGGAGGACTTGCAGAAGACGGAGCATGTCGCCCTCAAAATGATCATTACCACCACTGAAACTTTGCAGGATTCATACCAGTGGATTGCGACGCCGAAAGAAGTTGCCCCAGGGTGTACGACGTGAGGGCAGTCCCAATCTGGAGTCGTGGCGGCGGTGCTCACGAGCATCCGGATTGAAAACTTTCTTACAAAGTCGTGTAATTTATATTTGTACGAATGGATTGCTGGGCGGAAAATTGGCAGTGCGGCGAGGAGATCAGGCGTACGCGGCCCTGATGTGTCCGGGCACTCCTTTTGCACCGGCATTACGGAACGTCGTCGTGTGCGCGAGCGACGATCGTCCCGAGTTGAACGATTGTCCGCACTCTGCCGGCGCGTTGTGTCGAAAACACAGTATCAATGTCGGAGGTAACCATGAACTTGTTGCACAGCACCGACGGTCTCCAAGGATTCTCCATCATCGCGAAAGACGGCGAACTTGGCAGCGTCAAGGATGTGTACTTCGATGATCAGGAATGGACCGTCCGCTACCTGGTGGTTGATACCGGCGGATGGCTGACCGGGCGCAAAGTCCTGCTTTCACCCCATGCCGTGACCGGCGCAGACTGGCGGAACCATTCGCTGGCGGTCAACCTGACCAGGGAGCAGGTACAGAACAGCCCGTCTATCGAGACGGCAAAACCGGTGGTTCGCCAGCATGAGGTTGAGTTCTACGACTATTACGGCTATCCGTACTATTGGTCCGGGCCCTATCTTTGGGGATATACCGTGCTCCCCGGCATGCTGGAACAGAAACCTCTCGAAGATGAAGGACGCCAGGAAGACCGCGTGCGCATGGAGCAGAAGCGCGCCCGCAACGACCCGCATCTGCGCAGCGCCGACGAAGTGATCGGCTACGACATACAGGCGACCGACGATACGATCGGCCACGTCGAAGACCTGCTTTTCGATGAAGAAAGCTGGAAGATCGCCTTGATGGTGGTGGATACGCGCAACTGGTGGCCGGGGAAAAAAGTCATGGTGCCGCCTGGCCGCATCGAGCGTGTGAGCTGGGAAGGCAAATCCGTGGTGGTCAATGTGACGCGCGAGCAGATTGAGGACAGCCCGGAATATGACCCCGAAGCAAACCTCCCGCCGGACACAGGATCCGCCCGGCTGTTCCGGCAGTTCGGTCCCTCGTGACGGCCGGACGCAGTGTCCAAGCGGGCCGGTGCCAAGCTTCTGTCCTGTATGCCTACCGGAGAACAACATGAACAACTTCAATGCTGCAGCTTGCAGAACCGCCTTCACAAGCGCCGTCGCGCTGTCCTTGCTTGTTCCGCTCCCGGGCCATGCCCAACCAGCGCCCGCAGGCGGCGTGCAACAACCTGCGCCGGCGCAGACGATCGAACTGCCAAGCTTCGTCAATCTCGTCAAACAGCAAGGCAACTCCGTCGTCAACATCAGTGCCACCCGGACCATTTCCGGCGGGCGCGCCGCCATGCCCGTGCCGGAGGGAGATCCGTTTTTCGAATTCTTCCGCCGCTTCGGGCCGCAGCCTGACCCGGGGGAGCAGCACGCGCAAGGACTGGGTTCCGGCTTCATCATCAGTCCGGACGGATTCGTCCTGACCAATGCCCACGTGGTGGCGGATGCCGACGAGGTGACAGTCAAGCTTACGGACAAGCGTGAATTCAAGGCCAAGGTGCTGGGGGCGGACACCTATACGGACGTGGCCTTGCTGAAGATCGAAGCGACCGGGCTGCCCGCCGTCAAGATGGGCAACCCGCGAGCGCTGGAACCGGGAGAGTGGGTCGCAGCAATCGGCGCGCCCTTTGGCTTCGAGAACAGTGTCACCGCCGGAATCGTCAGCGCGAAGGGACGCCTGTTGCCGAACGAAAGCTACGTGCCTTTCATCCAGACGGATGTGGCGGTCAATCCCGGCAACTCGGGTGGACCTTTGTTCAACATGCGCGGAGAAGTCATCGGGATCAACTCGATGATTTACAGCCGGACTGGCGGGTACATGGGATTGTCTTTTGCCATACCCATCGATATTGCCTCCGATGTCGCTGAACAGCTCCGGACATCGGGGAAGGTGACGCGCAGCCGTATCGGCGTGCAGGTGCAGGAACTGACGCGCGAACTGGCGGCATCGTTCGGCTTGCAGGAGCCGCGCGGGGCGCTCGTGGCCCAGGTGGAAGAGGGCGGGCCGGCCGCAAAGGCCGGGCTGCAGGCGGGCGACATTGTCATGGCATTGAATGGACAGCCGGTGCAACGCTCCGCCGATCTCGCCCGCCTGGTCGCGGGGACGAAACCCGGCACCACCGTGACGGCCGATATATGGAGAAAAGGCCAGATCGTGCCGATCAAAATCACAACGGCGGAGCTCATGGCGCCGTCTGCAAAGGAAAGCAGCGATGCCAGCGCAAAAACCGCTGCCCGGGCTGGTCTCAGCGTAGGACCGATGCCCGACGAGCAGCGCCGCACGCTCAAGCTCGATCACGGCGTGCTGGTGCACAATGCAGAAGGCCCGGCAGCGAGGGCTGGAATCCGGCCGGGCGACATCATCCTCCGCATCAACGATATGCCCGTGAAGGACGTGGCGCAGCTTGAGTCAATGTTCACCCGCAACCGGGGCAAGACAGTAGCCTTGCTGGTGCGGCGCGGGGCAGAAACGGTCTTCGTGCCCCTGAAGTTGCCGGAAGGCGCGGAGAGGAAGCCGCGCTAGAAGGGCGCTTTCCGGTGGTCTTGAATAAGGTATGCGCCGTTCAACAAGGAGAATCGCCATGAACAATTCATTCCGCCTGTTTGGTTGCTTCCTTGCCATCCTGTTGCACGCTTCGCTTGCGCACGGCCAGGATCAGACCACGGTCAACAATTGCCGTCCGCGGGAAGGGACGCTGTGCGCCGACATGAACCTCAATAGCGTCGACTTCAGCCGGCAGAATCTCTCGCGCGCCCAATTCTCCGGTTCCAACATGGAAGGTGCCAGGCTGACTGGGACGAATTTCACCAACGCCAACCTGACGCGCACTGATCTTCGGCTAGCTGATCTTCGCGAGGCACGCCTGGTTGACGCGGACCTGAGGGCGGCAAACCTCGCGCACGCCAATCTCCTGTCGGCGCAGGCCAGCAATGCAAACATGCAGAACGTGATCGGCGAGGCGGCCGACTTCAGCAAGGCCGTCCTGAACGGTGCCGATTTCTCCGGCGCGGAACTGCGAGCGGCGAAACTGCTGAACACTGATGCCAACCGGGCCAATTTCCGGTCGGCAGACCTGTCGGGAGCCGTGCTGAACGGCGCAAACCTGGAAGGCGCAAACTTTACCAACGCCAACCTGCGCAACGCGGATCTGCGCGGCGCGAGGCTGCACCAGGCCACGTTCACCGGCGCCGACATGGTCGGATGCCGCGGGTGTCCTCCTCAGCCACCCGGGTCGTTGCGTTAGGAACGTCAACTATTCGGCGCCGACCACCACCGTGGCAAGACGCTCCGGCCCGATCTTGCGTCGGAAAGCACGCATGACGTCATCCGCGGTCACCTGCGAAATCCTTTGCGTCCAGGTCTTCAGGTAATCGAGCGGCAGGTCATAGAAGCCGATCACCGCGATGTTTTCGAGGATCTTCAGGTTGTTGTCCAGCCGCAGCGCGAAACCGCCGATGAGGTTATCCTTCGCCGCCTGGAGTTCATCCTGCGTCGGCCCGGTGTTCATGAACTCCGCGATCGTGCGGCGCGCCACGTCGAGCGCCACGTCGGTCTGCGCCTTCTGGGTTTGCATGCCGACTTCGAACGGGCCTTGCTGCTCCATAGGCAGGAAGTAGCTGTAGACGCTGTAGGACAAACCGCGCTTTTCCCGAACCTCGTGCATGAGACGGGACACAAAGCCGCCCCCGCCAAGAATGTAATTGCCGACGGTAAGCGGAAAGTAGTCGGGATCGCCGCGTTCGAGCGCCGGCGCGCCCATCAGGATATGTGATTGCGACGCCGGGTGCGCGACGCGCTCTTCCTGTCTGACGGTCACAGGCACCGGTGGCAGGGAGCCCAGCGCGGCTCCGCTCGGCAGCATGGAGGTCAATGCGCGCGCCGTCGCATCCGCTTCCGCCCGGCTGATGCTGCCGATCATTGCAATCACTGCGCGATTCGATACGTAATGCTTCTTGTGGAACGCGACAAGATCCTCGCGGGTAATCGCTTGGACCGACTCGGGAGTCGCATTGCTGCCGTAAGGATGCGGCGCGTAAAGAACACGCCAGAATGCCCGGTTGGCAATGGACTCCGGCCGCGTAAGCTCTTCCTTGATGGCGGCGACGACGCGGGCCTTGTCCCGGTCGAGCAGCGCCTCCGGAAAACTCGGCTGGGCCAGCAGGCGCGCCATCAGCATGATCGCCCGATTGCGGTTTTCCGGCGACGCGAGCGTGCGTAGCGTCATCCCACCGCGATCATTGCCAACGTTCCCCGAACGGCGGGCGGCGATATCGGCGAAGGCATTCGAAATCTGCGCCTCGTTCATCGCGGGGCCGCCCGCGCTTCCGGGGGCAGGCTCGATGCCGCGGGCGAGCATCGCATTGGTCAGCGAAGCGGTCCCGGCCTTGCCGGCAGGGTCGCGTCTCGAACCCGCATCGAATTCGACGCTGACGTCGAGAATCGGGAGGGTGCGACTTTCAACAAAAAGGACGCGCGCGCCATTTTCAAGCGTCCAGGACTGGATATCGAGCGCGGCATGAGCCGTGCCGCTCATCCAGGCAACGAGGAACACAATGACAATTTTCATGTTCTGCATCCTTGAACCGGTCTCAGTGCCGCGTCGGAAGGGAAGGAGGCTTCCTGTTCTCCAGCGGGAGTGGAACGAGCGTGGCAACTGTCAGGTTGTCGTCGCCAAAATATTTTGCGGCCACTGCCTTGACCTGTTCCACGCTGACCTTGCCCAGCCTCTCGATGATCCGGTCGATCTTCGTGTGCGGTATCCCCGACAACTCCAGCTCGCCGATTTCCATTGCCTGCCCGAACGCGGAGTCCCGCTTGTAGATTTCGTCGGCGACGAGTTGGGTCTTGATCCGGGCGAGTTCCTCCTCGGATACGCCGTCCCTCGCAATGCGGGCCACTTCGTCGCGGAGTCGTTTCTCAAGTACCTCTGGGGAGACGCCCGTCGCTGGCGTTCCGGATAGGACGAACAGAACAGGGCTCCCCCGCGAAATGTTGGCGTATTCCGCCGACGCGGTATTGGCGATACGTTCGGTGCGGACAAGCCCGGCCTTGAGCCGCGCATTGTCGTAGCCGTCGAGCACCGCAGCCAGCACATCGAGTGCGAACGGATCTTCATCCTTTTCAACGTCGCGCAAGGCAGGTGCCTTGAACGCGAGCGCGATGTAGGGATTCTCCGCCGGCGCCTTCACCGTCACGCGCCGTGGTCCCGTCTGTGGGGCTTCCTCCTGCGGACGTGCCGAGAGCACCGGGCGTGACGGGATGGCTCCAAAATGGCGGCGCGCCAGTGCGCACACGGCGGCTCCTTCGACGTCACCCGCAACCACCATGACGGCATTATTCGGCGCATACCAGCGGCTGTACCAGCGCCGGGCGTCTTCCACCGTCATATTTGCAAGGTCGCTCATCCAGCCGACGATGGGATGGTGGTAGGGATGCGAGAAGTAGGCGGCCGCGTGCAATGCCTCGTATAACTTCGCGATCGGCTGGTCGTCAGTCTGCAGGCGACGTTCCTCCATGACGACCCGTATCTCGCGTGCAAACTCTTCCTCGGTCAAGACGAGATTCGCCATCCGGTCCGCTTCAAGCGCCATCATCTGTGGCAGACGAGACCGTTCCACCTGTTGGAAATAGGCGGTGTAGTCGGTGCTTGTGAAAGCGTTTTCCCGGCCGCCCAGTTGCGCCACGCGGCGGCTGAACTCGCCGGGCTTGTGCGTTTTCGTTCCCTTGAACATCATGTGTTCAAGCACGTGGGCGACACCGGTCACGCCGCTGTGCTCGTCCATCGAGCCGGCGCGGTACCACACCATGTGCGCGACGGTGGGGGCGCGGTGATCTTCCTTTACGATCACGCGCATGCCGTTGACCAGTTGGCACTCGTGCGACGCTTGCGCCGACGCGACGGTGGTCGCGAAGGCAAGTGCCATCGGGAGGAAAGAGCGCGTTGCCGTTTTTTTCATTTATCCCCCTTGTCCGGGCGAGTCCGCAACGACCGCCGCCCCGTCAACGGCGCGGCGGTCCACCATGGGGCACTGCGATGTCAGCTTTGTTGACAATCGATGCGCAAGGACGCGAATTCGTCGAAGAGTCCCACACGCTTGCTCACATCCGCAACGCGCTGACCGGCATTGAATCGCGCGACCTGGTCCCGATAATTTTCATTGTCGTACACCGTCATCGACGCCTTCGGGCCCAGTTCGAGGCTCTCGACACGGTCGTCCCAGTTCAAGCCGAAGAAACCAGTGCTGTCCATATCGGCCAGCATCGTCGGTCCGACCAGTGTCAGCATGTCGCCGCCGTAGTTGTCGCGGCTGTAAAGCTTGGCCCAGCAGCCATTTTTCATCGCGTTGTCATTGGTGGCCACGTCAACGGGAACCAGCAGGTAGACGGGCGCCTTCGCGTCGCGGCCTTTGTTCGACGCCGTTTGCGCGGATTTTCCCTTGCTTGCCGATGCTGTGCCTCCGCCTTGGGCCGACGACCCTTGCTGCCCGCTTTGTCCCGAGCTGGCTGCGGTACCGGACGAACCGCTCGTGCCGGAGGCGCTTCCTGATCCCGACGCGCCGCTCGGTGCGTTGGCGATGTTCGCGGGGTCCGTCGACGCGCCTACGCTCGGCGTTTGCTGTTGCGTCGCTGCTTGCGCGAGCAGCGGCCCGGCATCCGCGGAGCCGGCCATCACGGGGCTGAATGCCACGGAAAGCGCGGCCGCAGCCAATGTCGTCTTGCATGTCTTGGTCAAGTTGGTCATGTCGTTCTCCTTGCTTGGCGTTGTAGAAGGTGCCCGCACGAAGCGGTACTGCGCTTCGTGCAAGTCGGGTGCCAAACACGGGTTTTCGCGCTGGGTCCAGCCGATAGTTGTGCGCGATCCCGAGCAGTGAGGCAAAAGCAGAAGGGCGTCGGCGACGACGTCTTGCCTAATGGAATTCATATTTGGGCCAATATAAATTACACGCTTTTGTAAAAACTTTTCCCTGCTTGCCCGGTGGTCAAAGAGTCCGGTGCGAGCTAGGGGCATCCGCGGCACCCTCTGGTTTCAGCACCCAGAAAATTGGCCAGCGACGTGTCGGCTCCGCGCAAATCCGCATTTGTCAGGTTTGCTCCGGTCAATGTCGCGCCGCGGAGGTTGGCCTGAGACAGCGTCGCGCCGGCCAGATTGGCGGAACGCAGGTCAGCGTATTGCAGGTTGGCGTGTTCGAACTTCGTCATGGCCAGATCGGCGCCAAGGAGCTTTGCGCCGGTAAGATCGGCGCCGCGCAAATTCGCGCCGCTCATGATCACGTCTTCCAGGTCGGCGCGCCGCAGGTCGGCATCCCGCATGGTCGCCGCAGTCAGGTTGGCCTCTTGCAGGACGGTTGCGTTCATCGACGCCCCTGCGAAATTTGAGCTGCGCAGGTCGGCATGGGACAGATCGGCACCATCGAGGTCGGCGTTCTGGAAGCTGGCGCTGGCGAGGTTGGAACGGGCGAGGGACGCGTTCGACAGGTCAGCACCCCGGAGGTCGATTCGCGCCAGAAACATGTCGCTGCAGTCGCCGCCGGGTTGCGCATGACACACCTCAAGCTCGCCGGACTCCCAGGCAAGGGCCGATGCGCCAATTAAGATCAAGGGGATCGCAATCCATTTTCTGCCATTCATGGTTCGCTCCTTCAATAAGATTGCTATCGTCTGAAACCGCCGCAGCGGCTGCGTACGTCCTTCAGCGCCGGCCGCTGAACTCACGTCCCCTTGTCCTGCAAACCGCATACCGGCCTCACGGCGCTGCGCGTTCGCGGGCACGCCATATGCACCCGACTCCGGTGTCCACTCAACCGACAGTCTTCCAATCAATAAAGGAACAATGATGAAGATACTAATGTGGCTGCTTGTCATCATTCTGATCATCGGCTTGCTGACAGTTTTTGGCGTCTTCAAGCTGATCTTCTAACGCGGCTGGCGCCACTCCGCTTCTCCTGCATCCCGTACCAGTTCAATGAAGAGCCTTGGCAAACGTTGCGGATCATGGGGCGTCGCCATTCGGCGGAGCCTTTTTGTGGTCTTTGTTGCTGCATTAGCGTGGACAAGTGCGCAGGGGCAAGCACAGCCAGCCGACGTGCTTGAATCGGGGATCGGTGCAGAAGTCCAGGAAATGGACGCGTCGCTCGCGTCGTCGTTCGGCCTGAACAGGGTCGCTGGCGCACTTGTAACTTCAGTGATCCAGGGCGGTCCTGCATACCGGGCCGGGCTGCAGGTCGGAGATATCCTTCTTTCTCTGGACGATGTTGCAGTACGCGATTCCCGTCACCTTCTGCAGCTACTGGAGGCGCATGCACCTGGAAGCATTGTTTCCGCTCAGGTATGGCGGGATCCATATCCTGTTCCGCTGAAAATCCATCTTCCGGCGGGAAAGGGACATGTCACCAGCATCGAGAAAACAATGCCGCTATCCAGCAAGGTGGCAGGCTTGTTGGTGCGCGAAATGAATCACGCCGACCGTTGCCGCGCAGGCGTGCGAAGCGGACTGGTGGTGGAATCGGCGGAAGGTCCGGCAGCAGCAGCGGGCATCCGGGTGGGCGCGGTCATCCTGGGAATCAATGGCGCTGAAGTATCGCGCATAGACGACTTTTACGGACGGCTTGCAGAACGGGAAGGGCGCGTTGCCGCAGTACTCGTGCGGCAAGAAGGGCATGCGCACTTTCTCTCGCTTGTCGTGCCCCGAAAGTGAATTTACAGCAGAGGGTGGCCGATCCGGCTAAAGCATATCCGGCAGTGCGGCAACAAGACCGGCGGGCACAGTAAGCAGCGCCACAAGCACCTGTGACCACGCGGCGCGCTGTCTGGCGTTCTGCACCGCTTGTTTCGACCTCGATGCCTTCCAGGCCTCCCAAGCCCAATGCGTCAAGCGGTTCGAGTACTGCCCATCTTCATCCTTGTCGAACTCGGCATAGCCGCGTTCCTTGATGAACCACTCCTCGAATGCGAGTTGTTCGGCTTCTCTTCGTGTTTCCATGGCTGACCTCCATCCGCACACCTGTCGCGTAAGACAGCGCAGGGGATGCCGTGTTCCGGTCGAGGCCCAGAGCTGCTGACGGCGGTCAAGCTAAGCAGATCTGAGGCCATCGGGACGACGCTGGGGGTTTCGGCACAGTAGTTGCATGAGGCAGGATCCATTTCCTTCCTGGGAGAGTCGCCATGAACCATCATCCGAACAGGGAACGAACCGCGGATCAGCCCGCACGTCCTCCCCACGAAGAGGGAAAGCCCGAAGATTCACGTTCCCTTGAAGCAGCTGACGACCTCAGTGAAAGCGACGGCAGCTCGCCGTCAGTCGGACCTATCCCGCGGGAAGCTGCAGAGAAGGGTATTCCGCCCGACCCCGATCCCGACGACCCTGTGTCGCGATAGCCTTGCGCGGGACGGACTCGGCAATTCAGGACGAGAGTCGCTGTTCAATGTCGCGAGCCATCTGCAAATGCTTTTCAAGCATCTGCACCCCGTTCTCAGCCAGCTTGCAGATGGCGTCGTCCGACTCTTGCTCCGCGTAGTGGCGGAATACCTTGATATCGTTTTCATGTTCCTTCACGTTGTGCTGCATGAAGGCGCGGTCAAATTCAGTGCCGGAAAGCTTTTCCATCTGCCGTTGCGCGGCCTTGTGCTTCGATTCGAGGTCCTTTGGCAAGTCGATCTTCTTGTCGCGTGCCAGCGTTTCCAGCTGCGTCCCCATCCGGCTGTGCTCATCGATCATCTGCTGTGCGAAAGACTTCACCTCGTCGGATGCGCTTCGCTGAAGCGCGAGTTCGCATAGTTCAACTTCCGCCATCGAATCTTCCACCGCCTGCGCCACGAATTCGTTTCCTCCCGACTGCCCGGCCGAACTGCCGCGCCGATCATGCGTCGCGCTGCTGTCCTTTTCCTGCTCTCCCGCATCGTCACTCATTGCACCGAACGCCTGGCTAACGTCCGCGGGTGTCTGGAAATCTTCGTCGGGCAATTGCTCCAGCGACGCGCAGACGTTCTCATCTGCGCCCATGTTCTTCGCGTTGTCGATCAGTGCCTGCTTCGACGCGGGATAGTCGACGCCTTTGAGGAATTTCTGTATCTGGATTGGATTCACGTGAGCCATTATGGCCTCCTGCAAAATGAGCGCCGGAAGCGGGGCGGCGATTGTTCGCTTCCCCGCCTGCTCGGCACTGAGTTCCTTACTTGGAATTACCGCTGCTGCCTTGATTGTTCGAACCGGACTTGCTGTTGCCCAGCTCTACCGTGTTACCGCCGGGACGACCGGTGACCGTCGCGCTGCCGCCGGCCCCGCTGCTGCCTGTGGCAGCGCCTGAGCTGCCCGAGGACCTTCCAGCGGAATTCCGCTTCCCATTGCTGGTTGCAAGCTGCAGGCCGGTCAGCATCGCTTCGTTCGTCTCCAGTAGCGCCTGGTTCACCTTTCTTACGGCGGTATCACGCGCTTTCCCGCGCGGCTGATTCGCGAGGGCGTCCGCTGCAGCGTACAAGCGGTCGCTTGCGTGTTTCAGCTTGTCCATGGACCGCTTGTAGTCCGATTCCCTGGCGTTGGCAGTCAGCAGATCGGGCGGGAGCGACGCCATTGCACCCTGCACTTGCATCAATGCCTCGTTGCTCTCGCGGATCGCCTCAGTGCGCTTTTCACCGGGCGGCATTTGCGCCATTCGTTGCACGGCCTCCCTGAGGGACTGTGCCGCAGCCTGCAGGTTCTGGATCGCCTCGTCGTCAGTGGCCGTGTCTGCGTTCGAGCGCGACGGAATGCTGCTCTTTCCGCTGACCGAAGACGAACCCGTCGCACTTGATCCGGAACTGGTGGCTGCCTCGGTAGCCTGAGGTGAAGTGGTCTGCGCCGGCACCACGGGAGATACGCCAGTCAGAATGGCAGCGATCATCGAGGGCAGTAGATAGGTAGGTAAGCGTTTCATGCGGGTCTCCTTATTCGTTGGTAAAGAGGTCGCGCCTGCCTGAAGGGAGTCGCGGCCGCGAGGGGATACTGGAGGTTGCAAACGATGTGCCACGGTTTGCGCTGAACCGTAGGGCACTCGGCCAGTCCACCTCGGGACACAAGTTCAACGCGCGCTGGAGAGTCGAAAAAAATACAAAGAGCGTGTAATTTGTATTCGTGCGAATGTATTTCGGCGCTTCAAATTTGCTGCTCGGAAGCGTGATGGAATGCGTAACAAATTGCGATACCCGCTGTACAGGCTGCGATTATCGGCACGCAGTGCAGCCAGCTTCGTCACGGGTGATAACGATGCTTCGGCCCGCTTCTTGCAGCCTTCGATGTCGAAACGGTTCTTGATCGATCGGCAATAGTGGCACGCGACACATAGCCCACGGGGAAAACCGAGCCTTGTGAGAAACGTCGCGCTTTTTCAAGTTCGTGTTTGCATGTTGCGTGAACATCATGAAAAGGATATTCGTCCCGCTCTTCATCATCGTTGCGCTGCTCATCGTGTTCTCGGCCGGCTGGCGGGAGAGATTTGCGAAGGCTGTTGATTCCGCAGCGGAGGCCACAGGAATGCGTCAACTGACAGATGCAGGAAAGCGCCAGCCGGATCCCGGTGCAGCTAATCACAGGAACGAACCGACGTCATCGTCGACTGACAGCGCATCGCCGCGCACGAAGGAGAGCGAGAATGAACGCCGACCTTAGCCCCGGTCGGAAGGGAAGAGCCAGCATTTATTCGACTTGCTGCCTCATAAAGGAACCTCGATGAGACGGCTATTCATCCGCGTCGCATTCTTTCTTCTGGGCGCCGGTATAGCGCTGTCGTCCGGTGCGCAACAACTGGATGCGCCAGACGCCCTGATCCAGCGACTCAGCGGTGAGGTACTGGCCGAAGTACGTGGAGACAGGGAGCTCCAGCAGGGCAATTCAACGCGAATACTTGAACTGGTCAGGCAAAGAATTCTTCCCCATGTCGACTTCGAGCGCATGACATCGCTGGCCGTCGGTCGTTACTGGAATCGCGCCAGCGAGAGCCAGCAGCGGCGCCTGACCGAAGAGTTCCGCGACCTGCTGGTGTACGTCTACTCGGGCGCGCTATCCCAGGTCGAGGACAACAAGATCGTTGTCGAACCAATGCGGGGCAATTCGGCGGATGGCGAAGTGATCGTCCGGTCGAAAGTGATTCAGCCGCGCGGCCGGGAGCCAATCGAACTGGACTACCGGTTGGCGAGGGAGGATTCGGGCTGGAAGATATTTGATGTCAGCGTGCTTGGTGTCTGGCTGGTTCAGTCCTATCGCGGGAGCTTCTCCAACGAGATTCAGCAGTCGGGCATCGACGGCCTGATCGATACGCTGGATCGGAAGAACGAGCGGCTGGCAAAAAACATGGCGGACAACAGCGGCAAGGGATCAAGTGGGCGTTAAAACACGGACAGCCCAAACGTCAGACTGCGGCTTGCTGCCTTCAAGAAGCATCGCGTGTTCGTTCGGATACGGCGATCAGCTCTGAACGGATTCTTTTCAATTGCGCCTTCACTCTCTTCGCGTTATCCGCCCCGATGCGCATCATGATCTTCTGCCCCGCCGATGCATGCTGAAGCTCGGGGTCAGCGAACTCGTAAAGAACCCGCGGCTGTACGAGCTCGGCACCGGCATCAATTTCCGGCGCATCGAGAAGATGGTCGATTACGGCAATCAGGCGGTCGTTGAAATAGCCCTGGGGATAGCCGAGTTCTCGGTAGGCCTGCTGGAAGAGTGGGTAGAACCGGACGTAAGTTCCGACCAGGGGCTCCGGATCCAGAGATTCGAAAATCCGGACAGGCGTCTCGTAGCGTCGCGCGTTTGCAACTGATATCCGAAGCGTCTGCCCATCTTTCGAAACGCGGAAGCTGTCGGCGACCGGTTTTACCGGCCGCATTCTCGCGGCCACATACTCGCGCGGCAGGTTATCAACGGTGACGACGATATTGCGCACTAATCGCTCAGGAATCAACATGTCGCCGAGCTTGCGCTGGATTCCTGACAGCGCTGAGAGAAGGGCGTCGTCGCTCTTGTCAAGCACTGGAAGTTCCGCTGCAGTCGGCCCCGGATCGGGCAAAGGATAGGTGATCGAAGGCTCAACACGGCGTTCCGCCACCTCGTCAGCCGGTGCTGCGGGCGCTAACCGTTGCGGGGCCGGCTGGTTCCAGATCAGCGCGACGCCGCCAATGACTATGGCGGCGACAAAGAGGATTCCGAAAAAGACGCGTTTCATGTCGGTCTCCATGTTCTTTTGCGAGCGAGTTCATAGGGTCTTATGAACAGGGAAGGGGGCGCTCCAGTTGTCAGGTGTTGCAGTGGGAGTTTAGGACCGTCCGCTTAGGCGCACCTTAATTTCGTGTCGGCGAAGCGGAAATCGCGGGCGGGTTAGACTCTCGTCAAGTAGTGCCCCGTCTGCCGTGCGTGCCGCGTCTGTGACGGCGTTCCGGCAGGCGGGGCAAGCAAGGACTGAACGCTTCTGTCACCCAATCTTGATCGGCACGAAGATCTTGCTTTCCCCCCGCTGCACCAGAAGTGCGACGTGCTTGTGCTCCTTGTCGACAAGCGACTTCAATTGGTCCACCGTTTTCACTTCCTTGCCATTGACGGACAGGATGATGTCGCCCTGTTCGATTCCTGCGCGTGCAGCCGGCCCGGCGGCCTGTTCAACCAGCACACCCGCCGCCAGCCTGCTCGCACTCGCTTCCTCCGGGGTGAGGGGCCGTACGGCAAGCCCCAGCTTGCCCTTCGGCACCGCAGTGCCCGCATCCTTCGCAGCAACATTTTCCTTTGCCGCGCCGAGCGTCGTCCGCAGGTCCACTTTCTTGCCGTCGCGCCAGACCTCCATGCTTGCCTTGTCGCCCGGCTTGCCGAGGGTAACAAGCGCGGGAAGGTCGCCAGAGCGGACGATCCGCTGGCCATTGAAGCTGAGCACGACGTCGCCCGGGCGCACGCCTGCTTCAGCCGCCGCGCTGCCCGGCACCACGGATGAGACGAGCGCGCCTCCGGGCTGCGCCAGCCCGAACGAATCGGCCAGCGTTTGGTTCACTTCCTGGATCGTCACTCCCAGGCGCGCATGCTCCACCTTGCCCGTCTCAACGATCTGGTTCTTCACATGCAGCGCAAGGTTGATCGGGATCGCGAAGGACACGCCCTGATAGCCGCCGGTACGGCTATAAATTTGCGAATTGATTCCCACCACCGCACCGTTCGCATCGAACAAGGGGCCGCCGGAATTGCCCGGATTGACCGCGACGTCCGTTTGGATGAACGGTACGCTCCCGTCGCCAGGCAAGGAGCGCGATTTCGCACTCACGATGCCCGCCGTTGCGCTCTGCTCAAAACCGAAGGGTGATCCGATCGCCAGTACCGCGTCGCCGACGCCGAGTTTCCCGGGATCGCCGATATTGACCACTGGCAGATTCAATGCGTCGATCTTGAGTACCGCGACGTCTGTCGCTGGATCGGTGCCCAGTACTTTCGCCTTGTATTCACGCAAGTCGTTCAGCTTGACTGTCACTTCATCTGCGCCATCCACCACGTGCGCGTTGGTCAGGATCAAGCCGTCCTTGCTGACGATGAAACCTGATCCTTTCCCTTGGGCCGGTAAGCGGTCTTGCGGCATTTGTCCATTCGGGCCCGGGGCGCCTCCGAAGTGCTTGAAGAACGGATGCGCCTCGAGCTCGTCGGGCAAGTCCACCGCAGCTGAGGTCGCCGATCCTTCAGTCGTGATACCGACAACAGCCGGACCGTACTGCTCGACGATGCTGCGGAAATTGACGTTTCCCGGTGTTGTCACACCGCCAACCGGTGCAGCAGCGGGTGCTCCAATGGCGGATTTCTCCGCTTTGCCGTCGAACAGATCTGCGGGCTTCCAGCCAAGCGCGTTTGCGCTCCCCACCGCGATACCAGACCCGATGAGTACAAGCGCCAGTGGTTTCAATTTCATCATTCTTCCTTCATCAAGAACACCGAAACTTCGGTACGGCGCCAGATTAAGGACGGAGAATTAAACCAAACTTAAAGCGCTCCCGCCGATACACTTCCCCGAAAACGCACGGTAACGCGTAGCCCGCCGAGGCGGGACTTGCCAAGCTGCACGACAGCGCCGTGGCGTTGCGCAACATTTCGAACGACCGACAATCCCAGCCCGCTTCCCGGCGCGTCATTTCCTTCAATCCGGTAGAAGCGGTCGAAGACCCGCTCGCGCTCGTGCTCCGGAATGCCAGGCCCGGAATCATCCACGGCAAGAGTCACTGCTTCGGTGTCCCGCGTGATCGATGCCTCGACCGTTCCGCCGGGCGGGGTATAGCGGACGGCATTGTCGAGGAGGTTGCGCACGAGGACGCGCGCAGAAGCCGGTTCGAGGTTCAAGAGCACAGTGTCCGGTGCATCGAGCGACATATCGATACGCTTGATCGTGGCGAACTCGAACGTGTCGGCGATGGCACCACGCACCAGTTCGGCGAGATCGGTATCGACAAGGGCCACTTCTGCGTCCTCGGGGTCGGTTCGCGCGGCCAGCAGCAGTTGCTCGATCAGGTGCGCGGCGCGCTCCACTCCCGCGTGCAGTTTCTGCAATGCTTCGCGGCGGGACGCTTCGTCTGCGGCACGATCGAGAAGCTGCAGATGCACCCGCAACGCTGTCATCGGAGAACGCAGTTCGTGGGCGGCATCGGCGACGAATGCGCGCTGCTGCGCAAACGCCTGCCTGAGGCGGATGAGCAGGGCGTTGATCGCTTTGACAAGCGGGAAGATTTCTTCCGGCACGCCCTCCTCGGAGACCTTGTCGAGTGCGCGCGCGTGGCGGTTTTCGACTTCCCGTGCCGTACGCGTCAGCGATGATAGGGATTGTCCAACGAGCCACCAGATCATCAGCGCCATCAGCGGGGCAAAGGCCAGCAGCGGCGTGAGGCTGCGCAGCGCGGCGGAAGCCGCGAGATCGCGTCGCAGTGCGATCGGTTGCGCGACCTGGATGATGCGTTGCGCCGTGTGCAGTGTGTAGACGCGCCAGCGCCCGCCGGGGCCGGTCAGGTCCGCAAAGCCCGGGGCCAGCGTGTCCGGGACGGGATTGTCCGGATGGGACAAGTAGACGAGGCTGCCGGCTGCCGTCCAGATCCGGATCACGACATCGGGGCTATCCGGCGCGGCAATCGCGCCGTCGAGGAGTCCCGCGCCACCGTGGTCGCGCAGGGAGAGCGCGATCTGGCGCAACTGGTAGTCGAACAGGTGCTCGTTCTCATTCAATGTCTGCCGGTACGTGAGCAGACCGATGCCGACAGCCGTCAACAACGCGGCCAGCAGGAGAAAACCGGACAACCTTCGGCGTACCGAGGTCATGCCGTCCCTGCTTTTGGCACGAAGTAGCCGACCCCGCGCACGTTCTGGATAAAGTCCACCCCGAATTTGCGCCGCAGCGCATGGATGTACACTTCCACGGTATTGCTACCGATGTCTTCACCCCATCCGTACATCCGTTCCTCCAGCTGGGCGCGCGACAGTATCTGCCCCGGCCGCGTCATCAGGGCCTCGAGTAGTGCGTACTCCCGGGCCGAGAGCAACACCTGCGCCCCGTCTTTCATCACTTCTTTGGTCGCCGGGTTCAGTCGAACGCCGTCGACCTCGATTTCGGGGGCGCCTCTGCCCGCTCCACGGCGCAGTCCCGAGCGGATGCGAGCCGAAAGTTCGTCAAGATGAAAGGGTTTGACGACATAGTCGTCCGCACCCGCATCGAGGCCCATGATCCGGTCTTCGATGTCGTCGCGCGCGGTGATGACGATGACGGGCGTGTTCTTTTTTCTCGCACGCAGCTGCCGGAGTACGTCGATACCATCCATTCCAGGCAATCCAAGGTCGAGCAGCACAAGGTCGAACTCTTCCGCAGTCAGGGCGGCGTCCGCTGCCCGGCCGGTACGAACCCAATCGACGACGTACCCGTCCTGCCGCAGCGAAGCTCGCACGCCATCACCGATCATCACATCATCTTCCACCAGCAGAATGCGCATCACTTGCTTTCCGTACTTGCTCCTGCGCGCCCGTCATTGGCACAAGTGCTCCATGCAGCATGTTCTGAACCTCCATTACCGCCAAGTATGCATTTGACCTATGAAAACTGCGACAGCGTCATCGTCTGCGAAGGCTGCAAACGGTATGCCACTCCATGCTTTTCCTTGCCGCAAAGAATGCTCCGCAGCCATACGATTCCCATGAAACGGGTACAGTCCGCTGCACCGAAAAAATCTACAACTGCGTTGTAATTTGTTTTCGTAGGAATGTATTGATCAGGGTGAATACTGCGGTTTACGGCAGAACGGCTGCAGTATCAACGGCCCGTCATGATCTTTGCTTTTTCAGTTGATCCAGGACGCGCATCGATGGCAGGAGGGACGAGGGAATGAACTTCGACTGGACCGAGGCGACCCGGTCTGTGCAAGTAATGGCCAACGGATTTATTGAACGGCTGCCATATTTTGCGATCGCGTTGGTCGTCTTCGTCGCATTTGTCCTGCTCGGGCAGGCGGTGCGCCACGGAATCCGGCTTGTGGCAGAGCGTGGCAGAAAGCATCACAATATCGGCCTTGTCCTCGGCCGCCTGGGCTACGGAATCATTATCTTCATCGGCCTGTTGATTGCCCTTGTCATCGCCATCCCCGGGTTCACGCCCGGACAACTCGTCAACCTGTTGGGACTGTCGAGTGTGGCAATCGGCTTTGCCTTCCGCGATATCCTGCAAAACTTCCTTGCGGGAATCCTGATCCTGCTTACGCAGCCGTTCCGAATCGGCGACCAGATCATTCTCAAATCCTTTGAAGGAACCGTGGAAAATATCGAAACCCGCGCCACCTTTATACGGACCTATGACGGCCGAAGGATTGTGATCCCCAACTCCGAGCTTTTTACAAATCCCGTCACCGTCAACACCGCCTTTGAAAAACGACGGCTGGAATACGATATCGGCATCGGCTACGGCGACGACATTGCCAAGGCAAAAGAAATCATGCTCGGCGCGATCAGCGAAATTCCCGAGGTGCTCAAGGAACCGAAGCCGGACGCGATCGTCGTGGACCTCGCCGCCAGCAGCGTAAACATTCGATTGCGTTGGTGGGTGCATCCGCCACGCCAGCTCGATGTCCTCAACGTCCGGGATGTGGTCCTGCAAAAGGTCAAGTCGGCACTCATGTCCGCTGGCATCGACCTTCCGTTCCCCACGCAACAGATTCTGTTTCACGACCAGACCGAGGAGACGGACGGGGACCGCGCGCGCCAGAGAGAAGGATGGCCCAAGGGACACCGCGAGCCCCCGCGCCAGGCAAGCGTGAGCCATGTTCTTTCCGGCATGTCGAGTGCGAAAGAAAAAGACGAGTCCTGACAGAAGTAATTTCGATGACATGCTGCCTGCAGGAATCCACCAGCGAGAAAAGGAACCAGCCGTGGTTCCTCCTGGACTACCAGTGAGGCCAGGCAGAATTGCAGCGCGTTTCATCAAGCACATGCCCGGCACCTCGGTAGGTGCGAGCCGCGAGGATCAGGTTTTCCCTCGCTGCCTCCGTGTCTCCATTCAGCAGCGCGACATGGGCGCGCGCCTCATGCAGGGCCGCATGCCACGCCGGAAGCTTCATCACCACGTTCGCCAGATACTCCGACTGACGCAGATAGGCATCGGCCAGATCCGCGCGACGGGCTCTCGCGGCAGCGATGGTTGCGGGAATGGCGAAGGTGATGCGACAGCCGGGGCAAGTCTCAAGCGGCCCGCACACTGCGGCTTGCGCCTCTTCCAGCACACCAAGATCTGTGTTACTCGCTCTGGCAAGGGTGATGCGGGTGCCGTAAATCCGGTCCAGCAGGTGAAAGCCGACATCCGATTGGCGGGCCACATCGAGGGCTTCGGACAGCAGGCGGCGAGCATCCTCAAGGAGACCGCGATGCAGGGCCAGTTCCGCGCGGCGCTGCAATGACAAGGCTTCGCCGGTCGCTCCCCCGATCTTTCGATGTAATTGCCCGCCGGCGATCAAGTCCTTTTCCGCTTCGTCCAGGTGCCCGCTGAGCAGCCTTGCTTCTCCCCGCAATGTGATGGCGAAGGCCTCTCCGCGCGTGGCGCCGAGCCGCCGCGCCTCGGCTGCCAGCGAATTGGCGAAGGCGATCACTTCGGGGTAGGGGCGGGCGCCGTACAGGAATCGCTGGGTAATGCAGAGGTGGCCATCGAACACGCGCACTGCCAGGTGCGGGAGGTGGCTCGTCTCGCGCAGATCGGCCCACACGCTTCCGTGCAGGTCGCCGCGCGCGTGCGCCGCTGCTGCCTGCGCCCATGAGGCGATCACCAGCGTACCCTCGTCGCCGGTCTCCAGCGCCAGGCGGCGTACTTCGGCTGCGCGGCGCGCCCCTTCGGCCGGGTCGCCGAAGCCGAGTGCGGCAGCGCCGCTATACGCAAGCGCCTCGGCGAGCCGGCCGGGCACCGTCGTCGGCTTGACGTCCTGCAGATACTTGAGGGCTCCCGGTGGATCGCTCATCTTCACTTGGGCGAGGGCCCGCTTGGCTTTCAATTCCTGGCAGATCTCATAGGGAGCGACCTCGGCAGCAGCATCGTAGGCGGCAAGCGTGCCGGGGCGCCCAAGCGCATCCATTGATTCGGCGCGCAAGGCAAGCGCCTCCGGATGTCGCGGGCACAGTTCAAGCAGCGGGTCGACGTGGCGAAGCACGTCCTGGCAGGCACCGAGACGAAACGCTTCACGCGCTGCCGCCAGGGAGCAAGGCAGCGCTTGCTCGACATCGCCGGCTGCAAGCCAGTGCTGTCCTGCAAGCCCTGGGGCGCTGCCCGCGTGCTGCAACCGCTGAGCGATCTCGCGGTGCATTGATACGCGGCGGTGTGGCGCAATGTTGTTGACGAGTGCCTGGCGTACGAGGCTGTGCCGGAACCGGTATCGCCCATCATCCACGATCAGCACGGCGCTATCGAGGGCGCGGTCGAGGCAATCCGTCGGGTCTTGTTCCCCGTTGCTGGCGAGAGCGATTGCCGTGGCCGCGTCAAAGTCATTGCCTGCAAGCGCCAGGCGTTGCACCAATTGCAAGATGTCCGGCTCGACGTCGCACAATCGCTCTGTGATCGCCGCTGAAGCATTGGCCGGCAGACTTGCGGCCAGCGCGGCACTGGTGGCGCGTTGCGTGCGGGCCAGTTCGACCACTGCGAAAGGAACGCCTTCGCCCAAACGGGCGATATCGGCGGCAATCCTCGGCGGAAGCGGTTCCGGCGCCGAACGGGCCGCCAGCAACGCCGCTTGCTCCTGGTCGAGCGGTCCCAGTTCGACTACCTCAAGCATGTCGGCACGCAGCATGCGCTCGATATTGTTGTCGAGCACCTGGGGCAGGGAAGGGCGGCAACCGAGCAGCACAAACAGCGGCGGGCCACTGGCGGCCAGGTGCGCCAGTATTTCCGCGCTGGCGTCATCCGCGCAGTGCGCATCATCCACCACGAGCAGTACCGGGCGCCCCGGTGCGGTGGCGAGCAGCAGGCGGCGCACCGCACCGACAACCTGGTGCCGACTGATCGGCAATGCCAGCGCTTGCGCCGGGCGGCCTGCCGGATTCATTGCGGTCAGCACTGCCAGCGCATGCCGTCCCAATGCCTCCCTTGCACTGTCTCCCGCTTCGAGCAATAGCGGCTCGATCAGGTCCTTCGCCAGTCCGTAGGGGCGAGTCCAGTCGGAGGCCTGTACCGCGCGCACCTGCCAGCCCATTTCCCGCGCTTCGCGCTGCAATCGACGGCACAATGCCGTCTTTCCCATGCCAGCAGGTGCGCGCAATATTACGCCGCAGCAGGCACCAGCCGACGACCCGTTCATCGCGGCCAGGACCCGTCCCAGTTCCTCGGCGCGGCCAATGAAGCCCGGCGTCTCGCCCTCGGCACCCGCTACACATTTGCGATACAGGGCGTCCACCTCCGGTCCTGGCTTGATGCCGAGTGACTGCAGATGGTCGCGCAGACGCCCGTACCACCGCAAGGCGGCAGCACGCCTGCCGGAAGCAAGTGCGCCTTGCATAAGCGCTGCACATGCCGCTTCGTCGGTTGGTTCCTCTTCTGCCAGCCGTTCGAACAGGCAGCCTTGCCGCAGCAGGCGCAAGTATTTCTCGCGCAGACGCCGCCGCGGCGCTTCGGTCCATGGCTCATAGGGAGACTCGGGCAGCAGGTCGCCGCCGTACAGCTGGGCAGCCGCACAACATGCCTTCGCATCCTCTGCGGCAAGAGCGCGGTCGGCAGCCCGCTCGAACTCGACGGCATCACACTGCACGCTGCAGGACGGGAGCAGGTAAACCTGACCGTTGCGCAGCTGAAGGGCATCGGCCTGACCGATAGCGTGCCTGGCATGATGCGCGGCCTTGCGCAGGTTGGCGCTGCCGGCATCGAGATCGAGATGCGGCCATAGTGCCTCCAGCACCTGCTCATGCGGCAAGCAGCGGCCGGCCTGCAGACTCAGTAATTGCAGCAACTCGGTCGGACGGCGGCCGAGTCCGCGCACTCTGTCATCCGCCGGCTCTTCCCGGAAGTTGCCTAGCCTCAAGCTGAATCCTCCCAGTAAGCGGATTGTTACTGGCAACGGCTCGCGAGCGGGGTCCAGCTGTGGCGATAGTGGCATGACATCCCCTGCAAATGGGCGGCGGGAACGTTTTGGGAACGCTGTGCATGGAGTATAGGCAGTGCGATGTGCAAGTTGAAGGACGCAGCCGTGCATCAGTCGCTGCAATCTTATCCACTCTAGATATAGGCCGGCATTGGCGGGATTGGCGGGAAGCGAAGTTCAACTCGCGTTGACGCGAAGCTGCCGCGCAGAAACGCATCCGCGTTGTGCAGGCAGTATCGCCGCAAGGAAGATTTTCAATTTCAATGGAGGTGCATGATGAAACGGTATTACATGCTTATTGCTGCGGTTCTACTCATGGCCGGTTGCGCCGGCACGGGAGCAGGAGGGCAGGGCGGAGCCGGCGCCAATTTTACTGACCCGTCAAACATCTACTTCGGCGGCTGATGCCCGCGCGCCCTGGAAAGTTTACTTTGCGTCCGAAACGGACGAACACCTGATTGAAGGAGATCACCATGCATATCACCAAGGACGATGTTCCAGTCAAGATTGGCATTCCGGGAGCCACGGCTCGCCAACAACTCAACTTCGGCGATGCCACGGGGTATGGGAGAATAAGCGGCGAATACTTTTCGCTGCCGGCGGGAATGGATATTTCCCCTTTGCTGGAGGGCCTGGAGGGCGATATGTGCGACGCGCCCCACTGGGGCTATGTGATTCGCGGAAGCGTAACGACCACATACGCCGATGGCAGCAGCGAAACTTCCCGTACCCATGATCTGTTCTATTGGCCCCCGGGACATACCGTCAAGGTCGAAGAGGATGCCGAGCTCATTCTCTTCAGTCCGCAGCATGAGCATACCCGCGTGATGGATCACATGATCGAGAAGATGGGCCAGACGGCTTGATCCGCAAGGCCGGCCTTGCCGGCCTTTTCGCTTGCCATGCCTGACGACGTGAAGAACCTGTTCAGTATTTTTCCGTCAAACTTTTTTCGCTGAAGCGCGAGAACAGTTTGAGGAAGTCCGACCGGTGCTGGAGAGCATGTCGCAGGGGGCGCGCGACGAAAGTGAATCAACCGCACTTGCCCTGAGATCCTGTACATTCCCCTAATCCGGTCGTCTTGCTTCTGCCAGGAGTGAACAGGCATGGCACCGGAAAAGCACCTTGCAGGAAGGGCTGCATTGATGGTTGCAGCGCTGGCCGGACTCGGAATCGCGCTGTTCAACTATTTAACGCCGATGACCGGCGTCACCAGCACGGTCGGCGCATTGACGGTCGTCGCGTCGACCTTGTTGCTAACGTTGTTCGGCCTCGTCTTGCTTAAGAGGCGATCCGCCGGCGGCATCCGGCTCGTGCGTATCCTTGCCTTCCTGACGGCCCTCGGCACATTGGCGGCGGCCTGGCTCCTCCACGAGTTCTGGCTGCTTGGCGCCATGGCCATCGCACTCCTGGGATTGCTGATCGATATCGCAACCGGCCGCACGAAGACTGCAGGTATGACTACCGCAGCCAGTCTGTTTCTCGTTTCATCGCTCTGCATCGGATTCGCCGCCGGCAGCAGACTCCCGCATGCATCGGCGGAGGGGCATGCAGCCAATGGCAAGGCAGACGCCCCGGTCGCGAAGCAGTCGCCGCTACCGGAGAAACCCGAGTGGAGCAGCTTCCACGGTCAATTGAACGCGCAGAAGTACTCGCCACTGTCGCAGATCAATACCGCGAACGTCGGCAAGCTGGAGCTGGCGTGGCAATACCAGACCGGTGATGTATCCGACGGCAGCGGCGACAAGACAGCGACGGTCTGGTCGGCCACGCCAATCTACGCCAATGAGACGCTGTATATCGGCACACCCTTCTACCGCATCATCGCCCTTGACCCGGCGACCGGACAGGAGCGCTGGACCTTCGACACGCACTCGGTCCTGAAGCCCCTTACGCAGCCGGCACTGAAGAACCGCGGCGTCGCCTACTGGGAGGCCGCCCACCCGGTCCAAGGGCAGGTCTGCCAGAAGATCGTCTACATCGGGACCATGGACGCCCGGCTCTTCGCTGTCGATGCCGACAGCGGAAAACCGTGCCTCGACTTCGCCGACAACGGCGTCCTCGACGTCAACAAGTGGAACGACGTCAACGACTCCTGGCCGCTGTCACTGCTGCAGCCGCCGACTGTAACAGGCGATCACCTGATCCTCGGATGGGCCGGCAAGGACTGGGAGCTTGCCGCGGCGCCACCGGGCACCGTCTTTTCGATCAATGCCCGCACCGGTGAGCGGGAATGGAGCCTGCACGTCCTTCCCGAAGAGGTGCGCCAGAAAACCGGCACGGCCAATGTATGGACCGCGATGTCCGTCGACGAACGGTTGGGGCTGGTCTACTTGCCGGTCTCGTCGCCATCGCCCAATTACTGGGGTGGCAACCGTGCCCAGCCGATCCCCATGGCGACCTCCACCACTGCCGTCGACATCGAAACCGGGCGGGTAGTCTGGTCGCGCCAATGGATCCACCACGATCTATGGGACTATGACATCAATTCGGCGCCTACCCTGATGGACATAACAATCAATGGCAGGACGATCCCGGCCCTGATGCAGGCGACCAAGATGGGCTTTTTATTCGTGGTCAACCGCGAGACGGGCGAGGATATCTGGCCGATCGAGGAGCGCCCGGTCCCAAGCGGCAATGTTCCGGGCGAGGTGTACGCAAGGACGCAGCCGGTGCCGACGCGCCCGGCACCATTGCTGAAGCAAGCTGCCAAGCCCAGCGTCTGGTGGCTTGCCGACCTGGTTGGCTTCGGTCAGTGTTCGCGCCTGTTTGAAAGCTTGCATTACGAAGGGATGTACACGCCCCCGACCACCGCGGATGCAGGAACGCTGGGCTACCCGCTCAGCGCCGGCGGTGTGCAGTGGGGCGGCGTCGCCTTCGAACCACGCAGCCAGACGGCGATCGTCAACACCTCGCACATTACCCAGTATGTCAAGCTCCTGCCGCGGGAGGAATACGAGCGCGTTGCCAGCGGCTCCGGCGCAGAGCAGGGCTATTATCCGCAAAAGGGCGCGCCCTTCGGCGTTTCACTGGAGAACACGATGAACTGGCTTGGCATGCCTTGCTGGGAACCGCCGTTCGGCGAACTCGTGGCGATTGACATGAAGACAGGCAATGTCAGCTGGCGCCGGCCTGTCGGCGCATCGCAAAAGTACGGCTTTTACATGCCGGAGGCCTGGGGATCGCCGACCATTGGCGGGCCCGCAGTCACCGCCGGCGGCCTGATCTTCATCGGCGCCTCGATGGACGCAAAGGTACGAGCCTATTCCCTGGCGACCGGCGAAGAACTCTGGTCCGCCCTGGTCGAGGCCCCCGTAGTCGCCAACCCGGCTGTGTACGAGCACAAGGGCCGGCAATACGTCGCCTTTGCCGCCGGAGGCAACCCGATCATCAAGGACCAGGTAGGAGATCAGCTGGCCGTTTATACGCTTCCGCAGTGACAGTGATTGTTGAAACAGCACCGGGAGGCGCAGAGCGCGGTCGGTGCTCCACCGGATCGTCGCCTACCCGCTTGTGCGAGCGGGATATCCGGCTTCGGTAACTACGTGTGCCAGAGTACCGCCGTCCAATTCACTTTCAACCAAAACGACCTTTCGCGGAAGGTCGACTTTCACCTTTGCCGACTCGTCCAGGGCCTGAATTGCCCTCGTGACGCGAGCCGCGCAGCCGCCGCACGTCATCTTTTCAACTTGAAGCTCGATCATGATGATCCCTTCTGTGTTAATCCTGAAGCCAATGTAGACCTTCCCTCAATGGGAAGGTCAAGGGAAATGCTATTCGACTTATTCTTGCATCTACAGTGACAGGTGCATCAAGGTGCGTCGGGCCGTTGCTATTGGCGACCCGACGACGCCCACGCTGCGCTTAATGCGCGGACAGTCCTGCGCTGGCCCCCTTTGAGCTCGAACCCATGCCCGCCATCCTTCGACATTCTGCAGCGCACCTACGGCAGGCTTGTGCGCATTCCTGGCAATGGGTCATTTGATGCTTGGCGCACTCGTCGCCGCACGCCTCACACAACTCGGCGCACATTTGGCAAATCGATGCCGCAAATTCACTCCCCCGGGCCATGTAGCCAGCGGCGAGGCGACAAATCTGGGCGCAGTCGATGTCCAGAGCGATACATCTCGCCATCATCTTCACATCCTGCTCTTGCAAACAGGACGTGGCGCAGTGGTCGCACGCGTCCGCGCACTCGTTACATGCTTCTATACAGCTTTGGTACTGTTCATGTGCCATGACATTCTCCTGAAAATTCCCCTTGAACTCAAAAGCTCCCTTTCAGAATGGCTCTTTGAACAAGAGCACTCATTGCGCTTGAAGTTAAGAGAGTTCAACGCGCGCCGAAGTCGGCATGCACGGCGTTATCATGCTGACCGTTGCATCGATGTGTGATATGCAAGGACCGGGCGCGCTGCCTTGGTCATGCGCTTCCATGATGCAGCGCGGCGTCTACAAAAATCAGCGTTTAGGAGGCCTGTCGAGGACAGGCGGAAGATGCCCTAGGGAAAGTGTGGGCGGTGAGACTGAGACGTCCTGAGACGCGTTGCACTGTTGAATGGGTAAGAGATGGGACGGCGCAGCTGCCGCACCGGCGCAGCACGTGGCGTAGGCAGCACAAACATGGTGATTCAGTCGATCTTCTTCGTTGGCGGCTTCCTCTGCATTGACGGCAGAAATGCCGGTTGGCTGCATGGCGGCATGATGCGCAAACGCGCGCGGATGATTGTTCTGGCTTAGATTTTGAGAAGAGGGCAGGCATAGTACTCGTGCCGTTACGGCGATGCCCTGTACCGGGACGGCAACAAATAGTAATAGAGCGACAAGTCTGCTAAACAAGTGAGACATCGACAGAGCCAAGGACTGAATACCATGATTATTGGCAAAACCGCAATTTTTCGACCCACATGGCGAGAGATGGTTCAGCCGCTTTAAGTGTTGCTCAGGGCTGCAGAAAGATGCGTCAGCTTGAGCGTAGCCTTGTCTGGCTTTCCACTTACGTGATCACCTCTATCATAGTCCCACTGAGCTTGCCGCCGACAATCGCGACCACGGAGCTCACCTTGTGTCCGACTTTCACTCTGTCGAGTTGCGTCTGATCAATCCACAAAGGGCAACTCAGCTCGTCCTCACATGATTGCGGGGGAAAAAGTCTTTTACGTGGAGGGGAGATTCAAAGCCCGGAATTCCAGCCAACGAAGTTGTGGCAATCACCTTCCCGGACAGACGACAGATGTCAGACCGTTATCAAATAGGTTTTCGCTCGGCGAGGACGAAGTCTAGCGGCGCCGGCGGCCTATATTCGACATTATAACGCTAATGTCATATTTCGGCGGCTAGAAATTGGATAATTGATGTATTACGTCATATTATCAATTCAATTTCTGCCTCTTCCCGTCGCTATGTCCACGTCCGAACCCAATGAAAAACAGCTGCTCGCCGATATCGACGCGCTGCGCAGTCAGTTCCCGCACACTCAGGACCTGTACCGCGAAGTGTGCGTGCTGCTGTTCTTCCGGTACGGTATCACGCCGACCACCAACAAGCTGTACCAGCTGGTGCGCAAGGGCAGCATGAGCGCGCCGGCCGAGGCGCTCAACAAGTTCTGGGAAGATCTGCGGGACAAGAGCCGGGTGCGGATCGAGCATCCGGACTTGCCGGAGTCGCTGAAGACCGCCGCCGGCGAGCTGGTCGCGGCGTTGTGGTCGTCTGCACAAGGCGCCGCTCAGGAGGGGCTGGCGACATTGCGCAGCGAAGCCCAGGCGCAAGTCGCGGAAGCCCGGCTGGCGCAGGCAACCGCGGAAGCGGATCGGAATACGGCACAGGCGTCGCATGCGCTGGTGAGCCAAGCGCTGGAGCAGGCACATACAAGGATTGGGGAGTTGGAGCAGGCATTGGCCGCGCGCGACGCGACGATTGCCGCGCTGGAAGGGCAACTGCAATCCGCCCGTGGTGAAAACGCCGGGTTGCTGCAGAAGCTGGACGACGCGCGGCGGGACTTCAGTCTCGAGCTCGAAAAACTGCGCTCAGCCGCCAGCCTCGCTGAAGAACGCTTCCGCGCGTCCGAGACGCGCGCGCTGATGGAAATCGACCGTGAGCGAACTGCAGCCAGCAAGCTGCTTAAGGAGATGGAGGGCTTACGATCGCACGCAGAGCAGGCGGGGGAGCGCCATCGCACCGAACTGGCAGCCCTGCAGGAGCAGCTCGGCAATTATCGGCAAAGGGCAGGGGAGCTCGAGGGGAATTTGAAGGCGGTTTCGGCAAGCCGTGACCTTGCATTGGAGGATCTCAGCGCTATGCGCAACCTTCTGGGCGAGAGGAATACGTATATCGCGCGTGTTAACGGAGAAGCCGCGGAATTGCGAACTCAACTCGAGCAAGCACGGCAAAAAGTCGACGACTTGGTGAAGGCAGGTAGACCAACACGCGGAACTCGTGCATCAAAGAATCTTAAGTCAGCGGATTCATAATCTGTTGGTGCCGCGTTCGGCTCGCGGGAGGCCCGCCAAAAAATTGTGGCGTGAAATCAGGCCCTTTCGATTCGTCCCAAGGGCTTTTTCACATTTGGGCGCATGCGTTTGGAAGCGTGTATTGCGCCTAATAAGTATCTCAAACTTAAGGTGGCATGACCTTCGTCATGAGGCCGCCTCGCGTCTATTCGACAAGGGACTGCATCCACTCGAAGTGGCGAGCATCACAGGTTATAAGAGTATGCAGATGCTCAAGCGATATACACATCTAAAGCCGGAAACCCTCATAGCGAAGCTGGGTGATGTGGCTACGTGCACTCGGCATACCAGTGTGCCGCCGACATGTGCTGCGCCCGCTCGGCCTCAATCCTGCCCTTAAGTGTCCTTGAGCCGTGACCTTCTCTGATGATGTTAGCCTCATGCCGGAGGTAGTCGAGGATGGCGCGAAAACGTGGGACGAGCTGCTTATCCTGGGAGATATCCCCGCCGTTGCAAAAAAAGTCAGCCATGATTAACGTCATGACGGAAAACATATCAAGTTGAGGAGTTGGCAGGCGCAGGTAGGGTGTCCCCAAATCTTGCACCTGTTCGTTGTTGATAACCACCTTGTCTCGGCTAGTGTGCAGGTGCTCCTGAAAGAGGTCGCGTACCGTGTCGTCGCTTACCTCGCGGCTCACACCGCGTTGGACGTGAAAGATTGGGTGGAAAGCTGTCTGACTTTGGGCAGCTTCGAAATCAAAATGCATCGCATCGAAGAACTTCAAAGAGAAGCCTTCAGGTTCCGGCTTGCACGTGTAGAAGGTCACATTGCAGTCTGCCTTGTGCATGCACGGCTGCTCATCGGCCGCGGACACTTCAAAGCTGCCGGCGATGAAGATGGCCAATCGAGTCGATTTCCCGCGACTACTTGAGGCTTTGGGGGGCGCATTGTGAATAAAGATCGGCGCGACAGGCCGAATGGTGATCTTGCCATCGACGATTTCACCGTGCTGCAATGCAGTCGGGAAGAATAGCCGCGCACCATTGCGCCCGCTGATCAGCTGCTTGAGTCTGGAATCCCAGCCGTCCCAGTAGCGCTGCAATTTGGCATAGGAGGGAATTGTCATTCAGATGCTCAACAGGGGGCCGAGTTCGTCATAGAGGTCCTGCTTAATCCTTGCCACCTGTGCACCCGAGGGAATCCAGTCAGGATTGGAACTCGCTTCGCTGCGTTTGATCGGCTCGCGCGACAGCATGCAATAGTATGCAGTACTTTCGGGATGGTCCGGGTCCACTCGCGTGATGACGGCGTCCTTGATTTCGGGCGCATTTGCGATATCGCCGCCATTTTTTTCAATCAGTTCTAGCAGGTCCTCCGCCCAGAAGTAATCTTCCACTTTGCTGAACGGACCTGTGTAACGGGCCGGTGCAAGCATAGCCTGGACACTGGGTTGGGTAACGCTCTCCGGCGTGATGTTAAGGAATGCAGCGGTCGCCTTCGCATTGAGGATCGGTCCCGGGAAGGCCAGCACATAGTTGTACAGCCAGTAGCCCAACCGGGTGGCCAGTTGACCGATATCCTGGGCCGCCCTCGGCATCTCATCATTATCATTGGAGGGGGCGAAGAAGAAGAAATTCTGGGCGGTATAACCGAGTAGGTCCGCACGCAAAGACGGCCGGTCGAGCGCGTGCGCCAGGATGCCGGTAGGACCGAGCGACTGCCCCAGCACATCTGTGTGTTGGTCGAGGTACGATTTCAATGCGCGAAAACCGTCTTCGATCCCCTTGAGCCAGGGAATGATCCCGGACTGGCCAAGAGGGTCCTTAGTCATGCTATTAGGTACCCAGATCGCACTTGCCCCTTCCACGGCGAGCCTCTGCAGGTACTTCAGGTGTGAAATCTGGGTTTCGCTGTGCTTCTTCGTGTAGCGCGTTACAGGCAGACCCAGGTCCTGGCATGCGGTTCGGCATGCGGCTTGGCTGATGCCGTTGCCCAGTTTTGAGATGTCGGTGTCCAGCAGCACCAGGTCGATAGCGTGCTTCTCGCGGATCGCACGTAGCTGATCGACGAGCTGCTGCTCTATGGCGGCTTCGCTCGTAAATTTCTTGTCGAGCCCAGCCGCTTCCGGGGACACGATCGTGATCCCTTGGTCTTTGCACGCTGCGGTTAGGCGATCGATAAAGCCGTTCTCGTCTTCAATCAGGAGGATATTCATGCGATGCTCGTTTATTGCAGGGGGAGAGTAACCTTGAACGCGGTGTTGTACCCAGGTGGTGCAGATTCCATCAAATCGATCTTCCCACCCATTTTGCTCACGACCTGTTTCACCACGCTCAGGCCAAGGCCTAGCCCCGAAGCCATTGGATTGTCTGCGGTGTTGCCTTGGCTGGTGGTGCTAAAGAGTGGGTCCCAGATTCGCTGGCGCAGGAAGTCCGGGATACCGATGCCGTTGTCAGCGCACACAAGGATGTGATTGGTAGCGTCGTTGACGGCGTAGATCCGGATCTTCCTATCGTCGTCGGAAACCTTGGGGACCAAGGCCTTCACTGCATTCGATACCAGGTTGATGACGATGCCGTTATAGGCGGCGATGGGCATCAATGGGCCAGGCAACTTGGCGTCGATCTCGATCTCGGTTTTGATGCCATGCGCATCTATAATCGGCCCCAAGGTTTTCGCCGCTCGTGATGCCTGCGCAAACGACTTGAAGGATTGCGGAACCGGATGACGTGCGCGGTCAATGAAAATGCGCATATAGTCCAAGTAGTTCGCAAGTGCGTGCTCATGGGCAGAGACCTCCTCAGACGCCGCGCCCAGCGAACGATCCTTGGCAGCCAGCGCTTTCAACCGCGCGGCCGCTTGGCTCAGAATGTCCATTGCTTTCTCGAACTCATGCGTCATGAAGCCTGCCATTACGCCCATCATGGACATGAGCTCCAGCGATAGCCTGGCGTCCTGCTCGTATTGCCGAGTCTGGTCCAGCGTTGTCTCGACGGCCTTGAGCTGCTCAACAACGCGCTTGCGGTACTCGGGCTCGATCGACTGCGAGTGGCGGATTTCCGCAATGGCAGCAGCCAGGGAGGTGCGAGTTTGCTCTTGTTGTTTGACGTACTGGGCGTATTCGGCCTCAAGACGTGTCTTACGGTCGAAATGAGCGAGCAGTTCGGCGCCAAATCGCGCGACGTGCCACAGCAACCGAAAGGCGCCATTGGAGCGCAAAGATTCTCGGTCCATGTTCGGCAGCAGCCAGCTATCACTGTCTTCCTCGCCTCCCGGGTGCTTATGGGTCGAAATATGTACCCGTCCGATCAGTTGTGGTCCCCGTGGCAGGGCCAGCATAGGGTTTTTGCCGGTATCATTTCTGTCCGCGCCCATGGGGTAGAGCATTGGCGTGAAGATTGACTGCCAGTTGCGTTGGTTGAGAGCTTTGCTTGCATCAATGGCTAGCCAATCGCTGTCTTCAGCGTACGCCGCCATAGCAAAATGGTTGTCCACGACCGCGTAGCTTGCGTGATCACGCACCCAGCCCAGTGCAGTTCGCCCGTCCACGCTCAGACCCGAGAAGGTGCCCTTGCGCTTTGGAAAAAAACGCAGGTCAATGAACACTGGCGAATGCAGCTCCTCGGCAACGGGTAGATGCAGAATGTCCTGCACTTGGGGCACAAGCCCGCGGGCATCGGCGGGTTGGCCCTCCTGTACACTCAATGCCGACCGTGTGTAGGCCGCCGCAAGCTCGCTTAACTTGAGACTCTTCGACTCCAGCGGCTCGGCATACCCTTTCCAGAACACCTCGTAGTTCATTACACCGTCTTCGTCGACGTGGATCCGCACTCGCCCCACGTAGGCATCGAGAATTTCCTTTTGCAGGGACGCATCCACGGAATTCTCTGCTTGGCCTTCGCCTTCAAACACGAGCGAAAAGCCCGGGTCGGCATGCCTAGACTTTTTCCTGCCATCCGTTCTGAACGGTGGTGCCTCCAAGCCAGCGGCGGCATCTGTCAGACGAAGGACGTCAGTCTTCAATGTGCTGATAGAGATGCTGGTTGCTTCCTCGCGTAGCCCGGAGATCCTCAGCATTGTTCCTGTCCGAGCGCGGTCGGACACATTGGTAACACGATAGGGAATGGCGACATCGCCAATGGCGGTGGCGCGCGTGATGTAATCCCAGTCGAACGTCGCTTCTAGCGACTTCTTGCTGCCGTCGGGATACTGAGCCGTCGTCTGCAAAGTGACCTGTGCACCCAAGTATCTCGCCGAAAACCTGCCGACTCCTTTGGAACCAGCCATGCTGCGACCGTACTGGCGGGAAAACCGGGCCTTTCCTTTGTTTTGGCTGCTGATAACCATCCAGTTGTTCAGGAAGATTTCCTCAGTCATTCCATGGCCGTCATCGGCTACGCAAATCGCATCTTCCGTCAATGCCAAGGTGCATTCCTTCGCATCAGCGTCATATGCGTTCTTGACCAGTTCAGCCAGCGCGACCTCTGGTTTGCTGACCAAGCGCTCGCCCAACTCTTCCAGCAGGGCGGCATTGACTTGGAAATACGCTTTACGTGAACCAGCTTTCGTTGATGACGGTTCTTTTTTCACCGGGATCCTTCCTTGGACAACTGCGTTAGCACACTGTTGAATTGGCGTACTTCGACCTTTTTGAGGTTATTTGAGTGACTGACGACCCGTTTTGAGAAGTCGAATGTGGCAAGCCTCTGAGCCAATACGGCAGCCTCCTGCAGATCTGTACAGAAGAGCGCATAGACAGCTCCAACTGCAACTGCCTTGACGGAATTCAAGGCGATCTTCGGCCGCTTGCCAACGAAGCCTGAGGAGGCCAGCAATTGCGGAACAGGATGGGGCTTATACTGATACCATGTCTGTCGTAGCGTGCAGGTGGAATACTTCTTCCATGCATCTCCTACATTGTCCAAGTAAGCCCGCAGTTCAGGTGACACATTCTCCTTGTCGCTACGGATCAACCAGCAGCGCTGGCCGGCGTCGACGTAGTACTTCTTGAATGCCTCATCGTCCAGATCCTGTAGTTCAATGGGTAGTACCCGCAACGAAGTGACGCAAGGGACTACGTCTCGCTTCTTCTTGAGGCCAAAATGCAGTCGCTCTTCCTCTGTCAAGACGAAGATTTCCTGTCCGCCAGGACTCAAGCCACGCATGGCGTGTGCCGCATGTGCCCGATTTTCGTAGCTCAGAACTCGCGTGTTGGTGCCCGAGGGCTGCTTAACAGGCTTACTTTGGCCATCGGCACCAATCTTCCAGAACTTCCAATTTCCCGATTTTCTTGACTTGTCGATAATCGTGATTGAGGCAGTCGTCAGGACCGTGGGAAAGATGTCCTCGCTGAAGCGAAACACTTCGACATCCCATCCTTGTTCTGTGATATGGGCGCGCAGTTCACTCGCGCTTGGGCGGCTGACCCATTCGAACGGAATTACTTGCACGACCAAGCCGTCGGGCTTGGTCTTGATCAGTGCCTGGGCCAAGAAAAGGACGAACAGATTGGCGGTCTTCTTCAAGCGGATGCCCGATACAGACCGAATATTGGCTAGGACTTCGTCTCGCCACTGGGAGTCAAGGCGGTGATGGCGAATATAGGGCGGATTGCCAATGCAAAGATCGAATCCCATGGGCTCCCACTTCATCGCATCGGCATGGACGATTTGGGCATTGTCGGGCAGGGCCTTGCTACGCACCTTCGTACCGTCAACCTCGACGCCGACGTAGCGGCGGTAAGCCTCGTTTGGTTGGGAAAACCGTGCGTCGCCAGCACCTAGGTCGACCACGGAATCGAAAACCTGTCCATTCCGCAGCCGCCTTGCCATGCCCCATGCAAGTTCCACGATGGGGTGCGGCGTCTCCACCTGGCATGCTTGGAGGTGCTCAGCCTTCATCAATGCTCCGAACCGTATAATATGATGATATCCTTATATTATGACTCAAACGCGCCGCGATCACCATGCCAAAATTGTCGTAGGACACCGGCTCAGACAACTTATTGAAGGTCATCTCGGAATGCGCATCGAGTCGGCTGCAGAGGCTCTCGGCTATTCCACATCCTCCACATTGCGCCAAGCGTGCGCCGGCACTACGTTTTTAAGTGTCGAAAAACTTTTGCTGCTTGCACAACTGACAACCGCCGACGGCAAGGCAAAGGCGTCAATTGACTGGCTATTGACTGGCGAAGGAGCTCCAACTCGGCCTGTGTCTGCTGCAGAGGATCCCTACAAGTCGTTGTTGGACCGAATAGTGCTTGCCGGCCCCGAAATTCAACGGCAAGTTGAAGCGTTCCTGGATGTCCACTTAGTACCAGGACGAAACGACGGAGAAAAGGCATAGCCGTGGCACGAATTGTTTGAGTATCTACGAGAAACCGGTCCCGTCGCTGCTTTACATCACTTAATAACTCCTATTATCAAGGGATGCAAAAAAGCATGTCAGTTATGCGTACTGAACAATGAGCAAGTGCACTACCGCAGGCGCGCATCGACATCGTCGCAGGCGCGGTCGGCGCGCCTAAACGCTCCTACATGCCGATGAAAACCGCGAGGGTGCCCCGTTGGGGCATCCGCGCCTTCGCCCGGACTCAAATCTCCCGCGCAAATTCTTAGCAGGTCACTTGTGTAACACGACGATAACCGTCTCCCGGAAATCCATCCTGGATTTCACCGATCAGGTCAATCAGTCGCTTGTCCATCAGGTCCGTCCCCGCAGCCGTAGAGCGGTAATAGTAAGTGCTTCGGGGAAGATTGATCATCTGGCACCCCCGTCGGGTGGAAAGGGAAGCGGGCCGCTGATGGGCAATGACGGCTCGTTGCTGCTCGCGGACCTTGAACGCGCGTTTTTTTACCAGGTCGAGTTCCATCGTCAGTTGGCCTACCTTGCACTCCAGCGCAGCGATCTTCGCTTCATACTCGGCAATGGTACTGGCGGCCGCTTCTTCACGGTCGAGGTCGCCGTTGTCGTACTGATTCAGCCAGAGCTGGATGAGATTTGCTGAATCACGATAGGTCTTCTGCGCTTCGCGCCGACCGAGCTTGCCGTCCCGGATATCACTGCACAGCTGCAATTTGAATTTCTGGGAATGCCGCCGGAAAGGTCCTCTTGCAGACATCTGCTGCTCCTTCAGTAAAAGAGGAGCAAGCGTATCAAATTCTTCACCCCTTAACGGTCCAGCTTCTGGGGTTCACTCCGCTCCAAAAGTGGGTCAAATTTCAGTGAACGTCAAAGTAATTTTTCAAACACAGACGGAAAAGACAAGGCTATGCCTGCCTTGCAGTTAGATTAATTCCTACCACTTCAATTGCCTCAACATTTGGGAACTTTGACGAGATAACAGACCAGTGATTTTGCAGTGATTCTACAAGGCCGCTAAAGTCCACCCTGTTCTCAGAACCCGGAATGTCCCATCCTGCCTTTTCGCCTCGATAAACAAGCACAAAGAATCCACGGTTGGAACGATTGTCACGTAAATAGTCCCCGCAAAGTTGGTTTTCCAAACGCTCGAACAAGGCGGGGCCGGTCCATTTATCAGCAAGTTTCAGTTCCACCGGAACAGGGCCATCAAATTTTACGCCATGAAACCGCAGATCGGGCCTCTTGGCATCCCCAAGCTCTTCCTCCTGTGGTATCGAGTATCGGCCTTGCGCCTTCTCGCGGAGATCATGTCCAATGTACTTGCGCATCTCGGTTTCCTGCGTCACTCCAAGCAGGATCGAGGCTATGCCGCTATCACCGTTCTCCAGATCATCGCGAAGATCGAGTAGTCGTAGGTGTGCAAGCTCAGCAAGCTCTCGATGATTTGCTGGCGTCCGTTCCACCCGCTCAGCGAATTCACGAACTTGTGCGATTGTCCAGGGTTCAGTATCTCCGTCCTGCTCCGCTTTCATCTTTGCATGATGCAGCAACCAAGGCCTAAACGATTCCTCGGGGTGGGATTTTGCAACTTCCAGAAGTGCGAGAAAAGCTTCTTTGCCCGGGATCTTGTTCAACAACTCGAACAGGCGGTTGCGCGCTTCCTGAGCGTTGTCCCTCAATCCTGGCGAATAGACACCCGTTCCGGCGCGGTTAATGTCCTCACCAATGCGTACATACTCGTGCACAAGCAAGTAGAGCGATTTCAGATGGTCGGGCGTCTTATATGCTTGCCGTGTGCTTACTACGTCACCCGAACGACCGCCCCAAAGGTGCGTCACAAACGTCATCGCCAACTGAACTTTCTTTTGTCGACCGCGCAGCTTTACGAGGCGAGCACGAAGTACCTCGATAGAGCGTTCAGGCTCTACCCCAGTCCATACTGCAAACCACCGAGCCAAGTGATCGACATTCTTCAGATTTTCACATTTCTCGACGGCCAGGTCTCGCAGGGCGGCATCAGGCACTGACGAGCCTTGCAAGATGGTCAGTAGCTTGTCGAGATTATCGAGATTCTTGGGTTCATCCTTGCGCAGTTGCGCAAGGATACGAGGACCTAAGGTGTCCCAAGCCCACGCTCCGGACCAACTTACGTCACTGATAATGTAGTGTGTGCTTTGATCGACTTTCTCGAGCGTCAGCTCATACAAGATTTCCTGCATTAGAAATTCAGACACTTCAGTTGGAAACGCCGCAAATAGTCTTGGAAACCAGATGGGAAAGCCGTTAAGTTCGAAGGAGGCGTGACGGCATGCGTGTTCGACTTCAAGGGAACTCAAGCCGACCGGCCACTGATCACTCGATTCGATAAACTCGATCTCTAGACCGGCGAGGCCGATGATGGTCGCACCGGCGGTTCTATTGAGTGCAGCTCCCTCTGAGATTAGTTTCGGCTTATAGTTCTTCCAGAGCTCGACTGCAGAGTCCCTATAGAACTTGGCGACTTCATCACCGTATTCGTGGATCAACTCTTTCCAATTGTATGCAGTCCAGCGGCCAGACGTAGGCGAATTGTTGCGGGTTTGCTGAAACAGATAGTACAGGGCGTTTGTTACTTCTCCAGGAGCCTTTTCCTGCGCCGTGCGGGCCTCGGTCAAACTGGTATTGAAATATTTCTTCCAACCCGCGTGATACTCTGCCTCCTTTTCCTTGCGCGCCTTGTCTCGACGCTTCCATTTTTCCTCCATCTGCTTCATGCGGCGGTAGTCACTACCCCGCGGCGGGGGCTTGAGATAATTCGCCAGCCGATCTGCAAGCGCCGCGTCTTGGCCCGTAAGCTTTTTGAGCAGCTCGCGCCACGCGTTCGGTCGGCCGTTCCGAACATACAGATTGAAAGCAAGCGACAGCGCAACCTTTCTATCGTCCAGCAATGTCCGTCTAGCGATCTCGCCGGCGACATAGTTGAAGTCGTCAGGACCGAACTGTGCAAAGGATCCATATAACGAGGCCTGCCAGAATTCCGTGAGAGTTTCTCCACGCTTTCTGTCGATAGTCTCTCGTGACTGATGCACCTCGAACCAGAACAACGCTTGGTTTAGTTCAGGCCAAGCCGGAACGAGTTTTTCGAATTGGGCCTTGACCTCGATGGCATCATCAATGCCATATCCCTGAATTGCAGACAACTTGCTTAGAACGCCGAGAGCATCAGGACCTGTCGCGGCCGGTTGCCTCGCAATAACGAGCCGCTCCACTGCCTTGGCAGCAGGAGTTATAAGCCATTGGAACTTTTCGGAGACCTCGCAATTTCTCCGCTCCACAACCGGGGAAAGCCCGAGGAGTCGATTCAATTCCGAAACAAGAGGTGAAAGTAGGTCAACATTGGCCGAAGTGATCATCGCTTCAAGGCGATCTGTCAGATGATCGACGGAATAGCGCTGCTTTTCAGCCGACTTTTCCAGGCACGAAACCAGCCATGTAATATTTTCAGCTGATAGCTGGATGCCTTCCACGAGTTCTGCAAGCCAGTCTCGATTCAGTTCGTCGGCCTCGGTTAGAAACCGCTGACGGATTATCAATTGGTCATCGGCCGTTCCAACGGCGCGAACGGCCCTGAAGGCGGCTATTCGAAGGTACTGCTCGGCATCAGATTTCATGGCGATTTCCAGTGCTTCCCTGCGAACTCCTTTCAGCTCGCCGAGCCAAACCATACGCAACAGAAAACTCGCTAGATCGTCGTTGTCCGCATACTTCCCGACGAGCGTCCGAACATCATCGGCAAGGTCTGTATTTGCAAAGCGTTGCACGGCTGCGTAGTCACGCATGCTGCGCCCCACTGCGCCGCCTGCCATTTGCTCGCAAACTTCGTGAAGAATGTACCGGCGCACGTCAAGCGGCAACTGGCTGGGATCGCCCCCCTCAAAGATGATCTCGGGCGCAACCTTTCTAATACGCTCCCGGATTCTATCGTCTAGGATAGCAAGCCAAGGCAGAACGGGACGCAGCTTCGGGACAACGATGTCCATCCCATACTGCTCGCGAAAAAATAATGCCTCGATGCTTCTTCGCGATGTCTGTCGAGCCAGCAAGTCTGAAAACCACTCGGCCGTGAGATACTCCCTGACCGAACGGTGATGAAACCGTACCGTCCCGTAAATCGCTTCGTCGAAAATGGGTCTCGACAAGAGCGTTGCCTGGTCCTTGTCATCCCAGTCAGCGAGAATTGAGCGCACGTCCAGTCCATTTGGGTTGTCTGCGCCGTCCGGGACACGGAGTACTTGGCTCTGTGCAAGGGTCGCTGCGACAGCCAGCAACTTTGCACCTGTGCGTGCACGATCTGCCGCTAACGGTCTACTGTCAGCCCGATCCTGATCCCGTTCCGCCAGTCTGCGTTCAATGCTGTTTCGCATGATCTCGAGGCGACTACCTATTCTCCCCTTATCGAGCCAGAACTCCGTCAACTCTGCAAGATCTTGGGGCCGGGATGTAAATGACCATGCATCCGCGCGTTCAATCGCCTCAAGAAACTCTGTGGAGTCGTTAATACCGCGCGCGCGAGCAAACGACGCTATTTGATCCGAACTGAGATCGTCCAGTGCCACAATCCTGAACATCGGCGGAGTTTTGCCACGTTCATTGGTCAAAACTGTCAAATCGAGGCAGACATCTGCCTCGGATTTTTTTGCCTGTGTCGCACCGCGTGGCATGTAGGGTAGATGATTGACGCAATGGGCAAGGTCGGTCATGGGTCGCCACGCGGTTGTTCTACCTGTAATGACGATATGCGTTCTATCTTTAGCAGCATTGATGCGCCGCCCGAGCTTGCGAATGGCTAGCTCGAAGTCCGCGGGATTGCGCAGCCTCGCTTCATCGACGGAGTCTAGTAGCATCCACCCCTCTTGGCCGGACGACATCCACTCTTCAAATTCTTCGAAAGTCCCAACTTCGAACGCGTCCTCGAAGTCAGAAGGGATATGTTCAAGTCTGAGAAAAAAAGCGGATCTTCCCTCGGCCCGGAGTCTTCGCGCCACATTGCGGATTTCAGCAGTCTTACCCGCACCAGCTTCGGACAGGAGTATCAAGCGGTATTCAGCAAGGAGATCAGTCCAGGTGAGTCGTTCACCTAGACGGAATGCATGGCCGAAATCCGAGTCGTCATCCTTGCCCGAATATTCCGAAAGTTCACGGAATGTACGCCCAAGTTCGATAAATTCGTATTTGGCGGCCTGTTTCAGGTCAATGGCAGTAGTGTTCATTTTGGTAAATCATATTTCCAACGTGCTGTAGCAGCGCAGGGCATGCTTTGTTTCCCTGTCTGGATTGCGGCTCGGCATCGGCGCAACTGGGGCGGCGAGCGTGATGTTCTGGTATAACGGCCGAATGTCACAGAATTGATGACGTTTACCATTTGATCTTGTGTCGCTCGTCGGTTTCACGATGACGAGCATCATCCGATGAATGGAGATATCCGCTCGTTGTAGTGATGGATTCATGCCCCAAGTTGTCGCGGACATGTCGAAGGTCTACATTACTGTTCGCCATGTGTGATCCAGCGGTATGCCTTAACCAATGGGCGGATGCGGCCTCGACGCGTGTGGCAAGTGATTCAAAGCTTGCCCCGCGCATCTTCAAGCGATTCGCTGTATCTAAGAAAACTTGTTTGACGAGCGCATGCACTGCACCCCGTGTCATCTGACGCTGCTGTGTCCCAATGGGCAGGAGCAGTGGGACGTCTTCGGAAGGAGTTGGAAAGGGAGCTAGGCGTTTTTCTCGACGATAGCGCGCTAGCTCAATCATCAGCTCGTTGGTTGCAGGGACAATTCGTGTCTTATCCCCTTTGCCAACGATTTCGAGCCACCACCGTTCCTCCCCATCCTTGTCCCGGCGGCAGAAGAATCCGCCCATTGTGTTTCCGACGACTTCCGAGATGCGCACCCCGCAGAGATACAACAATGAAAACAGCCACCGTGTCCGCAAGTAGTGCTCGCGCTCCCGGTCGGTCTCCTTGGGCATGGCGTCGATGGTGAGCTTGACCTCGGTCCACAAGTCTTCTTCGAGATATCGGGTGACGCGCGGTTTGGCTTTTCTGGTCCGCTGACGTGACAGGGACAGCGGATTACCGGCCAGGTAACCTGCATTGACCAGCCACGAGAACAGCGTATTGAGGATGATGAACGCCTGTCGCTGACTTGAAGGGGAGAGGGGGCCGGCGAACGGGCGCCAGTCCGGATGCGACCGCCCGAACTTCCGACCGTCACGCATGACCCAGCGGGCAGCCGGCTGCGGATCAGCGAGGAAGTGCTGATACGCGAGCAAGTCTTCGTGCGTCAGCGAAGAGATCGGTTTCTGCAGTTGCACCGTCGACCACAACAGGAGCCGTTCGGCTTCCTTTCGGTAGTTGTCGAACGTGGTTTTCGTATCGGCGAAACGCGCAAGCCAGGCTTTGATCGCATCGATATCATTCTGTGCGGAGATCTGAGGCCGGTTTCCCGTCGCTCGGTTCGTACCGTCCCGGCCGTCGAGGTCAGGTGAGATAACGATGGCTTCAATGGGAGCCAATGATGAGCTGGCAGGTGAAGAACTACGAGAGTCGATGGGCATTCGGAAGCCGATCCAGGGCGAAAATTCTATTCGACATTATATTAGTAATGTCATCTTTTTGGAGTAGGGGCGCCATTTGGTCTGAAGCCGGAACTGAAATCTCTGTGCTCCGTGGTGCGTAAATGCAGCATACGGATCGAAGGAACTACCTGCTCAGCCACCAATTGGCGAACGCTGCAAGGTTCGGGTGTTGAGAATGAGCGAGCACGAGATCGTCGCCAACGTTAGGTGACCCGTTAGGTTCGCGCAGAATCAACGCGGCATGGATATCGGTCGGAATCCCGCGCAGGTATGGTAAGAAATCATCGACGAAGGCAACGGGATTGAGTTCGCGAAGAGCGGCTGCCTTCGGACTGACGCTCGAGCCAGTATTGGGCGTGGCATACAAACGTGCGATAGGGAATCCGCAATCGCGCAAGTTCTGCAGTCTTGCTGCCTGGTACTGTAATTTGATCGCGCTCACACACACGAGTTCGTAGCCAGCGGCTGCGAGAGCATGACAGGCGTCGACAGCGCCGGAGACGGGCGGTATCGTTGACCAGTACTGGTGATCGAAATACGCGCGAAATTGCGCTAATTCTTCGCCATTCAAACGACGTACTTCCCATCGATCGAGCGGCCAATAGGCAAGAGGATCGCGTACAGCAGGCATCGAACCAAATGCCTTTGCCCAGGCACCGGCGTAGGCTTGGTGGTAGTCGAGTAAGACGCCGTCAACATCAAGTGCAATGATTTGTTTCATGAAGTCATGCGTTCATAAAGTGTAGAACTTTCCGACCTAGATCCGGAGAAATGAAAAAAGGCTGTTCGCCGGCTGTTCCCACTGCATCACTTGATTGAAGCCACCACCCATCATGGGTTAGTTGTTATAGAAACTTTGCCAGAGGCCGTCTCTCTGGCGCAAGGCGTTCTGCCGTTGCAATTCGTATTGCCAGCGCACAGGAGGCCAGTCAGCCGAGCAGCTAAGAGGTCTTGGGCGTTTACGGAAGCAGTGTTCAAGCAAAAAGTGGCAGAACAGATGGTCCCATAAGTTTTGCAGTACTCGATAAATCGCACCGGTATGTTTCGCAGAAGTCGCACAGAAACAGAAAACCTTTCGCAGTATAAATCCGTGAAACATTACGCGAATAAAGAGTGGAACTTATGGGAACGCTCTAAATGCTCTCTCAGAGCGCTGTCGGTAGGTCGGAGGAGGTGTGACGCAAGGCGCCTAACGTCCGAGCCGTAACTTGAAAGGTGACACAACTCGTCAAACATTCGTTTTCATGCCTCCGTTAGGTCCATTGTGTCCGCCCGTAGAAGAGCGTTCGCATAAGTTTCACCATTTCCCTTCAGAGGGAAGCCGCAGGAAAACCATCAAAAAATAGTGAAATTTATGCGAATTTTGACGCGTGAATTCCTCGTCCTTTCAGCCAATTCGCACAAGTTTCACAGAAAAAGAAAAGTGTTTTTCTCCAAGGCAATAACTTCTTGACTTTACGGAAATTGCTCCTAAAAAAGAAAAACGGCCAGCTGTGCGCCGGCCGTTTTCATTTTTGGAGCCCACCCATGTAAGCTCAGAATTTTTGCGTCCTGATAGCCACCGCCATGGCTTCCAGGGCAATGCCTTACTGGAACACTTTGCAAATTAGTTCGACAAGAACTAGATGTCAAGGTCGGGTTTCGCTTTGCTCGAATTTTGGGAGCATGCGATGTCAAAACCGGCAAAGAAGTGGCGAACCGACTTGCGTGTCGCCATCCAAAAACGCGGACGCCGAAAATACGACGTATGGACCGGCTTCGCCCCTAAAGGCGGGTTCTTCTTTACCCTCGAGGGGACTCCAAACTGCGACCATCTGATCTGGATGGAAGGCGATCCAAATATTGTCAACTATACAATCCCGTCCGAAAAATTCGTGGGACAGGGATCAGAAGGGCCGCAGGGAACCATTCCCGACGCCATCTGCATCCTTCGTTCAGGCGAAATCGAATGGCGCGAGGTCAAGACAGAGTCCGAGGCCGCACAGATCCGAGAAAACGGTTCGGACCAGGTGCGCGCGCAGATTAGCTTGGCGGAGAAGTACCAAGCGAAGTGGCGCTTGATCACGACAACCGACCTGAATAAGCAAAGAATTCTCATACAAAACTGGCGCGAAGGGCTAGGGTACATTTGGGCGGCCCACGGCCATGACCTGGCACCTTTTGAGCACGACGTATGCTTTGTGGTTGACAAGGTGCCATGCACGGTCTCACAAGTTCTTGCCTCTTATCCGCCAGATCGTGAGCCTCTTCTCCTCGCTGCGATATTTCGACTCCTACAGAAAGGGGTGCTTGACGCGAACTTATCAAAGAAATTCTTCGGCTATGGGACCGTTCTCCATCCGAGGATTACCGGATGAGCGCGTCCTCAACTAATCGCCGGACGCCGCGCGTGACACGCCGGGATATCGCACTAGAAGATCGAAATACTTGGAATTGGCGCCGCCCGGATACGAGTGGATGGGAAGACGACGAGAGAAAACGATATCTGAAATTTGAAGGCGCAATCGTCGATTACCTTGCCGGCGAAAAGGTTGCCATTATTGAAGCCCGCTACAAAATTCACATTTCACAGGTCCACGAGCAGCTTGCACGTGCAATGGTACGGGACGGCGACGGCGAGCGGCTTGGATTTTGCGCACTCGTCAAATCTCTGCAAGTAAACGAACAGGTTCGGCGAAAGCCGCTTCCGGACGGCGCTGCGCCTACAGGTCCTCAATGTAAAGGAGGCCTAAAGCATCTGCTAATCATTGAAGGGTTGTACCCGGAGTTCGAAGCGCGCGTCCTCGGGAAAAGTTTGGAACAGCACAAGAGCAAGGTGTCCGTGTTGGCTCTTCAACGATGGCTCACCGAAGAGCTCACTAATCGACGCTACAAGAAAACACAGTATCCGTTCAATACAAAAATTCCCCTCTATTCAAGCATTGCCAAGTTAGTGCAGAGGATCAAAGAAGAAAATCCCGAAGAGTACATAAGAGCGCACGGTGAGAATAATCAAGCTGCGAACTTGTCAGTTATGTCAGGGGAACCGCATCGGCGAGAGCGTCCGAGGCCTTATGAGCGCGTTGAGATTGACGAGCACAAGCTCCACGGAATCGCCACAGTTCGCATCACCATCGACGGCGTCACAAAAAAGATTCCTGCAGAACGTCCCGTCGGAATAGCAATTGTCGATCGAGGAACAGGCGCCATACTGGGCGGTGCCGTTTGCCTTAACCCGGAAGCGAAAGCGGCTGCGCTAATCGAAGCAATCCGTTCGGCGGTTATTCCGAACTACGTTGTCACATTGCCCAGTGGCAGGCCGGCACCGCCATTCCGCGCCTGTGATTTCGATCCACGGCTTGCCGGATGCGTCTGGTCAGTCGCGCATATAGACAACGCAAAAATTCATGTAAGCGATCTGTATTTGAACGTGACTGCACGTCTCGGTGCACAGACCTGTTACGGGCCGCTTGGTAGCTGGAGCGGGCGTCCACAAATTGAAGGGGTATTCAGTCGAGTGGTAAAGGGAAAGTTCGATCGACTTCCATCGACGACAGGGACTGACAAGGGCAAGGGGCGGAGGTTACCACCAGCGGAACAGGCAATAGCCAGTGATATTGATCATGACGACCTTTGCCAGGCGTTCTTCGAGGTTCTTGGTGACATCAATAACGATGTGACGCATGGATTGCTCTACCAGAGTCCGTTGCAGGTTCTGGACGATTTTCTAAAGGATGTGGACCGTCCAATACTTCGCAGAATACCTCCGCCCACAGCAAAAAATCCTGAGGTTGGTGAACATGTGGTGCACCGCCCGGTGCGGCAGCGTAGCAAAGACAATCCCAACCTCTATGTCAGCTACGGCGGCGTCAAATATACGAACGAGATCCTCACCCGCCGAATCGATCTCCTAGGGGAAAAAATTGCAGCACACGTTGCTCCGAACCTGCGCTATCTACGCGCATTTGAACTAAAAGGTACTCCGCTTGGCCAGTTGCAGGCAGACGGATTTTGGGGAGCGACCGACCACACAAGCGAAGTACGGCGCGCAGTAATGCGCGATAAGTCGCTCAAGTTCGGCCAGCATGGTGAAAGCTCCGACCCGATCAGCGCGATACTCGCAAAGAAGGCACGAAAGACCTTAAAGAAAAATGCGGCCCGACCTCGCGGCGGTGTCGTCAAAGAAGCGACTGAGCTACAGCGGTATATGCAAGCTACTGGAACGGCCAAAGTCGTGCTCGAAACCCCGCCGGATCCCAAAGTCGTGGTGGCGACCACGAAAACGGCCGCTGCTCGGGCAAGGGAAGCTCGATTGGCGGCGGAAAAGCAACGAGGAGGAAAGTGATGGACGGTCTTCACGACTTACAAGTCCCCGCGGGGCGTTTCCCGACAAGCAAACGTGATTACGAAGTCGTCACGCCTATGATGAAAGATGTTCTTGACCTGGTCTGTCTAGAGGTCGAGCGAATGGCCACAGGTATTGCCATTTATGGACCGTCACGTATCGGCAAGTCACGGACGATTCGGTACGTTCTCTCAGAAATTCGAAGAAAATATCCCAGCGTCGTATGCGTCAACGCCGTCATGGTTGATAGAAAAACGCGCTCCGACACGCGCTTTTTCAAAGGTCTGGCCACTGATATGCACCTTGACATTCCTGTGCTCGGCGATGGCGACGACATTCGAACCGCCATGATCCGGCACCTCCTTGTACGATGCGCGGAAACGCACGATCCCCGCGTGCTGATCATTCTGGATGAAGCGCAACGCATCAAGCCCCATGAATACTCCTATTTGATTGACCTGACCAATCACCTGGAGAAGTATGGCGTATCGCCAACCGTGATACTTGTTGGGCAACCGGAATTGCTTGAGCAGCGCGATGAACTCATCCGATTGCGGCGCAAGGACGTCATTGGGCGGTTTCTCGAGAACCCGCTTTCCCTTGAGGGCGTTTCATGCGAGGAGGAGCTTGCGGATATCTTGCGTCAGTTTGACGATCCAACGGCAATGCGCTTCCCCCCTGATAGCAACACCTGTATCACTGCAGCCTATGTGTCTCAGTTGTACGCGCGAGGATTTCGACTTGGTGAAATGGCGCAGCCAATGTGGAAGGCGATCGACAAAGCAGCCTCGCAGCTAAACGCCTCGCCAGTGATTGGGATGCGAAGCCTAACTCAGACGATAGAAATGGGATTGACATCCCTTGCCGCGTCAGGAGAGTCACAGCAGGCGAAGTCCGAGAATTGGTGGAAACTAATCTTGCAAGACTCAGGATATCTGAAGCACCTCGTCGTAATTTCCATGTCTTCAATGCCTGGAGGGTAACGATGCCCTGGTTCGGTAAAGGTAAGCATGCGGTTCTCTGGAGCAGAGACCTTATGCACCCCTTCGAAAGTGACGACTCCCTGATTGTAAAGCTTACCTGGATTAACGACGCCTCATACGACCGCTTTCGAGAGATCGACAGTAACATACGAAAAAAGCAGGGGCATGCCTTCGCCGCAATACATGCGACCAGGCCAGCAGACTGGCAGCCACCCCTCCACCAGCTCGCCCGGGCATTGCCGCGGGACGAAGTGAAAATCTGTCCTGAGTGCTTGCTGGCTGGATATCACTCAGATCTACCTCAGATACTCGGACTGGAAAAGTGCCCGATCCACGGATGTCCATTCCAACACATTTGCCGGTGGTGCAAGCGTCGGATCTACTTCGGTTTTCCGGAATTCCGGAAGTCGGCGATCTACGTGTGCAAGTCATGTGACAGGCGAATTCACCCGGAAGGGACGGTATTCCTGTCAGACATTAAGCGGCTTTCGGATCAACGGATTCTCTCGGCATTTCAGCCCTATCTATCTGGCCTCGCGGAAGCCGCCCGAAAATGCGAGGGGCAGTGGTATGTACACGAAAGACACATTGCCGACATCTACTACTATATGACAGGCTACCGGTCGACCTTTATACGGTCGTTATGGCGCTCCTCATCAATTCTTCGCACGATTTCTGTGAGGGAATACATGCTTCCGACAGAACAAGATGAGCTCGACAATGAATTGGCGCAGTTGATGCGATACGATGACCGTTGCCTGGCAACTTGGGCATCGGAGCGGTGCCAACTCAGTGTCAATCCTGCTGCGAGAACGCCAGAGGCGAGGTTCCTGAATGATGAGGTCGAATATCAGCGAGGGACAGATCCAGTTAAGGGCGCTATTGCCGTACGTGAGCAATTGATCCGCTACATGGCTGGCGATACTCGGGTGTTTCCAGCCGATTACCTGTTCCCGACCTCACTTTTTCGGCGGGCCGAATGCTACCGTCAATTGCGGCAAATCGTTGCGTGCACCGCTTTATATCGAATATTCGTGCAACTGCGGCGCGCCGAACGGATTGCGGCTTACCTTTGGCCTGATCCCAACGACACCCCCATTGACGCATCAATTGAGCGAAGGGCTGACTTGGCGCTTCGCCTTGGTCACTTTACGGCCAGTGCGACCTACAGCGACCGAGTGATATTGAGGGCGGCGTTGTTTTCGTGGCTTCCTGATTTTCAGTTCCACCTTGTTGGAGGAATGCTCAGACTGCGTATATTTCGATTTTCCTACAATCCCGCAGTACAGCCGGCGTCCGCACAGCCCGGAACTCTACATTGAACGTCGATTCTCGGTCGATCTTCATGTCTTATGCAGGCCGGTCGGCACAAATCCTTTCCTTCTCAGCTCCTGGGAAATTTCGAGTAGTGGCTTGATTCCGGTCCCGAACCGAGTGATCGCCTGGCGGTGCTCTTTCAGCCCGCTGTACGGAAGATATCGGATATTCAGCTCCGCCACTCGCGAGAATGCCGGGCGGCAGAGCTGTTGTTCGACCTCGCCCCGCCGGTTATCAGGCGCGACCAAAAACAGCGTGCTCTTTTCGCCCACTTGAGTACCAAGGGCCAGATCCAGCATGCGCACGATGCCGGAATAGATGGAGGTTGAGTGTTCTACCTCGAAGGCTGCCGCAACTTCATGCGAACCCCGCGTAATCCATACGACATCGATGAGGCGCACCGAATCCATGCCGGCGGTGATTCCCTCGGGGAGGTGGGAAAGGCATCCGTCACCCAGCTTTCCGGAGCCATACGCCCGCCCGCGGTCGTTTGCGGCTACCCATACATCGAACCCTAGCGCCGAGCCAAGGTCGCGCAACCATCCCTGAATTTCGGTGTGGGTAGCGTCGCTCTCGCGGGCTAGCTCCCATTGACGCTGTGCCGCAGAAGACTCTTCTCGTACACGCTGCAGGTCGGCTTCCCACTCGCGGACGGCACCAGCATCGTCAGCGCGCGGGGGCGCAGCATACCGGCCTGTCCCGACATCGAACATCAAACCAGCGATGGCGCCTAAGTCGTTCGACAAGACGGTCCGGTAGTTATTGTTCAAGCGAATTAAACCTTCACGCATGGACAGGTAGTGGTCCCACCGCCCAAGCTTCACGTTACTCCCGGTAACCGCATTGAAGCCTTTGACGATCGCTGTATTAAACGGAGGTACCAGCGTCGGATGGATGAAGTACAGCAAATTGGCGACGGCCGGGCCCAGTCCTTTGATTGCCAGTGCATCAATTCTATGGATCGCAGCAATGATCTCATCGGCAGAGTCGCAGCAGTCGCAGTGGTGCAGTAGTCGGGCAAAGGCCGCCTGGTTCGCCGAATTTTCGTAGATGTCTGGAATGCGCAATTTTGGCTTCCACAGGAATGCGTGATCGGCGCCCTTGAAGATCTGTCGTTGCTCGGCAATCGACCCCACTACCGTTTCCAGTGACGATCCTCGATACGCATTCCCAAACGTCCCCGCCTCGATGTCACGGACTACTTGTCCGATGCCACGGCGGATGGAACGAAAGTTCTTTAACCGTTCCTCCCACAGGAACCAGGAGTTGTAGGTACTGTGTGCATCGGCTTTCCAGTGCTCGATGAGCCTTGCGAGCGTATTGCCCATTCACCACTCCCATTTGATTATTCTTGGACACCGGAACGCTATTGTACTGGGGGAGGGCAGGTCAGAAAACTGCAGAGTCGCGACGGATACACGATGTATTCACCCACCGAGTCGCGCGCATCGAACGAGCGTGTACGCACTGGCACGGCATGGCGGTCCCGTTTGCCGTCCGTGACCGCCATGGACGGCCACGGGGAAAAGCGATATTTATTTTTTCACTTCGATCGAGGTGACCATCAACTGACCGCCGACCTTATCCGCGACAAAGCTGATCTTGTCGCCGGCCTTAACCTGGTCGAGCATCGCCGGATCCTTTACCTGGAAAACCATGGTCATCGGCGGCATGCCGAGGTTTTTCAGGTCCCCGTGCTTGATCGTGATTTTCTTGGCATCCTTGTCTACCTTGCGCACTTCGCCATCCGTCATTTGGGCGGCAGCATCCGCCGAAGTCATCTGCATGCCTCCGTGATGCGAGTCATGCGATGAAGCCGCTTGTACAGTGAAGGGCATCGCGATCAGGCAAGTCGAGGCCAGGGTGAGTTTTGCAAGTGTGTTCATTTGAGCTCCTTTCAATTCAGTTTCAGTTGTAATGCCGGTACACCGAGTAACGGTCATCGGCGTGGACCAGTAGTACGTCGAACGGGTCTTTGCGCGGTCCCTCCATGCCGGGAGAACCCAGCGGCATCGACGGAACGGCCAATCCCTTGGCCTTCGGTTTCTCCGCCAGCAGGCGCTTGATGTCGTCGGCGGGGATATGCCCCTCCAGCGCGTAGCCGGCAACCATGCCGGTATGGCAGGAGCCGAGCGCCTGCGGCAGACCGAACTTTTCACGGTAGTCGGAGGGGTTCGCGACGTTCTGCGCCTTCACCGTGAACCCGTTGCGCGCCAGATGCTTGACCCATTCGGTGCAGCACCCGCAGCTCGCGCTCTTGTAGACCTCAATGACAGGAGCAGCCGCGCCGGCAGCCAGATGGACGCCGAGGGCTCCGGTCAGGAGGGCCTGCACCAACATGCGTTTCATCTTCATTTATCCTTTCAAAACCTTGATTTTTCCGAGCATCCCGGCCTCGAAATGGCCGGGGATCAGGCAGGCAAAGTAGAACTCTCCCCCCTTGGTAAACTGCCAAACCAGTTCCTGCTTCTTGCCCGCGCCAACGTGCGCCATATAGGGTTCGTCATGCTCCATCCCGGGATGCTTCTTCATCATTTCGGCGTGTGCCTTCAGCTCATCCATGGTGCCGATCACCATTTCGTGCAGCATTTTTCCCTTGTTGGTAACCACGAAACGGATGGTTTCTCCTTCCTTGACGGTGATTTCAGACGGGCCGAAGCGCATCCTGTCGCTCATGTCGATGGCGATGGTGCGGGTTACATTCTTCGGATCGCCTTGCTTGCCGAATCCGTGCTCTTCGGCCGAAATTTCCGTGTTCACCTTGGCTACGGAATCGGTCTCACCGTGGGCTTGCACTGCAGCGGGCAGGGCTGCAGACAACGCAACGAAGATGGCGGCGGCAAAAATGTGGGTAGATGCTTTCTTCAATTGGGTCCTCCAAAATGTGTATTTCTTTCCGGTTCGGCAATTAATGGCCGCCGTGGCCGGAAGGCTTGCGTGCCTTCAGTTCAACGCCGTCCGGTTTGTTCGTCGGTGCCGTCAGCTGGCCGCCTGGTGACTTGCTGCGTGTCGGCTCGGGTACGGGGCCTTTCCACTCGTACGCCACAGTCCCGGCCGGATGCTTGTACCAGCCCGGATCCTTGTAATCCCCGGGCTTCTGGTCCTTGCGCACCTTCACCACCGTGAACATGCCGCCCATTTCGACGCCGCCGAACGGCCCCTGGCCGCCCATCATCGGCAGCGTGTTGTCCGGTAGCGGCATTTCCATCTCGCCCATGTCGGCCATGCCGCGCTCGCCCATCACCATGTAATCAGGGACCAGCTTGTTGATCTTTTCCACGACGCCGCGATGGTCCACGCCGATCATCGTCGGCACATCGTGGCCCATCGCATTCATCGTGTGATGCGACTTGTGGCAGTGAAATGCCCAGTCACCGAGATCGGTGGCGTCGAACTCGATAGCGCGCATCTGGCCGACGGCAACATCGACCGTTACCTCCGGCCAGCGCGACGCCGGATTTGTCCAGCCGCCGTCAGTGCCGGCGACAACGAATTCATGACCGTGCAGGTGGATCGGGTGGTTCGTCATCGTCAGGTTGCCGAAACGGATGCGCACCCGATCGTTCTGGCGCACGACCATTGGATCGATGCCGGGGAAGACGCGGCTGTTGAAGGCAAACAGGTTGAAGTCGAGCATTGTGTTCACGCGCGGCGTGGCGCTGCCAGGCTCGATGTCAAAGTTGTTGAGCAAGAAGACAAAGTCCCGGTCGACCTTCATGAAGTTCGGATTTTTCGGGTGCGTGACCCAGAAACCCATCATGCCCATCGCCATCTGCACCATTTCGTCCGCATGCGGGTGGTACATGAAAGTGCCGGGACGCTTGGCGATGAACTCGTAGACGAAGGTTTTCCCGGGCGGGATGCCCGGCTGCGTGAGTCCTGTCACGCCATCCATCCCGTTGGGAAGCCGTTGGCCATGCCAGTGGATGCTGGTGTGCTCCGGCAGTTTGTTGGTCACGAAAATGCGCACGCGGTCGCCTTCGACCACCTCGATCGTCGGTCCCGGCGACTGCCCGTTATAGCCCCACAGATGCGCCTTCATCCCGGGCGCCAGTTCGCGCACCACGGGTTCTGCGACCAGGTGGAATTCCTTGACGCCGTTGTTCATGCGCCAGGGGAGGGACCAGCCGTTGAGCGTGACAACCGGGTTGTACGGCCGTCCGGTGGACGGCATGAGCGGTGGCTGCGTGGTCGCATCGCTCATCAACGGCGCTTCCGGCAGCGAGGCGGCACCGGCCTTGCTGACCAGACCGGCGCCCAATGCCACCGCACCGGCGCCCATAAAGAAATCTCTGCGTGAAACCATTCCTGTTCCTTTCCTTCAGTGTCCGCCGCCGGCGTCGGCAGGCGCGGCACCACCGCGCATCGGGGCAGAGGCGCCACCACTGCCATTGATCGCCATCTGCAGGTCGGTGTCGGCTATCCAGTAGTCGCGCTGGGCTTCGATCGCGGCATTAACGCTGTTGACCTGGATGCGCGCATCGGCCAGCAGCTCGAACACGCTGGCGAGCATGCCGTTGTAGCGCAGCAGCATCTCGTCCGAGATCTTCTTGCGCAGAGGCACGATTTCATCGCGATAGTGCTTCGCGAGGTCGTACGAGGTACGGTAGGCGGAGTAGACTTCCCGTACCTCGGAGCGTGCACGGATCGCGGCATCTGCAGTACGGTGCACCGATTGCATATAGATCGCTTCAGCCTTCGCGGTCCGGGAACGTCCCCAGTCGAAGATCGGCAGTTCCAGCTCGATTTCATACCCGTTCGCGCGCGGCGCGTCGGTCTCGCTCTTGTTGGCGTAACCGGCATGCAGCACGTTGATAAACCCGGTTGCCTTTGACAAACCGAGTGCCGCCGCGGTCGTCTCCGCGTCGCGCTTGGCCATCTGGACATCCAGCCGCTGCTGCATCGCCTGTGCCTCGATGTCGGACACATCCTTAGGTGCCTTCGGCAAGTCCGGCAAGCGTTCGGGCAGCTGGTAGGCTGTCCTGTTTCCCCATAATCCGAGCAAACGGGTCAGCTGCTCCCTGGCTGCAGCCGCGTTATGGCGCGCGCGGGCAGCCTGCGCGACTGCGTCGGCATAGAACGCTTGTTCGCGCGCCTGGTCTAGCTTGCTCCAGTTGCCGACCCTGGCCATGCGCTTGGCCAGCTCGGCGCCGGCCTCCGCCGCAGTCAGCACTTGGTCCATGTACTGCACGGTTTGTTGCGCGGCGACGGCATTGAAGTACGCCTTGCGGGTATCGGCGGCCAACCGGACCGCCTGTACCGCGGCCTGCAGTTTGGCCTGTTCGAAACGGCGGCTCTCGATATTGGTGCGCAGCGGGATCGTCAACAATCCGACCAGGTCGAACATGATGCTGCGCTCGATCTCGACGTCATGTCCTTCCCGCAGCCGACTGAACGAAAAGCTGGGATTGCGCATGCGACCGGCTTGTACCAGGTCGGCTTCGGCGATTCCCAGCTCCGCCAGGGAGGACTGGAAACCCTTGTTGTTCAACAATGCAACTTGCACGGCCCCATCGGGCGTCAAGGGCTTGCCGAGCAGCTCGTTGAGGGTCTTATCGATTGCGGTCGTATCGGCATCCGTCTTTGCCTGGAGCACGCTTTGACCCGTGCGCTCTTTGGTGAGCGAGGAGACGGTATCGAGGCCGCCATCGCTGGAAAACGTCGCGCAGCCGCTCAATAGCACCGCCGACAAGGCGAGCACGACCGGCTTCAGGCGTTGTGTGTGTATACCGGGTAGGCGCATCCTTACTTTCCTTTGTTTTGATGGTCCATGCCGTGGTGTGCCTGCCCGGAATGCGCGGGCGCAACGCGTTCCGCTGCAGTCTCAGTACCTTCTAGGTGGCCTGCGTGGCCGCCGAGCTTTCCCATCTCATCGTTGGCGGCACGCCATGCTTGTGCCGGAGATTCTTCCGTCTCCAGCATCGGTTGGTAGCGGCTGAATGCCGATTCGTAGCGATAAGGGGCAGCGGCGGCAGTCGGGTCGGCCGGATCCGCTGTACGGGAGTTTTCTTGCGCGGTCGCAGCGACAGACGCGGCAACCAGCATGGCAATCGCCATCCAGCGTCCAAGTGGCATGGTTTCCTTTGAATCTCAAACAGGCGCGAGATTGCGCGGTTGATCAATACGCCGAGCGACAGCCACTGCAGGCTTTGGCCAGGGCAAACCTAGAGATCAGACGGCTATGGGGCGGGGTGGCCGTTCGAGGCCGGGGGGAATGAAGCCGTTAAATGAAGAAACATATGTGATGACGGGTGCAAACGCGCTACTGCTAGACGGCGTCCACTCGAGCACCGCCGATGTGACGGCGGCACCAATGCAACAGGCAGCACAGGCGCTGCAATAGGAACTCTTGAACTTGCTGGCCACGTCCGCGGAGTCCGAACTGGACATCTCCTCGCTCGCACCAGCCATATCGTGATGATGACGCGCATGATCAGCATCAGGTTCGTGATGAGAATGCGGCAACTCGGCCGCACTCTGCGACGGGATGTGCGAACCGGGCCCGCAAGTCATCTTGACCGAGGACGCAATAACCTGGGCCGGGAACATGACGGCCAGTATCCATATCAAAAATGTCTTGAGGAAACGGTTCATTATTTGATCCAGCAGACGATCGGAAGCAGGGCCTGCAGGTAAGACGAAATCTCTACGGGTTTATGGGGTTCGACAGCCTTCCGGCATGGGAAGGTTCCGACGTGCTCAAGGCATTTGCTTTCCCTAAAGTGTATCGAAAGAACACGTCCGTAACCTGACAGTTTGATTACATCTTTGTAATGTTGGGCTGAACCGGGAAAAATGCGGATAGTGTAGCGGTCGTTCAAGGCACTCTCGTGGGCGTAGCACGATGACGGAATGCTTGGCGGAAGGACTGCGCGGACCAGCACATCTCAAGAAAGGTCTTGACCTTCCTTGACCTTCCCATAGCGGGAAGGTCTAACGTATAGATACAGTCAACAAGGGAGAACCTGCCATGTATGAACTTCAAGTGGAAAAAATGACGTGCGGTGGCTGTGCTTCGCGTGTGACGAGGGCAGTGCTCGCTGTCGACGATACTGCGAAGGTGAACGTCGACCTCAGAAACAAGACCGTACATGTGGAAAGCGATCTTGACGTCGACGTGGTCGTATCGGCCATCACGCAGGCCGGATATCCGGCGCGTGCTTGCGTGCGAGATTAGCCTGACGCCATCGACACGCCAGTTGCCGGCCGCGCTGGGTAAGCCGGACCGGCAACGCTTGGAAGGTACAGGGCATTTGGAGAACCTTGATGCAAGTCAAACAACTTTTCGAATGCAATCCGTAGCATAAACACGAGGACAACCGGTACATACACCATGCTCGCCTTCGCGAAAATCCGCCAGTATCGTTCCGCTGCAGTATTCGTGCTGCTGGGCTGGATTTTTGCTCTCACCGTTGGCAGCGCTTATGGATGCATCCCGGCCGCTATGGACCACCACGAAGGCGCCGTCATGGCAATGGACAGCGACGGCGACAGACACGTAGCGGGGCATGCCGGCGATGGCCATGAGCCGTGCCAGGCTGCTTGCGACTTGCAGGCTTCCCCTGTGGTCAAGGAAGCATCCGGCCAGGCGCCGGACATGCAGTTCCTGACGTACTTTATCGCCGCCTATTTTCCAGTCTTCTATCCTCCTGACGAGCACGCGCTGCCCGTCCCCAAAGACGAAGGTCTTCCCGTCCAGGCGCAATCCCTGCGCACCACACGTCTGACCCTATAGCACGAGAATCGCCGCCGGAGCGCCGTGCAAAGGGTGGTATCCGTACCCCCCATTACACGACGAATCCGGGCCACGGCAATCGTCGTTCCTCGCCGCCCTGTCATACCATGCATTGCGCAGACAGGGCAGACCTGAACAGTGCAACGGGAGAGTCACATGGCACACCACGACCAACACGAAGGCAAACCGGGGCTTTCAAGCCGGACGAAATGGATACTGATCGGCTTTCTTGCGGTCGGCGGTTTCTTTCTGATTACTGAGCATCGCGCGCATCTGTACGGCGCACTTCCATACCTGCTGATTCTTGCGTGCCCATTGATGCATCTGTTCCACGGGCATGGCGGCCATGGTGGCTCGCACCGGCACGGTGATACGCGCACGGATTCGGGAGCGGCAAACGTTAGCAGCTTACCCTCGGATAAGCATGATCATGGAAAGGAGCAATCATGAACGCCGCACATGACGCAGTACCGGCCTACGGATTGTGGACGCTGGTCATCCTCAATTCTCTGGTCTTCATCATCTTTGCCTTCAGTTTTGCCAAGCCGCAGAGCCCGCGAGACTGGCGTTCGTTCGGCGCGTTCTCGGCATTCCTGGTGGCCTTATTTACGGAAATGTACGGCTTTCCGCTGACCATCTACCTGCTGATGCCATGGCTGACAAAAACCTTCCCAGGCATCGACTTCCTCTCGCACGACGCTGGCCACCTGCTGGAAACCATGTTGGGGTGGAACGTCAATCCGCACTTCGGGCCGTTCCACCTCGCCAGCAATATTCTGATCGCGGCAGGCTTCCTGCTGTTGGCGGCTTCCTGGGACGTGCTGTACAAGGCGCAACGCGCGCATCAGTTGGCTGTTACCGGCCCCTATGCGCGGATCCGCCACCCGCAATACATCGCCTTCGTGATGATCATGTTCGGTTTCCTACTGCAATGGCCGACGCTGGTGACCCTGGTCATGTTCCCGATCCTGCTTGTCGTGTACGCACGTCTTGCGAAACGGGAGGAGCAGGATATGGTCGCGGAATTCGGCAGGGAGTATGAAGCATACCGGCAGCGTACGCCGGCATTCATACCGGCCATCGGGAGGACGGGCACGAACGTCAGCCCTCGGTAAAAAATGGAGAACAACATGGACGACAGGACCCGCCCGCATGATGCTCACCACGAACATCATCACGACCACCATGTGCATGGTGAAGCCCGCGACGCCGCAACGCCGGTGAAGGCCGACAAGCCATACATCGATCCGGTGTGCGGCATGAAGGTGGCCGCCAACCCGGAAAAGACCATTGAGCACGACGGCGCTTCGTATCACTTTTGTAGTGCCAAGTGCATGGACACATTCCGCGCCAACCCGCAGGCATACATTGCCCCGGCCCCGGTGGCGCATCCCGAGCCCGTTCCCGAGGGAACGATCTATACCTGCCCGATGCACCCGGAAATCCGCCAACCGACGCCGGGCAACTGTCCGAAATGCGGGATGACGCTGGAGCCAGTGATGCCGGCGCTGGACGAAGAAGAAAATCCCGAGCTGACCGATTTTCGCCAGCGCTTCTGGTGGACGCTGCCGCTGACAATTCTGACCGTAATCATTGCGATGTTCGGCCACAAGCTGATGCATGGCGGCTTGCCTGCGCAAAGCTGGATCGAGTTCGTCATCGCCTCACCGGTCGTGGTTTGGGCGGCGTGGCCGTTCTACGTGCGCTGGCTGGCGTCACTGAAAAACCGCAGTCCGAACATGTGGACATTGATCGGCACCGGGGTGGGTGCCGCTTATGCGTACAGCGTCGCCGCAACCATTGCGCCTGATCTGTTCCCGTCCGTTTATGCCGCTGAAGGACGGATTGGGGTGTATTACGAAGCGGCAGCCGTAATCGTGTCGCTGACCCTGCTCGGGCAAATCCTGGAGCTGAAGGCGCGCTCCCAGACGTCGGCAGCGATCAAGGCGTTGCTTGGCTTGGCGCCAAAGACCGCGCGGCGGATCAACAGCGACGGCAGCGAGGAAGACGTGCCGCTTACGCACGTGCATATTGGCGATACCCTGCGCGTGCGCCCGGGTGAAAAAGTGCCGGTCGACGGCGCCGTGCTCGAAGGGGAAAGTGCGGTCGACGAATCGATGCTGACCGGCGAACCCGTTCCGGTTACCAAGCGTGCGGACGACAAGCTGATCGGCGCGACCATCAACACCAGCGGCAGCCTCATCATGCGTGCGGAAAAGGTCGGTTCGCAGACCATGCTGTCGCAGATCGTGCAGATGGTTGCCAACGCGCAGCGCTCGCGTGCACCGATGCAGCGCTTGGCCGATGTCGTTGCTGGCTACTTCGTGGTCGTCGTGGTCGGTATCGCGCTATTGACGCTGGTCGTCTGGGGGCTGTTCGGTGGGCAATCCGGCTGGCTGTTCGGTTTCCTGAACGCTGTAGCGGTCCTGATCATTGCCTGCCCGTGCGCTCTAGGACTGGCCACGCCAATGTCGATCATGGCCGCCACCGGCCGCGCGGCAACGCAAGGCGTGCTGTTCCGCGACGCCGCCGCGATCGAGGGGATGCGCAAGATCGATACCCTGATCGTGGACAAGACTGGCACGCTGACAGAAGGAAAACCCGCATTTGACCGCGTGGTCGCCGCACTTGGATACCGCGACGAAGACGTGTTGCAAATTGCGGCCAGCATCGACCAGGGCAGTGAGCATCCGCTGGCGCATGCGATCGTCGATGAAGCACGCCGGCGCGGCATTGCCCTCGACAAGCCAGATACTTTCGAATCATCGAGTGGCATCGGGGTGCGCGGGATGGTAGCCGGCCGCCGCATTGCGCTGGGTAACACGGCCTTGATGGACACTGAGAAAGTCGACTGGCGCATGCTGGTAAAGCAGGCGGAGACGCTGCGCAATGAGGGCGCCAGCGTGATGTACCTCGCCGCTGACGGGAAACTGGTCGGGCTCATCGCGGTGTCGGATCCTGTCAAAACCACCACTCCAGAGGCTTTGCGCGTGTTGAAGGAAGCCGGCCTGCGGGTGGTCATGGCGACCGGTGACGGCGTAACCACCGCAAAATCGGTCGCAAAGCGCCTCGGCATCGACGAGGTGCATGGCGAAGTGAAACCGCAGGACAAGCTGGTGCTGGTGGAACGCCTGCAGAAGGAAGGGAAAGTGGTGGCGATGGCCGGCGACGGCATCAATGATGCACCAGCGCTGGCCAAGGCGAACGTCGGCATTGCGATGGGAACCGGCACCGATGTGGCGATCAACAGTGCCCATGTCACGCTGGTCAAGGGCGACCTGCGGGCGATCGCCCGCGCGCGCAACCTGTCGGTCGAGACGGTGCGCAATATGCGGCAGAACCTGGGCTTTGCTTTCGTCTACAACGCGCTCGGGATCCCGCTTGCCGCCGGCTTGCTGTACCCGTTCACCGGGCAGTTGCTGTCGCCGATCGTGGCAGCGCTGGCCATGAGCCTGAGCTCGGTGTCGGTCATCGCCAACGCGCTTCGTTTGCGTGGCACCAAAGAGTAGGGAAGGTCAACGCGACACAAGGAGAGGATCATGACTATGCACACATTACGTGGTTCCGGCCGTCCAGTTGCGCTCGGTGTCGGTGCAGGTGCCCTGTTACTTGCCGTGTACTTCGGCACGCTGTCGATCCTGTCCGGCTGGGATTTTGCCATCGACCAGTTCGGGCAGTTCTGGTTCTACGTTTTGCCGCTTGCCGCCGGTTTTGCGCTCCAGGTGGCACTTTTCATTCGGTTGCGCGAAATCGTGAACCTGTCCAAGGATGCCGGTGCAGTCGTCGCCACCTCGGGAACCACGTCGACGGCCGCGATGATTTCCTGTTGCGCACACTATCTCGCCAATGTCGCGCCGGTCTTGGGTGCAAGCGGGCTGGTCGCGTTCGCCGCACAGTATCAGGTGGAGTTTTTCTGGATCGGCCTGCTGCTGAACCTGGCCGGTATCGGCTACATCGGAAGCAAGGTTTTCAAAGCAACCAAGGAGCATGAACAATGTCTCGCATAATTCGCGCAATCGTCCTATCTACCGCAATCGCGGCATGCGCTTCCGTGTCGGCGGCACCGCCGCTTCCGATGTTGAGCAGTACCCAATCTGCAGTGACGGTCAAGGCGACGCCACGCGGCCTGCAGGGCGACGTATGGGAGTTCGACGTGGTGTTCGACACGCACTCGCAAGAATTGAAGGATGACCTGATGAAGAGTGCCGTCCTTGTTCCGGCCGGAGGAACGAGTGTCAGCCCGCTTGAATGGAAGGGAGATCCGCCGGGCGGCCATCATCGGGAGGGCGTATTGCGGTTTAACGCAATTCAACCGACACCTGCGGGCCTCGACTTGCGCATAGACCGGGCGGGCGAATCAAAGCCGCGCTCGTTCAATTGGTCGTTGAAATAGGGCCCTGTGGAAGGTGGAGCGGCGACAGGGGAATCAGCCATGGAAACATCGATGACACGGGTAAGTCTCAACCCCTGGCGGGAAAAAAGGCGCCGGCTGGCGATTCTTGCCGGCGTCGTGCCACGTCTGCTCAACGGTGTCCTCGGACCTTTGCTTGGCTGGCATGGCGTGCCGTTCATCATCGGCATGCTGTTTGCCGCGCCCCATTACCGCAAGCAGTTTGCGCGTGTGACCGACGACGACGGGCTGCGAGAGGTGAAACGCACGTTCCTGCTGGTCGGCGTACTGTACAACCGCCTGCGCGATCGATTCGGGGAGGAGGTCGCGTACCGGGCAGCGCACCGTTTCATTTACGGTCTCGGCAATGCCGTGCAACGGCAAGCATATTTTCCGCCGGCGGGCGTACCGCGCAAATGGGAGTGGTTTCATCAGGAGCATGAAGCCCAGATCCGTGAGGGCTTTATCCGGAACAACGAGAACGACGGAATCCTGTACAGCGAAAACCAGGTATCGCTGCATATCACACGCTGCCGATTTTTCGAGGCGTTTCGCGACATGGGGAATGCGAAGCTGGCGGAGGCGTTCTGCGCGTCCGACGAAACGGTTTTCAATGAATATTCACCGGAAATGCAGTTTCACCGCGGGTCTGAGGTGCCGAATACGATTGCGCGCGGCGCCCGCCGCTGCACGTTTGTCTATAACCGCAGGTTGCAGGATGGCGGCCAGCGGTAACAGGGGACTGAACAAGAATGAGGGAATCGAATGTGAATCAGGACCGAATCAAGAGGATGGACTTGCTGGGCGGGCTGGGGGCGGGGATTCTCGGCGGCGGGCTCGCGCTGCTGTTCGCCCGCTGGCTCGAATCGTTTGCCGTGCCGGCACTGTTACTCGGCGTCGCAACGCATGGATGGGCAATGTACCAGAAAGGACGACTTGAGCGGACCGAGGGGCTGGCCGAACCGCGATGGGCGATCGTGGTGGAAGGCGTGTGCTGGGTCTTGCTCGCGATTTTGGTTCTTTACATCGGCTACCGGATCTCGGTGCCGGCGAGGTAGGGCATGCCAGGAACGGCATGCCGCAGCAAGACAGGAGATAATTAATGCGAACCGATAGCCGGCCGTCGGACGGCACGACAAAGCGCAGTGCAAGCAGGCTGCGCGCAACAGCACGGCCGGGTGATGCCGTGCGGACGACAGCACGCCACACAGCTCCACGACCTGCGCAGTCCGACAAGCCGGAACACGCTCGACCGCAACCTCAAGCCATGTGGGAGCAAGCATGGCGCTACCAGATCGACCGCTGGCAGCGCAGCGTCTTGTTCCTCGACACGCTGCGCGAGCGCGCCAATAACATGCTTGCGCACGAAGAGTCGGGTCTACCGCCGCTGCTCGACTTCGACTACGAAACGATCCTCGATGCGCGCCGGTTCCCAAGGCCGGCGAACTATGCGTTGCTTCGCATTACTGGCTGCCACGGTAACAGAGCGGCCGATTGCATTGACGACAAAAAACCGCCAGTGATCATCGTTGATCCTCGCGCTGGCCATGGCCCGGGCATCGGGGGATTCAAGCGCGAATCCGAGGTGGGCATGGCGTTGCAAGAGGGGCACGCCACGTACTTTGTGGTTTTCTTCCCAATGCCGGAGTCTGGTCAGACGCTGGCCGACGTGCTTTACGCATTACGTCGCTTTGTCGAAGCGGTCAGCGAACGCCATGGCGGAAAAGCCCCGGTCCTTTACGGCAATTGCCAGGCCGGTTGGGCGGTCATGTTGCTGGCGGCCGGATGCGAGGGCCTGGCGGGGCCGGCGGTGCTCAATGGATCTCCATTGTCGTACTGGGCAGGGCAGTCCGACGTGAATCCTATGCGGCTGGCTGGCGGTCTGATCGGTGGCGGATGGATTGCCCATCTACTGGCCGATCTCGGAGACGGACGGCTGGACGGTGCCTGGCTCGTCCAGAACTTCGAGAACCTGAATCCGGCAAATACGCTGTGGGATAAGAATTACCAGGTGTTTACGCACATCGACACCGGGCGCGAACGGTTCCTTGAATTCGAGCGATGGTGGTCCGGGTATTACTTCCTGAGCCGGGACGAGATCCTGGCCATCGTCGAGAATCTTTTTATCGGAAACAAGCTGGAACGCGGCCTGATGAAGATTTGCCACGGGTGCTATGTGGACCTAAAGCGGGTGTGCAATCCGCTGGTGATCTTTGCGTCCGGCGGCGACAACATCACGCCGCCGCACCAGGCACTGAATTGGATTCCGAGCGTCTACCCGACGACAGCCGAGCTGAAGGCCGCCAGCCAGCGCATCGTCTACCTGCTCAATCCCCACGTTGGGCATCTGGGCATCTTCGTTTCTGCGGCGGTCGCGCGGCTGGAACACCGGGCTATCCTCGAAAGTATTGGGGAACTGGAGGCGCTGCCGCCGGGCTTGTACGAGATGAAGATCGTGAACACGACCGGAGATCCGGATTGTCGCAAACCGCAATACTTGGTGCGATTCGAGGAACGGCAGGTCGAGCAGATCCGCTTCCCTTATCCGATGCATGCGTTTGAAAATGTCTACGCCGTCTCGCAATGGAATGAACTCTGGTACCGGCTGATGATCAGTCCCTGGGTCACGGCGGTCGCCAATCCCCTGAGTGCCGAAATGCTCAAATGGATGCATCCGATGCGCACGCGCGTCCTCATGTTCTCCGAAAAACTCAATCCCGCAATGCAGCTCGTCAGGTTAATGGCACCCTTAGTTGAAGCTGCCCGAAATACGGCCGATGAGGACAACGCGTTCGTTACGATGGAGGGCAGGGCGAGCGATGCGATTTCCCAATCTCTGGACAGCTATCGGCGCTTGAGGGATGCAGTCTCCGAACAAATGTTTACGATCGTCTATGGGCGCGACTGAAAGGAGTGCGCTTCACCGACATCCTCAACCCTGCCCATATGGAGAGGGCATGCTTATTGCATGACCGTAATATGTAGCCTGAATAGCTATCGGAGTTCTCAGAATGAAGAAAACATTTGCGATTGCCACCCTGTCCATACTGATGCTGGCGCAAGTCTCATCGACGCATGCGCAGCAAACTAACGCTCCTGCAACGAACAAGGGGCTGGCCTCCTTGTTCTCCAGTGCTAGCGAGGAGGAATTGATTGAGCCGGACCTGGCGTTTCAGATGAAGGTGACGGTCAAGGGGCCGAATACGGTGGTTGCCGAATTGGTACCGGCCAAAGGATATTACCTGTACAAGGAAAAAATCCGCTTCGCGTTCAAGAATGGCAGTGGCGTCTTGGTGAACACGGTGAAGCTGCCCAGCGGTGAAATGAAGAATGACCAGATATTCGGCAAGACTGAAGTCTACCGAAAGGCCGTGCCGGTCGAAATAACCATGAGTCGTCCGGCGAACGCAGGCCGTGTCACGTTGGTCGCCGCCTACCAAGGGTGTCACGAAAGACTGGGCGTTTGTTATCCGCCTATCGAAAAAGCGGTGAACCTCGTGTTGCCCTAAAGGTCAGGGATGCGAGGAATTCGATTTTTTAGGAGCTGAAATGAAGAAGTGGATGTTGACTGCACTGCTGGCTGCGGCTTACGGCGCCGCCTATGGCGCAGGCGAAGCGATCACGGTCTACAAGGACAAGCATTGCGGTTGCTGCGAAGGCTGGGTGGACCACCTGCGCGCATCGGGTTTCCAGGTTAAGGCGATCAATGCGGACGACATGTTTGCAGTCAAGAAGAGGCTGGGGGTCCCCGAGTCGATGGGCTCGTGCCATACCGCGGTCGTGGACAAGAGCGGGCAGGTGATCGAAGGGCACGTCCCAGCCAATGCGATCAATAAGCTAATTGCGCGCCGCGATGTCAAAGGCGTTACAGCGCCGGGCATGCCAATAAATTCTCCTGGCATGGGCAAGTTGGACGGTACTTTGATCACCTATGATTTCGCAGGAAGGTCGTTCTCCAGGGACTGATCGTAGCGCTTTCCGTGAGCATGGAACTCCGGCGATAGCAGTGCTGGCACTTTCATGACTCGACTAATGGGAGGCGGTGCGTTGCTCCGCTAATTGGCGGAGCTTGCGACCTCCATACTCGGCCCTACACTGAGATACCCCTTGGCCTCCAGCCTGTTCTCGCCAGCAGGGCACGAGCTTGACGTCCGACTTCCAGGCGGCCGACAGCTACGGTCGCAAGACAGAGGCATTCTTGCTATTGACCAGCCCGTCCTGGTTGCTGCCCTATACCGCTCAATGCTGTTCGGTTTTGCAACTGCATATTCAGTGTTTATGACCGCTTTGTCCGGCACTATTAGCTGTCGGAAAGGCGCTCATGAATGCCGGAAGCACAGTGCCAAAAATCGGACGTAGTCATTATTTAACTGATTTACGGAAGTCGACCCAACGCGGAAGTTCGTCTTGCTTCGAAGCAGACGGTGAAGGCCAGTAATATCGATCAAGCGACGCTCATCCCCAGCAGCACGGCAATCGGATGCCAAGAAGTCATTACTGTTCTTGACGCCCATACAGGTTCCATTCAACTGTTGGCCTTAACCCGCCATTGGATGTCCTCATCACGAAGCGTCAAGAATGCCGCTGTGCACATTTGCACAAAAATCGGCATTTGAATCAATGGGTTAGCGGTTTTCATGGCATGACGTGCCCGGCTGGCACGTCCCCTGCAATAGGTCTGTCGAGCGCAAGAAATGCTCGCACCGAACCATCACCTGACTACACCCTTTAAGGATAAATGTAATGACAACCCTGACAATCAAAGACCTACGACTGACCGAGGAGCTCGACGGCAAAACCATGAGCGCTGTGCGCGGCGGCTATGGCCTGCCGGGCTGGGCGCCGCTCTTCGGCATGCCCAAGTTCGACTTCAAGAAGTTTTCGATCGACGCCTCGCAAACGATTGGACAGAGCCAGAACGTCGTGAACAACAACGGCAACAACGCCGCATTTGTCGGCGGCATCGGTTCCACGGTCAGCCCACCGCAGGCCGGCGACAACGGCCTCAGCCTGGTCTAACCGCCTCACACACTTTCATACTTTAAATCCAAGGAAAACCAAAATGACGACCCTATCCATCAAAGATCTCTCCATCACCGAAGAACTCGACGCTAAAGGAATGGCAGCTGTGCGCGGCGGCTGCTCGTATTGCCCGCCCAAGGTTGACATGCCGAAGCTGTACGGGAAGCCGACCAACCTGTCGTTCGATGCGTCCCAAATGATCGGTCAATCGCAAAACGTCGAGAACAACAACGGCAATAACGTTGCCTTCGCCAGCGGCATCACGTCCACGGTGTCGCCGACCCAGACCGGCAACAACAATATCAACTTCGGCTACTACTGATCCATGCAGCCGTTGGAGCTTTTGCCGGCTCCAACGACCTAAACCGGACGATGTCCAAGTGCGATGACACCCGCCCCGACGAGAGCCAAGCCGACGCCGACATAATCATTCCAGGTCGGACTGACTCCGTCGACAATCCATAGCCATCCAAGCGCCGTGGCGATGTAGATCGCACCGTAGGTCGCATATACCCGTCCGCTCGCTGTGGGATGGAGCGTTAGCAGCCAAACGAAGACAATCAAGCTGCACGCTGCCGGAATCAGGAGCCACGCAGCGCCTTTTCCAGTCATCCAGAGAAGTGGCAGATAACACCCGACCAGTTCGGCAATCGCAGTTACAACAAATAATGCAAAGGCGCGGGGCAAATCGGGCCAGTCCATTCTCAGTCCTGTTTCAACTCAGTTGCAGGGTTTTCTCGTATACACGATCAGTCCGTTCAGGAGGCGATACGGCGGCAGTAGCAGTAGACAAACTTCTGAACCGTGCCAAACGGGGTGTGATGCTCTTCGCGTTCGTGCTTGAGCAACGTGAATGGTGTACCGAACTCGGCGTGAAGTTCAGGGGCCGAATAGCGCCGAACCGGCAGGCCACTGCATTGAAGCGGACCGTCTTCTGCAAACGTGGCGACGATGACATGGCCACCCGGCTTCACCGAACGCAGCACGGTCTGCACGTAGGCTTTGCGATCCTCCTCTGAAGTCAGGAAGTGGAATACAGCGCGGTCGTGCCACACATCGTAAGCATGCACCGGAAGGTTGGCGGAAGTGATATTTGCCTCAAGCCATGTTACGTTCCGGGCTTGATCGCCAAGACGAGCTTGGGCGGCTGCAAGTGCTGCGTGGGAAATATCGAGTACCGTGAGCGAACTGTAGCCTTTGCTAAGCAGGTCGTCGACGAGTGTCGAGACGCCGCCACCGACATCGATGATCGACGCATTCAACGGGACGCCGGTTCCGCCAATCAGTCCCAGCGACCGATCCGCGTGCTGCTGGTACCAGCTCACGCCGTCAGCCGGCTTCGTGGAATACACTGTTTCCCAATGATCTTTCTGCTGCATGCATCCCCTCCGGAAGAAAGCTGTGGCTCGATCGTATCTTGAAAAAGATTATGCCACTGATATTCCTTGGTGCCGGCGACAGCATCCCTCTATCTCACTCCCTTATCCGCCTTTTGACGTTTTCTCCAGTTCTTCCCGAACAAGCTTCAGCAGTTCCTGATCGCCAAACGAAGGCAGGGGACGGCCATTGACAAAGAACTCAGGCGTCTTCTTCACATTCAGCGTCTGCAGGTCCGCCATATCCTGCTGGACTATACGGGCAATTTCTGGAGACTGCATATCGGTCTTCAGCCGTTCCACATCGAGGCCAAGAGGTGCGAGGTACTGCCAGACGAGCTCAACTCGTGCGGTATGGTGCTCAGTCCAGCCTGATTGCGCAGCGAATAGCGCTTCCAAGGCTTGCCAATACTTGCCTTGCTTGCGGGTCGCCTCGAGCACCTTGACTACGTCTTCCGACCCCTTATGGAATGGTGCGTACCGCACCGAGAGGCGGATCTTTCCCGGGTGGGAGGCCATGATGTCCTTGACGAACGGGTAAAACGCGGCACAGCCTTCGCACGCTGGATCCAGGAACTCAACGATATGGACCGGTGCTTCCGCGTTCCCGGTGGTGGGCGAGTGGAAGCGGACAAGGGCCTCCCGATTTTGAGTGACGACTTGCGTTGCCTGTTCTGTTTGATTGCCGCGGTACAGCTGCGTAGCAGCGCCGAACGCCACTGCCAGAATCACGATGGCCGCGATAAAAATGGTCTTCTGTTTCATTTCCGGGTCTTCAAATAGGTAGTAATCAGCAAGGCATTTATCACAGAAAAGGCCGCGACGGAGAGTAGCGGGATCGTCACAAACCCCAACCATTCCACCTCTACCTGTGAACACGGAACACCTTGCCGGCACGGTGTCATCGTTTCCGGGATAACGCCTTCAATAAGCAGCAGGTGATATACCGCGACGAGCCAGCCCGCGATCGACAGCGGAAGTGCATAGCGCACCCCCTTCACGTCCAGAGGAAAGAGCCCGACGGCCAGCACAAAGGCCAACGGGAACATGAATATCCGCTGGTACCAGCACAGTACACACGGTGCGAATCCCATGACCTCGCCAAGGAACAACGCGCCGAGCGATGAACTTGCGGCGACGAGCCAGGCCACGAATACCAGCGCCCAAATGTTCTCGTGCGTGCCTCTACCGCTATTGAGACGGCCAAATGCGGGTCTACCTGTTTCAATCTTGTTCATTGTCGTGATTCCCATGTTGGCCGGGTAACCGTGCTATGCAGTTACTCGCCGCCGAGCGTCGCCGGCAGCGAGCAACCGCGGCCCGCTTACTTCAACGTGAACTTCACGCTGTTAAGCTTGCCGTCAATCTTTACCGATCCCGCCACCTTCGTGCCCGGCTGCACCTTGAAATTGCCCTTGGCTTCCAGCTTGTTCTCGCCCGCCGGTGCAAGTTTGACTTCGGACTTCTCGGCAGCCGACAGCAACGTCAGCGACGCGGAAGCATTCTTGGTATCGACCGGCTTGCCGTGGTCGATGACGTAAAGCGTGATGCTGTCCGGCTTGGCGACCAACTCGTAGTTCACGTCCTTGACGACGGAGACCACACCGCCGTACCGCGGCTTGTCGTCATGATCCTTCTCAGATGCGAGGACACCTTGCGACATGGACAAGGAAAGGGCGGCGAACAGCGCAGTGGAAAGCTTCGAAAATGTCATGATTTTTCCTTGGGTTTAAACAGCAATAATGGAAATTGGATGATGCCGCCCATGCTCTCGAGCATAGGCGGCTGTGGTCAGGCAGGTACGGATACTGGCTTTCCTTCCAGGGCGATTTCTGCCTCTTCGTCCTTCCGGTAGGCCATACCGTATAGCAGCGGCAGCACCAGGAGCGTCAGCGCTGTCGACGACAGGATGCCGCCGATGACGACCGTAGCGAGCGGTTGCTGCACCTCGGCACCGGTGCCGGTAGCAATCGCCATAGGGACAAAGCCGAGCGACGCGACCAGTGCCGTCATCAATACCGGCCGCAAACGCGTCAATGCGCCTTCCCGGATTGCTTGCTCCAATGAGCGACCTTCTTCACGTAGCGTGCGGATGAACGAGATCATCACCAGGCCGTTCAACACCGCCACGCCGGACAGTGCAATGAAGCCGACTGCCGCAGAAATGGAAAGTGGAATACCGCGCAGCCAAAGCGCGATAATTCCCCCGGTTAGCGCAAACGGGATTCCGCTAAAGACGAGCAAGCCATCCTTGATGTTGCCGAACATTGCAAATAGCAGCGTAAATACGAGTAGCAGCGCGACCGGCACCACGACTTGCAGGCGCTGTGTCGCCGATTGCAACTGCTCGAACTGACCGCCCCACGTTGTCCAGTACCCAGCTGGAATCTTTACCTGCTGGCGGATCTGCGCCTCGGCATCAGAGACGAACGAACCAATGTCACGGCCGCGCACATTCGTGCTGATGACGATGCGACGTTTGCCGTCTTCCCGACTGATCTGGTTTGGGCCGGGCGCCAGCTCCAGGCTGGCGATTTCGCCCAGCGGAATGAATGCAGCACGGCCATTACCGTTGTCCCCGCGCGGCAGTGAAATCGGCAGGCGCTTCATCGCTTCGAGGTCAGTGCGCATGCGTTCTGGCATGCGCACGATGATGTCGAAACGGCGATCGCCCTCGAACAGCGCGCCGGCCTCCTTGCCACCGATCGCTGTCGCCACGGTTTCCTGCACATCCGCGATATTCAAGCCATAGCGCGAGGTCTTGTCGCGGTCGATGTTCACGGTCAGCATTGGCAGGCCCGTGGTTTGCTCTACCTTGACCGCCTCGGCACCGGGAATCCTTCCGAGGACGGCGGCAACCTTCGCTGCCGTATCGTTCAGCGTGTCCATGTCGTCGCCGAACAACTTCACCGCCACATCACTGCGTACGCCCGAGATCAGTTCGTTGAAGCGCATCTGAATCGGTTGGGTGAACTCATAGTTGCTTCCAGGCACTTTGCCTGCCGCCGCTTGTACTGCGGACACCACTTCCGCTTTGGTGCGTATAGGCGCAGGCCATTCGGACTCCGGCTTGAGCATCACAAAATTATCCGCAACGTTGGGTGGCATGGGATCGGTAGCAATCTCGGGCGTACCAATCTTGGCGAACACGCGTTCCACCTCCGGAACTTGCTTGATCGCCCGCTCCAGCTCGTGTTGCATACCCACGGCTTGCGTCAAGCTGGTTCCGGGGATGCGCAGCGCATGCAATGCAATATCCCCTTCGTTCAAGCTCGGAATAAATTCACTGCCCATCCTGGTGGCGAGCAAAGCGGACAGGATCACTGCCACAGTCGTGAAGGTGAGCACTACCGGCTTATTTGCCATGGCAGCATCCAGGGCCGGTGCGTACCAGCGCCTTGCTCCCTGCATCAGGACGTTTTCCTTTTCCGCTATCTTGCCGCGGATGAACAGTGCGACTGCCGCCGGAATGAACGTGATCGACAGGATCATCGCACCAATCAACGCAATGACGACGGTGAACGCCATCGGGTGGAACATTTTGCCTTCCACCCCTGTAAGCGCAAAGATGGGCAGGTAGACGACCATGATGATTAACTGGCCGTAGAGCAGGGGTCGCCGTGCTTCCTGTGAAGCGGCGAACACTTCATGGAAGCGCTCTGCTCGCGTCAGCGGACGGCCATGCACTGCTTGCGCATGTGCCATGCGGCGCACGCAGTTCTCGACAATCACGACCGCGCCATCGATGATGATGCCAAAGTCGAGCGCGCCCAAGCTCATCAGGTTAGCGCTGACCTTATTGCCGACCATGCCGGTAAAGGTGAACAGCATCGCCAGTGGAATGACCAGAGCGGTGATGATGGCTGCACGGATGTTGCCAAGGAATAGGAACAGGATGGCAATGACCAGCACCGCACCTTCCAGCAGGTTCATTTTTACGGTGTTGATTGCCTTGTCGACGAGAATCGTACGGTCGTAGACAGTGATAGCCTCCACGCCTTCCGGCAATGTACGGCTAACCTCCTGCATTTTCTTGTCGACGGCTTGGGATACCGCGCGGCTGTTCTGCCCGATCAGCATAAACACGGTACCCAGCACTACTTCACGCCCGTTCTCGGTGGCCGCGCCAGTGCGCAGCTCTCGTCCGATCTCAACTTCAGCCACGTCGCGGATCCGGATCGCTACACCCTGCACGTTGCTGAGGATGACGTTGCGGATGTCTTCCATCGATTGCACCTGGCCAGGGGCACGAATGAGCAACTGCTCGCCGCGTTTTTCGATATAGCCGGCACCGGCATTGTTGTTATTGCGGTCCAGCGCAGTGACGACGTCATGCAGGGTCAGGCCATAGGATGCCAGCCGTTCCGGGCTCGGTGCGACATGATATTCCTTGGCGTAGCCACCAATGGTGTTAATTTCGGTGACGCCCGGGACGTTGCGCAGTTGCGGCTTGATGATCCAATCTTGGATCTCGCGCAGGTCGGTCGGGGTGTACGGGGTGCCGTCCGGCTTCTTCGCACCTTCTTTGGCTTCAACCGTCCACATATAGATTTCACCAAGGCCGGTAGAAATCGGCCCCATCTCCGGCGTGACGCCGGCGGGCAAGCGCTCCTTAGCTTCCTGGATCCGCTCATTCACCAGCTGGCGCGCGAAATAGATGTCGGTGCCTTCCCTAAAGATCACCGTGACCTGCGACAGGCCGTAGCGCGACAGTGAACGAGTTTGCTCGAGATTCGGCAAGCCCGACATCACGGTTTCAAGCGGAAAGGTAATACGCTGTTCGGTTTCCAGCGGCGAATAGCCTGGAGCTGAGGTATTGACTTGGACCTGGACGTTAGTAATGTCTGGCACGGCGTCGATCGGCAGCTTCTGGTAGCTGAAAACGCCGATTGCCGCTATCCCGAACACGGCCAGCATGACCAGCCATCGTTGCTCGATGGCGAAACGTATGATGCGTTCAAACATGATGTTCTGCCTTTCGCATCAGTGGGTATGCTCGGCACTGGCCTTGCCCAGCTCCGACTTGATGACGAAGCTACCCGGCCCCGCGTACTGGCTGCCAGCCTTCATGCCTTTGACAACCTCAACGAGCTTGCCGTCACTGCGGCCCAGCGTCACCGGCGTCGGGAGGAAGCCGCCTGGTACTTGGACAAATACGGACGGTTTGTCATTGACGGTGTGGATTGCGTCGGTAGAGACGGCGACCGGCACGTCCGCTTCGTTCGATACCACTTCGACATTGACAAACAGGCCGGGACGCCAAGCCATTTGTGGATTGGTCAGCGTCACACGAGCCTTGGCGGTACGGGTTTGCTCACCGAGCAGCGAGCCAACATAGCTGATCGTGCCCAGCGCCTTGGCGTCGAAGGCGGTAGCCCTCACAGTCACTTTTTCGCCGACGCGCACCAAACCCAAGTCTTTGGGTGGCACGGCAAGTTCGGCCCAGACAGTGGCCAAGTCGGAAATTGTGAAGATGCTTGCGTCTTCCTTCACCGCTTCGCCGAGCGAAATGTGCTTCTCCACTACGATGCCGTCAAACGGCGCCCGGATTTCGTAGCTGCTGAGCGGGCCGGATCCGCCGGTGCTCGCGCCCAAGGCAGTCAGCTTTTGCTGGGCGTTGCGTACCGCGATCTCGGCTTCCTGCATTGCTTGCTCCGCCTGCAGGTAATCCTGTTCAGCTGAAATCTTGTCTTGCCAAAGCTTCTTCTCGCGCTCGTAGGTCGTCTTGGCTAGTGCCAGACGCTTTTGCGCGGTCAGCAGTTCGCTGCGCTGCTCCGATAAGCCGGTGCTGGCGATAGTCGCCAGGACCTGGCCCTTTTTGACCTTCTGGCCGAGATCCGCCTGGACTTTCTCGACGACACCGGCAAGGCGCGGTACGACGTGCGCGGTGCGATCTTCGTTGAAGTGGATTTCGCCAGGCAGGGTCAGGGCGGTCTTGATCTTCGCTGCTCCCGCTGTCTGGATCGTCACACCCGCCGCCTTGACCTGAGCGGCACTCAATTCGACCTTGCCTTCCTGTTCGGCAAAACTAAACAGGAACGGCTCGTTCGCGGTCTGCGCCGCGATGGTGGCCTCGAAAATATGTGGCTCGGCAACCGGCGCCGTACTCTTCAAGTAATCCTTCTCCGGTTTGAACGTGATTTCCTGCTGCTCGCCGTCCGGGCGAGTCAATGTCACGGATACCGTCGCGCTATTGGGCGGCAAAGGCTTGTCCTTGTTGAACAGGTAGACGTGAAAGCGCGGCTCCCCGCCTTCCTCGGCCAGCAGGACTTCCAATCCGAAGTCTTCCTCGGTGAACAGCTTGCCACCATGCGGGCCTTTTGCTTGATGTTCATCTTCATGGCCTTCGTGCTCATCATGGCCGTGGCCGTGTTTGTCGTCGCCATGTCCCGCGTCGGCGTGCGTGTCCGCATGCCCCCCGTGGCCGTGTTCATCTGCCGGCTTGGCTTTTTCCATGGTCAGGATGAGCGCGCCCAGCAGGACGCCGAGGATGACAATCGCAGCAATGGAAAGGGATTGTTTCTTTGTCAGATTCATTTTCATGGGTAACTCTTATTGCTTTGTGGCGTGCAGAGGTTCGCCGAGAATGCGGTCGATGTCGGCGGCGGCACGGTGCGCTTCCGACAGAGTGCGCAGGTATTGGGACTGGGCTTGCAGTAAGGTGCGTTGGGCATCCAGCACGTCGAGGAAACCGAATTTGCCGTACTCGAAACCCTTGGTCGCGGCTTCATACGCGCTTTGCGCGCCCGGCAAGATTTCTTTCTGCAGGGCCTCGGCTTCCTGTCGCGCAATGTTCAGGCGCTCGTACGCTTGGCCGATTTCGCCGTCCAGCCGGATCTCCGTTGCGGACAGCTCGTCGCGCGCCTTGTCGGTACGCCGGAGGGCCTCGAGTATATTGCCGCGGTTGGTATCGAACAGCGGCAGCGGAATGGAAACACCGACAATCGCCTGATTGCGACCCAGTTCCTCGGAGCGTTTAACGCCCAGACTGACCGTTAGGTCAGGAATGCGTCGGCTACTTTCAAGCTGCGCCATCGCTTGCCGGCGGTCCAGTTCGGAACGGGCGCGCAGCATCGCAGGGGCTAACGCCATCCGCCCCGTCAGATCCTTCAGGTCGGGCAATTCGGGCAGAGCGTCGAGCCGGCCGTCGGCGCGCTCGAACTGCGGTACCGGGTTGCCCCAGGTTGACGCCAGTCGTTTGCGGGCGGCTGCCAGTTCCCCTTTGGCTTGGCTCAATTCCAGCCGTACGCTCGATTCGGCAACCCGCGCCCTGGTTTCTTCTACCGGCGACGCCTTGCCAGCTGTCACGCGCCGGGTTGCAGCATCGGTCCCGCGTTGGGCGAGCTGGGCAGATTCTTCCGCCAGACGCATGCGCTCTTGGGCGGCGAGTACATCAAAGAATGCGGCAATGACTGTGGCGCGCACTTCGGCGCGTTTTGCCTGGAATTCCGCCGCGGCGGCATCCTTTCCACGCTCAGCGGCAGTCAGGCGGGCACTGCGCTTGCCGCCCAATTCGATCGGCTGGTTAAGCAGGAATGTTGTTTCGCGTGTCTCGCGGCGGCGGTCCTCCACCGACATTTCCAGTGCGGGATTCGGCAATACGCCGGCTTGCAGGACGGATGCTTCGACTGCCTGCAGCTCATGCCGGGCGGACGACAGTTCTGCGTTGGCATCGAGTGCCATGCGCAACGCAGCCGACAATGAGAGCGGGGCGACGCCTTCGATTACGCGTGTGGGCTGGCCAGCTGCCGGTAAAACGGTACTATGCCCGGGAGCGGCGGACTGCGCCGCCACGGGCAACACAACTGCCGCCAGACTCAGCGGCAACAAAAAACGGTACATCGAATTCTCCAGGTGAACGGGAAGGAATTCGACGAGACGTCTGAACTATGCGTGAGGCGAAAGAAGAAGACTGTCTCGTCGTGCTATGCGACGAGACGCCAATCGGGCCGCTGCAGGCCATCGGGGATATGCGAAGAATACGATTGGGTAGGCTTTTCCACATGTGTGGAGCCTGTCGGAAGAACGACTTCGGGCACCGATGTCAGGGCCGACACCTGGCAATACGCGTGGCAATATCCGCAGTCCGCATGACCCTTGACCACTTTGTCGGTGTCGTCCGGACGATCGGCGCTCGCATCATGTTGATGCGAGTGGTGGCCGAAGTGCTGGCTGCTCTTTTCACCTTCGTGCTGGCAATACGCTGCCGCCGCTGCCCAGGAAAACTGGAGCGGCAACAAAGCAAGCAGGAAGATGAGCAGGAGCTTTTTCACGGGCGAAATAATAGCATCAAACAGAGCTCCGAAGCCGGCCCAATCTGACGTAGTTTAATCATTACAAGACCATTGCCAGCATCACTTGCCCTCAAGGATCTTAGCAACATCTGCGGAAATTGGTAGACGTTTGAACATGCTGATATTAGTGCCGCCAGTATTTCCAACGGGGATAATGTTAACCGCCGAACCGAGTGCACCGAGCAGAATCCGTATTGCCTGTCCCCACACTTGAGACGGAGAGCGGCGCGCCAAGCCAATTTTCAACATGAGCCAATGGGAGAGAACATGTGGCAGGACGTGCCACTGCGCAATCACATGTGCGCGTTCCAAATGCCGGCAAGCATCGTCTAAGCGACCGGCACGGTAAAGGTGCCGTGCTGCAGCCATCTCGTCATCGTACGCTCGTTTCAGGCTCGCTTTCATCAGTGTGCTCCGGCTGTCTTCAGTTCACCGCAAGCTTGGGCGACGACGACCTTAGCCGCCGACAAGATCAGGACACCCATGACACCGGCGACGATAATATCGGGGAGGCCGGATCCGGTGCCGAATACTCCCAACGCCGTAACCATGACGGCAACATTGCCGATCGCGTCGTTCCGGGTACCGAGCCAGACGGAGCGCATGTTCGAGTCGCCGTTCCGGAAAGTAAAGAGCAGTACAGCGACGGAAAGATTCGCAAGCAGCGCCAAGAATCCGATCAAACCCATGATAGCTGGTTTGGGCACGATCCCCGTAGCCAGGTTCCAGGCAGCCGTACCAAGCACGAACAGTCCATAGCCCCATCGTCATGCCTTTGATAAGAGCGGTATGCGAGCGCCAATACGAACAGCGACAGGCCGTAGTTTGCGGCGTCGCCGAAAAAGTCTACGGCGTCGGCTAGCAGGGATACGTACCCGGCATTCCATCCGCCGGCAAGTTCGACGACGAATATCCCGGCATTGACGAACAGCGCGATCCAAAGGATGCGGTGGTAGCGCCGGTTGACGGGCGGTTTCTCAGGGGAACAACCTTCAGAACAGCATACAGACATGACGATCTCCGCTTAAAGCATGTCTTTATTAAAGAGCCCGTAGTGACTACAGAGTCAAGGTCATGATTTAAACGCGCCATTCTCAAGATAAACATCGGGATTGAAGCGCCTGAATCCCGATTGATTGGCAGGGCAGATCGCTGCTAGATCCCTAGCAGCCGCAGCACTTGCTGACCTTGCCAGTTATTTGCACTGGTGGGCAAGGGACACTACCGTAGGAACAATAGACGCAGCAGTCTCCCGGCTTTGGCTTCAAGACCGCGTGGCATTGTTCGCATTCGTAGAACCACTGACATGCATCGGTGGGCATGAGCTCGGCCTTGCTGTGATGGCATGCAGGACAAGTTAGCATCGACTCGAGAACGACAGCCACGATTAGCTCGCCACTTTCTCAGATGGATAGCCGACGTTTATTGTCGCCTGCGTGAGCGATCCGACGTCAGTCTGGGTGTCGTCAAACGTAACGATCGCCTGCCGCTTCTCGAAACTGACTTCTGCCTTGCTTACGCCAGAGACTTTCATCAGGGCCTTCTTGATAGTGATCGGACATGCAGCGCAATCCATACCTGGCACGGAAAGCGTGACCGTTTGCGATGCGGCCCACAGCGGCGAAGAGAATGCAGCTAGAGTGGCGAGAAGGGCAAGGCGTTTCATTTCAATTCCTTTTAGTAAAACCACGGAGCAATAATCGGGAAGCTGAAGGCGACAATAACAATCGCAGCAACCAGGCAGAAAAGAACTTTATTAACAAGTTTGGCCTTCGGTGACGCGCACATTTTGCCCGGAGTGCAAGTTATTGGCGTCCATATGCGCTTCCAAGCGAAAAACAGTGCCACCAAGGCGATGGCGATGAAGGCGGGTTGGATGGGTGCAAGCATGGTCAGGTTGCCGATCCAGACTCCAGAAATGCCAAGGCTAAGTAGCACCAAGGGGCCAAGGCAGCACGAGGACGCGAGAATACCTGCGAGAGCGCCAACCAGGAGCGGCGCGCACTCTGAAGGAGGAATGTTTTCAGTTTGAGATTTGGTGCTCATAACTTAAGCTTACTTCCGTACCATAGTACGGAGTCAAGCAAATGAATTCTCCTTCAAACAGTTTTACGATTGGGGCTTTAGCTGCTGCAGCTGAGGTCAATGTTGAGACCATTCGGTTCTATCAGCGCAAGGGCTTAATGTCCGAGCCGTACAGGCAGCACGGCAGCATCCGGCGGTATGGAGAAAAAGATCTGGCCCGTGTCCGCTTCATTAAGTCGGCGCAACGGATTGGCTTCTCACTCGATGACGTGAGTGAATTGCTAACGCTCGATGACGGCACTCACTGCGATAAGGCGCGTATCCTTGCCGAACAGAAGCTGCGTGACGTGCGTGATCGACTCCGTGATTTGCAGCGGATTGAAGCTGCGCTTGGAGACCTCGTTGACAAGTGCTGCACCGCGAATGGACAAATCAAATGTCCACTCATAACTTCTTTGCAAGAGAACTAACGAGAACGTGGCGGCCGCCTGGGCTACCCTCAACTGCCATACCTGGGGTGCCATCTATAACGTATCGACTCGTAAATTAGGGGCGGCATATACCCGTTGCAGCAAATAGCTTCGAAACCCTAAATTTGCCGCCTCGATCATACGCCTCCAAAGACTTATGTCGCCACGGCGTCCCACCATGCTATTGCCGCTTCGGCCGAACAAGGAAGTTCTACAAACTCGCCGCCAGTAAAAGCTGACTAAGGTTTTTGCAAACTATCCTTAACCGCTGTCAGTACAGGCACACCGGCTATTGCTGCGACTGCCGTCTCGTCACATAGCCCACTTCCTTCAGCTTCTTGCTTGCCAAATGATTCCTCTGAAGAAAAAAGGGGCCGGTGGCCCGGCCCCTCTGGTGCATTTTTCGGCGTACTTATTTTGCGTCACGCGGGCTGTATGTGCCAATGTAATGCACGTTCGGCTCGGTGCCCTTTTCTTCCAGCTATACGGACAGTGCCAAAGGAGACGGGGAGGGTTGTACTAGCTATTCCAGAACGCTCCGACAATGCCGGAAATGACAACCAGTACACCTAGTCCGCTCGCGACAATTCCATAGGTGGTGATCTCGATAAACAGGAGCACAGCACCGAGGAGCGCCGCTCCAATGCCGATGCAGACCATCACCATGTACTCACTGTATTCCATCAATATTGACCGATAGTTGCAACGGCTGGAATTAAACACTAAATAGTGGCAAATTAACTCCCATACTCATGGGAAATTACTGCAAATCCGGGAACACACCTACGATCAAGCGAATCGACGTATCTCTTGCCAGGCTAGCTCCCTGTAGATAATCTCCACAGAAACGACGACTACCGCGTCTTTTTGCTGCCACGACTTTTTGCAGCCTTCTGGTTTCGGCGCTCTGGCGGCAACTGTTTTGCCTTTGCCCGCAACCAGTACAGCAGTAGCCCAATAATGGCGGCGGCAATCAACCATAGAACCATGATCAGGTTCATGAGCTCCGGGGGAACCGAGCGTCCGTTAAAGTTCATCGCCGCCTTCCTCGCACACTGCACGTGTTCGTTGGCCACCCACTTCGCAGTGGCCGCGCTGTCTACTGAATGCCTACCTTGCGCTGCTCGGCGCGGATGAAGGCGGTAATGTGCGCAACATCATCGGGGGTGACCGCCGGCACGGGCGCCATGTCGCCGAATTGCCAGTGATGGGCGCGCACCCCGCGTGCCGCCGCAAGCTGGAAGGCGACGTCGCCGTGGTGGGACGGCTCGTACACCTTGTGCAGCATTGGCGGTCCCTTGTCGCTGCCTTTCAGGTCGGCGCCGTGGCATGACGCGCAGTGGGTGGCGAACAGTCCTTTTCCTTTTCCGGGGTTGGGCATCAAGCCATCGCTGGGCTTCGGTATTTTCATGGATTGCGCTTGCGCAGCAGCGCCAATGGACAGCATTAGAAATGCCGCCGTTGCTGCGAGGGTATGCGCCCTTACTCGTTTCATGCCAGGTTTCCTTAAGGGTTTCACTATTCTCAGTGCGGGTGAATGTGCGCGCTGCTTCCGTGCGCGGGTACGCTTCCCTTCGCATCCTGTCAACAAGACAGCAACGACGGTAAGCGCAAGCGCGGCGATAGCTTTCAACGTCCAATACGAGTCTCCAGATGAAGTTGAAAAGCAGTGGCGTCCTGGTCCTCGTCATTACTCGCGCCCCTTGTTCAGTCGCCATTGCTTGACCAGCGCGTATAGAGCAGGAATCACGCCGAGCGTAAGAACCGTCGACGAGATCATGCCGCCCACCATAGGCGCGGCAATGCGGCTCATTACCTCGGATCCCGTGCCGGTGCTCCACATGATCGGCAGCAGGCCGGCCATGATGGCCACTACGGTCATCATCTTTGGACGGACCCGCTCGACCGCACCTTCCATTACGGCCTCATACAGGTCGGCTGCGGTTGGCTGCCGACCTTCGCTGCGGGTCTTTCTCTTCACGTCTTCCCATGCATGGTCGAGGTAAATAAGCATCACCACGCCAGTCTCCGCGGCTACGCCGGCTAGTGCGATAAAGCCGACCGCCACGGCGACCGACATGTTGTAGCCCAGCCACCACATCAGCCACACCCCACCAACGAGGGCAAACGGGACCGACAGCATCACGATCATCGTCTCGGTCAGCCGCTTGAAGTTCAGGTACAGCAGCAGGAAGATGATCAGCAGCGTCACCGGAACGACGACCTTCATTTTTTCGATCGCTCGTTCCATCGCCTCGAACTGGCCACTCCAGGTAGCGTAGTAGCCCGGGGGGAACTTGACCTGCTCGTTGACCGCCTTGCGCGCATCGGCCACGTAGCCGCCAATGTCCCGGTCGCGGATGTCGACATAGATGTAGGCCGACAGCAGAGCGTTCTCGGTACGAATGCCCGGTGTGCCCTTGGCGATCTCGATGCGGGCCAATTGGCCGAGCGGGATCATTGGGCCGTCCATGGTTGGTACCAGCACTTCGCGCGCGATCAGTTGCGGGTCACTGCGCATCTCGCGCGGATAGCGTACGGTCACTGCAAAGCGCTCCCGGCCTTCCACCGTCGTCGTTGCCATTTCGGCACCAAGCGCGGTGGCGATCACATCCTGCACCTCGCCGACAGTCAGGCCGTAGCGCGCGAGCTGCGCGCGGTCGGGTTCGATGTTGAGGTAGAAGCCGCCGGTAATCCGCTCGGCGAAGGCCGACGTCGTTCCCGGAACGGTCTTGACCACTGCCTCGATCTGCTTGGCCAGCTTTTCCATCTCGTCCAGGTCCTTGCCGAACACCTTGATGCCAATCGGTGTGCGAATGCCGGTCGACAGCATGTCAATGCGCGCCTTGATCGGCATGGTCCAGGCATTGGAGACGCCGGGGAACTGCAGCGCCTTGTCCATTTCGGCAATCAGCGCATCCATCGTCAGGCCGGCCCGCCATTCGGATTCCGGCTTCAGGTTGATGACAGTCTCGAACATCTCGGTCGGCGCCGGATCGGTGGCGGTGTTGGCACGTCCTGCCTTGCCATAGACCGATGCGACTTCCGGGAACGACTTGATGATCTTGTTCTGCGTCTGCACCAGTTCAGCCGCCTTGGTCATGGTCATCCCCGGCAGGCTTGACGGCATGTAGAGCAGGGTGCCTTCGTTCAACGTCGGCATGAACTCGCTGCCGATCCGGGAGGCTGGATAGATGGTGACAGCAAGGACCACCAGCGAAAGGAAGACCGTGGTCTTCTTCCAGCGCATCACGCCCTTGATGATCGGGCGGTAGATCCAGATCAGGAAGCGGTTCACCGGGTTTTTCGCTTCGGGCATGATCTTGCCGCGGATGAACAGCATCATCAGCACCGGCACCAGCGTGATCGACAGGATCGCCGCGCCGGCCATCGCGAAGGTCTTGGTGTATGCCAGCGGCGAGAACAGGCGGCCTTCCTGCGATTCCAGCGTGAACACGGGGAGGAATGACACTGTGATAATCAGCAGCGAGAAGAACAGCGACGGGCCGACTTCCTTGCAGGCAGCAAGCATCGCGTCGACGCGCGATTCACCTTCCTTCATCCGTTCGAGATGCTTGTGTGCATTCTCGATCATTACAATCGCCGCATCGACCATGGCACCGATGGCGATCGCAATGCCGCCCAGGCTCATCAGGTTCGAATTCATCCCCAGCACGCGCATCGCGATGAAGGCCATCAGCACGCCGACCGGCAGCATCAAAATCGCCACCAGCGCGCTGCGCACATGCAGCAGGAACACGATGCAGACCAGGGCGACAATGATGCTTTCCTCGATCAGCGTATGCTTCAGCGTGTCGATCGCACGATGGATCAGCTCGGAGCGGTCGTACACCGCTTCAATGCTGACGCCTTCCGGCAGGCCAGCGCTGATTTCGGTGATCTTGGTCTTGACGTTGTGGATGACCTCAAGTGCGTTCTGGCCGTAGCGTGACATCGCAATGCCGGAAACAACTTCGCCTTCGCCATTCAACTCGGTCATGCCGCGCCGCTCGTCGGGTGCCAGCTCAACGCGGGCGATATCGCGCACCAGCACTGGCGTGCCGCGTTCGGATTTCACTACCAGGCCTTCCAGGTCAGCCTTGCCGCGAAGATAGCCCTTGCCACGTACCATGTACTCGGTCTCGGCCATCTCGACCACGCGGCCGCCGACGTCCCGGTTCGACTCGCGGATCACTTGCGCCACCTTCATGAGGGGAATGCCGTACGCGCGCAGCTTGACCGGATCGACGGTCACCTGGTAGGTCTGCACGAAGCCGCCCACCGACGCCACTTCGGCCACACCGGGTGCTTTGGCCAGCTGGTAGCGCAGATACCAGTCCTGCAGCGTACGTAGTTCGGCCAGCGTCTTGTCCTTGGCCAGTACCACGTACTGGTAGACCCAACCCACGCCGGTCGCGTCCGGACCGATCTGCGGGGTGACGCCCTTGGGCATGCGTCCCGCGGCAAAATTCAAGTATTCCAGGACGCGCGAGCGCGCCCAGTAGATGTCGGTGCCATCTTCGAAAATGACGTAGACGAAGGACGCGCCGAAGAAGGAAAAGCCGCGCACCACCTTGGACTTCGGCACCGACAGCATGGCCGACGTGAGCGGATAGGTCACCTGGTCTTCAACCACCTGTGGCGCTTGGCCCGGATACTCGGTATAGACGATGACTTGCACGTCCGACAGGTCGGGCAGTGCATCAATCGGGGTCTTGATCACCGCATAGACGCCGGCGACTGTGACGAAGAGCGTGGCCAGCAGGACCAGGAAGACGTTCCTGCCGGACCATTCAATGATCTTGTTCAGCATGATGGCTTCCTGTTAACGATGGCCGGCGTGCGGATCAGCAACCGGAGCGGGCGCCTTCCTGACTGTCGCTGGAGCCGGCTGGAATCCGGTGATCACCCACTCCCCCGGTTGGCGCTCGACGAACTCAAAGGTCACCGGGTCACCCGGCTTCATGTTTTTGAGCAATGCGTTGTTGGCGACCTTGAACTCCATGGTCATTGCCGGCCATTTGAGGCTGGCGACTGGACCATGGTTGACGCTGACCGTACCCGATTTCGCATCGATCTCATCGATCGTGCCTTCCGCCTTGTGGCCCGCGCCAGTCGATTTTGCAGCGCCAGCATCCTGACCAGACGGCTGCGCGCCGTGCCCGGCGTGGCCGCCGAAGCCGCCGACAGCCGCCTTGAGGTTGCTTTCCGCATCGATCAGGAAGTTGGCTGCAACGACTACGTCCTCGCCATCCTGGACACCCTCCAGCACCTCGACGTAGTTGTCACTACGCGCACCCAGCTTGACTTCGCGCGGCTCGAACCGGCCTTCCTTGAGCTGCACCAGCACGATGCGGCGCGTGCCGCTATCGATCACCGCCGACAACGGTACCGTGACTGCTGTGCTGCGCGGGGCCGCCGCCAGTTCGACATTGGCAAACATGCCCGGCTTGAGCAGCTGGCCCGGATTGGCAAGTTCGACGCGAACCTGTGCGGTGCGCGTGTCGGCATTCAGGGTTGGGTACACATACGTGACGTTGCCGTCGAATTCCTTGTCTACGTACGCGTTGATCCGGACTTTGGCTTTAGTGCCCGGCTTGACCAGGCTGATATCCTGCTCAAATACATCGGCAAACACCCAGACCGTGGAAAGATCGGAAATCTGGTACAGCATTTCGCCCGGCATGAAGCGCATGCCCTGGATGGCTTTCTTTTCGGTCACGATACCCGATACCGGCGAGCGGAAGGTCATCGTGCGTTTCGCGTCACCGGACTTCGTCAGTGCCTTGATCTGTTCGTCGGAGATATCCCAGTTCCGCAGACGAAGCAGGCTGGAATCGGCCAATTGCTTCATTCCCGACTGCACATCGCCATCGGCTCCCTTGAGCGACTGCAATCCTTGTGCGGCGATCGCGTATTCCCGTTGCGCCGAGACCAGTTCAGGGCTATAGACTTCGAACAGCGGCTGTCCCTTGCCGACCAGCTGTCCGGTTGCGTTCACATGCAGACGCTCGACATAGCCTTCGAATTTCGGCGAAATGACGAACACGCGCCGCTCATCCGGTTCGATACGGCCGGCCGCGCGCACGACCTTGTCGATTGCCCGCTGCGCCGCTTTCTCGGTACGCACGCCGAGTTTTTGCACCTTCTCGGTACTGATCTTGATCTGGTTGCCGGAAGACGCGTCGGCCTCTTCCTCGCCTTCATAGACCGGGATGTAATCCATGCCCATCGGGTCCTTTTTCGGCACCGGTGAGGTATCAGGCAATCCCATCGGGTTGCGGTAGTACAGCAGCTTGCGCTCTTTTTTCGCTGTGCCTTCGGCTTGTCCAGTCGCCGGCGCGCTTGCCGCAGCGGCTCTAGCTGCTTCACGCGAGCCGACCAGGTATCCGCCGCCAGCGGCGACGACGGCCGCGACGACGGCCACGATCGCGATGTTTGCGGACTGTTTCATAGTTCTTCTCCTAAAAGTCGTTCGATTTCCGCCAGGCGGGTCTGGGCGTCAGCCTGCGCCTTGATCTGGCCTTGTCTTGCCTGGCGAATCTGGCGCTGGGCATCGAGCAAGGTCGCGAAATCAACCTTGCCGTTTTCATAGCTGGCCAGGGCGGACTTGTAGGTCAACTCGGCCTGGGGAAGCAAGCTGTTGGTGATGATGGATTCGGTGCGACGGGCGGCTTCTAGCGCGGAAAGGCTCTCCGCCAGTTCCGATAACACCTCATTGGCGGTTGCATCCTTGCGGGCGCGTGCAGCAGACAGCATCGCTTCGGACTCACGCTCCATCGCGCGGCGCGAAGATTGCTGGATCGGAATGTTCATCTCGAACATGACTTCCCATTCCTTCACCGATTTGCCGCTCTGCATAGGCGCAAAGCCGACAGCGAAATCCGGATAGCGGTTCTTGTACGTCAGGTCCCGGCTTTTTTCCGCGGCGCGCACGCGTGCGTCGTCGGACGACAGCCGTGGGTTGCGGCCGCGCACGCGATCGGCGAGGGCGGCGTACTCGAGGTGTGCAGGGGGCGGCAACTGGCGCAGGCGTTCGGGATCGGCCAAGGGCGCGTTGGGCGGGCGGGCGATCAACATGTTCAGCCGCGCATGCAGCATGCGCTTTTCGTTGTCGAGCATTACGAGCTCGTTTTTCATATTGGTCAGCTCGACCTGCGCGCGGATGGCGTCCGACTGGGCTGCGAGGCCACCGGCATAACGGACCTGACTAACCCGTTCCAGACGTGACATCAGGTCCAGGATTTCCTTGGTGAGACGCTCGTTTTCGTGGATGTAGTAAAGCTGCGCGTAGCCGGCCTTGATGCGCGAGGCCAGGTCCGCCCACATCGCATACGCCTTGCCTTTTGCTCCTTCGGCCTCCAGCGTTGCGACCTCACGCTGCAGGTCGCGCTTTCCGAACCAGGGCAGTTCTTGCATGATCTGGTACTTCGCCTGGCCAACCCGGCTGGGCGACAAGGTGGGATTCTGTTCGCCCATCTTCGTGATGTCTTCGAGTTCGACCCGGAGTTTCGGGTCGGGCAGCGCACCGGCCGATGCCGACCGCTCGCCTGCCGCTTCGGCTTCATAACGCATGGACGCATACTCGGGATTCCGTTCTCGGGCGAATTCGAGAAGGCTTTCGACCGAGGCGCCGATTTTTTGGTCATCGAGAGCGTTCGCTAAAGGCGCACCCAGCGTCAGCGCGACGGCCAGAGCGCAGGCACGTAATGTTAATTGCATTGCTGTCTCCGAAGAGAGAATGAAGTATCGGAATTGCTTACCGCAGAGGTGCGCGACGCTGGCCGACGGATCTACGCAACGATTGCGAAGGCGTAACGGCATGCCGGCGCGCACCGGCGGGAGCGCGGTTCAGGCAACAGGCGTGGGGTCAAATCCGGAAGCAGCAGTTCCGAATGGACAGGGGAGGGGAAGAAGTGCGGGTCAGCCAGAAGCTGGCGGCTTGTGCGTGGATGGGACGGTAGGCGACATCGGCGTTGCCCACTTCGGGGACCAGGATGATCGCAACCGATGGCGTCAGGTTCGGCGGCTGCGGCCGGTCCCCCGACTGATTGTCTCCCTGGCAGTGCGTGCGGCACAGCGACGACTGCATGTCATCCATGTCCTCGCAATCCGAAGCGTTATGGTGCTCGCTCATTGCCTGCATTGCGGCCAGCGGTCGCTGATCCTGCCCATCTGCGACGCTTGGGCAGACGTAGGCTGCGACGGCGAGCTGGCTGAAAAGCACGCTCACCATCACAAGCAAGGCTGCAATAAAGCGAAGATGTTTAGGCAGTTTCATTACGCGTTCGGACTTTGACTCGCCAGTGCGCATGGATGGACACGCATGACGACGCTTTTATTCTACGCAATCAAGGCACGTATTTTTATTGACTCAGATCAATCGAATCAGGATCGTTCCTTGAATGACGGACGTAATGATAAACAGAAGAAGATCGAAGTTCCCAACATTACAGAGATGTAATCTTGTCGACGGCCGTCCGCAAGGATGCTGCCGGAGGAGGGGGCCGCCGTGAAAGGCACAGGGCCTCCACGGCGGACGAATTGCGAGGGTCAGAAGTTAATGCTGTTGTTCGCGGTTTGCGTCGGATTCACGGTAGACGTGATGCCGCTGGCAAAAGCGACATTGTTACCGTTGTTGTTCTCGACGTTCTGGACCTGGCCGATGGACTGCGCAGCGTTGAACTTGAAATCGCCTACCGGCAGGCCAGCATGTGGCTTACCGTAGGACGGCGCGCAGTACGACGGCAAATAACAGGACGGCGGGGTATAGCAGGTGCCGCCGCGGACTGCGGACATTGCTGTGGCGTCCAGCTCGGTCGTGGTGGAAAGGTCTTTGATCAGTAGTGCGGTCATGGTGGTTCTCCTGAAGTGGAATGGGCGGGTCGATAGATTTCGATGTAGGTAGCGTGGGAATCCTGGCGTTACACGGCTGGTACGCTTCCGAGCCCCGGGACGCCGACGAACGCTGCATTGTTGCCGTTGTTGTTGACCACGCTCTGGCTCTGGCCGATGAATTGGGAAGGGTTCAAGCTGACGTCGGCTTGCGGAAAATTCAAAAATGGCATCCAGTAGGCCGGCATGCCCTTGAACATGCCGCCGCGGACTGTCGACATGGCAGCACGGTCGAGGTCTCCGGTATGGGATAGATCGATGATTGTCAATGTAGTCATGGTGTATTCCTGAAAAGTAGGTTGGTTGGATGAGCATTTGGTTGGCTCGCCAGACCTACAGCAGGGACCGTACCAGTGCCATGACCGATTGCGCGACAGGTCGCTAAACACTTGAAAAACAAGGGAAAGGCGAGCCCCTTCGGGATACGCGCCGAATACGAAGCCCAGCCGGCGACCACCTGACAGACGGTCTCCGCCCTACACTTGGACGACTTGTGTTGTCTTGGCAGCGACAGCGGGCGTAGGCAGGGTGACGGCCCTGCATTTGCCAAACGGCCCGCTCATTACGCTCCATGACGCGCATGTAATTTCTCCGTCACGTTTCTGTTGGGCAGCCCCTCCTAGACTGCAAGCATGGATCAGCGATGTCGCGATCCGATTGCAACGACGCTCAGTCACTCATCAAGGGGTACATCATGAAAGCACGCAAACTTATTCTTCTGGCCGCAACGACTATGGTGGCCATGTCTGCAACGATCGCTTCGGCAAGCGACAAGTGGTTGGGAGATCGTGGCGACAATTGGCAAGAGCACATCAAGTCCACCAAGACACGGGCAGAGGTGATCGCGGAGTTGAACGAGGCACGCGCCCAAGGCTTGATCCGCGGTGGGACCATGCACGATTATCCGCGCCTGCCGGTGGCGAAAAGCACTCGTACGCGTGACGAAGTGCGCGCCGAGACGATCGAAGCCGCGAAAAATGGCACACGGACGGTGGATTACACCAGCGGTCGATAGCGCGAATACACTGGCGGCGCAGCGACGAACCGCTGTGCCGCCAAGCGCTATTCACTGGCGCCCGTGGAGACTGCAGGAATTCTTGATTGAATTGAATGAGGCGCGGTCCAGTTGCCGTCCTGAACGCGATTCGGCGGCAAGCGCAGCTCGAAGCACGTCACGCCGTCCCGGGACTCGACACTGATCGATCCACCATGCAGCAAGAAGATTGACTTTGTGATGGCCAGTCCGAGCCCGGCGCCTTCGGCGGAGCCATGTCTTGAACTATCGGCACGGTAAAAGCGGTCGAACAACCTCGGGATATGCTCTTGTGCGATGGTATCTCCGCGGTTCGTAATGCGGATGGCAAGGGCGTCATCGTCCGTGCGTTTCAAGTTCACGACGACTTCGCCCTCCGCAGTCGAATGTCGGATGGCATTTGACAAGACATTGCTGATCGCGCGACGCAGCAGCATCCGGTCACCGTGGACATGACCTTCGCCGTCCAGTACGAGCGCGAGGTTCTTGCCCTCGGCGAGCACTTCAAAAAAGGAAAACAGGTCGCGGACTTCCTGGCCAATGTCAACGGTTTCATTGAATGGTGCGACCAAGCCATGCTCCGACTTTGCCAGAAAGAGCATATCGGCAATCATCCTCGACAGGCGCGTGAACTCTTCCATGTTCGAATACAGGATCTCCCGGTACTCGTCCGCGCTACGTTCCTTGGACAGGATGACTTGCGTTTGCATCAGCATATTGCTTACCGGCGTGCGCAACTCATGTGCAAGATCTGAGGAATAGTCGGACAGTCGCTGGAACGACTCTTCCAGGCGCCCCAGCATCATGTTCAGGGTATGAACCAGCTCCTCCAGTTCGACGGGTACCGTGTCTGCCCGCAGGCGCTGATCCAAGCGGTTTGCAGTTATCGCGGACGCGGCATGGTTGATTGCGCGTAGCGGCTCCAGTCCCTTCCTGACCGCGAAGCGTCCCAGGATCCCGCTGACCACTGCCGCGAGAATGACGATGAGCCACAGTGCGAACTGAAAGTTCGAGATGAAATGCTCGTGATGCGAAATATCGAGCGCGATATCAACAATTGCCGGTGGCGCTTCGGAGAACTCAAGGGGGGCGGTCGCAGCCATCCGCAGATACGGCTTGCCGTCGTTACCCGATTGCCGTACGGGCGTGGCGTCGTCACGCACCCGGGTCTGCATGAGCTGCTTGGCCGGGGAGTCCTCGCCGCTGACGGTAATCAATGTCGCCGCATCCGGCCACCTGATTACCAATGCCATGCCAGGGTGGCCAACCAGTGCAGCATTCAATTGCTGCGGCAACGTCTCCATGTCGGCTCTCGATCGGACTTTGGCGAGCGTATTGCGCGCAAGTTCAAGCTTTCCGGTCAATGCCTCAGTGTCGAGTTCGGCAAAATGGCGCTCGACAAGGGTGTTGACCACCAGTCCGAGGCCGAGCAACATCGCGGCCGATGTGAGGGCGAACAACAAGGTCAGTCGATTGGTCAGGGAGAGGCGTTTCATCGATCCCGCCCATCCGAATCCAGCACATACCCCATCCCGCGCACCGTGTGAATCAGCTTCACCGGGAAGTCATCGTCGACCTTGGCGCGCAACCGGCGTACCGCGACTTCGATCACGTTGGTGTCGCTGTCGAAGTTCATATCCCAGACCTGGGACGCGATGAGGGAGCGGGGTAGCACTTCACCCTGGCGCCGCAGGAGCAGCTCAAGCAGCGAGAATTCCTTGGCCGTCAAATCGATGCGCGTGCCACCGCGGGTAACCCGGCGTCGCAGCAGGTCCATTTCAAGGTTGGCCGCCTGCAGGATTTCCGGTCCCCGGCTCTTGCTTCCACGCCGTAACAGCGTCCGTACACGGGCCAGCAGTTCGGAGAAAGCGAACGGTTTGACCAGGTAGTCGTCGGCGCCCATTTCAAGACCTTTGACGCGGTCGTCTACGTGGTCGCGCGCGGTCAGGAATAACACGGGGATTTCCTTACCGGCCCTGCGCATCGATTGCAGGATCTGCCAGCCATCCATTCCAGGCAACATGACATCCAGGATTGCCAGGTCGTATTCCCCGTTTAATCCCTGATGCAAGCCGTCAATCCCGTCACGGACCAGGTCGACCACGAAACCGGCTTCATCGAGCCCCTGTTTCAGGTAGTCACCCATCTTGCGTTCGTCCTCGACAACCAGGATCTTCATTTTCTTTCCTCATGCGTGGCGGTCGAGTCAGGATTATCCGTGACCCGCCTGCCGACGCCAACAACATTACAAAAATGTAATTCTCTCGCAAGGAAGCGGTCGGTGGAGACATTTCATACTGACTTGGCGCTGGCAATCTTTCTCAGTTTCACGCTAACGCATATTCGCCCAACAACCGAGGAATTGACCATGAAAACGAGATCCACACTGGCCGCCGGCATGTTCGTCGTTGCCACCGCCTTGTCGCTCACTGCGCTGGCACAATCCAACAGCCCGGATTCGGGTGCCGGCCCAAGCGCGCAGCAGTCGGAAGTAAAATCGAAGGTAAAGCCGCACTCCCATATGGAAGAGAAAATGGGCGTAGTGGCAAAGGCGCCGAAGGCGGCAGAAGACAAACCAGCCGCAGCCAAGAAAAATCCTGCGAACGATTTGAGCAAGCACTATCATCCGCGCGATGGCGGCAAGTAATCGTATGGTCCACGTGGCATCGGTGGCCCGCAGTCAGGCGGCGCGTACCTACAGCCGTTTGGCTGCGACAGCGTTGGAACCTACCGCTGCCGAGCAAATTCAGGACCGCAGTGCCGCCCAGTGAGGGAAGCCATCGGTATCACGCCCCGAAGGCTATAATGACCTGGTCTGCGGTATATTTTTGCGAGATTGACATGTCCGATGTCAAACCGAATAGGTTCCTGAATCCAAAGCGCCTTACCCCGAGCACACCTGTGCTTGGCGCTACCGCTGAGGAATGGGATCGCGCCTTGAAAGGCAATATTTCCGAGACACTGGAGGAAGTGCGCCGACGCGCAATGTTGGTCGCTGCGCGAAGAGCCGCAGGCCAACCGATCGACACTGTTAGGATGACCACCGATGTGGCGAGTACCTTCAAGCGAAAGATCGTTTCTCGCTGAATTTGACCTTACGAGCGCGTTATGGCCGCGTTTTTCTGTTGAGCCTTTCTGTTCAATCTACACTGCAATGGCATGTGGCGGCCCATCCTGCGCACACTATGCACCTGAGCCCTTTTCCGCCGCAATGAGAAGGCCAGCCTCCATCCGTCGTTTCGCAAATGGATCTGCGGCTTCCACGTATCGCATGGCGGACTGGACATTCTTCCAGCCCACATACTCCATCAGGGTCTTGAGGTCCCATCCATTGGAAGTCGCCCAATTGGCAAAGCCTCGCCGTAAAGAGTGTCCACTATACCGGTCGGCCGATGCGATGCCTGCCCCCATAAAAATGGTGCGCAAGAGCGGAATCAGGCTGTCTGGGTGCAAACCCTTGTCGCTGACATGCCCCCATCGGTCGATGCCACGGAACACTGGACCATCCGTGAGATGTGCTGCAGAGATCCACGTGACATAAGCGTCGACAGGGCACAGCTTGGACAGTGCCGGTGCGCTGAACGTCGTGCCTCGATACTGGCGGTCGCCTTTGGTATGCGGCAAGTAGCAGCGCAGACCTTCTCCTGGTGCGACGTCAATATGCTCGACGCGCAGCCGGGTCAATTCATCCCCTCGAAAGCCCCGCCAAAATCCCACGAGGACCAGAGCCTTGTCACGAATCCGCCGCAATTCGGTTTCGCGGTCCTTGCGTTGGGAAGCTTCGAATATAACGGCATCTAGCCATCCTACGACTCTTTCGAGCTCTGCCAGCTGCAGCGGCTCGGCGCGCTTTTCTTTCGCGGGATGAAGTGCGCGAATGCCGCGGAATACCTTACGGACGACGGGAGCCTTGGTTGAATCGGGAAAGCCCTGGTCAATATGCCATTGCGCGAGTGCCGCCAGTCGATGGCGAAGGGTATTAATGGACAGCTTTTCCGCATAGTCCACAAGATACCGGGCAATGCTGTCAGCCGTCGCCGGCAAGAATCCGCCCCATTCGATCTCGAAATGGCGTACCGCGGCTTGGTAACTTTGTCGGGTGTTTTCGCGGGTAGCCGCGTTGACGTATTGATCCAGCTTACTCATTGGTACCTGCCGCTTTTCGATCGTGCATCCGGGCCCACGCCGCGAGCGCCATTCGCTCCGCATAAATGCTCGCCAGCTGCGGCTGTGACAGCCCGCGCAACTGCGCGACGTCCGGAGCGTTCGCCAGGCATTCCAGTAGCCGTTCGGCTGGTGTTTTTGAATAGCTGGTCAACATGAAATCATACAAGTCGAGTGGGTCTTCAATCCTCGGGCTATTCTCGGTACGGCCAAAGAATGTATTCGGGTGCTGGCGCCAGGCATTCAGTTCGGCCGCTGTCAGGGGAACGGATTGAATGTCGGCGCCACCATCATCGTAGTAGAAGGCAGCCATCGCCACGGACTTTGCCTCGTCGACGAGAGCGCTGGTCAGTACTCCGACACGACACGCTCCATCCGGGCCTGGGATCGTGTACCGTTGTCCGATAAGGAGGCGGGTGCGGTCATCGGCGTTCCCGAAAGCGAACTCTGGGATCTCACCGTCAAATGTGGCCGGTGGGTTGCGGTGCTGTCGTAGCGAATCCATGATCGCAAATATGGCGCAATGCTTTTCCCTGGCGTTAATGGCATCGCGCAGACTCGGGAAGGGGACGTCCTGACCGAAATCGGGTATCTGGAATCCATCGGCACCTGCAAAGAAGCGCACCTGCTCCTCCTCCAAATGGTAGTGCCACGGCGAATTGGTGATGACGACATAGGCGCTGGGTAAAACCTGGCCATCGATTTTGCGTCCCTCAAAGGCCTGAACTGCAGCGATCGCGCTCTCCAGTTCCCGCGGGATGCCGCTGGAGCCGATCGTGTCTGGAATATTCAGCTCGATGAATACGATGCGTTCATGGTTTGCTGACTTTTTCAATGCGCGGCACAGTTGTTTTCCCAGCCGGAATTTCCCGTTTTCGGCACGGCACTTGGCCTCAACGGAAAACTTCTTGCCCGTCTTTATGTACGTGGCGACAAACTCGCAGTGCGAGGTGCTGCGATCGTCCTCGTCTTCGAACTCGATCGTGAATCCGGCACGAATCAGCGCTGCGGCGACGAACACTTCGTATCGGGCTGCCAGGAACTGGTCCGCGCGCCGCAGGCGATTCACCAACTTCTCCTGCAATTCCGCGTTGTGATCCAGCGCGTACAGGTCATACGCCAGTAGCAGGTAGGCCATCACCGCGCCGTTGGCGGGCATTTCGGAGATCTTTCCCGGCGTTCCGCAGGCGGCTTGGGCACGGCAAAGGCGATCGTACCACTGCAGGATCGGATGGCGGTCAGCTAGCGGCTTGGCGATTTCTGCGTTGCCCCAGGCGCGGCCGAGGACGATCTTGATGTACTCAAAGAGGAAGTCGTGGAAGGTTTTCCAGCCTTCGGAGTGCAGCAGGCGGTTCTTGACCGCGACAATTCGCCGTCCGCCGAGTTCGCCGGAAATGATCGGACGGCCCAATCCTTGTTGCCGCTCCCGCTGGGCGATCTGCGCGAGCCGACGCTCGTAGGCAATCAATTCGGGCGAGAGTCCGGGATCACGATTTCGGATGGCACCGTGACAGCGCTTGAATTTTTTCCCGCTCCCGCAGGGGCAAGGATGATTACGACCGATTTTGGCCACGGTAGGTCATGGAGGAATTTGTCGGGCTCGTACCGCAATTACACCGTTTCAAAGGGCAAAATTGCCGCATCACACTCATAATACCGGATAAATAGCCATTATCCAGCATCATCATTCCTCCATTTTCCACTTGCGCTATCTTTCTATTTATTATGTAATTACGTGGTATGTAATATATTACTTTATCTGCGGGAGATGCCATGGGGCGCAGCGGACTTTACAAATCGGACGTCAAGAAGGCGCGCGACAGCTTGCTTGCGTTGGGCAAGCATCCGTCGGTTGACGCGGTGCGCGTCGCGCTCGGTAATACCGGCTCCAAGACCACGATCCACAAGTACCTGAAAGAGCTGGAGGAGGAAGAGGGCGCCGATGGCCGTAAGCTGACGCTCAGCGACGCGCTACAGAATCTCGTTGAACGCCTGGCAGCGCAGTTGCAAGCGGAGGCCGACGCCCAGATTGACGCGCTCAAGGCACAGCAGGCGGAACAAAATCGCAAGCATGCCGAGGCGCTGGCCGCAGCGCAGCAGGAATGCACCGTCTGGCGCGACCGGGCACGGAACGCAGAGGCAGCGTTCCAGGATGAGCAAGCCGAACACAGCCGGACCAAAGAGGCGCTTCAGCGGGAAACGATCGCGCGCTCCACTGGTGAGCAGCAAGTGGCGGACCTGAAGGAGCGCCTCGCCGAAAACGAAGCGCACCGGCAATCCCTCGAAGAGAAGCATCGCCGTGCGTATGAAGCGCTGGCGCATTACCGGCAATCGGTGAAGGACCAGCGTGAACAGGACCACCAGCGGCATGAACAGCAGATTCAGCAGCTGCAGGCCGAACTGCGGCAGGCGCAGCAGACCGTCGTCGTGAAGCAGGAAGATATTACGCGGCTGAACCAGGAAGGCGCACGTTTGGTCAACGAGCTGTCGCACGCGCGGCAGGCATTCCTCGATGAACAGGAAAATGCCCGCAGGTTGGTGCAAAAACTGGATGCGGCCCATGTAGTCGAACAGCGCTGTGGCACATTGGAAGCGCAGGCGGCCGATCGCGAAGCCCGCATGACCGAGCTCAAGCTGCAGTTAGCGGCGGCGATGGAGTCCATCGACAATCTGCGGGGGCAATTGCAGGCGACGCAGCTCGACGCCACGGCGGCCAAGGCCGCGCTGGCCGCGCAACAGACCGTCGTCACCGAACTGCGTGCATATCTTGGTGGGCCGCCGGGAATGACAGAGCAACCGGCCGGCAAGGTCTGACCGTGCGCAGGCAACGGCCACATCACGCGCCTGGGCGGCGCAAATTCGAGTAAACTTCGGCGTCAAAAGGACACCCCCATGAGCATTCTTACCATCGGCTACGAAGGCCTCGACATGACTGGATTTCTGGCGCTGCTGCGCCAAGGTAATGTCGAGACCATTGTCGACATCCGTGAACTTCCGCTGTCGCGCAAACCCGGATTTTCCAAGAACGGACTGCACGAAACACTGAACCTGCATGGCTTCGAATACATGCATGTCCCGGAGCTGGGGTGCCCGAAACCGATCCGTGACCAGTACCGCGCGGACGGCGACTGGAGCCGGTACAAGGAAGGGTTCCTGCATTTTCTGGCGCTGCAGGACGACGTCATCGCTGAAGTGGCGGCAATGGCGGCGACGACGACTTGCGCCTTGTTGTGCTTTGAGGCCGACTACAATTATTGCCACCGCTCGATGGTGGCTCACGCCATGAGCAATGTGGCCGGCCTGCCGGTCCGACATCTGCAGGCGCGGATGCTTAAAACAGCGACTGCTGCTGTGCCTCAGTTGGACTTGGTTTAGGCGGATAGATCAGGCTGATGATCAGCCATTGATGCTGGAAGCGGTGGATGTTCCCCATCATGAACATCAAATCCTTTTCCGCCAAGTCCGCCTCGAGCTTTGCGCGAAAGGGCGCTTCCCATCCATCGCGATGGTTTCGCTTGCAGTTCCAGAACAGCATGCCGACTTCCCAGTCCACGATCTTGTGCTTGTAGATCCGTTCGCCGTCAGGCATGTCGCAGGCATAGTGGTAGTAAAAATCGAACGGTAGCTTCTTTAACAGCTTGAGCTGCTTTTTCTCTTCTTCCTGGTCGAACAGGTTTCCTTGATTTTGCTCCTGCAGAAGCTTGGCCAGATCTTCGTCGGTCCACTCCGGACTGTCTGCCGGCGTAATCTCGAGTTTGACAAGTCTCTTGGGACGCAACAGTGCCAGACTGATGCCGCTTTGCTCGCGTGCGCCGTCGAGCGCCGCGAATTCGTCGAATGTGGGGAGGCGGCTGATCCACGGACGCCGGGCAGCCCACTGTTTTTCCGTGTTCAGCACGTCCTCGACCTCGATCGTGTCGACGAATACACGATGACTTTCCGGACGGTGGTCGGCCGGGCTCTTTTCGATACGAACGCGAATCCACTGCCATTTTTTGAATTGTTGGTCGCCCGAAATCAGCCGAAACGGGACGGGATACAGCCGCCGCGGAACGCCGGCTTCATTGATGCCGGCGACGCACGATGTCTCCGTGTGCTTGGCACTGGGCGATGGGTAGGTCTTTGCGAGGATGAGAATGCGTTCAATGCTTGATGGCATCATGACCCGATCGTTGAAAGATCGCTCCGACATTTCTTCTTGGCAAGAAGTGTAGAGCCATTAGGGCGTCATGTACCTCCCATAAACATGGTGCGAAACATTGCGTGTTCTGAGACCGCGTTCGCACAAGTTTCACAGAATCAGAAAAATGAGCATGGTTTTTCTCGCACAAGATTCACAGAATTAGAAAACGTTTCGGAATATGAAATCTGTGAACTTTGTGCGAAAAAAAGAGTGAAACTTATGCGAACGCTCTGTAGAGGAGCATTGTGTCCGCTTGCTGCAGATAACTGAGGGCCTTCGCAACGACGCGGCGAACCGTTTTCATAATTTGACATAATACAAATTATGCGAATATTTTCGTATTCTTGGGCGGTTCGAACTTTGTTCCCCACGACCGCCCACAGTAAGCGGAAGCAATTTGTAGAAATTTTTGGAAGTAAATCTCATACATAGACCCTATTACTGCCATGTATTTAAATTCGTTCCAAGAGTTTTCCCTCCCGGGTACAAACACCCAGTACTGAAGCGTTTGCTATATGAAACAGGCAACAGCCCCAAGAATCGCCACAATCGAAGTGGCGAACGTTAACCAGATGACACGTTGATCCACCATTTTCTGGACATCTTGACAGGTAAGCCGAACCGCTGGTGCATCTTTCTCGCGCTTCCGAATCGCCGAATGGCGAACAGACGAGCCTACAGCGATTGCGGTTTTCCGCTCGCTCGCGTACTCGCCACGCCCCATTCCGTCGCTGGCGTCAGTCCCAAGGCCGCTACGCTCTGCGAGATCAAGCGTGTTGCCTTCGTCGATGACTTCCTGCCAAACTAAGCGACGCTCTTAAGCCATTCCTCTGATTCCGTCGACAAAGCCGTGGCGCGATAGCCGTGACTCGCGGTTACCCAGCGCTCCGAGCTGCAGTGCGGACAACATATCTTGCCGACTTCGTCGGTGCTAGCGAAGCAAACGCTGAAGCGTTGAAGGACATATGGGCGTCGGCACTCCGGGTTCGTCTACAGCGTCAGTGCAACGATGCCGCATGCTCGCGATACCACGTCACAAACTGGTCGCCCGCAATGGGTTTGCAAAAATGGTACCCCTGCGCCTGATGGCACCCGTGGCCGCGCAAGTACTTCACCACCGCGTCCGACTCAATCCCCTCGGCGACGATTTCCAGTTGGAGCGTGCGACCGAGAGCAATGATCGCTTCAATGATTGCGCGACTCGCGTTGTCGTGCTGCAGACGGTGAACGAAGGATTTGTCGACCTTGATCTTGTCGAGGGGCAGTCGGCTGAGGTAATTGAGGCTGGAATAGCCAGTGCCGAAGTCGTCCAACGAAATCTTGATGCCATTGCTGCGCAGCTTGTTCAACAGGCTGATTGCATGGTCAATGTCTTCCATGACCGCCGTTTCAGTCAATTCAATCTGCATGCCTTTGGAAGCGACGCAGTGATCTTGAAGCGTCGACTCGAGGTAGCTGGCAAAATCGCGTTTGCGAAATTGCATTGGCGATACGTTTACCGCAATCGGAATTGCCGGCAGGCCCTCCCCTATCCATGCGGAGTGTTGACGGCACGCCCGCGAAAAGACCCATTCCCCTAGTCGCTCGATCAGTCCCGTCGCCTCGGCGACGCGAACGAAGCGCTCGGGACCGATTCCATTACCCGGCCACCGAAGCAGCGCTTCAACGCTGACGACCTGGTTCGACCCCATGTCAATCAGAGGTTGGTAGCAAAGCGAGAATTCGTCGTGCTTGAGCGCGTTCTTTATCCCATCCTCAATGATGGACTGCATGTAGACACGCTTGGCTAGGGAGGACGTGTAGAGCTGGATCGTATTACGTCCCATTTGCTTCGCAACGTACATGGCAGCGTCCGCGTAGCCGATCAGTGTATCGATCTCCACATCGTCCTGCGGGTAGATACTGATGCCGATGGAGCAGGACAATGTCAGCTCGATCGAACCCAGCCGGTACGGGCGGTTCACCGCCTCCATGAGATGCTGTGCGACCTTCTCGCCGGAATGCGCATCGTCCCGATGCGGAACGAGTGCAAGGAATTCGTCTCCCCCCAGCCTGAACACGATATCCTCACCGCGGATACTGCTTTTCAGGCGGCTTGCGACCTGGCGCAGGACGGCATCACCCGCCTCGTGACCATGGATGTCATTGATCGGCTTGAATCGGTCGAGGTCGATAAACAACACCGATACTTCTTGCCGGCTGCGCTTTGCACCGGCAAAGATATGCCGCGCATACTCAAAGAGCAGTGCCCGGTTCGGCAAGCCTGTCAGCGGATCATGGAGCGCCGCCTGCCGAATCCTTTCTTCGGCGTGGCGACGCTCGCTGTAGTCATGGCAAATCACCATCACTTCCCGCACCGACTGGTCGCCCTCCGTGATAGGCACGCAGGTCACCCTCAGGTTTCGAAGACCCTTATCCGTCGGAAATTCCACGTCCTTTGCCTGTTCCATGGCGGACGCCAGCGTTTCGATGACCAGGTCCTCCCATACAGCACAGATCGATTGGGGGGAGCCTTCCCTGACATGCTGTCCGATCAAATGCATGGGATGCTTGCGCATGCTGTAGGCAGCTGCCAGGTTGACGTACTGGATGCGCTGGCCTGCGTCGTAAATCACCACCATGTCCGGGATGTGATCGAACGCCAGGCGCAAACGTTCTTCGCTCATGCGAAGGGCGGTCTGGGCCTTCCAGCGCTTGGTAATATCCTTGATGGTCAGCACCGCCAGCGGACCGGCAACCGCGGGGGAGTCAACCAATGTGCCGGATACGCTGGCTACCCATCTCCTGCCCGAGTCCCGGCGCCGCACGATGAGCTCGGCGTTGACGACCGCTTCACCGCGCAGCAGCTTGGAGATCGGCCAGTCTTCCACGGGAACCGGTTCTCCATCGAGCGTACAGGCTTCAAAGGAGTCGGTAAGTGCCGTTGGTGCCGAATTGATGTTGGACTGGGATTCGTATTCAAACAGTCTCATCGCTGCCGGATTGGCCTCAAGCAGTTCGCCTTGATGGGAGAATACGATCACGCCTTCGCTGAGGCTGTCGAGCACCGCCTTCAGGTGCGCACGGCTTTGATCTACTTGAGCCGTTGCACGCACCCTTGCATCGATGTCTTCGACAATGGAAATGAAATGAACCGGCAATCCTCTCGCATCCCGAACGAGGGAAACCGTCAGGTTCCCCCAAACCAGCTCACCGTTTTTTTTCAGGTATCGCTTTTCGAGAGAGTACGACTTGCGCTGACCCGCGAGCAGCTCGTCGACCAATTTCAGGTCCGTTGCAAGGTCGTCCGGGTGCGTGAGTTCCTGAAACGTCTTGGTCTGGAGCTCTTCCCTGCTGAAGCCCAGCATGTCGCAAAGAAAGGTGTTCACCCGAAGCCACTTCCCGTCAAGGGTGATATGGGCAATTCCTACCGCGGCCAGCTCGAACGTTGTCTGATACACCCTCGCTATTTCATCGAGCCGTGCTTTCTCGTCGGTAAGTGCAGTTTGAGCTGAAGCCAGGCTGTTGCACTTTTCTTCGAGCATCTTTTCCAGCTTCGCTATGCGTTGCTCCAAGTCGTGAATCCTGGTACCCATCATTTGCACCTTTACTTCAGTCGCAGCCTCGCAATCTGCAAGTAAAGCAGAAATCGCGCCGGAAATACCTCTTCCGGAATAAATGCAGACAGCATTCCATGAGGCCGAAGTGCGTCAGCCCTCATAGCGCTTTCGCAACTCACGCTTCAGCAATTTTCCGCTGGGATTCTTTGGCAAGGCGTCGGTAAAGATTACGCGTTTCGGCACCTTGAACGTCGCCATATTTGCCTTGCAGAAGCCGATCACGTCTTCCTCGGTCGCGGACTGCCCCTGCCGCAACACGACCACGGCGGTCACTGCTTCCACCCAGTAGGGGTCGGACAAGCCGATGACGGCGACCTCGGATACCGCAGGCAGGCGGAAAATCATTTCCTCCACCTCGCGGCTGGCGACGTTTTCGCCGCCCGTCTTGATCATGTCCTTCTTCCGGTCCACCACAGTGATGTAGCCCTCTTCGTCCCGCACGGCAAGGTCGCCGCTGTGGAACCAGCCGCCGGCGAACGCCGCCGCGGTTTTCTCCGGATCGTTGTAATAGCCTTCCAGCAGTTGCGGCGAGCGATGCACGATTTCGCCGATTTCACCGGGCGCCACGTCGTTCATGTTTTCATCGACCACGCGCGTCTCGACGTTCAGCACCGGTCTCCCTGCGGATCCCGCCTTGCGCATCTGGTCTTCCGGATACAGGACGGTGGCGAGCGGCGCGATTTCGGTCTGGCCATAGAAATTCCACAAGCGCACCCGGGGCATGCGCACCTGCATCTCCTTGAGGACTTCGACCGGCATGATGGATGCGCCGTAGTAGCCCTTTTCCAGGGACTCCAGGTTGGTGGTATCGAACTGCGGCGCGCGCAGCAGGGCGATCCAGACAGAGGGCGGTGCGAAGAAGGAATTGACCTGGTAGCGTTCAATCAACGGCAGGATCACATCCGGCCGCGGTTGTCCCGTAATGATGCTGGTTGTGCCAAGATACACGGCTGGCCCAAGGAAGACATCCAGCTGGGCGCAGTGGTACAAGGGCAAGGCATGGAGCATGACGTCGCCGGCGGCAATGCTGCCCTCCACCACGCAGCTCACGTACTCGCACAGTACCGCTTCGTGCGACAGCATCGCGCCCTTGGGCAAGGACTCGGTACCGCTTGTATAGATGATCTGCAGCAGGGCACGCGCATCGACGGCAGGCAGTTCGGTGGCTACCGGCTCGTTGCGCAGCAGATCGTCGAACGTGTCCATGTGCGGCGGCGGACTCCCCTCTTCCTCGCCGGGCAGCCAGATCCTGTCAGTGACCGTCGTCCCCTTCTCCGCGGCGGCTGCAGCCAGCGACTCGAATCCCGCACCGACCAGCAGCGTCCTGGCGCCCGAACTCTTGAGGATGAACGCCACTTCGTCCGCATTCAGCATGAAGTTGATCGGCACGATGACAGCCCCCATCCTTGCGAGGGCAAATCGCGCCGCAGCAAACGCATGCGAGTTGCGCGCCAGGATTGCGACCCGATCGCCGGTTGCCACGCCGCGGGCGATGAACGCGTGCGCAAGCCTTGTGCACACGGTATCGAATTCCGCATATGTCCAGGACACGTTGCCGCAAACGATCGCTGTCTTGCGCGGCATGCGCTGTGCGGTCCGACGGAGAACATCGCCTAGGCTATGGCAGCGAAGCGCCTGAAAAGTGTCGTTCATCCTGTGTCTCCTTTCTGGTTTGCCGTTCCAATCCGGCTCGAGAGCAGGCCGATGATGACCAGTGCGGCGCCGACCACCTCCGCCCAGTTGAACCGGTAGCCTTGCATGATCCCGATGATAAAGGCCGTGATGGGAACGAAATTGATGAAAAGCACGCCGCCGGCGCCGACCCGCCGGATACCGATGTTCCAGCACAGGGTGCCCAGCAGCGCGGCACCGAAGGTGACGAACAGGATCTGCCAGGCGACCGATTGCAATTGGCCGGACGTTGGCACCGCCGCCACACCAAGCTGTGTTGCCACGAGTGTGGCGGCGACCACGAAGAGTGCCCCGGCACCCGCGGTCAGCGCGGTGAAGCGCAAAGCCGACCAGGAAGGAAACGCGGCGGCGCAGAGCGTATAAGTAACCCAGCACAGGGCCGCGCCCAGCACAAGCAGATCTCCGATCGCCGACCCCGTTCCCGCAAGGCTGGATGGGTCACCGCGCGTGACGACCAGTGCGACGCCGGTGAAGGCGAGGCCGATCGCGAACAGGGTTGCCCTGCCCGGACGCTGCTTGCGGATCACCCATCCGAGCAAGGCTGCGACCAACGGCTGCGTTGCGACAATGACCGCGGCGTGTTCAGCCTGCGTGTGGTGCAGTCCGATGAACATCATCAGCACCCCGCCGCCGATGCCGATCACCCCCAGCAATGCAACCAGCAGCGGGCGGCCGTCGCAACGCAGCGCCGCCGCGCCCTCGGTATGCAACAGCACGCCCAGCAACACCGCGGCGGCGAAACCGTAGCGGATCGCTGTCAGGAAATAGGCATCGACAACAAGCATCGCGGCCTTCCCGACCGGAAAACTGCATCCCCATGTGACTGCGGCAAGCACCAGGCAGCCGATCCCGGCAAGCGGCGCATCTCGCGCTGCCGCATCGCTCACGCGGTCGCCTTCTGGTCGGACAGCAACTGATCCCGCAGCTCACGCTTGAGCAGCTTACCGTTCGCATTTCTGGGCAGCGCTTCCCTGCGCAAGGTGACGCTCTCCGGAACCTTGTAGTCGGCCAGGCGTTCAGCGCAAAACGTGATCAGTTCCTCCTGATCCAGCCGCATACCCTCCTTCAGCGTCACGAACACATGCACGCGCTCGCCCAGCACCGGGCACGGCTTGCCGACCACGGCCGCTTCCAGGATCGCGGGATGCTGGCACAGCGTGTTCTCCACTTCCACACTGTAGATCTTGTAACCGCCGCGGTTGAGCATGTCCTTGCGGCGGTCGAACACATAGAGGTAGCCGTCGCTGTCCATGCTCCCGATATCGCCGCTATGCCAGTAGCCGCCGGTGAAGTTCTCCGCGGTCGCCGCGGGGTTATCCCAGTAACCCTTGACCACCATCGGTCCCCCGATCCAGATTTCGCCGGTTTCGCCGCGCGGCACTTCGCGGCCGTCTTCGCCCATGATGAGGATATGCCCGCACTGCACCGTCCTTCCCACGCTGTCGCGGTGGCCATCCGTCTGGCCGGGCGGCATCAGGGTCGAGGGCGAGGTTGTTTCGGTTGCTCCGTAGGCATTCATGAGGACCAGGCCGGGCAGCTGGCCGGCAAGCGCATCGATGGTCGCCGTTGGCATAGGCGCCCCGCCATAGGCGCCTACGCGCCAGGCGGACAAGTCGCGCTGGCCGAAACCTTCCTGCAGGAGGCACAGGTTGTACATGGCAGGCACCATCACCGTGAACGTCATGCGTTCACGTTCGGCGAAGGCAAGGAAGTCGGCGGCCTTGAAGGCCGGTGTCACCAGCAACGTGCCGGCAACGCGCACCATCACCATCAGGAGGCCGACGAGGCCGGTCACGTGCGACAGCGGCACGACTGCCGCCCCGCGGTCGGCAGCGGTCAGGGCCATCGTGCTTTCGTAATGCAGGGTGGAATGGACGATGTTGAAGTGCGTGAGCATCGCGCCCTTTGGCCGGCCAGTGGTGCCTGAGGTGTACAGGATCACCGCGACGTCCTCTTCCTCGACCTTGGCAGGCTGTCCGAGCGCGGGGCCGGCAAGCAGCGCCGCGAACGGCGTGGCGACGCCGTCATCCCCCACGCAGATGCGCACGCGCGGGTCTTTCGCAGGCAAGCGATCGGCAAGCTCGGCGTCGTGGACGATGGCGGAAGCACCGCAGTGTTCCAGGATGTAGGCGATGCCGGGCGCCTGCTCGCGTATGCTGAGGGGCACCACGATCGCGCCGAGGGCCGCCCCGGCAAGGGTGACCACCATGAACTCGATGTCATTGCCTAACAGCAGGGCAATGCGATCCCCTTTGCCGATGCCGCGCTGCGCGAATCCGCCTGCTGCTGCCATGGCCTCGGCGTGCAGCGCGCGCCAGCTTAACCGCCGGTCGCCGCACACCACCGCTTCGCCGTCGGGGTTGCGCGCGACGGCGTCGGCAAACATCGCATAGACGCTGCCCGGACGCTCCGCGCAGCACTGCACGAGGCGGTCCCCGAAATGCGATTCCATGCGCGTGGCCGGTTGCCTGATCTCCCAGATGCTCATTCTCCCTCCGATGTCATCGTCCCTGGTAACGCGCCGGACGCTTGTCGAAAAAGGCGGCGACCCCCTCCGCGAAATCCTCTGTCGCGGCGCAGGCGGCAAAGCCTGCTGCCTCCGCATCCAGCTGTTCCTGCAGGCTGCGGTCCAGCGAGTCGCGGATCAGGCGTTTCAGCCTGCCCAGCGCAAGCGGCGGGCCATCCGCGAGCCTGCGTGCCAGTTTTGCGGTTTCCTCCTCCAGCGAAGCGGCCGGCACGACGCGGTTGACCAGGCCGATGCGAAGGGCTTCCGCCGCGTCGAAGGTCTCGCCAAGCAAGGCAATCTCCATGGCCTTGCGCATGCCGACCAGGCGCGGCAATGCCCACGAGGTCGAGCAATCGGAACTTGCGCCAATGTTGACGTAGGCAAGATTGAAACGCGTACCCTCGGCCGCAATCGCCAGGTCGGCGGCGAGTGCAACACCAAGTCCGCCGCCGGCCACGGCCCCTTGCAGGCTGGCCAGAACCGGCGCATTCATCCCCGCCAGCAGCGCAATCCCGCCATGCATCGCCTTGATCAGCGCTTGCGCCGTATCGACCGGGTTTGCCTTCATCGCGGCAAGGTCGCCGCCGGCTATGAAAGCGCGTCCTTCTCCACTGAGCACCACCACCCTCACCTCCTTGTCCTCGGAGGCGGCCTGGCAGGCTTCAAGGAATCCGTTCGCGGTCGGGACGTCGATCGCATTCAGGACGGCGGGACGGTTGAAACGGATGTGGGCGATGCCGCCTTCGCGCCAATAGCGCAGCGGCGCATCGGTATCGTGGATGCTCATGCGTTCTCCTCGGGCACAAGGTAGTACGGCAGCGTGGACCCGCGGTTTGCCTTGGCCTTGCCCAGTTCATTGCGGGCAAGCACGCGCAGGTGGACTTCGTCCGGGCCGTCGAAGAAGCGCATTGCCCGCCCCCAGGTCCACAGGTAGGACAGGGGCGTATCCGGCGTGAGGCCCATCGCGCCGAAGACCTGGATCGCGCGGTCCAGCACCCGCGTCTGCAATTGGGCGGCGACGAGCTTGATGGCGGAGACGTCGATGCGCGCCGCCTGGCTGCCCTGCCTGTCCATCAGCCATGCCGCGCGCAGCACCAGCAGGCGGGCCTGGTCGATTTCGACGCGGGAATAACCGATCCAGTCCTGCACGTTCGAGAATTCGCTCAGGTACTTGCCGAAGGTGCGCCGCTCCAAGGCGCGTTCACACATCAGTTCCAGCGCCAGCTCGCACTGGCCAATGGTGCGCATGCAGTGGTGCACGCGCCCCGGGCCGAGGCGTGCCTGGGCCAGCGCAAAGCCCTTGCCTTCCTGTCCCAGCAGGTTCGACACTGGCACGCGCACGTCGCGGAACACCAGCTCGCAATGTCCTTCGGGCGAGGTGTGATGCATGATGGGTACATTGCGCACCACGCGCAGGCCGGGCGTGTCCATGGGCACGATGACCATCGAGTGGCGGCTATGCGGGTCGGCGTCGTCGCGTTCGTCGGATACGCCAAGGACGATGGCGAACGCGCATTCCGGGTGCGCGGCATTGGTGATGAACCATTTGCGGCCATTGATCGCGTACTGGTCGCCCTCGCGCCGGATCGTCGTGCGGATATTGGTGGCATCCGATGACGCCACGTCCGGTTCGGTCATCGCGAAGCAGGAGCGGATGTCGCCGTTCAGGATCGGTTTGAGCCAGCGCTCTTCCTGCTCCGGCGTGGCGAACATGTGCAGCAGCTCCATGTTGCCGGTGTCCGGTGCGTTGCAATTGAAGATTTCCGATGCCCAGGGGATGCGGCCCATGATTTCGGCCATGGGCGCGTAATCGAGGTTGCTCATGCGCGTCCCCGGCTCGTCCTCCTTGAGGCCGGGAAGGAACAGGTTCCACAGTCCGGCTTCCTTGGCCAGTTTCTTGAGCGGTTCGATCACCTGCAGCGGATAGGTTCCGCTATCGGCGAGGTGATGCCATTCGCGATTGGCCGGCAGTACGTGGCGCTGCATGAACTTCTTCAGCGTGTCCTGCATGGCCTGCGCGTCAGGCGAGAATTCAAAATCCATGTTGTTGTCCTTGGAGATGGGGAGTGAATGAAATCGTTGGTCAGTGACGAGCCTGGATGTTGGCTCCGCGTTCGATCACGTACTCGCGTTCGAACAGCGTGCGTGAATGATTCAGGTCGGATTGTGAAATGACTACGGACAGCTGCTGTCCCTTGAGCGCGAAGATGACCTCCGACAGGCGTTGCGACAGCGCCGGGGCGACGCCTTCAAAGGGTTCGTCCAGCAGCAGCATGCGCGTACCGACAGCGAGCGCGCGGCCGAGCGCGACCAGCTTTTGCTGGCCGCCAGACAGCAGGAGTGCCTTGCGATCCCGCATGTCGGCGACTTCCGGCATCAGGCCGTAGACGAAATCCAGCCGCTCCTTCGCCTTCAGGGTCTTCGATACCCATACCGGAAGCAGGATGTTTTCTTCGACGGTCAGTTGCGGCACCAGGCCGCGGTCTTCCGGCATATAGCCGATACCGGCGGCCGCACGCTGATGGCGTGCGCGCGCAGCGAGATCCGCCCCGTCGAAATGCAGTTCGCCGCCGGCGGGCTTCAGGTGGCCCATCACCGTGCGCATGAAGGTGGTCTTCCCGGCGCCGTTGCGGCCGATCAGGCCCACCATCTGGCCGGGCATGACGCTGATCGAGAAACCACGCAGCGCCGCCATCGACTGGATGCTCACTTCCAGCCGGTTAGCCGTCAGCAATGCCTGTGTACTCATGCGTGGCCTCCCGTGACGTAGCGTTTCACTTCCGGATTCTGCAATACCGCATCCGGCGTCGCATCCGCGATGATACGCCCGCTGTAGAACGCAATCACGCGCTCCGAAAACCGGGCAACGATGTCCATGTCGTGCTCGACGAACACGACGGTCACCGCTTCGTGCGACAGCCCAGCCATGATGCGTTCCATGGCAACAAACTTTTCCTCGGCGCTTACGCCGGAGGTCGGTTCGTCCAGCAGGAGCAGCTTGGGATGACGCGCCATCGCCATCGCAATGTCGAGCAGCTTGCGGACGCCGCCGGGCATTTCCGTCACCCGGCGATCGGCAAAGGCGGCCAGTCCGAAGCGTTCCAGCAATTGTTCGGCGCGCAGCTTGCGGTCCGGCTCATCGGCCGGCTTCCAGACTGACAAGCCGGCCGGGTGGGCGGCGGCAACGGCGACCAGCAGGTTTTCCATCGCGGTGAGTTCGAGGCACAGTTGCGGGATCTGGAACGAGCGGCAGATACCGAGCCGCGCCACATGTCGCGGCGCCATGGCCGTGATATCCGATCCTTCCAGTGAAATGCTGCCGGTATCCGGGCGCAGGTAGCCGGTGACCATGTTGACGAAGGTCGTCTTGCCCGCGCCGTTGCTGCCGATCAGGCTCAACTTCTGGCCGGACGGCACGTCGATGGAAATGTTGTCGGCGGCAACGACTGCGCCGAAGCGCTTGTTAAGGTTTTTTGCCGATAGCAGGCTCGTCATGTTGCGGTGCCCTCCTTGCAGGAAACGGTGCGCTCGCCATCCGGGTCCGGGAGTGGCGGCTTGGCCTTGCGGCCCGACCATAACGACCCGATGCCGCCCGGCCGGAACAGGACGACCAGCAGCAGGAACACGCCCAGCGCGAGTTGCCAGGTGTTGGGGAAATACAGGTTGGAGAAGGAGCGCACGACTTCGAGCAACAGCGACGCCACGAACACGGCGGCCACGCTCTGGTAACCGGCAAGGATGGCGGCAAAGACGAATTCGCCCGAGGTCGTCCAGTAGGCAAACTGCGGATCGACGTGTCCGAGGGCGAGGCCCGTCAAAGCGCCGCCGAGGCCGCCGAGCGCCCCTGCAATGGTGAAGTTCAGCGCCAGCAAGGCACGCGGCGACGCACCGAGGTATTCGACACGCAGGTCGTTTCCTCGCACGGCGAGCGACGCGAGCCCTGACGAAGAGCGGAAATAGACGGCGACCGCGGCGCCGGCCAGTGCGGAAAACATGACCGTGAGGCCATAGAGGATGTAATCGGCCCAGACCGTTTCCAGTTGCATCCCGAGCACGGTGGGGCGCGGCAGGTTGAAACCGTCGGTCCCGCCCAACGCCGACCACTTGCTGAGGATGCCGTAGGCCACCATCGACAGCGCCAGCGTGAGCATGGCGAAAAAGATGCCGCGGTAACGGGCCAGCAGCGGGGCGACGAGGCCGGCAATCAGGCCGGCGCTCAAGGTCCCGAGCAGCGCCCGCAGGACGGCGTCCGTGATCCCGAGCTGGACCGAGGCCATGGCAGCACCGTAGGCGCCGATCGCAAAGAACAGCCCCTGCCCGAACGTTGCGCCCCCGCCGCGCGTCAGCACGACGACGCCGAGGATCGCCAAACCATGGGAGGCGGCCATGGTCGCCAGGAACAGCAGCCATTTCGGCGCTGCCAGGCCGGCCAGCAAGAGGATGACGATGGCGGCCAGCGCCAGTTGGAGTGCTTTTGTCGGCGTCATGTCAGATCACCCTCGCCTTGACGCTCTGGAACAGTCCTTCCGGACGGAACACGAGCACCGCCGCCATGACCAGGTAAATGCTGAACAGCTCGATCTCCGGCATCACATGCACCGCGACGGCCCGGGCCAGTCCGACGACGAGGGCGCCGATCGCCGCGCCTTCGATGCTGCCCAGCCCGCCAATGATGACCACGGCAAAGCTGACGATGATGACACTTACGCTCACGCCCGGCTGGACGGAAATCATCGGGGCGGTGAAGGCGCCACCGAGCGCCGCCAGGAACACCCCGATGGTGAACGCGACACTGTAGACGACGTTGATGTTGACGCCCATGCTGGCGCTCATTTCCGGATTGTGGATGACCGCGAGGACGACCTTGCCGGCCACCGTGCGGTTCAGTCCCAGCCACACCACCAGCCCGCACACGGCGGCCAGTCCGACCAGTGCGAGGTCGTAACCGACGAAGGTCAGGTGGCCGATCTCGATGTTGCCCAGCAGGCTGTACGGTTCGGACACGTAGTACGGGTTGACGCCCCAGATCAGCTTGGTCGCATCTTCCAGGATGAGGAACAGGGCGTACGTGACCAGCAGCAGGAGCACCTCGTCCCGCCCGTAGAAGCGCGCCAGCAAGGTCCGTTCGAGCAAGGGCCCCACGACGGCGGCCACGACCGCGGCCGCTAGCAGCATCGCCACCAGCGAGGACGCCGGCGACCAGCCCCATGACGAGAACAGGGCAACACCGCTGGCGGCAGCGTATGCGCCCAGCGCGTAGATGCTGCCGTGCGCCATGTTGAGGATCTTGAGCACCCCGAACACCAGGGTCAGTCCGAGGGAAACGATGAATAGCCACGACGCGTAGGTCAAGGCGTCGATGCCGATGGTCAGAACGAGATCCAAGGAAACCTCCCTGTCATGAAGTGACGGGCAAGGACGGGTGCGCCGGTGAACGCGGCCGCCCTGCCCTTGCCTGTATGGTGTGGCAGCTTAGTCGCAGCGCGCGCCGGGGAAGCCGGCCTTGATCCACTCAAGGCTCTTCATGTTGGACGGCGGGTTCACGCATTCCGCCTTGAAATGCTGGACATCCTCGGCCACGACCATCTTCTTGCCGGCGTCAAACTTCGTGCGTCCGATCGCGATCGGCTGGATCGCCTGCTGGCCGCCTGCGAGCGCCATCTGGATTTTGCCGCCCGGCGAATCCCATTCCAGGCCACGCAGCGCCTCGGCCAGCTCGTCCGCATTCGGCTTCTTTCCGCCGTTCTTCGCCATCGCCTTCTCGACGGCCAGTTTCACGCCGAGCAACGCCTGCGCCATCCGATAGCTGGCCTGGACGACCGCCGCCTGGCCGTGCGCGTCCTGGTAGGTCTTCCAGAACCAGTCATTCAACGGGCTTTTCGCCGCAAGGATGCCGTACGCGCCGCGCGCGCCAAGGATGGTGCCGTCGGGCATCTTGTCGCCGAGGGATGGCAGCACATGGTCGCCGGCGCTCAACACCAGCTGGCTGCGCTTGAAGAGGCCGCGCGGGGCGGCCTGCAGCACGAAGGCGGCCAGGTCGCCGCCCCACAGGCTCGAATACACGATGTCGGCCGGTTGGCGCGCGAGCGCCGAGACTTCGGTGCCGTACTGGCCCGCGCCGAACTTCGGCAGCAGGTCGCCAGCCGGCTTGGCGTTCGGATACAGCTGCTGCATCGCAGCCACGAAGTCGGCCCGCGAATCATGTCCCCAGGCGTAGTCCTGGTTGATCAGGTTCATCGAATCGATCTTCACATTGCGCGACTTGAGGTAACGTGCGAGTGCCACGTTGTCCATCGCGCCGTGCGACGCGGTACGGAACACATATTTGTAGTTCGCCTCTTCAAAGATGCGCGGCGAACCGCAGTCGAAGAGCACCAGGAATTTCTTCATCTCCTCGGCCGCTGGCGCGACGGCGAGGCAATCGCCGGAACCGACGTAACCGACGACTGCATCCACGTTCTCGCGCTGGTAGAGGTTGCGCAGTTCCTGCACCTGCTTGGTCGCGCCGCCCGCTTCATCGACCAGCACGGTTTCCACCGTCATGCCTCCGAAGCCTTTCTTGTCGTAGGGCTTGGGCGCTGCGCCCTTGTTGAAGGCGTCGACCATAACCTTGGCCGCATTGGCGGCCGGTACGCCGAAGCTCTCCGCCGCCGGGCCGGAAAGAAAGGTGACGACGCCGAGTTTGAAGCTTTCCTGCGCCTGCGCCGGATTGGCCAGGCCGCTCCAGATGCCCGCCGCCGCGAGGCAGATCGCCGTTTGCCGGCCAAACTGTTTCCTGCTGAACTGATTCCTCATCGTGTTCCCCTCCTGTTGTTATGTCCGGGGTAGCCCGGGCGGTTGGACAATCGAGTACCGGGACGTCAGCGCCCGGTAAAGCGCGGCGGCCGTTTCTCCGCAAATGCCGCCGATGCTTCCGCGAAGTCATCAGTCAGCAAGGCCAGCACCTGCGCGCGGTTTTCCAGTTCGATCGCCGCGTCCAGGCTGGGCGCTTCCAGGTTCGCCCACATCAGCCGCTTGGTCTGCCGGACCGAATACGGACTGTTCCGCAGGATGTCGCCGGCCATGGACCGGGCACGCTCGATCAGCGATGCGTCATCCGCCACTGCGGACACCAGGCCGATGCGCGCGGCCTCCTCCGCGTCGACCGGTCGGCCGGTGAGCATGAGTTCGAATGCGCGCGAGGCGCCGACCAGGCGTGGCAGGTGGTAGCTGATGCCGCATTCGCCGGCGGTCAGGCCGATGCGGATCGCGCCGATATGGAAAGACGCCGAGCGGGCTGCGAGACGGATGTCGGCCGCCAGCGCCAGCCCGAGGCCGGCACCGACCGCCACGCCATTGACGGCAGCGATCACGACCTTGCCCATTTCGCGCAGGCGCCGGATCATCCCTGCAAAGCGCTCCTGGCCACCGTAGAGGCCGGAGACGCCCGACTCGCCGCCGTCCTCTCCCTGGAGTTTGGACTTCAGGTCCCAGCCGGCGCAGAAGCCGCGCCCCTCGCCGGTCAGGATCACGACGCGCAGGCTGTCATCCCGGGCAATCTCGTCCAGGGTGGCGGTCAGGGCCGAGACGGCTTCCTGGCTGAGCGCATTCAGGCGATCGGGGCGGTTCAGGCGGACGATGGCGAGGCCGTCGGCAAGGCGCTCGACGACATTCAGGGGGGATGCCGGCACGATGTCTCCTTGGTGTACCGGCCTGGTAATCGGCCGGATTGGTTTTGGGTGAGCCTATCCCGCGTCCCGGTTGCCGGCATCGTCGAAATAGACGATTTGCTCACGCGGCCGGGTGCCCGGCCTGAAATCGTCGCTTCGGACGACGAATCGCGGCACCTGCTCGATGAAAATGTCCACAGTCCCTGCCGCCGGCGCGCAATTGCCGCGCATCAATACTGCGAAGAACAACCAGAGGAGATCTGAATGAAAACCCGAGTGACAGAAATGCTGGGCATCCGCTACCCGATCATCCAGGGAGGCATGCAATGGGTCGGCCGGGCCGAACTGGCGTCGGCGGTATCCAATGCCGGCGGCCTGGGCATCCTGACCGCCCTTACCCAGGAATCGCCGGAAGCGCTGGCCCGCGAGATCCGGCGTTGCCGCGAGATGACCGACAAGCCGTTCGGGGTGAACCTCACCATCCTGCCCTCCGTCAAGCCGCCGCCGTATGCGGAGTACGTCGAGACCATCATCGAGTCAGGCATCAAGGTCGTGGAAACGGCTGGCAACAGTCCAAAGGATTTCATTGCGCGCTTTAAGGAAAACGGGATCCGCATCGTGCACAAATGCACCTCCGTACGGCACGCCCTGTCCGCCGAACGAAACGGCGTGGACATCATCAGTATCGACGGCTTCGAGTGTGCCGGCCATCCGGGCGAAGACGACGTCGGCGGGCTGGTGCTGATCCCGATTGCCGCACGCAAGCTGAAGATCCCGGTCATCGCCTCGGGCGGCATCGGCGACGGCTGGGGACTGGCCGGGGCACTGGCGCTCGGTGCCGAGGGCGTCAACATGGGCACGCGCTTCTGCGCAGTGAAGGAAGCGCCGCTGCACGACAACATCAAGCAGGCACTGGTCCGCGCGTCCGAACGCGATACCAACCTGATTTTCCGCACCCTGCATAACACGGGGCGGGTGCTCAAGACCTCGATATCGGACGAAGTCGTGTCGATGGAGCGGCGTCCCGGCGGCTGTACCTTCGAGGAAATCCGGCCGCTGGTGTCCGGCCAGCGCGGCCGGGCGGCCCTCGAAACCGGCGACATGGACGCCGGACTGGTGTGGGCCGGCGAGGTGGTCGGCCTGATCGACGATATCCCGACCTGCGCCGAACTGATCGAACGCATGGTGTCCGAATGCCGGACGCGGCTGCAGGCCGCATCGGCCTTCATGTAAGGGAAAGGAGTTTCCATGCGCCCGACCGTAGACTTCCTGCTATTCGACTGGTTGCGGGTGGAAGCACTGACCCGGCGAGACCGCTTCGCCGAGCATGGACGCGAGACCTTCGTCTCGGTCCTGGACATGTGCGAGCGCGTCGCGCGCGAGGAATTTGCGCCACACAACCGGATTTCCGATGTCGAGGAACCGTATCTCGAGGATGGCCGCGTGGTGCTGCCCGCGGCCGCCCTTTCCACCTCGCGCGCCTACCTTGCGACGGGGATGATGACCGCGACCCAGGACGCGGATGCCGGCGGGATGCAATTGCCTTTCGTGGTCGACCGCGCTGCCAATGCCTTCTTCTCGATGGCGGCCAATGCCCTCTTCGGCTACCCGATGATTGCCGCCGCCAACGCCAGCCTGCTGATGGCGCACGGCACTCCGCGCCAGAAGGAAGCCTTCGCCGGCGCGATCTACGGCGGCCGTGCATTCGGCACGATGTGCCTTTCCGAGCCCCAGGCGGGCTCCAGCCTGTCGGACATTGCCACCCGCGCGCTGCCAGACGGCGACGGTTACAAGGACGACCCGCTCGGCCCGCGCTACCGCCTGCGCGGGACAAAGATGTGGATCTCCGCGGGCGAGCATGAACTGACGGACAACATCATCCACCTCGTCCTGGCCAAGGCGCCGGACGAAGATGGCAAGGTGCAGCCGGGCGTGCGCGGCATTTCGCTGTTCATCGTGCCGCGCTTCATGGTGGATGAACGTGGGGAAAAGACCGGGGCGCGCAACGATGTCGCGCTGGTCGGCCTGAACCACAAGCTTGGAAACCGGGGAACGGTCAATACCCTGCTCAATTTCGGCGAGGGACGCTTTCCCGTTCCCGGGGGCGATGGTGCCGTCGGTTATCTCGTCGGCAAGGTCGGCCAGGGCCTCGTCCTGATGTTCCACATGATGAACGAGATGCGGATCGAGGTTGGACTCGGGGCGACGATGCTGGGCATGGCCGGTTACCTGGCCTCGCTGGAGTACGCACGCCAGCGGCCGCAGGGACGTCCGGTCGGCCCCGCCGGCAAGGATCCGTCGCAGCCCCAGGCACGCATCGTCGAGCACGCCGATGTCCGTCGCATGTTGCTGGCACAGAAAGCCTATTGCGAAGGGGCACTTGCGCTCGAGCTCTATTGCGCGCGCCTGGTCGATGACCAGAAAACCGCCGGGCCGGAGGAAGCGGCGCAGGCCGGCCTCCTGCTGGAGATCCTCACTCCCATTGCCAAGAGCTGGCCGAGCGAATGGTGCCTGGAAGCCAACAGCCTCGCGATCCAGATCCACGGCGGCTACGGTTACACCCGCGACTTTTCGGTGGAACAGTACTGGCGCGACAACCGCCTCAACATGATCCATGAAGGCACCCATGGCATCCAGGCATTGGACCTGCTGCACCGGAAAGTGCGAATGCAGGAAGGCCGTGCGATGGCACTGCTGGCGGCGCGGGTCCGGGACACGATAACCCGCGCCTGGGGCGTCGAAGGCCTGCGGGACCACGCAAGCGCATTGGACGGCGCGCTTGCGGAATTGCTGGAGGCAACGACCTCCGCCTGGGAAGACGCCTCGCCCTCGCAGGCACTCGCCAATGCCACGCCGTACATGCAGGGCTTCGGTCATGTGGTGCTCGCGTGGCTATGGCTCGACGTCGCACTGGCCGCCTGCGACATTGCCGACGACATGCTGCGGGAAGGAAAGCTGGCCGCGGCGCGTTACTTCTTCCATTACGAGCTGCCGAAGATCCATGCCTGGCTGGCCGTTGCGGCCCGCCGGGACCTGACCTGCCATGACCTCGACGAGCGGTGCCTGTAACCGCCACAACAAAGGAGACCCGAATGCAAGCAAGGACCGTACAGCAGTTGTTCAACCTCCATGGCCGTACCGCGCTCGTCACCGGCGGCTCGCGCGGCCTCGGGCTGCAGATTGCGCATGCGCTTGGCGAAGCCGGGGCGCGCGTGATGATCAGTGCGCGGAAAGCTGACGAACTCGAGCGCGCCGCCGCTGAACTCAAGGCATCCGGAATCGACGTCCTCACCGCCGTCGCCGACGTCAGCCGCGAAGCGGATGTGATGGCGCTTGCCGATGCGGCGCTGGGTAGCCTCGGCCATGTCGATATCCTCGTTAACAATGCCGGCGCGACGTGGGGCGCACTGGCGGAAGAACATCCGATCGACGCCTGGGACAAGGTCATGAACCTGAATGTGCGTGGACTGTTCCTGTTGACCCGTGAAATCGGCAAGCGCAGCATGATCCCGCGCAAAAGCGGAAAGATCGTCAATATCGCTTCGGTCGCGGCACTGGGCGGCAACGTCAAGTTGATGCAGGCCATCGGCTATCACACCAGCAAGGGCGCGGTGCTGACGTTCACCCGGGCGCTGGCGGCGGAATGGGGGCGCTACGGGATCAATGTCAATGCGATCGGGCCAGGCGTTTTCCCGAGCAAGATGGCGAACGGCATGATCGACCATCTGGGTGCCGACAACATCAAGGAAAACATCCCGCTTAACCGGCTGGGCGACGACGAGGACCTGAAAGGTCCGCTGCTCCTGCTCGCCAGCGACGCCGGCAAGCATATGTCTGGCGTGTTCATCCCGGTTGATGGCGGTGCGTCTGCGGTGATTGCCGGCTAGGCAGTGCAGGTTGCGGCGGTCGAGTGACCGCCGCAACAGCAGGATCAATTCACGCTGCGCGTCCTGCCTTCCCAGTAGGGACGCCGCAGTACGTTCTTCAGCAGCTTGCCGCTCGGATTGCGGGGCAAGGTTTCCAGGATGTCGATGGAGCGCGGACACTTGTAGTGCGCGAGCTGCTCGCGGCAGAAATCGATGACGTCTTTCTCGTCCACCTTGCTGCCCTGCCGGGGCACGATGCAGGCCTTGACCGCTTCGCCCCATTTGTCGTCCGGCACGGCGATCACCGCGCAGTCGAGAATCGCAGGGTGCTTCATCAGCGCGTTTTCAACCTCGACCGGATAGATGTTTTCGCCGCCGGAAATGATCATGTCCTTGATGCGGTCTTCGATGAACAGATAGCCGTCGCGCAGCGAGCCGGCATCGCCCGTCCGGAACCAGCCGGTTTCGCCGTCCTTCCCTTCCGGAAAGGCTTCGCGCGTCGCCTTTTCATTGCGCCAGTAGCCGATCATGTTCTGCGGCGAATGGATCCAGATTTCGCCGATCTGCCCTTCCGGCAGGTCCTTGCCGGTGCCGATGTCGACGACACGCAGCCGCGTGCCGTCACACGGTTTCCCGGCGGCGCGCAACAGGTGGGCACGCGGGCCGTTGGGTTCGTGGTCTTCCGGCGGCAGTGCGACCACTGTGCCGGTGGTTTCGGTCAGCCCGTAGTTCTGCACGAACTTGCAGCGGAAGACGCGCAGCGCGTCGGTCAGTACCTTCTCACTGATCGGGGCCGCGCCGTAGCCGATGACGCGCAGCGCGGAAAAATCGGTGTCTTCCACCCCTGGTACCTGCAGCAGGATGTGGATCATCGCGGGCACCAGGAAGCAATGGGTGACGTGATGTTCGGCGAATGCGGCGACGACTTGCGGCGGATTGAAATCCGGATAGGTCACCGTCGCCCCGCCTGCATACAGGGCAACGAAGGACATGCCAAGCCCGCCGATATGGAAGGTGGGCGCCACGTTCAGCGTTACGGTTGGGCGTTCCGCATATCCGTAGCCCTTGCCGATCGTCTCGCATACACCGATCAGGTTGCGGTGCGAAATCTCCACGCCTTTCGGCAGCCCGGTCGTACCGGACGAATAGAGCTGCAGGGCCGGGTCGTGCATGCTGGCCTCGTACTCGGGCGCAGCGTCGGAAAACGGTGCACACCATTCGGAAAGCGATTCGCGCCCGCCGGAAGGCAGGGTCGAGACCGTTTTGAGAACGCCTGGCGTCTTGATCGCTTCGACGGTGCCCGAGAATTCGGCATCGGTCATCAGGAAGCGCGCCTCACCGTGGTTCATGATGTATTCGACCTCCGGCGGCGCGAGGCGCCAGTTCACTGGCATGCATACGGCGCCGATCTTTTGCGCCGCAATCACCAGGAGCGTGCACTCCGCCATCTGCTTCGTCAGGCAGGCAACACGGTCGCCCTTGCCTATTCCAAGGCTGGAGAGTGCGTTGGCGATCCTGTTAGCCTCGCGTTCGACGTCCGGGAAGCGGAGCGTGCGCAACGGTGTACGGAACGCGATCTGGTCCGGCATCTCTTGGGCAAGCGCGGCGATCGCGGCATGAAAGCTTGAATGGCGCATGTTGTCTCCGTTGTTTTCTTTCTATGTAATCTTCAGGAACTCACCCGGCGATCACTGCACGTCCCGCGACCTTGACCTCGCCGTCTTCATTGCACGCCTGCACCTGAACCACGATCTTCCCATCCTGCCGGTCCACCACTTCGCCGGAGCACGTGATGCGTTCGCCGACACGGGTCATGCTGGTGAAGCGGGTATCGAAGCTGCGGATGGATTCCGGCGGCGCCCAGCCCGTCAGAAGGCGTCCGAGCCAGGCCGTCACCAGCATTCCGTGCGCAAACACGTCGTCCTGTCCGGCAGCCCGTGCCGCGTCGAGATCGATGTGGTTGGGATTGTGGTCGCCCGACGCGCCGGCATAGAGTGCCAGCGTGGCGCGGGACAGCGGCGGCATGGTCAGCGTCGGTAACCGGTCGCCGATGGCGGCCGAGCCAAGACGGTCAATTTTAAGGCTGCTGTTACGCATGACGCTGGATGATGACGGCACGGAGGTCGGCAACAGGCTCGCCGTTTCCATCCGCTACCCGCGTGCTCCTGACGACGAATTCCAGCGCGCCGTCCTTCTTGTCGTAGATATCCTCAATGCGCGACGTGAAATGGAGGATGTCACCGGAATGGCAAGGCTTGTGATACACGAAGGACTGCTCCCCGTGCAAGATCAGGGGCAGCGACAGGCCGATCTCCGGATACCAGTCGTACGGGTCGGGGCGGTCCATGTCAAGGCAGAACAGGAAGGTCGGCGGCACGGGAAGCCGCTCGCCCTCTGTCCAGTACGGATCCGTCTCGCCGATCGCCTTGGCGAAAAAGCGCAGCCGGCCGCGTTCGACCTCCGCCTGGTGGCGGGACACGATGCGGCCGATATGCTGCCTGTCGATCATGTCCGCACCGGTCAGGCCGTCGGCAGGCGGTAGTCGCGGAACTGCTCCCGGAGCTTGGTCTTGAGCAGCTTCCCGGTGGCGGTGTGCGGCAACTGCTCGACGAACACAACGTCGTCGGGCACCCACCATTTCGCGACGCGTTCGCCCAGGTATTGCAGCAACTCGTCGCGCGTGACTTCCTTGCCGGGGCGCTTGACGGCGAGCAGCAGCGGGCGTTCCTGCCACTTCGGGTGTGCCGCCGCAATGATCGCGGCCTCCTGCACGGCCGGGTGTCCGATCGCGGTATTTTCCAGGTCGATGGAAGAGATCCACTCGCCGCCGGACTTGATCACGTCCTTTGCGCGATCCACCAGCTGCACATACCCGTCGGGGTCGATGGTCGCAATGTCTCCGGTCGGGAACCAGCCGTCCTTGTCCAGCACCTTGCCACCCTCATCCTTGAAGTAGCCTCCGGCAATCCACGGGCCTCGCACATGCAGGTGGCCGTAAGCGACCCCATCATGCGGGAGCTCCGCGCCGTCGTCGCCGACAATCTTGAGGCCGACGCCCCACACGGCGCGACCGGCCTTCATCTTGACCCTGGTGCGCTCCTCCTTCGGAAGCTCACCATGCTTGGGCAGCAGGCGGCCGATCACGCCAATCGGGCTCGTCTCCGTCATGCCCCAGCCCTGCACGTAATCGGCGCCGAACTCATTCTCGAAGCGTTCGATCATGCTGCGCGGCGTGGCCGCGCCGCCCACGCCGATGGTCTTCAGGCCGAGCTTCTTCATGTCGATTTCGGGATGCTGGTCGAGATACTGGAACAGCATCAGCCAGACCGTCGGGACGGCCTGCGAGAAGGTCACGCCTTCGTCGCGCATCAGTTCGTACAGGCTCTGGCCGTCGAGATGCGGTCCCGGCATCACGACCTTGGCGCCGACCATCGCCGTCGCATAGGGCATGCCCCAGGCATTGGCATGGAACATCGGCACGGCAAGCAAAATGCACATCGACGAGCACACGCCAAACGTGTCCGGGGCGCATTCCATCAGGGAATGCAGGACGGTGGAACGATGCGAATAGAGCACGCCCTTGGGATTGCCGGTCGTGCCGGAGGTGTAGCACAGGGACGAGGCGGAGCGCTCATCGAATTCCGGCCAGGTGTATTCCTCGCTCTGTTCGGCAAGCAGGTCTTCGTAGCAAAGCAGATTCGGCACGTCCAGCACCGGCATGTGCGCGCGATCGGTCATCGCGATGAAATGCGTGACGCTCTTCAGTTTCGACGCCAGCTTTTCGACGAGTGGGGCGAACGTGGTGTCGAAGAACAGCACCTTGTCTTCCGCATGGTTGATGATGTATTCGATCTGCTCGGGGAACAGCCGCGGATTGACCGTGTGCAGCACGGCGCCAGATCCGGACACGCCGAAATACAGTTCCAGGTGGCGGTGCGTATTCCATGCCAGCGTTCCGACCCGGTCGGACAAGGCAATGCCGAGCGTCCCGAGCGCGTTGGCGACGCGCTTTGCGCGGCAATGGACTTCCGCATAGTTGGTGCGATGAATCGTACCCTCCACCGTGCGCGCAACGATCTCCCGCTCTGGATGGTATGCGGCCGCGTGCTCGATCAGCGATGAAATCAACAGCGGCCGGTCCTGCATCAGTCCTAGCATGGCGTCTTCCTTTTCTCTCTCTGTGTCGGTTCCGGTCCATGCCGCCCTGCGGCGGCTGGCCCTGTCATTGTGCAGCGTGCTTGAGCTTCACCGGTTCGCCGACCGGTTCCAGCTCCTTGCCGTTGAAACGTACCATCTGCATGGTGTTGATCGGGAAATAGTCCGTCGGCGAATTGCTTGCCGCAATGCCGGGCATGAGCATCTTGAACTGTGCATCCTTGAGGGTTGTCGCCTGTTTCAGGATGTTTTCCCGTGTCAGATTATCGCCCGCCTTCTTGAGCACATGCTCAAGCGCCTGTCCGCTCACATACCCGTACACGATCAGGCTGTTGTTGATGTCTTCGTCGGGCATGTACTTCTTCAGGAATTCCCGGTACTCCTTCGTATCCGGATCATTGTCCCAACGGCTCTGGCCGGCGTCCTTGAAGAATCGCATGGACATGACCCCGACCGACTTGTCCAGGCCGGCAGGTTCGAACGTCGTCTTTACGTATGCCGATACATAGGTCACGTATTGCTGGTCCGGGCGCCAGCCAAGGTCATGGATCTTGCGAATTGCCTGCGCGGCGGCGCGCGCCAGGCTGAAGTTCACGAAGACGTTGGCGCCGGTCGACTTGAGCTGCACGATCTGCGAGTCGACGCTCGGGTCGGACGTCTCGTAGGACGCCTCGCCCACGATCATCTTCGCCGCCTTGTCGCCCAGGCCGTTCTTCAAGCCCTTGAGCAGATCCTTGCCGAAGTCGTCGTTCTGGTAGAGCACGGCGATTTTTGCGTCGGGCTTGGTCTTCAGGATGTTCTGCGCAAAGAAGCGCCCTTCCGCCTCGTAGCTCGGATTGAAAGGTACCGTCCATGGGAAATTCTTCGGGTCGTTGAACTTCTCGGTGCCGACGGAAATCATCAGGTGCGGCACTTTCTTCGCGTTCAGGTACTTCTGGATCGCCAGGTTCGGTCCCGTGCCGACATTGCCCGACAGCGCCAAGACCTCATCCTGCTCCACCAGGCGACGCGTGACCTCGATCGTTTTCGGCGGGGAATACTGGTCGTCATAGGTGATGAAATTGACCTTGCGCCCGTTGATGCCGCCGCGGTCGTTGACCATCTTCATGTAGGCGCTGATGGCCTTGCCGATTGCGCCGTAGGCGGAAACCGGACCGCTGTAGGGGGACGCATTGCCGATGCGGATTTCCGTGTCGGACGCGCCGGTGTCGTACTTCTTCTGGGCATGTGCGGAAGTGGCGAGCGACAGGCACAGGGCGGCTAAGGCCAGTGGCTTCAAGGTACGCATCTTGTCTCCTTTTCATTATGGGTGATTCTGGTCCGCGCCGGCATGGCGGAAATCGTCGAAAGCGACGAATTTCAGCTGCCGGTGCGCCGTCTGAACCGATTGATCAATCCGGCGACGCCGCCGGGCATGACGAACACAAACAGGATCAGCACCAACCCGTACACGGCCCACGGCGCCGCCTTGGATACTTTCTCCGCCGCACTCGGCACGAACATGATGAACACGGCGCCATAGAAGGCGCCCGAGATCGTGCCGACGCCGCCGACCACGATGCCGACCAGCAAGGAAATCGACAGGAACATGGTGAACGAGTCCGGCGCCACGAACTGGACGGCAATGGCCGACAATGCGCCCCCGACTCCGGTGTACATCGCCGACACGCCGAATACGGACGCCTTGTAGTGCCGGTTGTTGACGCCCATGGTCTCGGCGGCAAGCGGGTTATCGCGGATCGCGGTGATCGCGCGCCCCACCCCGCTTTGCAGCAGGTTGCGCGCCAGGATGAACATGACGACTGCCACCGCCAGCGAGAACAGGTAGAGCCACTGGTCCTGCGTGATCTGCAGGCCAAAAGGCGCATCCGGCTTCATCAGGACGATGCCTTGCACGCCGCCGGTCCACGCCTCCAGGTGTTTGTATTTCAACAACTGCGGCGTCGCGACGGCTAGCGCGAATGTGGCCAGCGCCAGATACAGGCCCTCGAGCTTGAGCGCAGGCAGGCCGAACAGATAGCCGGCGACGAGGCAGACCATGGCAGCGACGGGAATCGTTGCCCAGTACGGCATCGACGCCTGGTCCATCAGGATCGCCGTGGCGTAGGCGCCGATGGCATAAAAGGCACCGTGCCCGAGCGAAATCTGGCCGTTGTACCCGGTGAGGATGTTCAGGCCGAGCAGGGCCACGGCATAGGAAAGCACCATGGTGGCCTGGAAGATGACGTAACCCTTTGCGAGGAAAGGGAAAGCCAGCGCGGCCAGCAAGGGCAGCGCGAGCCATAGCGCAGGATGCAACGCCTTGCGCCCGGCGACGGGAACGATGGGCGGTGTGGCGGGGGCAAGCGGGTTGACGGAGCTCATGGTCGTCTGTCCTTCCGATATGGGTTCGCAGGGGCCTACACCTTGGTCACGATCGTCCTGCCCATCAGTCCCGAAGGCCGCACGATCAGCACCAGCACGATCAGCACCAGCGCGACCGACAGTTTCAGTTCCGTCCCGACGACGTAGGTGCCGATCAGGTTTTCGAGAACGCCAACGATGAAACCGCCGAGCACCGCACCGGCCGGGTTGTCGATCCCGCCGATCAGAGCGCCGGCAAAGGCATAGATGAGCACGCCGCCCATCATGTGCGGATCGAGGAACACGACAGGCGCCACCATCATGCCGCCGATCGCGCCCACCGCGCCGGCCAGGCCCCATCCGAGCATCAGCATGCGGCCGACGTTGACGCCCACGAGGCGGGAGGACACCGGGTTCTGCGCTGCCGCGCGCATCGCCAGGCCGAGCGGCGTAAAGCGGAAGAACAGGAACAGCACGACCATTACCGCCAGGGTGACCGCGATGGCGCCCACCTCATGGGGCGACATGAAGGTGCTGCCGTACCAGGCATTCCCCGGGAAGGGACTGGGAAATTGCTTGATGGTGAAACCGAACAGCCAGCCGGCGATGCTGTGGAAGATCACCATCAGGCCGATGAAGACGACGACCACCGACAACACCGGCGCACTGCGCACGGGACGGATGACGGCGGCCTCGACCAGTGCGCCCATTCCGAACGACAGGACGACGGTGGCGCCGAAGGCGAGCCAGTACGGCATGCCGGCCTGGATCAGCATCCAGGCAATGTAGGTGGAAAACATTGCCATTTCGCCCTGGGCGAAATTCACGTGATGGGTCGACTGGTAGATCATCACCAGCGCCAGCGCCACGCTGGCGTAGATGCCGCCGGTGGCGAGGCCGGACAGGAATTGGTGCAGGAAGGCTTCCATGGTCATTCTCCGAGGTACACGCGCCGCACGGCGTCGTTGTCGCGCACATCCTGGGGCGTGCCATTGAGCACGATGCGTCCGGTTTCGAGCAGATAGACCGAATCGGCGATGTCGAGCGCGAGCGAGGCGTTTTGCTCGACGAGCAGGATCGAGACCTTCTCTTCCGTGTTGATGCGCCGCATGATGTCGAAGATGTCGCGCACGATCAGCGGAGCGAGACCGAAGGAAGGTTCATCGAGCAGCAGCAGGCGCGGACGTGACATCAACGCGCGGCCGATGGCCAGCATCTGCTGCTCTCCGCCCGACAGCGTGCCGGCCTGCTGGTGGCGGCGTTCCTTCAGGCGAGGGAAATAGCCGTAGACCCGTTCGAAATCCTCGGACACCCCGGCCTTGTCCTTGCGCAGGTAGGCGCCGAGGCGAAGGTTTTCCTCGGTGCTCAGGCCGAGGAAGGTGCCGCGCCCATCGGGAACGTGCGCCACGCCAAGGCGCACGATATCCTCCGTCGCCCTGCCGTCGGCGCGTTTCCCGTCGAGCTGGATGGATCCGCGCGTGCTCACCATCATCTGGCACAACGCGCGCAACGTCGTCGTCTTGCCGGCCCCATTGGCGCCGAGCAATGCCGTTACCGAGCCCTCGCGCAGCTCCAGGTCGATACCGTGCAGCACGCCGGTCGCCCCGTAAGCGGCATGCAAATCCTTCACTTCAAGCAGGTTGGGCATGTTCCCCTCCGAGGTAGGCCTGGATGACCTCCGGGTGCTGGCGCACTGCGGCCGGCGTCCCTTCGGCGATCTTGCGGCCGAAGTTCAGGACCACGACCTTGTCCGAAATGCCCATCACCAGGCTCATGTGGTGTTCGACGAGCAGCACGGTCACGCCGAAGCGGTCGCGTACGGCGCGGATCAGCTCGCCCAGGCTTTCCAGTTCCTGGTGGTTCAAGCCGCAGGCCGGTTCATCCAGCAGAAGCAGCTTCGGCCGCGCAGCGAGCGCGCGCCCGAGTTCCACTCTCTTCTGCGTGCCGAACGGCAGGTCCGCCACCACCCGGTCCGCCACGCCACGCAGGTCGAGGAAGTCGAGCAGTTCGTCCGCACGCGTAGCGGCGAAGTCCTCAACCTTACGGGTGCCGGGCAGGCTCAGCATCGTTCGCAGGAAGCCGGCGTGGTAGCGGCTATGGCAGCCGACCAGGATGTTCTCCGTCACCGTCATCGTGCGGAACAGCGCGAGGTTCTGGAAGGTGCGGCCGATGCCGAGCGCCGCCATGCGGTGCCGCGGTAGGCGCGACAGCGGCTGCCCCTCGAATGCGATGCTGCCGCCGCCGCATTCGTAGATGCGCGACAGGCAATTGAACAGCGTGCTCTTGCCCGCGCCGTTCGGTCCGATCAGCCCGCAGATCTGGCCGGGCGCGACGCTGAATGACACCCCGTCGAGGGCGAGGATGCCGCCGAAGCGGACCGACACGCCATCGACCTTCAGCAGGGGCTTGTCTCCTTGATCGTTCATGCGCGATCTCTTCTCCTGGCCCGTGAGATGGTGGAACGCTGCCCGAAAAGCGGGCAGCCGGAGGTGTGCTACAGGCGTTCGACGATGGTGACGTTCGCCATGCCGCCGCCCTCGCACATGGTCTGCAAGCCGTAACGCTTGTTGCGGCGCTTCAGCGCGTGCAGCAGCGTGGTCATCAGTTTCGTACCCGAAGCGCCGAGCGGATGTCCGAGCGCGATGGCCCCGCCATGCACGTTGAGGCGAGCGGGGTCGGCGCCCGTTGCCTGCAGCCAGGCGAGCGGCACGGAGGCAAAGGCTTCGTTGACTTCGAACAGGTCGATGTCGTCGATCTTCATGCCGGCCTTCTTCAATGCCTGCAAGGTCGCCGGGATCGGCGCTTCCAGCATGATCACCGGGTCGTGGCCGATCAGGGACAGGCGATGGATGCGCGCGATTGGCGCGACGCCAAGGGTCTTCAGCGCCTTCTCGCTGACGACCATCACGCCGGTTGCGCCGTCGCAGATCTGGCTGGCATTGGCAGCGGTGATGACGCCGCCTTCCTGCAGCAGCTTGACGCCTTGGATGCCTTCCAGCGTCGCATCGGTACGGATGCCTTCATCGGCCACATGCATTTCGCCGGTGACCGTGCCGTCGGCGAGGCGCACTTCGATCGGGAGGATTTCCTCCTTGAACAGGCCCTCGCGCGTCGCGGCCGTAGCCTGCCGGTGGCTGTGCAGCGCGTACTGGTCGAGCGCGTCTTTCGACAGCCCATACTTCTTCGCCATCATTTCGGCGCCCATGAACTGGCTGAAATCCCCGACGGCGGCGTAGCGTTCACGGATCTGCGGGCTCATGTAATAGCCCATGCCGTTCTTCTGCGGCAAGGCGCTTGGCGTGAACATCGGGACCCGCGACATGCTTTCGACGCCAGCCGCAATCACGACATCCATGGTGCCGGCCATCACTGCCTGCGCGGCGAAATGCAGTGCCTGCTGGGATGAGCCGCACTGGCGGTCGACCGACGTGCCGGGCACGGACTCCGGCAGTTTCGATGCCAGGACGGCATTGCGCGCGACATTGGTGGACTGCTCGCCCACCTGGCTGACGCAACCCATGATGACGTCCTCGACCATCGCGGGATCGATGCCGGAGCGGTCGACCAGGGCATTCAGGACTTGCGCGGCCAGGTCGACGGGATGCCAGCCGGCAAGCTTTCCACCGCGGCGGCCCCCGGCAGTACGCACAGCAGCAACGATATATGCTTCAGCCATGTTTCTTCCTTGTTAAAAGAGTATTGAAGACAGTGTGTTCAGGTTGGCATTCTTGGCGCTTTGCCCGTCGTCCGCGTCGTCGAAAAAGACGATTGCGATCGAGGTTTCAGCCAAGCACGCCGTTTTCCTTCAGACCATCGATGGCAAGCCGGTCAAAGCCCCAGTCGCGCAGGATCGCGGCACCGTCAGCGCCGGGTGCCGAGGGCGCTGCGGGCACGGCCGCGGGCGTCCGGCTGAAGCGCGGCGCGGGGGCGGGCTGGGTCACGCCGGCGATTTGCACAAACGTTTCGCGTGCGAGGTTGTGCGCATGCCGGGGCGCTTCATCCCAGTCGAGCACCGGGGCAAAGCACACGTCCGTGCCTTCCATCAGCGCGCACCATTCCTCGCGCGTCTTGGTCCTGAAAACATCCGCGAGCCGGTACTTGAGCATGGGCCAGCCATGCGGATCGCGCTGCGACTGGAAGGCCGGATCGTCGATGCCGCACAGTTCGATCAGTTGCGCATAGAACTGCGGTTCAATGGAACCGATCGATACATACTTGCCGTCGGCGCAGGCATAGGTGTTGTAGAAATGCGCGCCGCCATCGAGAAGGTTTTCGCCGCGCTGGTTGTTCATCGAGCCGTCGGCGCGGAAGCCGTACATCATGGCCGACAGCAAGGCGGCGCCGTCAGTCATTGCCGCGTCGACCACTTGCCCCTTTCCGCTTCGTCCCGCCTCCAGCAGGGCGCACAGCACGCCGAAGGCCAGCAGCATGCCGCCTCCGCCGAAGTCCCCGATGTAGTTAAGCGGCACGACCGGCGGTTCCCCGGGCCGTCCGATGGCATGCAGGGCCCCGGACAAAGCGATGTAGTTGATGTCATGGCCGGCGGCATGGGCGAGCGGCCCCTTCTGCCCCCAACCCGTCATGCGGCCGTAGACGAGCTTCGGGTTGCGAGCGAGGCAGGTGTCCGGCCCCAGGCCCAGTCTTTCCATGACGCCAGGACGGAAGCCCTCGATCACCGCGTCGGCCTTGTCCAGCAGCGACAGCACGGTCTCCGTGCCTCCCGGCTTCTTGAGGTCGATGGCGAGTGATCGCCGGTTGCGCGCTGTCACGTCATAGCGACTGTCCTCCGACGCCACGACCGACGCATTGCCCGGCCGGTCAATGCGGATGACTTCCGCCCCCATATCGGCAAGCATCATTGCGCAAAACGGTGCGGGACCGATTCCCACCATTTCCACGACCTTCAATCCCTCGAGCGGACCTGCCATCGCGTTTCTCCTGATTCACATCACGTTCCAGATGGACGATGCCTCATTATTGGCGCTGGCGCTGTACTGCACATCGTCGAAACCGACGAACTACGCACAGCGTGCCGCGTGCAATCGTTGCCTCAACGATTCCGGCAACAAAATCGGCCGGCCGCTCGCGCGGGCAACAAAGACCAGCACGTTGTTTGCCACCGCGAGGCATTCACCGTCGCAGAAGACACCCACGCGCAGATGGACCGAACTGTTGCCGATGCGGGCAATGCCGGTCGCAAGCTGAATCCGGTTCGCCGGAGCCTGGTGACGCAGGATGTCCACGCTGGTGTGTGCAAGCAGCATTCCGATTTCAGAGCGCAGGTCGAACAAATCGATGTCGCACTCCCGGAGGATTTCAATGATGGCGTGGGACCGCGCCTGCTCGATGTAACGTCCAAGTGCCGACTCGGAAAGCAGGTTGTCGGCATCGCGGTCTCCGTAGCGGGCACTCAGGGTATCGACGCGCGGGAAACTGTCGAGTGATGGCGTCATTGCACATCCTCCGTGAGGCCGAAGCGCTGCAGACGGTCAAGCAGTAGTGCAGGCAATTGCGTCCACGCCCCTTCATGCCAATGTCCGATCCGGCACTCCTGCAGGCCGACGCAGGCGCCGTCCTGGAACAGGCCGATCGCGAGTGTGTACTGATGAGGATCGAGGCTGACCAGGCTGACGCCCGCGGCAACGTCGCCGGGATAGTGGGCAATTTCAAGGAAATCGGTCTGCAGTTTGGCGGGGCGAAGCGCATGCGTCCGGGCCAGCCATTCGTCACGCCCGAACAAGGCAAGGTGCAGGCGGGAGCGCGCTTCTGCATGCAGCGTAAGCACGGCCACATTGTTGACATGGCGTTCGGTGTCCATGTCGGCGTACCGGGTCGGCAAGTCCGTACTGAACGAATAGAACCGCTGCTCGCGCCGCCAGGGTTTGTCCTTCATTCCGTCCTCCGCAGGTCTGATGGAGCGATGGTAGGTCTCCCTTTCCTCCTCTACATCGTCGCTTCAGACGATTGATGACCCTGCTTGACGTACCTATGCTGTTCAGTGAAAGGAGACGATATGAACGTCAGTGAAGCGATCCAGACCCGCCGCGCCATCCGCGGCTTCCTCGATACCCCGGTGCCAGAGGAGACCCTGCGCCGCGTCCTGCAAACGGCAAGCCGCGCCCCGTCAGGCGGAAACCTGCAGCCCTGGCACATCCACGTGGTGCATGGCGAGCCCCTGGCCGCACTCAAGCGTGTGATGCGGCAACGTACCGAGGAGGCGCCGCAGGGAGAGGAAACGGAATACGACATCTATCCGCGCGAACTGGTTACGCCCTACCGCGAGCGTCGCTACCAGGTCGGCGAAGACCTGTACGGCCATCTTGGCATCCCGCGAGAGGACAAGGCGGCGCGGCGCAAATGGTTTGCGCGCAACTTTGCATTCTTCGATGCACCGACGGCACTCTTCTGTTCTGTCGATCGCCGGATGGGTCCGCCGCAATGGTCCGACCTCGGCATGTTCCTGCAGAACGTGATGCTGCTGCTACGGGAAGAAGGCTTGCATAGCTGTCCGCAGGAGTGCTGGGCGATCTACCCGAAGACGATCGGCGAATTCCTGAAGCTTCCGGCGCAGCGGATGCTGTTCACCGGGATGGCCATCGGACACGCGGACTGGACTGTGCCGGCAAATGCCCTCGTCGCGGCGCGTGCGCCGCTCGAGGAATTTGCGGAGTTCATCAGCTGATCAAAGAGAGCCGACGAGCGCGGCTTCCTTTGCGCGCCTTGCCAGGCCGCCGGACTGGCGGCCGACTTCGATCGCGTCCGCGCCGGCAGCGCTGCCTGCCTTTGCACGAGAGGCAATGCCTTCCAGAATGACCGCAAAACGGAACATCGAAAACGCCAGGTGAAAGCCGGTGATCGTATCCACCCGCCCGCTGAATTCCCGGTAATAGCCCAGGTACTCCTGCTGCGAGGGAATGCCGAGCGCATCGAGGTCGGCGTCGCGCATGCCTTTGAACTCGCCCGGACCGGTATGCCACGGGATGCAGTTGTACGCGAGGTCGGCCAGCGGATGGCCGAGCGTCGACAACTCCCAGTCGAGCACCGCGACCACGCGCGGCTCGGTCGGATGGAACATCAGGTTGCCGAAGCGGAAATCGCCGTGGTTGATGGTCGTGTCGTCGTTGGCGGGAATGTGTTCCGGGAGCCATCGGATGAGGAAATCGATGTCGGGGTTGTCAGCCGTCTTCGACATCGCCCATTGCTTGGTCCAGCGCGCGATCTGACGCTCGAAGTAGTTGCCGGGCTTTCCGTAATCCGCAAGCCCTACCGCCTTCCAGTCCACCCGGTGCAGCCTGGCCAGCGTATCTGCCATGGAACGGTACATGGCCCTGCGCTCGTGCACATCTGCGCCCTCAAGCAGATAGGTTTCGAAAATACGGCCCTGCAAGCGGTCCATCAGGTAGAACTGCGTGCCGATCACTGATTCGTCTTCGCAGAACAGCACCGTCCGGGGCACCGGGACGTCGGTGGCTGCGAGTGCGTTGAGGATGCGGTACTCCCGGTCGACGGCATGCGCCGATGGCAGCAGGTTGCCGCCCGCCGGGCGCTTGCGCAGCACCATCTCGCGGTTGCCGAAAGTGACAAAGAACGTCGGGTTGGACTGGCCTCCGCCGATGCGTTCGAGCTGCATTTCGCCCGTCAGGCCGGGCACATTCTCAAGCAGGTAGCGGTGCAGGCGGCCGGCGTCGAATTCAAGGACCGCGCGCGCCGGCGCGTCCAGCGTGGTTGTCGTATCGCTCACATCCATCCTTGTCATGGCCGGCGGAATACCGGTTCGCGTTTTTCGAAGAAGGCCTGCACGCCCTCGCGGAAGGAAGGCAGGTCGAGCAGTTCGCGCTGCCGCCCCTTTTCATAGTCGAGCTGGGTTGCGAGGTCCTGGCTTGCCGCCTTGTCAAGCGCGCGCCGCGCTTCGATCACGGCGTGCGATGGCGCGTTGGCGAGCGATTGTGCGATTCGTCGCGCCTCTTCCATCAATATGGCGTCGTCCACGCAGGCCCAGATCAGTCCCCACTCGGCCGCCTTATCCGCCGGCAACCGGTCACCGAGCAGCATCAGGCCCATCGCACGCGCGCGTCCGACCCGTTGCGGCAGGAACCAGGTGGTCCCCATGTCCGGAACAATCCCGAGACGCGGCAGGAAGGGAGAAAGGAAAAATGCCGAACGGCCGGCAATCACGATATCCGCCGCCAGTGCGATTCCCATCCCCGCACCAGCCGCAGCGCCGTTGACCGCGGCAACCACGGGAATCGGAAGACTCTGCAACGCCAGGATGAGCGGGTTCGACAGTTCATCCATGACCTTGGCGACACTGTCGCCAAGGGACGCACCGCCCGATGCATCCAGCCTGCCGAGATCCGCGCCGGAGCAGAACGCCTTGCCGGCGCCGGTCAGGATCAAGGCCCGTACCTCATCCTGCTGGGCGAGATGGTCGAGGGCGTCGAGCACTTCCGTCTGCAGTTGGGCCGTCAGTCCGTTCCGGCTGACCGGCTGGTTGAACGTAAGCACTGCAATGTCATTGTCTTGTTCCAGGAGGATGGTTTCGTAGGTCATGGCCGCCTCCTAGCGCGGCGCCATGCGGATGGCCCCGTCGAGGCGCACGCTTTCACCGTTGAAGTACTCGGTCATGATCATGAATTCGGCGAGTGCCGCGTATTCGTCCGGTTCGCCGAGCCGCTTCGGGAACGGCACCGAGGCGGCCAGCGAGGCCTTCACGTTTTCCGGCAGCGCCTGCAGCAGTGCGGTGTTGAAGATGCCGGGCATGATGGTGTTGACGCGAATGCCGTCATTCATCAGGTCGCGGGCGACCGGCAGCGTCATGCCGACGATGCCCGCCTTGGAGGCCGAATACGCCGCCTGGCCTATCTGCCCGTCCTCCGCGGCCACAGAGGCGGTATTGACGATCGCCCCGCGCTCGCCGTTCGGCAGTGGATCGAGCGATAGCATGCCGGCCGCAGACCTGGCGATGCAGCGGAAGTTGCCGACGAGGTTGATCTGGATGATGCGGTCGAAGGCGTGGGTCGGGTAATGCTTGATCTCCCCGGTCGTCTTGTCGCGGCTGGCCGTCTTGATCGCATTGCCGGTGCCCGCGCAATTCACGAGCACCCGTTCCTGTCCGATGACGGACCGGGCGCGTGCGAAGGCGGCATCGACCTGTTCCTCCGACGTGATGTCCACCTTGCAGAAGACGCCGCCGAGTTCTTCCGCCAGCGCTTCGCCCTTTTCGCTGTTGAAATCGAAGATGGCGACCTTGACGCCGCGTGCGGCGAGACGGCGTGCGGTCGCCTCCCCGAGTCCGGAAGCGCCGCCGGTAATGACGGCGGAAATGGTGTTGTCGAGTTTCATGGTTTCCCTTCGTAGTCGTAAGTTACTTGTCGTAATAGCGTGTTCCCGTCGCCGCCATGTCGCGCATGCGCGGTGTCGCCTGGTAGGCCTTGCCGAGGTGGCCATACTTGTCGCTGAGGCGGATCACATGATCGAGTCCCAGCCAGTCGGCGTACTTCAATGAACCACCGAGGTACTGCGGGAAACCGATGCCGAGCAGCAACGCCATGTCCAGTTCTGCGGGCGTCCCGACGACACCGTCTTCAAGCGCGTGCGCGGCTTCAATGATGAGCGGAAGCATCATGCGCTCAATGATTTCCTGGTCGGCGAAGTCTTTCTGTCCTTTGGGCTGAATAGTCGCCAGCAAGCTCCGCGTGTCCGGCGCCGCCGAACGCTTCGGTTTGCCGTTCGGATCCGTTTCGTAGCGGTAGAAACCGATGCCGTTCTTCTGGCCATAGCGGCCGCTCTGCGCCATCAGACGCAAGGCATCGTGCCGCAACGGCGGCATGCGTTCGGGATAGCCGGCCGAGATGACGTCGCTGACGTGGCTGCCGGTATCCATGCCGACCACGTCCTCCAGATACGCCGGTCCCATCGGCCAGCCGAAGTCTTCCATTGCGCGGTCGATTTGTTCGAAGTCGGCGCCATCAGCCACCAGTTCCATAAAGGCGCGGATATAGGGAGTCAGGATGCGGTTGACGAGAAAGCCCGGGCAATCCCTGACCACGATCGGCGTCTTGCCCATGGCCAGCGCATAGTTGACCGCGGTCGACACCGCCGCCTCGCTGGTGCGGCTGCCCTGGATCACCTCCACCAGCGCCATTACCGGCACGGGATTGAAGAAATGCATGCCGACGAAGTTCTCCGGACGGCGCAGATGCATGCCGATATCGTCGATGCGCAGGCTCGACGTATTCGACGCGATGACGGTGTCTTTGCGCACGACCTCTTCCAGTTCGGACAAAACCTTGTGCTTCACGCCAAGATTTTCGACGACGGCTTCGACGACGATATCGACGGTCTCGAAGCCCTGGTAATCGAGCTGCGCACGTATGCCGGCCAGTACCTGGTTGGCCTTGTCCTGGGTCAGCTTGCCGGCCTTGACCTGCTTGGCGAGCTGCTTGGCCGCCTCGTTCGTGCCCAGTTCGAGCTGTCCCGGTGCAATGTCCTTCATGATGACCGGCGTGCCGCGCAAGGAACTGGTGTACGCGATACCGCCGCCCATGATGCCCGCCCCAAGCACCGCCGCCTGCGATATCGGCCGGCCGCTTTGCGCATGGCGCTTGAACAGCTTCTTCAGCTGCTGGTCGTTGTGGAAGACCTGGACCAGCGAATCGGCCGCCTGGGTCTTTGCCACCCGCACGAAGCCTTCGCATTCCAGCGCCCGGGCACCGTCGCGGTCCTTGCGTGCCGCCTGTTCCATGATCTCGACGGCAACGAGCGCAGCCGGCTGGTGCTTGGGACTGCCGGCACCTACCCTCGCCTTGGCCGATGCAAAGAATTCCTCGAGCTGCCCGGCATCCATTGGAACCGGAAGGCGCTTGCGGTCACGATATGTGCGCCAGTCAATGCCTCCGCTGATGGCCTTGTGCAGCAGTGCCAAGGCCGTGTCGCGTAGTTGCTCCGGCTCTGCGAGCGCGTCGACCACGCCCGCTTCGAGCGCTTCCCTGGCCTTGCGGGGACGTCCTGTGGTGATCCAGTCGGAGGCGACCGCTGGACTCGCGACGCGCGGCAGCCGCACGGTGCCGCCCGCTCCGGGATAGAGTCCGAGCTTGACTTCGGGCACGCCGACCTGGGCTGCGGTCGACATGACACGGAAGACGGCGGACAGCGCAATCTCCAGACCGCCGCCCAGCGCATAGCCGTTGATCGCCGCGACCGTCGGGAGCTCCAGATCTTCAAATGCGTTCAGCGGTGCACTGCTGGCATGGTTGGATGCCATCATCTCCGCTGGCGGCAGTTTGAACATGGCGTTGAATTCGTTGATGTCGGCGCCAACGATGAACACCTCCTTGGCACTGGTCATCAGCACGCCGCGCAAGCCCGGCCTGGTGGCGAGCAGTGCTACAGCCTCGCCCAATTCGCGCGTCATGCGCTGGTCCATCTTGTTGATCGATGCGGCGGCGCGATCAAAACACAGTTCGGCAATGCCGTTTCCGATATCCGCTACCCGAATCGTTTGGCCCTGGTACACGTTCGTCCCCTTCTTCTTGAGCTTGCAGGCAAGGCGGCCCAGTGAGGCGTCCGCCATCGTTTTCCTGCAGTGTAAGAATGCAAGGCGGCTTGCAACATCGTCGGAACCGACGAATTGCGCAGCCCCCGCTTCGCGTATTGTCTGTTTCACACGGCGGCGTGTTTTCCGAAGGAAAGAAATGCTTGCGCTTCGTCAAACGGGCCGCCGTTGCAATTTTGGCTTCTACGCTAGAATTCATTGATGCGCGCCATACTGCCGGCGCAACTGGGTTTCGTGCTTATGCTGTTCCGAGGCTGTTGCCAATGATCGAGTCCGCAAGTCTTGCCCGTCCTTTCCTGTCGACCAAACTGAATCCGCCGACGACGACTGCGGCACAGGTTCCACGCAATGCCATTCGTGAACTGGTACGCACCTCCACATCCGTCAAACTGATCCTGGTCCGCGCGCCGGCCGGATTCGGAAAAACGACGGCGATGGTGCAGTGCCGGGACCTGCTGGTACAGAACGGGGTCGACACGGCATGGATGACCGTGGACAGCGCCGATAACGATGCCTCGCGCTTCCTTGCCTGCCTGGCTGCGGTGGTCGAAGGCATGACGGCCGAGCGCGGCGGAACGCGGGCAGAAATCGCAGCCGACAGCAGCCGTCCTCCGGGCGACGTTGCGCTCGAAATCATGGCGCGGCTGGCTGCCCATCCCGCCCCCTTTACCCTTTTCCTGGATGACTTCGAGGCGTTGCAGGAACCCGCCGTTCTGCGCCTCGTGCGCGAGCTCCTCGACAACCTGCCGCGCCGCGGCCAGCTGGTGATCGGCTCGCGCGGCCTGCCCGACCTCGGCCTTGGCCGTTTGCGGGCACGGGGGCAATTGCTCGAGATCGACGCCGCGCAGCTGCGCTTTTCGCTCTCGGAAACCACGGAATTCTTCAACCAGCGCCGCCAGGTTGGTTTGCCGGAAGAAGACCTGTCACAACTGCAACGCAAGACCGAGGGATGGGTCGCCGCGCTCTGGCTGGCCTCCGTGGCACTTGAACGCCGCGAGGAACGTTCCGCCTTCATCGCGCGGTTTTCCGGTTCCAACGAGGCGGTCGCCGACTACCTGGCCGAAGACGTCCTGGCGCACCAGCCGCCCCGCGTTCGAGAATTCCTGCTCAAGACCAGTATCCTGCGCCACCTGAATGCTTCGCTCTGCGACGCCCTGCTGCCGGGAACGGACAGCGCCGCCATCCTGCGGCAACTGGAGGAAGCGAACCTGTTCCTGACGCCGATCGAAGGCCAGGAAGGCACCTACCGCTATCACAGCCTGTTTGCCGGCTTCCTGCGTGCCCAGCTGGGCCGTGAGATGCCGGGCGAACTGGTGCGCCTGCATCGTGCCGCCTCACAGTGGTACGAAGTGCAGCGACGTCCGGTGCCGGCCATCGATCATTCCATCGAGGGCGGCAATTTCGAACATGCCGTTGCGCTTCTCGCGCAGCATGCGGAAAACCTGCTGGAGAGCGGCCGCATGCGCCTGTTGTCGCGCTGGTTCGCCGCGTTCCCGGAACAGTACACGCACAATTCCGATCTGCTCCAGGTCATCCACGTGTGGGCGCTGTGCTTTACGCGCGGTGCGCGCGAGGCGATGGCCCTGCTCGAACGCTCCGGCTGCTCCACCTCGTCCGACCCGAAGATCCTTGCGCACGTGCTGGCGCTCAGGCCGATGATGCTTGCCATCATGGATCGCAACGAGGCCGCCTATTCCGAAGGCCGGGCGGCGCTCAATCGCCTGCCCGAATCGGACGCCTTCAGCGGCAGCGTGCTGTCCAACGAGATGGCCTACATCTGCGCCGTGATGGGCGATTACCAGCAGGCGCACCGGCTCCTGGACGCGGCACGCCGCCGCCAGGGCAGCGACACGAGCTTCTTCAACAAGATGTACTCGGAGTCGGTGGAAGGCATCATCGACCTGGAGGAAGGCCTGCTGCGCCAGGCGACCGCGCGCTTTCGCATTGCCGTCAGTGCGACGCACAGCGTGTCCTATCGGCATACCGGGGGCAATGCGTGGGCGGGCGTGCTGTATGCGTCCAGCCTGTACGAGATGAACGACCTCGACCAGGCGGAACACCTGCTGCACGTGTATGTGCCGCTCGCCAAGGACGTTGGCCTGGCCGACCACATGATCATCGGCTACACGATGCTGTCGCGCATCGCCTTCGACCAGGGCGATGTCGACCAGGCCTTCCACTGCCTGACCGAACTGGAATACCTCGGCCATCACCGGCAGCTGCCGCGCGTCGTCAGCAGCGCCAAGCTGGAACGTGCCCGCCTCCTTACGATCCAGGGCAATTTCGCGGCGGCGCGCGAGGAACTGGAGCGCGCCGCCACGCCCGAAGTGTGGAATGAAGTGTCCCGCCTGCGCCTGCCGGCACATGACGTCGAATACCACGCGCTTGGCGAACTGCGCTGGCGGATTTTCTCGGGCGACGCCCGCGACGCCCTGCCGGCGCTCGAGGCGGCCATCGGCGAAGCAAGGGACGCGCGACGCCACCGCCGGGAACTCAAGCTGCGGGTACTGCAAAGCATCGCCCTGCAACAGAATGGCGATCAACGCGCGGCACTGGTGGCGATGAAGTCCGTGCTGAAAGCGGCCAGCGGAGAGGGCTTCGTCCGCCTGCTGGTGGACGAGTCTGTGCGCGCCGGTGTCCTGGTTCGCCAGGCGGAGGAAGCGCTGCGCGCGGAAGATGGCGGCAACGACCCGATCTTCAGCGTTTATCTACAGAAGCTGCTGCAGGCATTCGGCCCAGCCGCGGCCGCGCAACCGGACGCGCAAGCAGCGACCAGTGCCCCTACCCTTGTCGAGCCGCTGACCACCAAGGAAATCCGCATCCTGGGCCTGCTTGCCGAGGGCTATTCGAACAGCGCGCTGGCGGAAAAACTGTTCGTATCCGACAGCACGGTGCGCACTCATCTGCGCAATATCAACGGGAAGCTGAGCGCGCAGAGCCGGACGCAGGCGGTTGCCATTGCGCGCCGGCTCGGGGTGATCCGGTAGGCGACGGCCGCAGCAATGGAACACGATTCCTTTCTTGAAGAGACGCTTGAGCGTTTCCGGGAAAAGCGTTTTCACAAAATCTTCTTCCCTGAGGTGACGATTATTGCCGCGCTTGCCGTTATGGCAATCTTTGCCGGGTTGATCGGATGCACACTTGCGTCGGGAATTCTGGCTGCCTTGGCTGTTGGAGTCTGCGGCTTCATCCCTCCACAGTGGCACGGATGGCGCGAGCGTTTGGATCGCGCTGTTCAGGCGAAATACGAGGAATTCAGCCATTGGGGTTTCCATAGCCGGGACCGGGATTTCCCGTGGGTGGCGCACATTGAGGGCGCGCTCATTCTCTGCGCGGAATGCGCAAAGGATAAGTTTTTCTACAGTGAATGGCTGATCATTCACGATGGCCTTATCATCGTGAATCCAGGAAGTTACGACGTCGACGACAAGACGAAAGAAATTACCTACAACCACGCCGTCCGGCGTACCTATGCCTGGGATGGCTGCACGCCAAAAATATCGTGGCTGTGGTTTGTTCTCATCGGCACACCCGACTGGTGGCAGAAAGAGTTCTCGATCGTCAGGGTGTCAAACCATGGTCATGTAGAGGAAGCGACCGTCTTCTGGCCGATGACCCACTACGCAAGCGTCGTCCACGATGCGCTGTACCAGTACCTTCACCATATTCCGATCAAACCGAGCGAGGTCGATCGTCTCTTCCACACCATGCTACTGGAAGCCGGGATGTGGCCTTGGCTCGCCAAGTTGTACTACTCGCTTGTCAAACGGTGCGGAGGCAAGGACGTGAAGCAGAGTCGCCAGATTCCAGTAGCGATCCCGCCTGCGAACGTCCCCTTGCTGAAGCAACTGGGCGATGCATGCAAAGGCGGCAATACCCGCCTCCCCACGCTCACATCGCCCGAGAAATCACCTCTTTCATGATTTCATTCGTCCCGCCATAAATGCGCTGGATACGTGCATCGACATACATCCTCCCGATCAAGTACTCGTTCATGTATCCGTAACCGCCGAACAGCTGCAGGCATTCATCGACCACCTTGTTCTGCAGGTCGCTCGCCCACATCTTGCACATCGAGGCGCCTACGGTATCCAGCCTGCCTGCCACCAGGTCTTCGATGCAACGGTCTACATAGGCGCGTGCTGCCGTCACGTTCGCTGCAATCTCTGCCAGCTTGAACTTCGTGTTCTGGAATTGCGCGATCGGCTGGCCGAAGGCTTCACGCTCGCGCGTGTACTGCAGCGTCGCTTCGTATGCGCCTTCCATCGCCGCCGCCGCGGTGACACCGATGATGGTCCGTTCGTACGGGAGGTCCCCCATGAGCTGGTAAAAGCCCCTTCCCTCCTCGCCGCCCAGCAGGCAGTCGGCGTCCACCTTCACGTTGTCGAAGAACAGTTCGGAGGTGTCCTGCGCTTTCAGTCCGATCTTGTCCAGCACCTTTCCGACCTGGTAGCCGGGCCTGTTCTCCGTCTCCACGATCAGGATCGACATGCCCTTTGCCTTCTGCGCCGGGTCGGTCTTGGCCACCACCAGCACCAGGCCGGCGAGATAGCCATTGGAGATGAAGGTCTTGGAACCATTGATAAGGTAATGGTCCCCATGACGTTCCGCCCGCGTGCGCACGCCCTGCAGGTCCGAGCCGGCGCCCGGTTCCGTCATGGCGATGGCGCCGACAAGTTCCCCGCGCGCCATGCGTGGCAGGTATTGCCGCTTCTGCTCCTCCGTGCCGTGGTTGAGAAGGTAATGGGCGACGATGCTGTGGACCGAGGCGTTCATCCCGGTCAGGCTGCGCCGCGCCATTTCCTCGTAAAACACTGCTTCATGCCGGAAGTCCCCGCCCCCGCCGCCGTACTCTTCGGGAATGTCCGAACACAAGAGTCCGAGTTCGCCCGCCTTGCGCCACAGCGCATGCCCGACGTGTCCGCGCTTGCGGGCGGCTTCGTCGTCGGGGAGCATTTCGTTCTCGATGAAGCGGATGACGGTCTCGCGAACCATCGCGAGTTCCTCATTCATCCAGGAGCGGTGGAAATGGATTGCCATACGGTCACGTTCTCCAGAATTGTCGGACGCGTTACATGCCGAGCACGCTGCCGAGATTGTCGTAGCCGGTTCCGTTGAACCGGATCATCTGCATCTTCTCGATCGGATAGAAGTCAGTCGCACCGGTCTTGATGTTGACGCCCGGGTACAGCATGGGAAGCGTCATGTCGAGGCTCGCGGCCTGCTTCATGATGTTGGCGCGGGTGAGGTCGTTGCCTGCCTGCTTGATGACCTGCTCCAGTGTCTGCGCCATCGAGTAGCCGATCACGTTCAGCGAATTGGTGGGATCGCCCTCGGGATAGTACTTTTTCATGAAGTCGACGAAGTCTTTGTACTCCTTCGTATTCTGCCAGCGGGCTTCCGCCGGGTCGCGGATGTAGGCCGCCGAAATGATGCCCGTCGCATTTTCCAGTCCGGCAGGTTTCAGAACTGCCGTCACCTGGTTGGAGACATTGGCGAGGTATTGCGTTGGCTTCCAACCGATCTCGGCCGCCTTGCGGATGGCCTGGGCGGCGAACTTCGGCGTGGACAGGTTGATGAAGGTGTCCGCGCCCGATGCCTTGAGCGAGACCATCTGGCTGTCGACTGTCGGGTCGGTCAGTTCATAGCTGACCTGCGTAACGACCATGGTCTTGGCCTTGTCACCCATGCCCTCAAGGAAGCCGCGCAGCATGTCCTTGCCGAATTCGTCGTTCTGGTAAAGGATCGCGACCTTTGCCTGCGGGCGGTTCGCAAGAATGTGCTGGGCGTAAATGATCCCCTCGGCGTGGTAGCTCACGTTCCAGCCCATGGTCCACGGAAAGTTCTTGTAGTCGCCCCAGCGATGCGCGCCGGAGCTGACGAACAGTTGCGGCACCTTTTTCGCATTCAGGTATTTCTGCGTCGCGAGATTGCTTGCGGTGCCCAGCGGCGCAAACATCAGCAGCACTTCTTCCTGCTCGACCAGCTTGCGCGTCTGCTCGACGGCGCGCGGCGGGCTGTAGGCATCGTCCAGCGAGATGTACTTGATCTTGCGGCCATTAATGCCGCCTTCCGCATTGATCTTGTCGAAATACGCGCCTGCCGCCCGACCCACCGTACCGTAGGCGGACGCCGGGCCGGAATACGGGACGAGGTTGCCGATCTTGATTTCGGTATCGCTTGCGCCGGTATCGTATTTCTTCTGCGCATGGGCACTTGAAAGAGCGGCCATCGCAAATGCGGCCACGCCGGCGGCGAGCAGAGGTCGGAATCGAAATGTCATGTGGGTCTCCTGTGGATGTCGTTCAGGTATTGGCATAACGTGGGGGCCGCTTTTCCATGAAGGCCGCGACACCTTCCTTGAAATCCTGTGTGTGCAGGCACAGCACCTGATTGCGGTCTTCCATCGCTACGGCAGCCTCCAGGCTGGAGGCGTTGACGCTATGGTTCAGGCATTCCTTGGTCAGCCGAAGGCCAAGCGGCGCGGTGGCAAGGAGATCGTCTACGTACGCACTCCCGGCCTGTTCCAGGTGTGCGTCGGGAACCACCTCCGAGACCAGGCCAATGCGCAGCGCCCGGTCCGCGTGGATGAAGCGTCCGGTCATCATCAGCTCGGACGCCACGGACACGCCGACCATGCGTGGCAGGAAATAGGACACGCCGATATCGCACGCCGAAAGTCCGAGCCGGATGAAGGCGGCGTTCATGCGCGCGCTCTCGCCGGCAATGCGAATATCCGACGCCAGTGCGAACGCAAAACCGCCGCCGCATGCCGGCCCGTGCACGAGGCTGACGATGGGCTGGGGACAACGGCGCATGCGCATCACGATTTCGCTGATTCTGCGTTGAAGGCGCAGCATCTCCGCCGGTCCGTTGCCATCGAGCTCGTAGGCCTTTTCGCTGCCCGAATTGTTGTCGAGGTCGAGCCCGGCGCAATACGCCCGCCCCGCCCCGCGGAGCACGACCACGCGCGTCGCATGATCCATGGTGAGTTCGCCGAAATAGTGGAGCAGCTCGTCGATCATCCTGTGGTTCAAGGTATTCAGGCGGTCCGGGCGGTTGAACGTGACCCAATCGGCCGATCCCCGCTTCTCGATATGCAGCGTTTCGTAGTTCATGCTTCCTCCGGGGCGATCCTGCCCTGGCCCCGGCCACGGGCGAGGACAGACTCGCGCCGCCGGGCAATGTCGCCTTCTTTCATTTCGGCGCTCCAGGCCGTCGTCCGCTCCTGCTCCAATGCCAGTCCGTCGCCAAAGCTGCTGCGGTAACCTTCGTCGATCAATACCTTGTAAGCGGGCAGCATGTCGGGTAGCGCACTCAGCATGTCGCCGGCCAGTCGGCGCGCTTCGTCGAGCAACTGCGCGGGCGGAAGGACGCGATTGACCAGTCCCATCGCCGCTGCTTCCTGTGCATTGATGAAATTTCCGGTAAAGGCCATTTCCTTCGCGCGGGACGGGCCGACGATGCGGCTGAGCTTTTGCGACAGGCCCCACCCGGGGATGATGCCGACGCGCGCATGCGTGTCCGCAAAGCGTGCCTCGGTGGACGCGATCAGGACGTCGCAGGCGAGCGCGAGTTCAAAGCCGCCTGTTATCGCCACGCCGTTGATCGCGCCGATGATGGGCCCCGAGAATCGCGACAGCGCCCGTACCGGATCATTCGCCTGGATGAAATCCCCGACATTGCTGTACGCCGCCAGTTCCTTGAGGTCCAGTCCCGCGCAGAACCCGCGGCCGGCGCCTGTGACGATCAGCACGCGCACCACCGGATCGGCTTCCAGCCGGTCCACAATCCCGGAGAACGTTTTGCACAAGCCCTTCGACAGCGCGTTCATCGCGTGCGGCCGGTTGAGGGTAAGCACCGCCAGGCCGGGCTGGGGCGTATTGACGAGTACCAGTTCTTCGGACATCAAGGACTCCTACGCCCGAATCACGTATTCATCCGCCGCCATCGGCGAAGCGTCGCCCAGCTTGCAGCCACCATCGCATTCCACGACCGTGCCGGTGATGTAGCGAGCATTGTCGGAGGCAAGAAAAAGCGCTGTGTCCGCGATGTCTTTCGTGGTCCCGTAATCGCGCAGCGCGAGGCGCGACTTGAGCGCCGCATCCGACTCCGACGTCGGCGAGAGGCGGCGCATGCCTTCCGTATCCGCTATTGGTCCGGGCGAAATGGCGTTGACGCGGATGCCCTCCGCTCCCCACTCCATCGCCAGGCACTTGGTCAACATGTTGATGCCTGCCTTTGCCGCGCACACATGTGCCTGGTACATCATCGGATTCGTTCCCTGCGGCGCGGTAATGGAGATCAGCGAGGCGCCCGGCTTGTTGAGGTAGGGATACGCACCGCGCAGCACATTGAAGGTGCCAATCAGGTCGATATCGACCACAGTCTTGAAACCGTTGGACGACATCTGCGCTGCGGGCGCAATGAAGTTGCCGGCCGCGCCGGAAATGACGATGTCGATCGGCCCGAATTGCGCATGCGTCTGCTTCAGCGCCGCCTCCACGGCAGAAAAGTCGCGGACGTCGGCGGCCATGCCGATGGCTTCGAAGCCATCGGCGACAAGACTTGCGGCGGCAGAAGCAATCTTGTCCGCACTGCGGCTGACGATGCTTACTCGGGCGCCATGCGCGGCAAAATGCCGCGCAATGCCCAGGTTGATGCCGCTCGACGCGCCCGCGATGAACACGACCTTGTCCGCCAGTGCCTTCTCCCTGAAGAGATCCATGCTCAGTATCCTGTCAGCCGGATCACATGCGCTTCATCGCGCAGGTGGTGGGGACTTCGGTGTCCTTGGCCGGAATGGTGGCAACGGTGCGGAACCCGTAGCCCGTTCCCTCCGTGTCGTACTTCACCGTCGTGCCGTTCTTCTTGCTGTAGGTCGACAGCACCAGCGGCTGGATCAGCTGGTGATCGTCCTTGCGCATCACCACCTTGCCGTTTCCGGCCTCGAACTCCATGCCTTCCATTGCCTGCGACACCTTCAGCGGATCGGCGGACTTTGCCTTGTCCATTGCGGCAGCAAGCATCTGTATCGTCGTGTTGATGCGTACATAGGAGAATTCCAGGCCCGGGAAGCGCTTGGTGTAGTCTTCGGCGAACTTGTCCAGCTTGTTCGGTTGCACGTTGCGGTGCCACTCGGTGATCTGGAACACCGTCTCTTCCGGCATTTCACCGAGCGCCGTTGGCGTACCGCGTACCGCCGCGAAATAGGTGAAGAACTTCGTCTTCAGGCCGGCCTCCTTCGAGGCACGCAGTAACAGCGCGAGGTCGTTGCCCCAGTTGCCGGTAATGACCGTATCAGCCCCGGAAGCCTTGATCTTCGTGACGTACGGCGCAAAATCCTTGACCTTGCCGAAGGGATGCAACTCATTGCCGACGATCTCGACATCGGGGCGCTTCTTTGGCAGTGCGGAAACGACGGCCTTGGCCATCTGCTGACCGTGCGCGTAGTCCTGGCCGATGATATAGACCTTCTTGATGGACTTGTCCTTGGCCATGTAATTCGTCAGCGCTTCCACCTTCATCAGGTTGTGCGCGTCGAAGCTGTAATACCAGAAGCTGCACTTGGAATTGGTCAGTTCGGGATCGTTCGACGCATAGTTCAGGAACAGCACCGTCTTGTCCGGATTGCGGTCGTTCCACTTGTTGACGGCGTCGATCAGCGCGCCGGCCGCGCCGGAGCCTTGCCCTTGCACGATGTACCGGATTCCGCTGTCGGTCACTTTCTTCAGCAGGATCAGCGATTCTTCCGGGCTCGCCTTGTTGTCCATCGGGACGATTTCCAGCTTTTGCCCGCCGAGCACGCCGCCCTTGGCGTTGACATCCTCCGCGATGGCCTGGAAGCTCTTGAGGCCGAATTCCCCGATGCTGGCAAAGGCGCCGGACAAGGGATCGATGTAGGCAATCTTGATCTGGGCCTGGGCAGTAGCGGAAGATCCGAGGGCGAGTCCGACCAACAGGCCCGTTGCGAGGCGAGTGAACATGCTTGTCTCCTTTTGGAATCACCTGGCCGCGCTCCTCCGCATGTGAAGGCCGCGCCAGCGGTTGTTCCTATTCTGGGTGGACAGCAGGGGACAGGCGTCGTCGGAAGCGACGATTTTGGTGCGGAAGGACGGAGGGAAGCCGTACGAGAAGAGATTTCTAACGAGTAATCAGCCGCAAACCCCGCAAGGTGTTCCCTACAAGCCCCTCAAAAATGACGATAACGATCGTTTCGCGAGCCGTAACCGGTGCCTTTGCATTGCTCGAGCTGCGGCGCGGTGCAACCACCGTGACAGTTGTTTGGCATATCTGAATAGGTCAGTTATGTATGAAAGAGCGAGTTGTTGCTACTGACTCAAGACAAATGCGATGAATGTGCCGCTGGTTCAGAATGAGCTGCTCGCTCAAAGGGGGAGCAGCAGCAATTTATAAAATTCAGTTCCACCTGCAGCTTTGTTCAAAATTCAGTTCCGAAATTTAGAACCAAAATTGGTAAGACACTTATTGAAAATCATGATGGAAGTCTATGAAGATTAATGATTTTCTTCCTTGCAAGATATTCGAGATTTACTTCCCCTTACTCCCACGCCGCATATCACCGCGCTCCTCTACGGAATCCACGACGCCGGAACGCCGCACGTCGCCGCTTCATCAAATGGTTACACAGCCTGAGTCACCACCCACAAGGAGCACGACCATGAAAACAATCTCCACCCAAATCTCGAGCGCGCTGTTCGCCACCGCATTGGCCTTCGGCACATCGACGGCATTCTCCCAGGCTTCAGCGCCTTCCGATGCGCAGATTGCCGGAATCGTCGTCGTGGCTAATACCGTGGACATCGATGCCGGCAAGCTGGCGGAAAAAAAGTCGAGCAACAAGGAGGTCAAGGCGTTCGCCAAGCAGATGGTGACTGACCATACGGGCGTCAACAAGCAGGCTTCCGCGCTGGTCAAGAAACTCAAGGTCACCCCCGAAGACAGCGATACGAGCAAGAGCCTCAAGGAAGGTGGCGATGCCAACCTCGCCAAGCTGAAAGGTCTCAAGGGAAAGGAATTCGACAAGGCCTATGTCGACAATGAGGTGACGTATCACCAGGCGGTGATCGATGCGCTCGACAAGACCCTGATTCCGAACGCGAAAAATGCCGAGCTCAAAGACACGCTGGTGAAGGTCCGGCCCGCGTTCGTGGCGCACCTGGAGCACGCCCGGCATCTCCAGTCCTCAATGAAGTAGCCCGGTCATGGATTGCGCCAATGCGCTGAAGACTTCTTCCCGGTGGCACCTCATCCTCGCTACTTTCCTCGCGGGGATGAGCATGATGGCAAGTGCCGCGTCAAAGCCCGCCGTCCATACGGTGATCATCGACGGGATGCAGTTCTCGCCGGCGACGCTGGAAATCAACGCCGGTGATACGGTGATCTGGAAAAACAAGGATCCCTTTCCCCATACCGCGACGTCGCTGGACAAGCCGGGATTCGATTCGGGAGAAATAAGGACGGGAGGCAGCTGGCGCTACGTCGCGAAAAAGCGCGGAAGCTTTCCGTATGATTGCACCCTGCATCGGACCATGAGGGGTGTCCTCATCATCAAGTGAACCGCACTCGCCGTCACGACCCGGGATTTTCCCCACCCGCCATGGCGGCAGTCCGCGGCGCTTTCCGCGCTGCGCCGAGCAGTTCGGCGCTTTCGCCAACGATTCTGATCGATTCCAGCAGCCAGATATCGTTCCCCGTGCCGGACGCAGACGCGTCGGGCGGGGCCGATTGCATGCGGGCTTCGCGGCGACGGCGCTCCTTGAGGCGCTCGGCTTCGTTCAATGTGACGCCCTGCTTTATGCCTCGCTCCCTGACCTCCGCCATTTCGGCAACCAGCGACTGGAAATCCTTGTCCTGCGCGATGCGCAGGGCGTGCCGCCGCTTCAGCTCCGTCACGACGCTGTCCGGCGCGTGCATGTCGCCATGCATGACCGGCTTGACCTGGGCCCAGGGCAAGGCGTTGTCGTAGCTGGATTCGCCGATGCGCTCCAGGTCGGACATGGGCGGAAAGGCAATGTCGGGCGTGACGCCGCGCAGTTGGGTCGTTCCGCCGTTAATCCTGAAAAATTGCGCAATCGTCATCTTGAGTTCGCCCAACTGCGGCTGCTCGTTCTGCGCGATCTTGTCGAGATCGACAATCGTTTGGACAGTCCCCTTGCCGAAACTTTGCTCGCCAAGGATCGTGCCGCGCCCGTAGTCCTGGATCGCAGCCGCAAAGATCTCGGAGGCGGATGCCGAAGCGCGATTGATCAGTATGCCCAGCGGGCCGTCCCATACTGCCTGGGAAGCGACGCTTGTGTCGACGCGCACGATGCCCTGGGCGTTGCGCTCCTGGACCACGGGACCGCTGCCGACGAACAGGCCGGTCAGCGCAACCGCTTCCTCCAGTGAACCGCCGCCATTGTTGCGGAGATCGATGAGGATGCCGTCGACTTTTTCGGCCTTGAGCTCGACCAGCAGGCGGTGCACGTCGCGCGTCGCGCTGCGGAAGTCCTTGTCGCCTTTACGGCGGGCGTCGAAATCCTGGTAAAACGCCGGCAGGGAGATCACGCCGACCCGTTTGAGGCCTGCGCCCTCCCCGGTTGAAATGACGGTTTTTTTCGCGGCCTGTTGTTCGACGCTGATTTTGCCGCGGGCAAGGGTGAGGCGTTCCGGTTTTTTGTCCGGGCTGTCGACAGCCGGCGTCACGTCGAGACGCACCGCGGTTTTCTCGGGGCCGCGAATGAGCTCGACGACTTCCTCCAGCCGCATGCCGGACACGTGGACCATGGGGCCGTCCTCGCCCTGCCCGACGGCGGAAATGCGGTCTCCTGCCTTCAACGCGGACAATGCGGCCGGACTGCCCGGCATGATTTCGCGGACGGTAACGTAGTCGCCAGTATCCTGCAGCACGGCGCCAATGCCGGACAGCGAGAGTTTCATCGAGATGTCGAAATTGGCGGCCTCGACCGGCGCGAAGTAGTCGGTGTGCGGGTCGACCGCCGTTGCGACGGCATCCATATAGAGCTGGAACACGCTGTTGCTGTTGGTGTCTTCGATCCGTCGCGCCAGCCGGGCGTATTTCCGGTCCAGCTCGGCACGGATGGCCTGGGCATCCTTGCCTGCCAGCTTCAGCTCCAGCCAGTCGTTCTTGACGCGCTTGCGCCACAAATCATGCACCTCGTCGTCGGTGGCGGCAAACGGTGCGCGCTCACGGTCGATATGAAAGCGCTCGTCGCCGGCAAAGTCGAACTCCTCGCGCAGCAAAGTACGGGCATAGCCCAGCCGTTCCGACGCCCGCTTCGCATAGGCCGAGAAAATGCGGAACGGCACGCTCAGGTTTCCCTGCTCCGTCTCCTCGCCCAGCGTGCGCCGCGCCTCGCGGAATGCATCGAGATCCGGCTGGATGAAGATGATCTTCTGCGGATCGAGGGCCTTGATGTAGCGCTCGAAGATGCGCTCGGAGGCGGCGGCATCGAACGCAATGGGCCGATACGGGAATCGCTTGAGTATGGACGCGGCCAACTGTGCCGCCTGCACATGCTGCGGCAGGGGTTCGCGGATCGCTGCACCGGCATTTCCCAGGGCGGCCGCGTTGACGGCAGCGGCCAATGCAAAGACAAGCGACGGCAGCTTCCACTTCATCCATTTCTCCCTGATCTGGTTTGTTCCGGAGGGCGTAACCTCCTTGCAGGCGTATAACTATGATTGGCAAGGGAGAGCTTATCTTGCGCGATGTCAAAACGGAAAATGTGGAGCGCAACTATCTCTTGCCCTTGGAACGCCATCGTTGTCATCGCGAGCCAAATGGCTCGATAACAGGGTTCAAACGAGAGATCGGAAGGCTTGCTTGACCAGGGCCGACTTTCGGATTTTCGGCGCTGCTAATATCATCGCATGCCCACTTCTTCGACTGCCCCATCCAATTCGACGACGCCATTCCCGGAAGGCCGCGCGACAGCGGTTTTGATGACGGAAACCGTTCGACTGATCGAGCAGGACGGCCCGCTGGAAGACGAGAACGCCATGCGGGAAGCTTTCCTTGGCGCAACAGGCGATGAAGAACGTCTGCTCGTGCGCGGCGTGTTGCTGGGGCGGCGCTTGCAGATTGATGCCGAACTGGCGCACTGGCGACGCGCGGCATGGGGTGTTGTCCTGCTCCTGGCCGTGCTGGCGTTTCTGTCTGCCTACGGTACTGCGGGCGCGGTCATTGGCGGCGGGCGCACCGTCAATGCCGTGACGGCATTCTTCGCCTTGCTGGCACTGCCCACGCTGACCCTCATGGCCTGGCTCGCGGCGCTCGTTTCGCGCGCCGGCTGGTTCAGCACACTGTCATTCGGCAATATTTTCCTTTGGGTGCTTGCGCGCCTGCCCGGCAAACCCCGGGCCCGTTCCCCGAAAACGGTGCAGGCGGCGCACGCGCTGCTCGAGCGGCAACGATTGCTGCCATGGGCATTCGGTGTCGTCAGCCATGTGACGTGGACCGTCGCGCTCATCCTTATTCTCGCGGGCCTGGGGTTTGCGTTCTCGTTCCAGGCCTATCGGCTCGTGTGGGAAACGACCATCCTCGAGCCCGGCTTCTTCGCCCGCTTCGTCACCCTCACCGGCATCCCGCCGCACTGGCTAGGGTTTCCATTGCCGGACACCGCCACCTTGCGGCACCCGGCGGCGCCCGGCGCGGACCACCGCGCGTTTGCATGGTGGCTCATGGGCTGCGTATTTACCTACGGGCTGTTGCCTCGCGCCCTGTTCGGCTTGTTGAGCTGGGCGGCGTGGCGACGCGGCATGCGGCGCATGCACCTGGATACCGCCGAGCCCTACTATCGCAAGCTGCTCATGCGCCTTCAAGAGCTGGAAGCATCGCGCGTCGTGGATAAGGAGGAGCGCCTTCCTGCCGCCGATCACACGGCGCACGGCATGCGAGCGGCACGAAACGAAGGCGGCGCGGTGGTCGGGTTTGAATTGCCGCCGGAAGCCTTGTGGCCGCCCTCCCCGTTGCCCCACGGACTGGCGCTGGTCGAACGCACCGCCGGCGCAGCGCTCGAGCGGCGCATGCTCCTGGACCGGCTGGGCGCCATCCGGCCGCGCCGCCTGCTCCTCGTGTGTCATGCAGCGGCAACGCCGGACCGCGGTACCGAACGCTTCATCAAGGATGCATCGCGCCATGCCGTCGACACGGGCTTGCTGCTGACCGCCATGGCGGGCGAGAACGATGTGCCGCGCTGGCGGCAGTGGATGACCCAATCGGGCATGGAAGGCATCGCCCTCATTACCAGCGGTCCGGAGGCGGCAGACTGGATGGGAGGCAATCATGGCTGACGCGATCCAGGTCGCCGTGGTCGGGCATACGAATGCCGGCAAGACATCATTGCTGCGCACCTTGACGCGACGCGTGGCGTTTGGCGAGGTGTCCGCGCAACCCGGTACAACCCGCCATGTGGAGGTGGTGGACCTGAAGGTGAATGGCCAAAGCGCGGTGCGCTTTTTCGATACGCCGGGACTGGAGGATGCCGTCACCCTGCTCGACTTGATGAAGGGACTGGATGAATGCCCGACACCGCCCGACCGTATCCGCGCCTTTCTTCGCGGTCCCGAGGCGCGCGGCGCCTTCGAGCAGGAGGCAAAGGTGCTGCGCAAGATGCTCGAGGTCGATGCGGGCATGTATGTCATCGACTCGCGTGAAGCGGTGCTGCCGAAATTTCGCGCCGAAATCGAGATCCTCACCTGGTGCGCACGCCCGGTCATGCCGGTGTTGAACTTTGTGCGCGACGCGCGCAGTCGCAAGGACGAATGGCTTTCCACCCTGGCCGCTTACAACATGCACGCATGCGTGCAGTTCGACGCCGTGGCGCCCTTCGTCGGATCCGAGCAGTGGCTGTATCAGGACATGGCGACGCTGATGCGCGAACGGCGCGCAGACTTGACGCGGATCGTGGAATACCTGGGGCAGCAACGGCGCGAGCGGCAGGCGGCGGCGCGCCGGGTCGTGGCGGACCTGCTGATTTCGCTGGCAGCGCTGCGCCAGCCAATTGCGCCGGAAGACTTCGCCGATGCGCAGAAACGCGAACGTTTCCTCGGCGATTTTCGTGCGATGGTATTGCGAGCTGCCCGGGTAGCCGTCGATGATCTGCTCTCCATCTACGGATTCCGGACGGACGACGCCGACGTCGCCATGCTGCCGTGGCTGGATGGCCGTTGGGAAGATGACTTGTTCGATCCGGAAACGCTGCGTGATGCGAGTCGTACGCTCGGCACGGGCGCCGCCCTGGGGGCCGCCATTGGTGCGGCCGCGGATATCGCACTGGCCGGTCTTTCCCTTGGCACTGCCACGGCGGTCGGCGCCGCGATCGGCGGACTGGCGAGCCAGGGCTGGGGCCAGTTCGGCCGCAGGCTTGCCAACAAGGTGCGTGGCGTGCAGGAGTTGACGCTGGAAAACGAGGTTCTCTACATCCTTGCCGCACACATGGTCGACCTGCTGGCCGCGCTTGAACTACGGGGCCATGCCGCTGAGGGCAAGTTCAAGTCGGGCCCTGCCGGCGGTACCGCCGAACTCAAACCGCTATTGACTGCATTGCAGCCAGGTCGAGCCCATCCTGACTGGGCGCTTCTCGAGCGCCGCGGCACGCGCCAGGACCAGCGGCGAACGCGGTTGGTGGAAACGGTGAGCGACAGGCTCAAACCGGTTGTCGACGCGCGCTTGCAGTGAAGCCAAGGCACGCGAAAGGAACTTTTCACTACGGATATTGTCGTTTTAACATCGAGCCGAGCAAGATTGACGGCATGAATCGAGTCCATCCTTTTCGGGAGACGGCCATATGAAAATTCTCTTCTGGATCATCGTGATCATTTTCCTGATCGGTTTGCTCGTTGTTACCGGCGTCCTCAAGCTGATCTTCTGACGACAGCAATCAGGATTGCTCGAAGCGGCGCAGTTCGTCGACCGTGTTGATGTTGCGGAAGGCATCCGCATCCTCGAACGGGACTTCAGCAAAGGGCAGCGAGCGATACCAGGTCTCGATCTTCCGGCCGCCGCCCTGCAGGTAGGCATCCAGGCTGCCGAGCACACTCGTTTTCATCAGGGCGAATACCGGATGCGTGCGCCGCTCGCCCTCCTCTGTCACGGCGACGGCGATGTCCGCGCCGGCCGATTGCAGTCCTTCCGCCAGGTTCATCACAAGATCGTCCGGAACAAAAGGCGAGTCGCACGGCGCGGTGACGAGGTAAGGCGTCTCGCAACGCGAGAGTCCGGTCTGCAGTCCCGCAAGCGGCCCCTCGAATCCGCCCAACTGATCCGGCCACACCGGATAGCCGAAGCCCTCGTAGGGGCCGATGTTCTGGTTGGCGTTGATCATCAGCGCGCCGACCTGCGGCGCGAGGCGCATGATGACGTGCAGCACCATGGGGGAGCCACGGAACGCCTGCAGTCCCTTGTCCACGCCGCCCATGCGGGAGCCGCGGCCGCCGGCGAGCACCAGGCCGGTGATCTGTGAAGTCGTGATCGTCATCGCTGCGTCCAGTAACGGGATTCAAAAAATTGTAGGTTTCCGCCGCACCGCCTGTCCATCGCGATGCTAGGTTTAGATGACTTCGAGCAACGATCCGGCGCATTCCGTCTGGCATGGATCAAATGGATGCAAAGAAAAACTTTACATTCCGGATTTTTGTCGCACTATGAGACAACATGTTCCCATAAATTAGACAAGCGCAGGAAGCGCTGGCGGAGCAGATGGAGACAATATTCCTTTCGGTGGCGGTTTTGATGCACCGCACACCGATTGCCAACCGATGGCAGCCCTTCCAATGGAAGCCGATTGAAATCACGGCCGATCCTGTTTTGGCGGCCGAGGATAGCCGTTGCCTGCGCAGCAGCGACAGCGAATGCCTCTGGCTGTTCGGTGGCTTCGACATCAGCCTGTACACGGACGAGGCGGAGGGCTATTTTCTGAACATCTCGTCGCCCGCCCCCTGCTGGTTCGTCATGTGGAGGATGGAATCGCGCGACGGCCAGGAACTCGCCGTGCCGCGGCAGGTCACGCTCTCATATAACGAGGCTGCACGCCTGATGGATGGCGGTGAACAGGTCGATACCCTGCCCGCCTCCCCGGCTGTGATTGAACGCCTGGCAGCCTTCGTCGAGGAGCATTACCGTCCCGAGCCGAAGAAGAAGCGCCGCAAACCCTCCTTCGAAGGCGGCGCTGCCGTGGAGGAGATGGCACGGGCGGAAGGAGGCGCGCATGGACGCTGAAAGCTTTTTTGACCGCTGGTCGAAACGCAACGCGGATGCCGCCGCCGAAAGGCAGGCAGCGCTGGTGCCGGACGAGCCGCTCCCGCCGCCAACACTGGACGACGTCGCCCTGCTCACACCCGAGGCCGATTTTTCGCGATTCGTGGCGCCCGGCGTGGACGAAACCGTCCGACGCTCCGCGATGAAAAAGCTGTTTGCCGATCCGCACTTCAACGTGATGGACGGCCTGGATGTCTATATAGAGGATTACCACAACTTCACGCCCATTCCCGCAGCGGTCCTGGCCGCGCTCGACCACGCCCGGTCGCTGCTCGACCCGCTTGCCCTGCTGGCGCCTCCTGACGAAGCGTCGAAGGAGGCCGCCCGCGAGGACGGCGTGACGGTAACGGATAACCCACCCAGAGAGGATGCGCCCCCTGATGGCAACACGGTACAAGGTCTGTAACTGCAATCGCACCATGCCGCTCGATGCGGCGACCGGCGCAGCAATTGGCAGCGCCATCGGCACATCCGCACTCCCTGTTGCGTCCCAGCTATGCCGCAGGGAGGTCGGCGCCTATCTCGATGCCATCGACGGCAACGACCAGGTCGTGGTGGCCTGCACCCAGGAGCGCGCACTGTTTTCGGAACTGGCCGAACAGCGCGAGACCGCCGCGCCGATTCGATTCGTCAATATCCGGGAAACCGGAGGCTGGGGGAAGGAAGCAAGACAGGCGATCCCTAAAATGGCCGCCCTGCTCGCCGCTGCAGCCCTGCCGGACCCGGAGCCGGTGCCGTCGGTCGATTACGTGTCCGCCGGCAGTGTGCTGCTGGTCGGACCGTCGTCGCGGGTCATGCCATGGGCCGATCGGCTGGCGGCGCAACTCGACGTCAGCATCCTGCTCACTTCCGTCAGTGGAAACGAGGTGTTGCTCGAACGCCGCTATCCGGTCTACTCCGGAAGCCGCGTGCGGATCGAAGGATGGCTCGGCGCCTTCCAGGTGCGTTGGGAACAGGCCAATCCGATCGACCTCGAGTTGTGCACGCGCTGCAATGCCTGCGTCAACGCTTGCCCGGAAGATGCGATCGGCCTGGACTACCAGATCAACCTGGCGGCCTGTACCGGTCACCGTGCCTGCGTGAAAGCCTGCGATGCCATCGGCGCAATCGACTTTATGCGCAGTGCCACCGGCCGCGAAAAGGAGTTCGATCTCGTCTTCGACCTGTCCGACCAGCCGCTCATCCGCCTGCACCAAGCGCCACAGGGATACTTGGCGCCCGGAGCCGATCCGGCCCGGCAGTCAGAACTTGCGCTGCAGCTGACGCAACTGGTCGGCGAATTCAGCAAGCCCAGGTTCTTCGCCTATAAAGAGAAGCTGTGCGCCCACGGCCGCAACAAGAAGACCGGCTGCAGCACCTGCATCGATATCTGCTCCGCCGGCGCAATCAGTTCCAATGGCGACCACGTTACCGTCAATCCACACCTCTGTGCCGGTTGCGGCGCTTGCACCACGGTCTGTCCGTCCGGCGCGATGACCTATGCCTATCCGCGCGCTTCCGACCTTGGCCGAAAGCTGCGGACATTGTTGAATACCTATGCGAAGGCAGGCGGTCTCCAGCCGGCATTGCTGTTGCACAGCGAAGAACGCGGCGCGGCATTGATCGACGCTGCCGGCAGGCTGGCTGGTACGCGCAGCGCGCACGGTGTACCTGCAAGGGTCATTCCTGTTGCCATGCACCACGTCGCCTCGGCGGGAATCGATGTGTGGCTCAGCGCGATTGCCTACGGCGCGACGAATGTCCTCATCCTCCTGACGGGCGAGGAAGCGCCGCAGTATGTGGAAGCGCTGGAACAGCAGGCAGGCATCGCGCAAACCATTCTCGCCGCACTGGGCTATCGGGGAACCCACATCGAGTTGCTGCGCGCATCGACCGCGCTGGAACTGGATACGGAACTGCAGCGTGCGCAGCCCGCCACGGTTCCGGCCGCACCGGCCACTTTCCACATCGATGCGGAAAAGCGGACGACCCTGCGTTTCGCTGTCGAACACCTTGCCGCACATGCGCCCATTCCCGCAACGGAAATCGCGCTGCCGGCCGGGGCGCCGTTCGGCGCTGTCGCCGTCAACACATCGGCTTGCACCCTGTGCATGTCTTGCGTCGGCGCCTGCCCGGAATCGGCGCTGATCGACAACCCCGCCAAGCCCCAGCTGCGCTTCATCGAAGCCAACTGCGTGCAGTGCGGCCTGTGCGAGAAGACCTGCCCGGAAAATGCGATATCCCTGACCCCGCGCCTCCTGCTCGACGGACGCGCCAGGGAGCGGGTGGTGCTGAATGAAGCCGAACCTTTCCATTGCATTCGGTGCGGTTCGCCGTTCGGCACCCTGCAGATGGTGGAAAACATGCTCACCCGGCTCGCGGGCCACGGCGCCTTCGCGGGCAACCTGGACCGCATCAAGATGTGCAGTGATTGCCGCGTGGTGGACATGATGGAGAACAAGCAGGAAGTAAGCATCCTCGACGTGAAACGGTGATACGGAAGCGCCAATGACCCTTGCCAGCACCCATACGCTCAAGTTCGAAGCCCCCGACCGCGGTGAAGAGGCCGCGCGCGCGGATCTGTATCGATTGCTGGCCGGTCTGTTTTACGGACCGCCCGCGCAGGATCTGCTTGACGCCATCGCGCACGCGCCCTCCGCTGGGGACGGCGTCCTCCAGCAGGCTTGGAACGACCTCGCCGAGGCATGCGAGGAAGCTGACGCCCAGAAGATTCGCGACGAGTACGAGTCGCTCTTCATCGGTGTCGGCAAACCGGAAATCATGTTGTATGCGTCGTATTACCTGTCCGGCTTTCTGATGGAAAAACCGCTCGCCGCGCTGCGCGATGACCTCGGTGCGTTGTCATTGCAGCGCAGCGAAAGCATGCCCGAGAGTGAAGACCACATTGCGGCGTTGTGCGAGGTGATGCGCTACCTGATCGAGTCCGACGACGCAGTGCACAATGGCCTCGCCACGCAGAAGCAGTTCTTCAGCACGCATCTGCAGCCGTGGGCAGGCGAAATGTGCGACGCCATCATGCATCATCCGCAGGCCGTTTTTTATGCCGACGTGGCGCGGCTGGCAAAGGAGTTTTTTGAAGTCGAAACGCAGGCGTTCGATATGGCGTGATCGCTTGTGGGCAATCAATCGCTTGCACCATTTTTGTGCTAACTTGATTTGATGCAGAAGTAACGCAGAGTACTTCGCCGGTGTATACCACCAAGGAGACAACCATGTCCCAACAGACCAAGATCGCCCGGAGAACGTTTTTCGCCGTGCTGGGCGGTGCGGCGGCAGCAGGCGTTGCCGCCAAAATTGCTTCCAAAACTCCTGTGCCGGCGGCACTGGAGCCCGCCAGTGAGCCGCAAGGCGACGGTTATCGCCTGACGGACCACATCAAGAAGTATTACCGCACCACCGCCATCTAACCGGCCTGGGAGATGAACATGCTGTTGACTCGCAAAGGGCAGCCGGGGCAGCGCTCGCCCAATCGTTTTAGCGCCAGCCTTGCCGAAAGCCTCTCTCGCGCCTTGCCGACCATGGACAGACGCACCTTTCTCAAGCGCTCGGGCATCGGTATCGCCGGTGGCGTCGCCATCTCGCAGCTCAACCTGATCGAGAAAGCCGGTGCAGCCGACGAGAAACCGGCTGCAGGCGGCAAGGTCGAGGTCAGGCGCACCGTCTGCACCCATTGCTCGGTCGGCTGCGCGGTTGACGCGATCGTGGAGAACGGCGTGTGGACACGCCAGGAGCCTGTTTTCGATTCGCCGATCAACCTCGGCGCGCACTGCGCCAAGGGCGCGGCCTTGCGGGAACACGGTCATGGCGAGTACCGGCTCAAATACCCGATGAAACTGGTCAACGGGAAATACCAGCGCATCAACTGGGACCAGGCGCTCAATGAAATCTCGGCCCGCATGCTCGATATCCGGAAAGCGAGCGGACCGGATGCCATGTTCTTCATTGGCTCGTCCAAGCACAACAACGAGCAGTCGGCGCTGCTGCGCAAGTTCGTCTCCTTCTTTGGCACGAACAACACCGACCACCAGGCGCGCATCTGCCACTCCACGACGGTTGCCGGCGTCGCCAATACCTGGGGCTACGGCGCAATGACCAACAGCTACAACGATATGCAGAACGCCAAGGCGATCATGTATATCGGCTCCAACGCCGCCGAGGCGCACCCGGTGTCGATGCTCCACATGCTGCATGCGAAGGAGAACGGTACGAAGGTGATTGTCGTCGATCCCCGCTACACCCGCACGGCGGCAAAGTCCGACCAGTACGTCCGCATCCGCTCCGGTTCCGACATCCCCTACCTCTACGGCATGCTGTACCACATCTTCCAGAACGGCTGGGAAGACAAGAAGTACATCAACGACCGCGTCTACGGCATGGACAAGGTCCGCGAGGAAGTCATGAAGTGGACGCCGGACAAGGTCCAGGAAGCCTGCGGCGTGCCGGAAGCGGAGGTACGCCAGGCTGCAGAAACGATGGCGAAGAACCGGCCGTCCACCGTGGTCTGGTGCATGGGACAGACCCAGCACACGATCGGCAATGCCATGGTCCGCGCCTCCTGCATCCTGCAGCTTGCGCTCGGTAACGTCGGCATCTCCGGCGGCGGCACCAACATCTTCCGCGGCCACGACAACGTACAGGGCGCGACCGACGTCGGTCCGAACCCCGACTCCCTGCCCGGCTACTACGGCCTGTCGACCGGCGCATGGAAGCACTGGGCGGCGGTGTGGGGCGTGGACTATGAGTGGATCAAGAAACAGTACGTGTCGCAGGCGATGATGGAGAAGTCGGGAACGACGGTCTCGCGCTGGGTTGATGCCGTACTGGAAAAGAATGAATTGATCGACCAGGACCAGAACGTGCGCGGACTGGTGTTCTGGGGCCACGCGCCGAATTCCCAGACGCGCGGCCTGGACATGAAGAAGGCGCTCGACAAGCTGGACCTGCTGGTCGTGATCGATCCCTACCCGTCGGCGACCGCGGCGATGGCGGCGATGACCGTCGACGGCCAGCAGCTCAATCCCAACCGCGCCGTGTACCTGCTGCCGGCGGCGACGCAGTTCGAAACGGCGGGATCGGTCACGGCCTCCAACCGCTCGCTGCAATGGCGCGAAAAGGTGATCGAACCGCTGTTCGAGTCACGTACCGACCAGATGATCATGTACCAGCTCGCTGAAAAGCTCGGCTTCGGCAAGGAACTTGTCGCCAAGCTGAAGCTGGTGCCCGGCAAGGGCGGCATGATGGAGCCGGAGCCGGAATCGATGCTGCGGGAGATCAATCGCGGCACATGGACCATCGGCTACACGGGCCAGTCGCCCGAACGACTGAAGGCGCACATGCGCAACATGCACCTGTTCGACGTGAAAACCCTGAAGTGCAAGGGCGGCAAGGATCCGGTGACCGGTTATGACCTGACCGGCGATTATTTCGGCCTGCCATGGCCATGCTATGGCACGCCGGAACTCAAGCATCCCGGTTCGGCCAACCTGTACGACACCACCAAGCACGTGATGGACGGCGGCGGCTGCTTCCGCGCCAACTTCGGCGTCGAGCGCGACGGCGTCAACCTGCTCGCGGAAGACGGCGTGCATTCGGTCGGCTCGGACATCACGACCGGCTATCCCGAATTCGATCACGTCCTGCTGAAGAAGCTCGGATGGTGGGATGACCTCAACGAGGAAGAAAAGAAGGCGGCCGAGGGCAAGAACTGGAAGACGGACCTGTCCGGCGGCATCCAGCGTGTCTGCCTGAAGGTGCACGGCGTGCATCCGTTTGGCAATGCCAAGGCGCGTGCCCTTGTCTGGAACTTCCCCGATCCGGTACCGCTGCATCGCGAACCGCTGTACAGCACCAAGCCGGATCTGGTTGCGAAGTATCCAACACATGACGACAAGATGGCCTTCTGGCGACTGCCCACGCTGTACAAGTCGGTGCAGCAAAAGAACGTGGAAGCCAAGCTGTACGAGAAATTCCCGATCATCCTGACGTCGGGACGGCTGGTCGAGTATGAAGGCGGCGGCGAGGAGACGCGCTCCAACCCGTGGCTGGCCGAACTGCAGCAGGATTCCTTTGTCGAGATCAACCCGCAGGCGGCAGCCCAGCGCGGCATCCGCAATGGTGAGTACGTGGTGGTTTCCACCCCAACCGGTGCGCGGTTGAAGGTCAAGGCGCTGGTCACGCCGCGCGTGGGCCCGGATACGGCATTCATGCCCTTCCACTTCTCGGGCTGGTGGCAGGGCAAGGATCTGCTCGCCTTCTACCCGGAAGGCGCGGCGCCGGTGGTGCGCGGCGAGGCGGTCAATACCGCGACGACCTACGGATACGACTCGGTCACCATGATGCAGGAAACAAAGACCACGATCTGCAATATCGAACGTTTCACTGCCTGACGGAGCGACGACATGGCCAGGATGAAATTCATTTGCGACTCTGAGCGCTGCATCGAGTGCAACAGCTGCGCGACAGCGTGCAAGAACGAGAACGAGGTGCCGTGGGGTGTCAACCGGCGGCGTGTGGTGACCATCAACGATGGCGTCGTCGGACAGGAAAAGACGATCTCGGTGGCTTGCATGCATTGTTCCGACGCGCCTTGCATGGCGGTCTGTCCGGTCGACTGCTTCTACCGCACTGACGAGGGTGTGGTGCTGCACAACAAGGATGCCTGCATCGGCTGCGGCTACTGCTCTTATGCCTGCCCGTTCGGCGCGCCGCAGTTTCCGTCGAGCGGCACTTTCGGCCTGCGCGGAAAGATGGACAAGTGCACCTTCTGTGCCGGCGGCCCGGAAGAAAACGGGTCGAAGGCGGAATTCGAGAAATACGGCCGCAACCGCCTGTCCGAAGGCAAGCTGCCGGCCTGCGCGGAAATGTGCTCGACCAAGGCACTGCTCGGTGGCGACGGCGATGTGGTTGCGGAAATCTTCCGCACGCGGGTGATCCACCGCGGCAAGGGCAGCGAAGTGTGGGGATGGGGCACCGCCTATGGCAAGGCACCCAATCAGGCAACGACACCGAACGGGAAGAAATCATGAAGCGGTCAACCGTGTTGCTGGCATCTGCCGCGCTGCTCGTCGCCTGCGGTGAACCCAACCAGGCCAAGACATCCGGTAATACCAATCGCGGCGATGCCGCTGCCTGGCAAGGGGCGAACAACCCGCATGTCGTAAAGGGATGGAATCCAGGCAACCGGGGAAGCTGGGAAAACCAGATCCGCTCCCGAGGCCAGCTCCAGAACGAGTATGTGAAGACGAATTGAGTCGCCGTCCGCCCCAGGAGGGACAACGTGATGAACCGAAGAATTGCCGCCCTGGCCTTCACCGCGATGCTGGTTGCGTCCGCAGCAAGTGCACAGACCGCGCCGCCGGCCGCCTTGCCGAACGTGGAGTCCCAGGACATCCTCAAGCAGAACCAGGCCGAACGCACGCGTGACCAGCCCGGCAACAACGCGCCGGTATGGCGCGCGGTCGTCAGCGGAGAGCAGCATTATTCCAGTCTGCCCGCGCCGGAAGCCGGTGTGTTGATCCAACCGGCAACCCGCTTCCTGGGTCAGGACCGTGCGACCACGGCCGGTGAAGCATGGCGTCAGTACCGCAACGGCCCGCTGACGGCGATCGGCGCCGGCGTCATTCTCGCTGCGCTGGCGATCGTGACCCTTTTGTACTTTATCTTTGGCAAGATCCGGAACAAAGAAGCGCCGACAGGACGCCGGATTGAACGCTTCACGCCGGCGGAGCGCATGGTGCACTGGACGGTGGCAATCAGCTTCGTCGCCCTCGCCGTTTCCGGCCTCATCATGCTGTTCGGGCGCTACCTGCTGCTGCCGCTGATCGGACATACGCTGTTCGGCTATCTGACGTACGCATTGAAGAATGTGCATAACTTCGTCGGGCCGCTGTTTACCGTATCGATCATCGTGTTCTTCGTCATGTATGTCCGCGACAACGTCCCGGCAAGGCAGGACGTCGGCTGGCTAATGCGTTTCGGCGGCCTGTTCGGCGGCAAGGGCGCGACGGAACCGAGCTCCGGACGCTTCAACGCCGGCGAGAAGATCTGGTTCTGGGGCGGACTGGTCCTGCTCGGACTCATCATCAGCGCGAGCGGTTTCGTACTCGACATGCTGGTACCTGGCATCGCCTACACGCGCGGCAACATGCAGATCGCCCACATCATCCACCTGTTAGGCACCACGTTGATGGCGGCGGGAGCGGTCGGGCATATCTACCTCGGTACGCTGGGCATGGAAGGCGCGTACGACGCGATGCGGCACGGCTATGTCGATGACACCTGGGCCAAGGAACATCATGACCTGTGGTACGAGCAGGTGCAGCGCGGCGAGGTTCCGCGTGTCCGTTCGCAGCAAAATCATGGCGGCGCACCGTCGCCATTCAAGGCATGAGGAGAGCAAGATGCGCATCGCACTCGTAATGACCGCCCTGTCCCTTGTCATGGGCAATGCGATCGCCAAGCTGCCGCCGCAATCGCCGGAGGCCGCCGCGACCGCTGCTGCCGCAAAGGACAAGACCGCATGGACGGAAAAGGTCGCCGCCTACAAGCTCTGCCTGGCGCAGGATCGTGTCGCCAAGCAGTACCACAAGACCAAGGAAGGCGCGCCGAAGCAGACCGTGGAAACGCCTGCCTGTGCCGACCCCGGCCCTTACGTGCCTGCCGCAGCTGCTCCGGCCGCTCCGGCAGCAAGCGCACCCGCGACGGCCCCGGCGCCGGTGCCGCAGGCTGCCGCACCGGCAAAGAAGTAAACCTGTCCAACGAGCCGAAAGCCCGCCATGCCTCGCCGCCCGACCATGACCAACGCCAGCGCTCCCCTGACCCGAGAGGTGGAGGTGATGGATGAGCGCGGGCGCCTGTCCGTGATCTCGATCCCGGCGGAACGCCCTCTCACCGTCTATGTCGACAAGCGGGAACTGGTCACGCTGATGACGCTGGGCGCGGCGCCGGAAGCCTTGACCCTCGGCTACCTGCGCAACCAGCGGCTGGTCGCTTCGATCGACGAGGTCGACTCGATCACGGTCGACTGGGACGTGGACGCGGTCGCCGTGAAGACGGTATCCGGCATCGCCGGCATCGAGGAACGGACGGCGCGCAAGGTCGTCACCACCGGCTGCGGACAGGGTTCCGTGTTCGGTGGCCTGATGGACGAAGTTGACCGCATTGTTCTGCCGCCCGAGGCGCGGCTTCGGCAGTCGGTGCTGTACCGCGTCGTCGACACGGTTCGCACCTACCAGTCCATCTACAAGCAGGCGGGCTCGGTGCACGGCTGCGCGCTGTTCACCGGCGATGGCGAATTGCTGTACTTCATCGAAGACGTGGGCCGCCACAACGCCGTCGACTCGATCGCCGGCCTGATGTGGCTGGACGGTTTGACCGGCGACGACAAGGTGTTCTACACCACCGGCCGGCTGACGTCCGAGATGGTGATCAAGGGCGCGCAGATGGGCATTCCCTTCCTCTTGTCGCGCTCCGGCACCACGCAGATGGGCCACATGGTCGCCGAGCGCCTCGGCATGACCTTGCTGGCGCGCTGCACCGGCAAGCATTTCCTCGCGCTGACGGGCAAGGAAAGACTGATCATGGAAACCCACCTCGCCGACGTCCTGCGAGTCGCCTAAGCGATGATTGACGCCGTTCACGCCGCCTTCTCGCTCCTGTTCTCCGGCGACGCCGAGCTGTGGCGGGTGATCTGGGTGTCGCTGAAAACCACGCTTGCCGCCCTCCTCATCGCAACCCCGCTCGCGGTGCTTGCCGGCTACGGGCTCGCCACCCATTCCTTTCGCGGGCGCCGCGTCGTCATCTGGCTGGTGCAGGCCACGCTGTCGCTGCCGACCGTGCTGGTCGGCCTGCTGCTTTACCTGATGCTGTCCCGGCAGGGCCCGCTGGGAGAGCTGCAGTGGCTGTTTTCGCAAAGCGGGATCATTGCCGGGCAAGTGCTGATCGCCTTGCCGCTGCTGACCGCCTTCTCGCTTGCGGCGACGCAGGCCGCCGATCCCCGTATCGCGGAAACCGCGGTGACGCTGGGGGCATCGCGCTGGGAAACCATGTTCACCGTGCTGCATGAAGTCCGCTTCGGCATCATGGCCGCCGTGATCAGCGGCTTCGGCCGCGTTATCTCGGAAGTCGGCTGCGCCATCATGATCGGCGGAAATATCGCCGGGCAGACGCGCACCATGACCACCGCCATCGCGCTGCAGACCAGCAAGGGCGAGTTCGCGCAGGGCATCGCGTTGGGCATCGTGCTCGTCGCGATTGCCTTGCTGATCAATGCCGCCCTCGTGCTCGCGCAAGGCGATACGCAGGCGGCCGGGAGCCATGCATGAACGCAATGCTCGATGTGACCGGCCTGAAAAAGCGGTTTGGCGAGCGGCTGCTGTTCGACATCGACCGTCTGGTGCTGCGCCAGGGCGCGGCCTACACCTTGACCGGACTGAACGGCACAGGCAAAAGCACCCTGCTGCGCATTCTCGCCGGACTGGAGCCGGCCGAGGTGGACGCGGTCCGTTTTCTTGATGCCCCGATAACGTTCTCCCCCTATCCGAAGTCCCTGCGCGACGCCGTCGTCTACGTGCACCAGCACCCGGTCATGTTCTCCACCTCGGTGGCGGAGAACATTGCTTTCGGCTTGAAAACGCGGGGGCTTGAAGCCGGTGAAATCGCGCGGCGGGTCGAGGCAGCCATGCAATGGGCGGGCGTGGAACATCTGCGCAAGAGCAAACCGGCGACGCTGTCCGGCGGCGAAAAGCAGCGCATCGCCCTCGCCCGCGCGCACGTGCTCCAGCCCCGGCTCCTGCTGCTGGACGAGCCAACGTCGAACCTCGATGGCGCGGCCCGCGAGCAGGTGATCGCGCTCATTCCGTCCCTTGTCGCGGACGGAAGCACCGTGGTCATGGCCTGCCACGACCGCGACCTGATTTCCCTGCCCAACGTGGAACGGTTGAAACTGCGCGACGGCCGCTTGCAGGCGCGCCAGAACCGGCTGCGAAAGGTCATTTAACGAAAGGGCGTCAACGACGAATGAAAACGTTCCTGCGGGCCGTGCTGTCCCTCTCCTTGCTGTGGCTCGCGCCAGAAGGTATGGCGCAGCACATCCTCAAGCTTTCCACCACCACCAGCACGGAAAATTCCGGTCTGCTGAATTTCCTGCTTCCTCCGTTCGAGGCGCAATCGGGACTGAAGGTGCAGGTCATCTCGGTCGGCACCGGCAAGGCGCTCGAACTGGCCAAGAACGGCGACGTCGATGTCACGCTGGTCCATGCGCGGACGGCGGAAGACCAGTTCGTCGCGCAAGGGTATGGCGTCGAGCGCCGGGATGTCATGTACAACGACTTCATCATCGTCGGCCCGGCGTCCGACCCGGCCGGCGTCAAGGGCACGAAGGATGTGCTCGACGCGTTCCGCAAGATCGTCCAGGCGAAATCCCGCTTCATCTCGCGCGGCGACAATTCAGGCACCGACCAGATGGAGCAGGCTTACTGGAAAAAGGCCGGCGTCAAGCCGGAGGGGGACGCCTACCTCTCTGCCGGCCTCGGTATGGGGGAAGTGCTGAACATGGCGGCGGAGATGAAGGCATACACGCTGACCGATCGCGCCACCTATGTTGCCTACAAGGCCAGGACCGGGCTGTCGATTGCGCTCGAAGGCGATCCGGCGATGTTCAATCCCTACGGCATCATCGCCGTCAACAACGCGCGCCACAAGGGCGTCAATTTCGATGGCGCAATGCATCTGATCCGCTGGATCACCTCCGATGCCGGGCAAAAACGGATCGCCGCCTTCCGCGTGGAGGGACAGCAACTGTTCTTCCCCAGCGCCGCGCAGCGTTGACTACTTTCCGGTGCCTGTCGTCTCCGGCACCGAATGGTTGTTCACCTGGCCGGAATGCGGCATGGTCTTTTGTTCCTGCTGCTTCTCCAGCGGGGCGGGATTGGCCTGCGTCGGCGTGTTCGCGCTCCCGCTCGTGCCCTTGCCTTCCGCTGACGCGGACACCGGCGGAACAGCGGCATCCGACGGCGGCATCTTGTCCGCCGGAAGTGCAACGGAACCACCAGGCGGCGCCGGCGAAACCGCCGGCGACGAACCTGATGTCGGGTCTGCGCCGGAGGTTTTCGGTTCCGGCGCTTTCTGGCAGGCGGACAGCATGGAAAGCGCTAGTCCGGCGAGCAATACGGTAGTCTTGGCCCTCATGAGCGTCTCCTCGGGAAAGAGCGGTCTTGTACCGGCGGAGCAATTCCGCTGTTGCCGCGGTTATCTGGTTTGACCGGCTTGAGCGGCGCGCGGTTCTGGAGGATGACGTTTCTCAAGGGCGATGGTCGGAAGCGTACTGGGGCAGCTCGTCTATTCCTCAGGATCTTTCTTCAGCATGATTGCGCCAACAAGAATCAGCACAACAACAATCATGGCGAGTAGCAACAAGCTTGCATCCATAAGAACTCCGCGACACATAAAGGCCAGACCACAGGTCGGTGTGCATGACACCTGACGCGTTAGACGGCCGGCAAAGCAAAATTACTCCATTGATGGCGCACCGGGCAAGCCGCAGTCGCAGCAGACGTGACGATAGGTCACAAAAGCTGCAAAGGAAGCAACCAAACTGGAAAGATTGGCAAGTAACACATCGACGCGCGACTGCCTCCTCCTATGATCATGGGATACCGCTCGGAGGAATGACGACGTAGGCTCTTTACACGAGCAACAAAACTCCTTTTTACGAGGAGATGTGCGTCGATGGAGAATACCGGGTACCCCACAATCCTCATCGTGGATGACGAGGAACGCAACGTCCGATTGCTCGACGTTCTGCTCAGAACAGATGGATACCGGACGCTGTCCGCCAGTTCCGGCGCAGAGGCCCTGGCACTCGCCACGTCCGCTCAGCCTGACCTGATTCTGCTCGATCTGATGATGCCTGGCATGGATGGCTTCGAAGTCACACAGGCGCTCAAGAATGCCTCCGCCACCGCGGCCATTCCTGTCCTGATCGTGTCGGCACTGGACGATGTGGCCACGCGCCGCCGCCTGCTTGCGTCGGGCGCCGACGAATTCATTCGCAAGCCCGTCGATCGCTGGGAGCTTTCCTTGCGCATGTCGCGCCTGCTCGGCACTGACCGGTCCCCTGAAGAAGATTCAGCCAATCATGGGTAGGCAGCGTATCAGCCTCAAGAAATCAAACTGCATCCTTTCGATGCTGAGCCGCATCAACCGGGCAATCGTCCGTGCCGAATCGCCGGACGACCTGTTTCGCGCGGCATGCCAGATTGCCGTCGAGTCCGGATTGTTTTCCGCGGCCTGGGTCGGTCTTGTCGCGCCGCATTCCAGGACGCTCCAGGTTCTATGCCATACCGGCGAGATCGGTTCCGTTGACCGCGTGCTGGCCCGTCCCGGCGGATTTCCCGATACGGTCCGGACCGCCGGCGAGATGCGCATCCTCGACAAGCCGGAAACGCGGACCGCAGCGCTGTTTCCCCTTGAATTGGTTCGGCACGGGATTCATGCCATGGCTGGCCTGCCCTTGTATGAACACGGACGTGTCGTGGCCGTCCTGACCGTCTTCGCGACCGACCCCGGCTGTTTCGATGCGGCGGTGACCGCCCTGCTGCACGAAGTGACCGAAGATATCTGCTTCTCCCTTGATCACCAGCTGAGCGAGCAGCATCGGCTGGCAGCCGAATCGAAGCTGTATTACATGGCGTCCTATGACGCACAGACCGGCATGCCGAACCGCAGCTTGCTGGAAGAGCGCCTGCCGGCGCTGGCTGCGCGCGCGGAGCAGCGTGGTGCATTCCTGACCATGTTCGCGATGCGGCTGATGCGGCTGGACCGGGTGGCGCAGATCATCGGCCCTGCCGCTACCAATGACGTGATGCGGACCATTGCGTTACGCCTGGAGGATTTGCGGGGAGCGGACGGCCTGCTGGCGCAGTTGGGGCATGAAGAATTTGCATTGGTGACGCTTGGTGCACGGGACAGTGCGGATGTCGAATCGCTTGCTCGCACAATGGTAAGGGCGGTCGAGCAACCTGTGCATCTGGACGGGAAGGAGGTATTCCTCCACCTTGCCGTTGGCGGAGTGACACATTGGCTGCACGATCAGGATGTCACGACCCTGCTGCGCCGCGCGCGCGCCGCGGCCAACCAGGTTGGCGCCGAAGGCGGCTTCCGCCTTTACAGTCCAGACCTTGACCGTGACCTTGAACGACATGTGGAGATGGAGGCCGAACTCCACCGCGCCCTTGAGCGCGGTGAATTCGAACTGCATTATCAGCCGCAGTTGAACATGAAAAGCGGCATGGTCGTCGGCGTCGAAGCGCTCCTTCGCTGGCGTCATCCGCTGCGCGGGCTGATTCCCCCGAATCAGTTCATCCCCCTCCTTGAAGAATGCGGGTTGATGTCGCGCGTCGGCACGTGGGTCTTGCGGACGGCCTGTGCGCAGGCCAGGGAATGGCAGGAACTGGGCCTCCCCGCGATTCGCATGGCGGTCAACCTGTCGGCCCAGCAGTTCCGTCTCGCCGATCTGGTCACATCCGTCGCGCAAGCGCTTGGCGACGCCGGCCTGGCGCCGGAGGCTCTTGAACTGGAGCTGACCGAAAGCCTGATTCTCGAGAACGCCGAGCAGACGATCCAGGTCATGCACGACCTGAAGAAGCTCGGCGTCAGCCTGTCGCTCGATGATTTCGGTACCGGATATTCTTCGTTGAGTTACCTGCGTCGTTATCCTGTCGACCGGATCAAGATCGATCAGTCCTTCGTTCGTGACATCATGGAACACAGCAGCAGTGCCGCACTTGTCCGCAGCATCCTCTCCATGGCGCACAACCTTGGCCTGGCTACGATCGCCGAGGGCGTGGAGACCCCGGCGCAACTGGGCTACTTGCGCAAGCAGGTGTGCCAGGAGATGCAAGGCTTCCTGTTCAGCAAACCTTTGCCCGCGGACGAATTGACGGAAATGCTCCGCCAGGGGCGCGGGCTGGCCTCTGACGACCCGGTCGACGCCGCCGCGTCGACACTGCTGATCGTCGACGATGAAGCCGTCGTTCTGAAAAAGCTCAGCCTTGCGTTCCGTTCCGAAGGCTGGAAGATCCTGACAGCGGGAAGCGGCGAGGAGGCCCTGGTCATGATGTGGGAGCACGGGGTCGGCGTCGTCGTCTCCGATCTCCAAATGCATGGAATGCCGGGAACCGAGTTCTTGCGGCGTGTCCGGGAAATGTATCCGATGACTGTCCGGACGATCCTGACCCGCCATGCCGATTTTGAAACCGTCGCCGAAGCGGTCAACGCGGGCAACGTGTACAAGGTGCTGAGCAAGTCCTCCAGCATCGAGTCCCTCCGCGGCGACCTGCGTGACGCCTTCAGACGGTACGAAGCCAAGGTGGAATATCTGCGCCGAACCGGCCAGCAGGCACATGCGGACAATGGCAAGGCGGCAAAAGTAAAAACGCCCTGATCGATGGCATGACGTTGCCGCAATCTCGTTCCGCTATTCCCCATTTTTGAGAAACGCGCTTTCGCACCGTGCGTCCATTCCTGCAGAAATAGCTTCCTGCCGCCCTGCCCGCCGGATCTTTCCGCCAAGTGGGCATCAGGGCACGACTATTGCTATAGTCCCGTCTTGTCTTCATTCCGGGAAACTTCGTGCCATATCAATTCGACCTTCCATTGTTCATTCCCACCGGGGGCGCCGTATGAAACAGTCAGCATGGACCCTCGTTTTTGGTGCCTGGCTGGTGGCGGCAATGTCCACCCTCGGCGCGCTCTTCCTCGGCGAAGTCATGGGCTTCGCGCCCTGCGTGCTGTGCTGGTACCAGCGCATCTTCATGTTCCCGCTGGTCTTCGTCCTGGCAGTCGGCCTCTTCCCGTTCGACCCGCGAGTCACGCGCTACGGACTCCCTCTCGCCATTGGAGGCTGGCTCATCGCCGCCTGGCACGTGCTGCTGACGGCGGGGATCATTCCGGAAAGCGCGACGCCCTGCACGAAGGGCGTCCCTTGCGGTCTGGTCCAGGTGGAATGGTTCGGTTTCGTGACCATCCCGCTCCTTTCGCTCGCCGCTTTTACCGTCATCAACGCTTTACTTTTTGCCACCCTCAAGTCCAACAAATGAAACAGAAACAACTCTTTATCGGTGCCGCGGTCCTGTTGATCGCTGCGTTCGCCGCCGGCGCTTTCCTCTTCAAGGGCCGTCAGGCGGAGCAGGCGGCGCAGACTGCCGCACGCAATAGCGAGGCGCTGGTGCGCTTCCATTCCCAAACCACCGGCAATGCCGACGCGCCTGTCCATATCGTCGAATTCCTGGATCCGGCCTGCGAAACCTGCCGGGATTTCTATCCGATGGTGAAGGACCTGATGGCCGCCCATCCCGGCAAAATCAAGCTGACCGTTCGCTACGCACCGTTCCATAACGGCTCGGATGTGGTCGTCGCCATGATCGAGGCCGCGCGCAAACAGGGCAAGTTCTGGCCGGCCCTGGAGGGCTTGCTGGATGCACAGCCGTATTGGGTAAAGAACCATGCGGCACAACCGGAGGTAGCCTGGAAGGTGCTCGACAGCCTCGGCCTCGGACTGGACATGCAACGCGCGAACACCGATATGCAGTCGCCCGAAGTGACCAGGATCATCCAGCAGGACCTGGCCGATGCGCAGACGCTGAACGTGACCAAGACGCCGGAATACTTTGTCAACGGCAAGCCGCTGCCAAGCTTTGGCTATGACCAGTTGAAGAAGCTGGTTGACGATGCGCTGGCAAATGCAGTCACAAAGTAACCTGCGCCGCACTTAATCTTCAGCATGAAATGACGGCGGCAAGGCATTGATATTAAAAGAAAACAAGTCCGCCGCCATCTTCCATCCCGCAATTCTGCGAAAGTACATCAGGTTTGCACCGCAACCCCTTGATCTCTGCTTTTCAGTCCTCGGCCGCCAGCGATCCGGCCGCCGGGGATTTTCTTCGCGCATCTCTTTCCGTTTCCTCTTCAACATATTGATTTGAAAACGAATTATTTCAAATTGAATAGACAGGCTTTCATTTCTGTCGCGAAGAAAAGACAGAATCCTGCGCGTCGACACGAAGTACGTGGCACGACCTGCCGCCGTCGCTATGATCAGCATGCTTGCAGGCAACAAGCGCTGCCGGAATCGAGGGAGACCAATGGCTGGCCGCGCGGTGCATCCGCCCCGCCCGCCTCGGCACCTCATGTTTCTGGAGAATAGTGTGAAAAAAGCAGTACTGCTGGCCGCCGTGACGGTCCTGTCCACCGGTTGCGCCACCATCGTCAATGACTCGGCGCAACCCATCAAGGTAGAAACGCGTTCCGAATCCGGCCAGATGATTACCGGTGCGGACTGCACCCTGACCAACGATTTCGGCGCTTTCACCGGCAAGTCGGGCGAGGTCGTGTCCGTCCATCGCTCGTCGAAGGACCTCGACATCACCTGCAAGCATCCGTCGAATCCCGACGCGACCGCTCGGGCGGTCTCCCGCGCCAATGCCGGCCTGGCAGGCAATATCCTGATCGGCGGTGGCATCGGCGCCATCATCGACCACACCAAGGGCACCGCCTACACCTACCCGACCTGGCTGCAGCTTGTATTCGGCAAGACGCTCGTGTTCGATCGTTCCGGTGAAAAAGACGGCGCCCCGGTCGCCGGCATCGAACCGCAGACCACGGTCAAGTAACCCCTTAACCCTCGACCAGGACGGCCACCGGAAGCTGGGCAAGCGCCTCCGCCAGCATCAGCTTTCCGGCCTCGATCCTGACCCTGCTGCCCGAATAGACCTCGTTCCAGGTTGAATCGGGCGCCCAGGGGCACAAGAGCGCCGTGTCCTGCCAGCGTACCGGCGGCACCACTGGCGTCCCATCCTGCGCAAGGATGCGGACCGGGAGAAGCGTGCTCAGCACGATCACCGACCGCTGGCCAAGCCGGCGTGCGAAGGCAATGGCGTGTCCCGCCAGCGCGCCTTCCAGTTCAAGCGGCAGGTAATCGCCTTTCAGGAACAGCTCGGGCTCCCGCGTGCGCAATTGCAGGGTGCGCAGGATGATCTGCTGTTTCAGACGGCCATCCCGCCAGGCGTTGATGTCCGCCGCGGGCGCTGCCTCCTGGACTGCCTGGATGCGGCTGCCATAGTCCACTGGCCGCCGGTTGTCCGGGTCGACCAGGCTGAAATCCCAGAACTCGGTACCCTGGTAAAGGTCCGGCACGCCCGGCGCGGTCATGCGCAGCACGGTCTGCGCGAGGCCGTTGACGACGCCCGGCGCGGTGAGCGTGTCGACGCAGGCGGCAAGTTCGGCCAGGAACCGGTTCTCCGTCGTCACCTCGACGATGGCGAACAGGAAACGCCGGCACGCGCTTTCATATTCTTCATTCGGAATCACCCAATCGCTGACCTGCTTCGCTTCGCGCAGTGCCTTGGTCTGCCATTGATCGAGGCGTTCCGCAAAAGCGCGCACGCCTTCGCGATCGCCCGGTTGCAGGCCGATCGGCCAGGCACCGACCAGCATCTGGTAGAGCATCAGCTCGTCGGCCGGCTGCGGTGCGATTGCCGGCTGGCCGCCATCGCCCGCCACTTCGCTGCGTTTGTCCGCATTGAGCTCCATCCAGCGCCGCACGGTGGTATTCCATGTCGCGGCGATCTCGCTGATGGCCGCGATCCGCGCCCGCACGTCCTCGCCGCGCTTGTGATCGTGCGTGGCGGTGGCAAGCATCGAGCTAGGAAAGCGGGATGCGCGTTCCCGGTTCGCGGCATGGAATTCGCGCACACCGCAGGCAAACTGGGACGGATCGGAACCCACTTCGTTGCGGGACAGCAGCCGGCCATAGCGGTAGAACGCGGTGTCCTCGACCGACTTCGCGGCCAGTGGCGGTGTCAGCTGCTGGAATCGGGTAATCGCCCGCTGGTGCAGGCCGCGCACGCGCGGGTTGGACGCGTCACGCGGGGCATCGCCGCCCAGCCAGTGCGCCACCAGGTCCAGCAGCGGCGTTTCGGTGCGGTCGACGCTCTGCCGTGCCTGCTCCAGCGCGGACTCGATCACGGCCTCATCGAGCTCGTCACGGCCGTTGGCGTCGGCATAGGTGCGGTAGACCGGGAAATGCACCAGCAGCTCGGCAAAGACCCGCCGGATGGCACCGAGGGAAAAGTCGCGCGTGCGCAGGTCGGTACGGGCGACCGCATGCAGGGCGCGGGCCGCCGCCTCGAATTCTCCGGCGAGATTGTTGGTGAGCAGCTGGCGGCGCGCCTGCCGGACCTCCGCCTGGAAGTCCAGGTCATGCCCGGTCAGCGCGTTCCACATCGCGGCCAGCGGTGCATCGCCTGCCGGATCATGCAGCAGCGCGCCCACGCGATCCATGAAATCGTAGCCACTGGTGCCATCGATTTCCCAGTTCTGCCGCAGGTGCTCGCCGTGCGCAAGGATTTTTTCCACGACAATCCAGGCCGGCGCCGGTAACAGTTCGGGCGGGCGCTGGGAGGACAGGGCCTGCAGGCGGCGCCGCAACTTGCGGCAATAGGCGCCGGGGTCGGCCAGGCCATCCACATGGTCGATCCGGACGCCGTCGATCAGGCCCTCCGTGTACAGGCGGAAGATCATCGCATGGGTCGCCTCGAACACATCGTCCTGTTCGACCCGCACGCCGGCGAGGTCAGTGACCTCGAAAAAGCGCCGCCAGTTGATGCCGTCCGCGGCGCAGCGCCACCAGGCCAGGCGGTAGTGCTGGCGCTCCAGCAAGCCATGCAGCGCATCCCTGCCCTGGCCGGTCGCCGGGGAGTAGGCGGCGAGCGCGTTCTCGATGTCCGCGCGCCCGTCCGCGCGCATCCCGGCCTCCCGCAGCAGGCTGAATCCGAGGTCCGCAAAATGCTGCGTGAGGACAGCTTCCCCCGCTCCCCGCTCCTCGAACGTGGCGATGGCCGCCGTCAGCCGGTCCGAAGCGGCCTGGCGCAGGATGCCGCTGTAATCCGACGGCGCGACCGGGAACCGGTGCGCATAGTAGGCGACGAAGAACTTGCCGCGCGTCTCGTCGTACTGCAGCGCGATCTCCCCGTCGTGAAGGGCGTCGCCGTAGGGCTTGCCGAGGAACGGCGCCATCACCTTGCCGCGCAGCGTTTCGTCGGCAGGGTTCCAGTCGATGTCGAACCAGCGCGCGTACGGACTGCCCTCGCCCCATTCGAGCACATGCTGCCACCAGGGGTTTTCCGGGCCGACGCCCATGTGGTTAGGGACGATGTCCAGGATCAGTCCCATGCCGGCTTCGCGGATTTTGGCCACAAAGCGCCGCAGCCCTTCCTCCCCGCCCAGCTCCGGGTTGATGCGTGTCGGATCGACAATGTCGTAACCGTGCGTTGAACCGCTGCGGGCGGTCAGGATCGGCGAGGAGTAAATATGGCTGATGCCGAGCGAGGCGTAGTACGGCACCACCTCGGCGGCCTGGTCAAAATTGAAATCCTTATGCAACTGCACTCTGGCGGTGGCGCGCGGAATGGACATGTCAGGAGCTTCCTTTTGCGGAGCGTGTTCGATTCATGGCCGCCAGCCGGTTGCGCACCGCTGGCTCGTCGAGCACCGAGTCGATCGGTTGCGGCAAGCGGCGGCGCCAGTTTGGATGCGAGTCGATAGTGCCGGGCAGGTTCGGCTGCTCCGGCAGGCCAAGCGCATCCTCGATCGGGAGCATGGCAAGCGGCGCCGGCGTCGCGGCGACGAAGGACGCGGCGGCATCGACGACGGGCAACGCTTCGGCCGGTTGCGGAGCGCCATCCCCCGCGCAGCCCGCCTCGGACAAGGCCTGCCACATGGCGGCGCGCTCGCGCGTCCGGTCGTGCCGCGCATCCCGTTCCGTCTGGCCGGGCATGAGCAGGTCAAGACGCGCGCGCCAGTCGACGTCGCGCCCCTGCCACCAGCCGGCAATCGTCGGCAGGTCGTGGGTGGTCGTCGTGGCGATGGCGTGCGACGGCCACTCGTCAGGACGCAGGAAACGGCCGTCGTATTGCTGGAACAGGAGCACGCGGATGCCGAGCAGTCCCGCTTCGGCCAGGAGGACGTCGTAGCCCTGCGGCACGGTGCCAAGGTCTTCGCCGATGACGATGGCGCGGTTGCGCCAGGATTCGAGCGCGATCAGGCGAAGGAGATCGTGGACCGGATACTGCAGGTAGGCGCCATGCAGCGGCGATTCGCCGTCCGGCACCAGCCACAAGCGGTTCAGGCCCAGCACATGGTCGATGCGCGCACCGCCGGCATAGGCAAAAATCGCGCGGAGCATTTCGATATAGGCACTGAAGCCTTTCGCCTTCATCGCATGCGGAGAAAAGGCCCCGAGCCCCCAGCTCTGGCCGCGCGTGTTGAGGACGTCGGGCGGCGCCCCGACGGAGAGTCCGTTGATGATTTCCGCCTGGCGGCTCCATGTCTGGCTGCCGCCGTTATCCGCGCCCACTGCAAGGTCGGTAATCAGGCCGATCGCCATGCCGGCGTCGCGCGCCGCCTTCTGCGCTCCGCCCAGGCCACGCGCCGCCTGCCATTGGAGGAAGAGATGGAACGCGATCTCCGCTTCATGATGCCGGGCGAACTCCTCGACGGCGGCACCGCGTGGATCGCGCAGGCCTTCTGGCCATTCCTTCCAGTACCCGCTTTCGCCATTGGCGAGTTGCCACGCTTGCAGCGCCTCGAATCGGGCATGGTCGCGCAACGCATCGCCCCCGCTCCTGACAAAGGCATCGAAGTCGCTGTCGCCACCCGCCGCCCGCTGGCGCGCATGAAGACGTCGCAGCAGATCCAGGCGAAGTTGCGCGGAACCCGGCCAGTCGATCAGCTCCGTGCTTTCCATGGCGGTGTAGCGGGACGGCGCGTCATTTCCCAGCGCCGCCAGTTCGGCATTGAATGCGTCCTGGCCCAGCACGGCCGCCGGGTCGATGTGCAGGGCATTCAGGAAAAGCCGGCTGGACGGGCCATACGGGCTGAAGCGGTTGACGTTCGCGCTGAACATCGCATGGACCGGGCTGATTGCGAGTGCGGAAGCGCCGTGGCCCGCAGCGGCGCGGGCCAGCGTCGACAGCGCGGTAAAGTCGCCGATGCCGCCATCTCCGTTCCGGCGCAATGCGTAGAGCTGCACACCCAGCCCCCAGAGGCGTGGCGAAGCGCCCGTGCCATCCAGTGCATCGGCTATTCCGAAGCATTTGGGTGGGGCGATGGCAAGGGTCGTCACCGACTCGCCGGCATGGAGCTGGTGGTATCCGTAGTGGTCAATGGCCGGAAGCTCGATGCCGTGCGAGGTATCGGCGGAAAACCTGCCGCTCAATTCCTTGCCGCCTTCGAGTTCGATGCGCCAGGCCAGGCCGGCAAGCCGCCGCGCCGCCGGAAGATGCAGGGGACGGCCGGCGATACCCGTGACCAAAGGCGGCAAATCGTCACCGCCGTTCAATGCCGCCAGCCGGGCAAGGCTATCCCTGCATTGCTCTTCGCTCGCGCAGTGAAAACCCAGGCGCGCGAGGATGTTGCGCAAGTCTTCGGTGTCGACCTGCATCGGCTTTCCGAAGGCGTTCGTCCATTCATGCGCAAGGCCTGCGGCCTGCGACAGCTTCAGTACGTGTTCATCGTTCATGCGGAGGACTCCAGGACTGCGAGGAAGGCGGGACCGGGGAGGAAATGACGGGTGATGGCATCCTCCACACCCTCGGTGGCGAACAGCAGCTGACCGCCCTGCCCGTCGGCGAGCCGGTCGTACGCGACAGGCACCGGATCGGTGCCGAGATTGATGGCAAGCATCAGTACCTTGCCGTCGCCCATGCGCCAGCGCGCTTTGACCGATGCCGGCCCGAGAATCTCCGTCCCCAGCGCCCGGGCGCCTTCCAGCCGCGGCGTGACATGAGCATGGCGGATCGCCAGCACGGAGGTGACCCATTCGGTGAAGGCAGGGCCAAGCACAGGGTCGGGCTGCGGGACCGACTGCCGGAAAGTCTGCTCCTCGTTCGGATCGGGAATCCGTTCGCGGCGCGCCGGATCGGAAAAAGCGGAGAAGCGGGCGAACTCCTGCCGCCGCCCCTTGCGCACCGCATCGGCCAGTTCCGAGGTCAGGTGACTGGTGAAATACAGGAAAGGCTGCGTGGCGCCGAATTCCTCGCCCATGAACAGGAGCGGAATGTGCGGTGACAGCAGTTGGAGCGCCATGGCCGCCCGCAATGCGTGCGGATCGGCAAGCATCGACAGCCGCTCGCCAAAGGCGCGGTTACCGACCTGGTCATGGTTTTGGAGGAAAAACACGAAAGACGTCGGCGGCAGATGGGCGCTCGGCTCGCCGCGCCGCGCACCGCCGGGGTACAGCGATGTCTCGCCCTGGTAGATAAAGCCCTCGGACAATCCGCGCGCGAGTTTTTCCGCGCCCTGGCTCGCATAGCCCCCGTAATAGCCCTCGCGCTCGCCCGTCAGCAGCACATGCACGATGTGGTGCATGTCGTCATTCCACTGCGCATCGAACAGGCGTGCCGGCGAACGTGCAAGCAGGCGCGCGCAGTTGTCGTCGTTCTCCAGCACCAGGTGCACGTGCCGCCCTGCCGGCATGGCCGCACGCACGCGCCGTGCCATTTCCACCAGCCAGTCCTTCTCGCTGATCGCATGCACCGCGTCGAGGCGCAGTCCGTCAAACCGATACTCCTGCAACCAGTAAATCGCATTTTCGGTAAAGAAATCCCGCACTGGATGCTTGCGGAAATCGATCGCCTGCCCCCACGGCGTCTGGATGTCATCGCGAAAGAAATCGGGCGCATAGGCCCCCAGGTAATTGCCGTCCGGCCCGAAATGGTTGTAGACCACATCGAGGAAGACCATCATGTCCAACCCGTGGGCCGTGTCGATGAGCGCCTTCAGCTGATCCGGCGTGCCATAGGCCGTATCCGGCGCATAGGGCAACACGCCGTCATAGCCCCAGTTGTGCCGTCCGGGAAAATCGGCAACCGGCATCAGTTCGATGGCGGTAATGCCAATGGCAGCCAGTTCCGGCAGCCGCCTCCTCACGCCCTCGAAGCCGCCCAGCGCTCCGGCGTGCAATTCGAGCAACACCGTCTCGTGCCATGGACGGCCTGTCCAGTCTTTGCGCTGCCAGTGATAGGCGTCCGGGTCGCACACGATGCTCGCATCGTGCACGTCGCCTGCCTGCGCGCGTGAGGCAGGATCGGGCACGGCAAGGTCCGGCGCCACGCGGAATTTGTACCGTGCTCCCGCGTCGCACGCGGCTTCCGCCTCGAACCAGCCGCCGGCCAGTCGGCGCATGGGCACCGGCGGCACACCTTCGATTTCGACGCTCACGCTCTCCGTGCCCGGCGCCCACAGGCGGAACCGGGTGCGATCACGGGCAAGCAGGCGCGCGCCGAAGGAGGGATTAAATGATGACATTGTCGGTTACCAACAAAACCGCACTTTGTGCGGAAACGATAAGCCTGCCGTCGTCCGGCATACGGTTGTTGTCGACCGCCGGATCGGCCGCGTCGAGCGCGACCTGCCATGGCATGTCGGGTTTGGGCAGGATGAATTCAGCCTCCTTCGCCGACGCATTGAGCATCAGCAGCGACGCGGAAAGCTTTCCTGCCCGCAGCTCCTGGCCGATGCGGCGCAGCGCCAGCAATCGTCCTTCGCTGAAATTCCAGCGCTCCTGCGTCATTTCCACGCCTGTTTCGTCGAACCAGCTGATTTCCGGAATGCGGTGCAGCGTGCGCAGGTTCGATGCAAGGAAGCGGGTGCTGCGCAGGCGCGGCACGATGCGGCGCGCGGCAATGCAGCGCCGGGTAAAGTCGAGCAGCGTCCTGCCTTCTTCCGTCTCGATGAGACTCCAGTCAAACCACGAAATTTCCGTGTCCTGGCAATACGGATTGTTGTTACCCTGCTGTGTACGGCCGAACTCGTCGCCGCCCAGCAGCATTGGCGTGCCGTGCGAGAACAGCAGCGTCATCAGCATCGCGCGCTTGACCCGTTCGCGCATCGTCCGGATTTCCGGATTTTCTGCCGGCCCTTCCACGCCCCAGTTCGCGCTGCGGTTTTCGTCCGCGCCGTCGCGGTTGTCCTCTAGGTTCGCTTCGTTATGCTTGCGGCTGTAGCTGACGAGGTCATGCAGGGTGAACCCGTCGTGCGCGGTAACGAAGTTGACCGAAGACCAGGAACGACGGCGGCGATGATTGAACATGTCGGCGGAGCCCATGAGACGGCTGGCGACGGCGCCGCGCAATCCGGCGTCGCCTCGCCAGAAACGGCGCACGTCGTCGCGGAAACGGTCATTCCATTCGGCGATGCCCGGCGGATGGTTTCCGACCTGGTAGCCGCCTGGTCCCACGTCCCACGGCTCGGAAATCAGCTTGACCCGTGCCAGCACCGGATCCTGCAGCAACGAATCAAAGAAGCCCGAACCAGGATCGAAACCGTAATTCTCGCGTCCGAGCGTGGCGCCGAGGTCGAATCGGAAACCGTCGACATGGAATTCCTGCACCCAGTAGCGCAGTGAATCCATCACCATCTGGATCACGCGCGGATGCGTCATGTTCACGGTATTGCCGCAACCCGTATCGTTGATGTGGTGGCGCGGGTAGTCGCGGTTGAGCCGGTAGTAGCTGGCGTTGTCCAGTCCGCGGAAGCACAGCGTCGGACCCAGCTCGCTTTCCTCGCAGGTATGGTTGTAGACCACGTCGAGGATGACCTCGATACCGGCCGAATGCAGCAGCCGGATTGCCCGCCGCATCTCGTCCGGCGTGCCGGTTGACAGGTAGCGCGGCTCCGGCGCGAAGAAGGACAAGGTGTTGTAGCCCCAGTAATTGAGGAGACCGTTGTTGACCAGCCGGCGGTCGTCCAGGATCGCGTGCACCGGCAGCAATTCGACGGCGGTCACGCCGAGACGGACGAGGTAGTCGATCACCCAGGGATTGGCGAGACCGGCGAAGGTGCCACGCTCCGCCTCGGGCACCTTGTCCAGGCGCATGGTCAGGCCGCGTACATGGGTTTCGTAAATCACCGTCTTTTCCCACGGCACCTGCGGCGCCTTGTCCCCGTGCCAGTTGAAGGAGGATTCCGTCACCATGCATTTCGGCATCGATGCCGCGCTGTCGCGATGATCGAAGGACAAGTCAGTGCGCGGCGAGTTGATGCGGTAGCCGTACAGGGTGTCGGCCCAGCGGAGATGGCCGTGCAGCTGGCGTGCATAGGGATCGAGCAGCAGCTTGTTCGGGTTGAAGCGGTGGCCGATTTCGGGCTGGTACGGGCCGTAGGCGCGGTAGCCGTAGAGCGTACCGGGATGCACGCCGGGGACGTAGCCGTGCCAGACTTCGTTCGTGCAGTGCGGCATGGGCACGCGCGCGATTTCGTGACGGCCAGTCGGGTCAAAGAAGCAGAGTTCGATCTTGGCGGCATTGGCGGAGAAGACGGCGAAGTTGGTGCCGTCGCCATCGTAGGTGGCGCCGAGCGGGTACGAGGAGCCCGACTGGATTGGCGGGAGCGGCAGGTTCAGGGTCGCCATTCAGGGTCCATGTGTTGAACAGGTTCGCCATTGCGGCACGCGAGCGTTGACGCACGTATGCGTGCGCGTTCCCGCAGTGCTCGAAGGCGGGCGCATTCTTTCACCTCTTCCTCCATCCTTCACCCCGTCATCCCCGCGAAGGCGGGGATCCATGCCGAGGCAAATTGAACGACCTGCCTATGGATCCCCGCCTTCGCGGGGATGACGGATTAAACTATCTTGAAAAATCGACCTCAGCTGCCCGCCTGCGAAACTCACCTCGCAAGCGACAACACCAGCACGCCCAACGGCGGCAGCCGCAGCGAAAGGGACTGTGCCATGCCGTGCGAAGCAACGTTGTCGGCAACCAGGCGCTCGCCATTCCCCATCCCGCTCCCCCCATACATCGACGCATCGCTATTCAGCAACTCCACCCAATCCCCTCCTTCGGGCACGCCGATCCGATACCCCTCGCGCGGCACCGGCGTCATGTTCATCACGACCATCACCGGCGCGTCGCCCTCCTCGCCTTTCCTCAGGTAGGCAAAGACACTATTGCTGCTGTCATCGCCAATCACCCAGGCAAAGCCATCCGGAGTGTGGTCACGTTTGTGGAGCGCAGGATGGGATGCATACAGCCGGTTCAGGTCGCGCAACAGTCGCTGCACACCGCGATGCGCCGGATTGTCGAGCAGGCTCCAGTCGGGCGAGCCGTCGTGGTTCCATTCCGTCGGCTGGGCAATTTCGCATCCCATGAACAGCAGCTTCTTGCCGGGATGCGTCCACATGAAAGACAGATAGGCGCGCAGGTTCGCCATCTTCTGCCAGCCGTCGCCGGGCATCTTGTTGAGCAGCGACCCCTTGCCGTGCACCACCTCGTCATGCGAAATCGGCAGCACGAACTTCTCCGAGAACGCATAGATCAGGCCGAAGGTCATGTCGTGGTGATGATGCATGCGGTACAGCGGATCGGTGCTCATATAGCGCAGCGTGTCGTGCATCCAGCCCATGTTCCACTTGTGGGTGAAGCCGAGTCCGCCGTCGGCCACCGGCGTCGATACACCCGGCCATGCGGTGGATTCCTCTGCAATCATCAATGCCCCGGGACAACGCTGCGCGATGACCTCGTTGAGGTTGCGCAGGAAGGCAACCGCCTCCAGGTTTTCGCGCCCGCCGTGCACGTTGGGCACCCATTCGCCGGCCTTGCGGCTGTAGTCGCGGTAGAGCATCGACGCCACCGCATCCACGCGCAGGCCGTCGACGTGGTAATGCTCCAGCCATTCCAGCGCACTGGCAATCAGGAAGGAACACACCTCATTGCGCCCGAGGTTGTAGATGAGCGTATTCCAGTCCTGGTGATAACCTTCTCGCGGGTCCTGGTGCTCGTACAGCGCGGTGCCGTCAAAGCGCACCAGTCCGTGCGGGTCGGACGGAAAATGCGCGGGCACCCAGTCGAGGAGCACGCCTATCCCTTCCGCATGGCAGCGGTCGACGAAGGAGGCGAAGCCCGACGGCGAGCCGAAACGCGCCGTCGGCGCAAACAGCCCGAGCGGCTGGTAGCCCCACGACCCGCCGAAGGGATGCTCCATGATCGGCAGGAATTCGACATGCGTGAAGCCCATGTCGCGCACATACGGAATCAGCCGGTCGCCGAGTTCGTGCCAGTTCAGGCTGCGGTTATCTTCCTCGAGGATGCGCAGCCACGAACCGGGATGCACTTCATAGACCGCCATCGGGGCGTCGCGGCCCTGCCGCTGCGCGCGGCTTGCCATCCATGCATCGTCGGTCCAGTGGAACGGCATGTCCGACGGCACCACCGACACCGTCGACGGCGGCATTTCCGTCGCACGGGCAACCGGATCCGCCTTGAGCGGCAGCACATTGCCGTCCACGCCGACGATTTCGTACTGATAGCGTGCGCCGCTGCGCAGGCGCGGAATGAACAGTTCCCAGACGCCTGCCTCGAAGCGCAGGCGCATCGGGTGGCGGCGCCCGTCCCACAGATTGAAGTCCCCCACCACCGACACGCGCCGTGCATTCGGCGCCCACACGGCGAATCGCGTGCCGGCGACGCCATCGATCACCATCGGGTTCGCCCCCAGGCAGCGTCCGAGTTCGCGATGCGTTCCCTCGCGCAGCAAGTGCATGTCCAGGTCGCCGAGCAGCACGCCGAAGCAATACGGGTCTTCCGTGACCTGCACCTGCTCGCCGCCGGACGCGGTTGGCCAGGTGATACGGAGCAAATAATCCTGGCCCGGGACCAGCGTCGGCGCCCCGCTCACGAACAACCCGCTCTGGTTGACGTTGTAGAGCGACTCCAGCAGCGCACCCGACGTATCGTCTCCGGGTGCGCGCGTCACCACGTCCACCGCCAGCGCACCCGGCTGGAAGGTACGGATCACGATGCGATCGCCCGCACCATGCGGCCCGAACAAGCCGAACGGGTCCATCAGCTGCCCGTGGAGGACGGCGTCGATCGTTCTCTGGTCGACGCCGGTCAGGTCCTCGGTATGTTCAACCATTCAACGACTCTCCTTCTGAAGCGCTCAACAGTTCCTCGGCAATCTTTGCCAGCCCGTTCATCGGCACGGGAATCCAGGCAGGCCGGTTCGCTGCCTCATAGCAAACTTCATAGCCCGCCTTTTCCAGGACAAAGAGCTGGAGCAGACTGGCCTCCACTTCCGGGGCGACCTGGAAGGCGCCTGTATAGGCCGCCCCCCGATACGCCGCAAGGAAGGCGGCCTGGCAGTTGGGCGCGAACTTGCGGATGATCTCCTGCTTGCGCAGTTCACCCGCTTCGTCGAGGTCCGTCGGTCCTGCATTGCTGGCGAACGCCGCGGCGTAATCGAACGAGCGCAGCAGTCCGGCCACATCGCGCAGGGGACTGGACTTTTCACGCCGGGCTGCAAGCGGTTTGGCGGGTTCGCCTTCGAAATCGACGATGTACACATCCGCCTGGGCGACCAGCACCTGGCCAAGATGGAAGTCACCGTGGATGCGGGTGCGCAGCGTGCCGACGCCGGCGGCGGCCAGCGCATCGAGCCTGTCAAGCAATCGCTCGCGCTGGCTGATGAGTCGTGCCGCGCGCTGCGCTTCGGCCTCGTTGCTCCATTCGGTCTTGGCCTGCAGGTCGGTAAATGCCGCCTCCAGCTGCCTTTTCGCTCCTGCCGCCCAGGCCTCCGCATCGTCGGCTGTTGCCGATTCGGGCGCGAAGTCCGGGTTGTCGGTCGGCGACGCCAGTGCCGCATGCATCTCGCCCAGGCGCTTGCCGAGATTGGCGGCCAGGCTGAGCAACTCGTCCTGTGGATGCGAAATATCCTGTGAGGCCTCGGCCGCAATGGCTGACTCGGGGAACGCGACCTGCTGGACCCAGCGCGCGAGCGTTTCCAGCACCCATTGCCAGGCATCCCCCTGGTTGTGGATGAACTGCTGTACCAGGATCATGGAATACCGCGTGCCGTCCGTCGCGACCCGCGCCACCTCGCCGATCATACGCGGCGAATTCGCATAGCCGAGGGTGGTCAGGTAGCGCCCCATCTCGGCCTCCGGATGCACGCCGGGCAGCAGGCGGCGAATAAATTTCATGACCAGCTTGTCTTCGATGATCAGGGACGTATTCGACTGCTCGGCGGAGAGCCTGCGGATCGGCGGCTCTACGCTGAGCTCCACGCTGTCGATGCAGTCGGTCGGCACGAAGTGCAGTTCGCCGTCGTCCGACGGCAGCCTTGCCCTCGCGCGCAACTGCTCGATGATGACGAAGGAGAACGAATCCAGCACGAAGGCGTCCGTGAGGAAGCCGACGAACCGGCCGCGGCGCGCACGCGCGAGCGCCAGCTGCTGCGGCATGGCCGTGACGATGTCTTCCTCCCGGATGTAGCCGATCGGGAGCAGGTATCGGTCGGCGCCGCCCGGCGTCACGGTTTCGATTTCCGCGATCATGGCCGGCATCACGTGCGGCCGCGCGGTGGAACCGGGCAGCAAGGTGGTCGTCGCAATCCGCACCGACTTCAGCTTCTCATGCTTGGCGGCGTACCACCGGCGTTTGGACAGGTAGACCGGCAGCGCCTCGTTCTCGAGGATATTGCGGCGCGGCGCTTCGAGCACTTCGCCGATGCCATTGCGCAGGACCAGTGTCGCGAGCTCGGGTAGCGGCTCGGGGGCCGGGATGTGCCATGGCGGCAAGCGGGTTTCGGGTGCCAGCAGGAACCAGTAGAACCCGTAAGGCGGCAAGGTCAGCAGGTAAGGCAGCTTGCCGATCGGCGGGAAGGCGGAGCCGCCGAGCATTTCGATCGGCACCCGACCCGCATACGTGGACAGGTCGAGCTCGACCGCCTGCGCCGAACGGGAGACGTTGGCCACGCAGAGAATGGTTTCGGTTTCGCCCTTGCATTCGTACTCGCGCAGATAGGTCAGGATGCGCCGGTTGGTGGGATACAGCAGCGTAAACGTGCCGCGGCTGAAGGCGCAATGCTGCTTGCGCACCGATAGCATGCGGCGCATCCAGTTGAGCATGGAATACGGGTCCCCGGTCTGCGCCTCGACATTGACCGCCTCGAAACCATACAGCGGATCCATGATGGGCGGCAGGACGAGTTTTGCCGGATCGGCGCGCGAAAACCCGCCGTTGCGGTCCGAGGTCCATTGCATCGGCGTGCGCACGCCGTCGCGGTCGCCGAGGTGGATGTTATCGCCCATGCCGATCTCGTCGCCGTAGTAGATGACCGGCGTGCCCGGCATGGACAGCAGGAAGCTGTTGAGCAGTTCCGTGCGACGGCGGTCGCGTTCGAGCAGCGGCGCGAGGCGGCGGCGGATGCCGAGGTTGATGCGGGCGCGCTTCTCGGAGGCGTAGTAATTCCAGAGATAGTCCCGCTCCTTGTCGGTCACCATTTCCAGCGTCAGCTCGTCATGGTTGCGCAGGAAGATCGCCCACTGGCAGGCCTCCGGTATTTCCGGCGTCTGGCGCAGGATGTCTGCAATCGGGAAGCGGTCTTCCTGGGCCAGCGCCATGTACATGCGCGGCATCAGCGGGAAATGGAAAGCCATATGGCATTCGTCATTGCTGCCGAAGTAAGGCAGTACGTCCTCCGGCCACATGTTCGCCTCGGCCAGCAGCATGCGGCCCGGATAGCTGCGGTCGACCTCGGCGCGGATCCGCTTGAGGATGGCGTGGGTCTCGGGAAGGTTTTCGTTGGTGGTGCCCTCGCGCTCGATCAGGTAGGGAACGGCATCCAGCCGCAACCCGTCGACGCCGAGGTCCAGCCAGTACTTCATGACGCCCAGCACGGCCTTGAGCACCTGCGGATTGTCGAAATTGAGATCGGGCTGGTGCGAATAGAAGCGGTGCCAGAAGAAGGCGTTGGCCACCGGGTCCCAGGTCCAGTTCGACTTCTCCGTGTCGCAGAAGATGATGCGCGTGCCGTTGTAGGCATTGTCGTTATCCGACCAGACGTAGAAGTCGCGTGCCTTGGAACCCGGCTTGGCCTTGCGCGCACGCTGGAACCAAGGATGCTGGTCGGAAGTGTGGTTGACGACCAGCTCGGTAATGACGCGCAATCCCCGCCGATGCGCTTCGGCGATGAAGCGTTTCGCATCGGCCATCGTTCCGTAATCCGGGTGCACGCCGCGGTATTCGGCGATGTCGTAGCCATCATCGCGGCGCGGTGACGGATAGAACGGCAGCAACCAGATGGTATTGACGCCGAGGTCGGCGATGTAATCGAGTTTATCGATCAGCCCGGCAAAATCACCGATGCCGTCGTTGTTGGAATCGTAGAACGACTTGACGTGCACCTGGTAAATCACCGCGTCCTTGTACCAGGACGGTGCTTCGCTGAACGTCTTCTCGGGGGTGGCTGCGGGAGAGCCTTGTGCGCGGCGTGCTGTCCTGCGGCGGTCCGTACTCATGTCCATGTTAAAAACTCACTTCTGTCGAACGCGCCAGATGGCATAGGGGCAAACAAAGGGATCCAGCCGCAGGTGCTGGTGCTTTCCATGCCAGGCGGTATGGCTATTGTTGACGAGGTCATCCATTTCCAGCACGCCGTCATCCGGCAGGCCGAATTCCCAGAGCGGTATTTCGAGTGTCGTGTCGTGCGCGGCGAAAGGATCCAGGTTGATCGCCACGATGACCACGTTGTCTCCGCAGCGCGCGCCTTCGATGTGCGGCGTCGTCGACTTCATGAAGAACAGGATGTTGTCGTCGGACGCGGGCAGGAAACGAATGGTCAGGTGCGTCTGCAGGGCCGGATTCTCGTTGCGGAGCCGGTTGAGCAGCGTGATCTCGTGGATGATGTTGCCGGGCCTGTTCCAGTCCCAGGCCTTGATCTCGTATTTTTCCGAGTCCAGGTATTCTTCCTTGCCCGGCACCGGCGTTCCCTCGCACAGCTCGAAGCCGCTGTACATGCCCCATAGTCCCGAGAGCATGGTCGCCAAGGCGGCGCGGATCAGAAAGCCCGGACGGCCGGAGCGCTGCAGGAAGATCGGATTGATGTCCGGGGTGTTGACGAAGAAATGCGGCCGGAAGTAATCCTTCACCGGCGTCTGCGTCAGCTCGGTCATGTAGTCGATGAATTCCTGCTTGGTGTGGCGCCAGGTGAAGTAGGTGTAGGACTGCGAATAACCGATCTTGGCGAGGCGGTACATCATCTTCGGCCGGGTGAATGCCTCGGACAGGAAGAGGGTGTCCGGGTAGCGCCCCCGGATGTCGCCGATCATCCATTCCCAAAAAGGGAGCGTCTTGGTGTGCGGATTGTCGACGCGGAATACGCGCACGCCCTCCTTCACCCAGAACAGGACCGCGTCGCGCAACGCGATCCACAAGTCGGGCACGGCGCCGTCCGCGTAGAAGTCGACGTTGACGATATCCTGGTATTTCTTTGGCGGGTTCTCGGCATAGCGGATCGTCCCGTCCGGTCGCCAGGAAAACCAGTCAGGGCGCTCCTTCAGCCAGGGATGATCGGGTGAACACTGGATCGCGAAATCCAGTGCCAGCTCCAGGCCGTGCCGCGCCGCGGCGTCGCGCAACCGCCGGAAATCCTCGATCGTGCCGAGCTCCGGATGCACGGCATCGTGGCCGCCCTCTTCCGCGCCGATCGCGTACGGACTGCCTGGATCGCCCGCCTCGGCGGCCAGGCTGTTGTTGCGCCCCTTGCGGTGCTTGCGGCCAATTGGATGAATGGGCGTAAAGTACAAGGTATCGAAACCCATCGCCTGGATCGCCGGCAGGCGCTTTTCGACATCTGCAAACGTCCCGTGGCGCGCAGGATCGCCGCTCTGCGAACGCGGAAACAGTTCGTACCAGCTGGAGAACCGCGCCGCCGTCCGTTCGACGTCGATGCGCAGCGGTTCGCTGCGCACCGCAAAGGGTCGCGCGTCGGCAGCCCGCATCGCTTCCAGCATCGGCTCGGACAGCAAGGCAGCGATACGTTCGGCATCGCGCGCGGCAGCCTTCGCCTTGTCGCGCGTGACCTTCAATGATTTGGTGAAGGCCTTCAGGCTGTTGGCCGCATCCTCGATGCCGCTCTCCTGCGCATGGGCGTGCGCGGCCTCGACCAGCAGGCGCCCTTCTTCCAATTCGACCGCGACATTCAAGCCGGCAGTCGTCTTCTTTTCCAGCTCATCGCGATACGTGGAAAACACGTCGCGCCACGCCTCCACGGCGAACAGGTAGCGTCCGATGCGGGTAAGCGGCAGCGACGCCGCCCAGCGGTCATTGCCGATGGGATGCATGCGCATCTCATGCCACTCCGCTTCGTCGGCGGTCCGCCACAGGGCCGCGACCGCCAGCTTGTCGTGGCCGTCCGAGAACACGTCGGCTTCGATGCTCACCGATTCGCCGACGGTGCGCTTGACGGGAAACTTGCCGCCGTCGACGGCGGGAGATATCGCTTCAATGGCGATGCGTGGGGCCTTGGCCGCGGCACTCACCGCCTGTTTGCCGCGCGGCGGCGGCATGAGAATCGGCGGTGGCTTGTGCACCGCGTACATCTGGAAATCGCCTGCCTCCAGCGCCATCGGTCGAGCCATGTCCAGCGCATCCTCGCCCCCCGGCCAGACGCGGCTGTGCCGAACATACCCGCCGGCGCGTTCCAGTAACTGGTTCTCGGTGATGGAACAGGCACGGGCTGCGTCGGCATTGGCAGCGACAAGCAAGGCAGAGCGTGGCGCATTGGGCGCAGCGCTGGCATCGCGCAGGAGCATGGCGACGCCGGCGTTCGGGCTGCTGATGAGCCGGAGCGGGTTGCCGTAGAAAGCACTGCCGCCGCTCGCCACGAAACGGTTTGCCTCGGCGATTTCCCCGGAAAGATCGAAGGGGGCATGGGCACGGACTTCCTCCCACGACGGTCGGCCGCCGAGCGGCGCGGTCATGCCCGAGGCACCGTATTCGAATCCCATCGTCACCATCACGCCGTTTCCCGCCGCCGTAGCCAGCCCCAGGGCGCGCAGGAATATTTTGCGTCGCACCGCGACTTCTTCATTGCCGATGAGTCGACCGACCACGGGTTCATCCGGACTGTCGGGGAAGGCGATCGGAGGCGCAATGCGTCCGAGGCGCCCCTGTTCATCGGCGAGCCAGCGGGATCGGAAATCCCACCAGGCGCCGGATGAAAATGTCGCGTCGAAGGGGCAGTCAACCAAGGCGTCGAGCTGCGCCGGTGTACAGCCAGGCGTCCACGCAAGGAAACGTACCTGGGGATGCGCCGCACGCACTTCGTCCAGCATGCCTGTCCAGCGCGCAGCGGGAATCTCTGCGAGCCCCATGCAGCGAAACCCTGCGACGCCCGCCCGGATTGCGTCGAGCAGTCTCTCGCGCCAATGCGCGCCCACCTGCGCCGCAATGTCCGCCGCGCCGATTCTCAGCGTCCGCATGCCGGGCTTGCGCGGCAGCCGCCGCGGATCGGGTAGGTCGTCGAGCGCAGCGCCCTGCTCGAACCAGTCGGGATGCTGCTCCGCCAGTGCGGCATCCTCTCCCGTCGACCGCACATCGACATCGAGCAGGAGTTTCAACTTCCGTGCGCCGCATCCCTTCGCCAGCGCGCCGGCATCGCTCGCCGACGGCACCATGACATGATCGAAGCCCAGTTCCGCGCAGCGATCAAGCAGCTGGTCCAGTTCTGACGTATCGCGGAGGAGTCGTGGATCGAAATAGTAAATCCTCGGAAGAAAGGGCTTCGCTGGTCGCATTGTCGTCGTTCGAATTGCTTTGGTTGCGAAAGTTGCACGCATGCGGGAAGGTCCCGGCAGCGCCAGTCATTTTCAATAGAGCAGGCAAGACGACACTTTGTTCGCGAAAAGACATTCAGAAATCGCAATCTTGCAGCGCGACCATTGCCAGAGGCACCATGCTTTGGCGGAATCAGTTGCGGCCAAGGAACAAATGGCCCCAGTTTTGCCTCTACGACATTGCGCAATTCCCTTCAGCAACAGATATTGCAGGGAAAGATTTCTGCATGGCGGAAATCTCGTGTCCTGTCCTCGCATGCGTGCGCGACGGCGGGCAGCAATGTTTTGTGAGGCAGGCAATGATCATCTATCAGGTTTACCCGCGCAGCTTCAGCGACGCGAACAACGACGGCATCGGCGACCTCGCGGGGATCGAGCAAAAGCTCCCTTACATCAAGAGCCTCGGCGTCGACGCCGTCTGGATCAGTCCGTTCTTCAAGTCGCCGATGAAGGATTTCGGCTACGACGTTTCCGACTATCGCGCCGTCGATCCCATCTTCGGCACCATGGACGATTTCAAGAGCCTGATGCGGCGTGCGCGTTCGCTCGGGCTTGGCGTCATCGTCGACATGGTCATCTCGCACACCTCGGAAGAGCACAGCTGGTTCAAGCAGAGCCGCGCGCGCGAGAACAACAAGGCCGACTGGTACTTGTGGGCGGATCCGAAGCCGGACGGCAGCCCGCCGAACAACTGGGTTTCCGTCTTCGGCGGCCCGGCCTGGCGCTGGGATGCGGAGCGCCGGCAGTACTACTTCCACTCTTTCCTCTCCAGCCAGCCTGATCTCAACATGCACCATCCCGCCGTGCAGGATGCCGTGCTGGCCGAGATGGATTTCTGGCTCGACATGGGTGTTTCCGGATTCCGCTTCGACGCGTGCAACCATATCTTCCAGGATGCGTTGCTGCGTAATAATCCGCCGCGCGAAAACACGGCCGACGCATTACATCCGTATGGCTTCCAGGTCCACCTGTACGACCAGGGCCGCCCGGAAATGCTTCCTTTCCTGGAGCGCATTCGCAAGCTGCTGGATGCCTACGGCGCATTCAGCCTGGCCGAGGTCGGCGGTGTCGATCCGCTGAAACTGATGGGGCAGTACACGCAACCGGGGCGGCTGCATTCCGCCTACAGCTTTGCCTTGATGCGTCCCGATTACAGCGCTGCCTATGTACGGAATGTGATCGCGACGCTGGAAGAGCACATCCATCCTTCCAGCTCGGCGTGCTATGCGATGAGCAATCACGACAAACCGCGTGTCGCCACACGCTGGTTGCAGGGACGCGATCCGGTGGATACCGCCAAGGCGCACCTTGCATTGCTGCTCTGCATGCGGGGGGACATCTGCCTGTATCAGGGCGAAGAACTTGCGCTGCCGCAGGCCGATGTTCCCTTCGAACGCCTGCAGGATCCGTTCGGGATCTCGTTTTGGCCCAAGTTCAAGGGCCGCGACGGCTGCCGCACCCCGATGCCGTGGACGGATGCAGCCCACGGCGGATTCAGTACGATCGAACCGTGGTTGCCTGTTGATTCCTCGCACATTGCATTGAACGTAGAAAGACAGGAAGGCGACACCGCGTCGATGCTGCACTTCGCACGTGAAATGATTGCGCTGCGCAAGGAGCGCCCGGAGCTCCTGCATGGACGGATCGCGTTCGATGAGGCGCCGGAAGGCGTGCTCGCGTTCAGCCGCGTTCACGAAGGCAAACGGATACGCTGCCTGTTCAATCTGGATGGCGTGGTAAAGAAAGTCACCGGGCTTGCTGCTGGCGATGTCGTGCTGTCGCAGAACACGGAACCAGTCGGCGAAACCATGCTCCTCGGCGTCAGCGGCTTCTGCCTTCTACGCAATTAAATTCCAATCAATGACAATTTCGCACAAATTCACGGAAGCCATATCTCACATTCGTAATCGAAAGTATCCCTGATGAAGGCACCTTCCTATACTGTGCGTGCATGATCCATGCATCACTTTGAAGGACAAGAAAATGTCAGCAGCAACCCTCAACACCGTGCCCCATGCCCTGGTTACCGCCATGGTTGCAGCAGGCCACGGAATAGCCGCATCTACCCATGCAGCTCTTGAATATATTGGCAATACCATTTCCCGGAGCATCGAAGAAAGCCGTCGCGAGCACGATGAAGCGTACCTGGCCGAAGCGACCGACTGCTCCGACCTCGAGCGCCGCATGCGCGATCTCGACCACGCACAGAGAGGCAACGCTTTCTGGGTTGATTGAATGACCCGATCGGGAGGCCGGGCGGCACGTGCCACCTGGTCTTCACCCTCGCTGTTCCCCCCGCCTCTCTCCCCCGCTCGTATCCATTCCCCTTGCAGTAGTTGTTGTTGCGTCTCCGCCATAGCTGTTGGAAACAGTTGTTACGAATCAATTCAAGGCTTGAGGGCGCGCCGACGTCCGCGATAGAGTGAATTCAGGAGGCGATTTCTTTGCAGCACTCCGTTAATGACCAAGCGCGCAACGAGGAAGCAACATGAGAATGAGGTTTATGCACCGTGACGATTCGGCCTGGGAAATGGGCGACATCGCCTACGATCTCGACGATACGATCGAAACAGGCGCCATCAAGGCACGCCGGATGGGACTAGCCGCAGGTTCCGACAGCTACGCGGCCTTCATGACCGCGTTCTCGCGCCGCGTGCGCAGCAGGCAGCCGTCCGAAAAGAAGGAAATGATCGCGGCCCTGCCGGCTTGATTCCGGCGGGTTGTGCGGAGGCTATCGCCGGCACTCCAAACCGAGTGCCTTGGCAAGCGCTAAACAGGACTGGGACACTTCGTTTTCCCGTGCGCCAAACCCGTTCCTGAAGCGCAGTACTTCCACGCTTTCATCCGCAGGTGTACCAACCTCGACCACCAGGTCGGGGAGATCGCTTCGTACGCCAACCCATGCCATGCCCGGGAGCGTTTCCGTCCGCGTATGCAAGGGAATCGAAAGCAGCGAGACGGTCGTGTCGATCCGATGCTGTTCCGAGTCAATGGAGACGGTCCGTCGCAAGGCGGCCGACAAGATGGCCAGCATGGCGACAAGGAGCGCGATCGCAACCGCACTCGCCGCAAACCCGGACAGCCGGGCAAAGTGGAACGCAAACAGGATGACCACAATGACAACCATGCCGTGAACGGCACGGTTCACGATGGCAGGGCCTGGAACCTGGACGATGTGCTTCATGAGGTGTCGGGAAATTGAATCGCCCGAGTATAACCCTCTACCGCAAGGCTTTCGGCACCCGGTTGGCAAGCACGAGGACGGCGTGGCCTGGAACGTCGATCTGCTCCTCGAATACAGCGCGAACATCCGTCTCGTCCGTGCTGCTGTCAACCAGCACATGCCAGCGGCGCGCAGGCTGTGGAAAGCGGAATGCAAGCGCGTCGTGCCCACCATTGACGAGCATCAGCACGACGTCGAGCCTCCCGTCATCGTCCAGACTGGCGCGCTGCACGGCCAGCGCCCTTGCTTCCGGGTTCTGCCATGCATCTGGCGGCAGCTCTTCTCCCCGCTCGTCGAACCAGGAAAGATCGCGCATGCCGTCGCCTACTTCGTCGCCGTGCTGGAAACGCTGCGACTGCAAGGCGTCGAAGCTGTGGCGGACCGCGAGCAAGCGGCCAACATAGGCAGTCAACGACCTGCCATCGTCCGATTGCGCCGCATTCCAGTCAACCCATGACAGTTCATTGTCCTGGCAATAGGCATTGTTGTTGCCCTGCTGGGAGCGACCGAACTCGTCGCCGGCCAGCAGCATCGGCGTTCCCTGCGCCAGTGCGACGGTGGCGAGCAAGGCGCGCTGCACCCGCTTGCGCAGCGCGAGGATCTGCTGATCGTCGGTTGCTCCTTCCACGCCCCAGTTATTGCTGAAATTCTCGGAATGACCGTCGTTGTTGTTCTCGCCGTTCGCTTCGTTGTGCTTTTCGTTATAGCTGACGACGTCGTGCAGCGTAAATCCATCGTGCGAGGCGACGTAATTGATCGAAGCCCAGGGCTTCCGTCTGCGGCGGTTGAATAAATCCGCCGACCCGGAAATGCGCGCGGCAAAATCGGCGCGCTGTCCCGGATCGCCGCGCCAGAAGCGGCGCACGCCATCGCGGAACTTGTCGTTCCATTCAGCAAAACCCGGCGGATGGTTACCGAGCTGGTAGCCACCGGGTCCGATATCCCATGGTTCTGAAATCAGTTTCAAGCGCGACAGCACCGGATCCTGCAGGATCGCGTCGAAGAATCCGGAGCCTGGATCGAAGCCGGTTCCTTCACGGCCCAGCGTTGCCCCAAGGTCGAAACGGAATCCATCGATATGAAAGGACTCGGCCCAGTAGCGCAGTGAATCCATGACCATTTGCAGGACGCGGGGATGAGAGACATTCAGCGTGTTACCGCATCCCGTCTCATTGATGTAATAGCGTTCATTCCCCGGTACCAGACGGAAATAGCTTGCGTTGTCGAGCCCCCGGAAGCTGATCGTCGGCCCCATTTCATTGCCGCTGCCGGTGTGGTTGTAGACCACGTCGAGGATGACTTCGATGCCGGCCGCATGCAGGCGGCGTACGGCGAGCCGCATATCGTTCAAGCCGCCGCCCGACAGATAGCCCGGCTCCGGCGCGAAGAAGGAAAACGGACTGTACCCCCAGTAATTGCGCAGTCCCTTTTCCAGGAGGAACCGGTCCTGCAGGAAGGCGTTGACCGGCATGAGCTCAAGTGTGGTCACGCCCAGCTTGAGCAGGTGGTCGATGAAGCGGGGATTGGCCAGCGCCGCAAAGGTGCCGCGCAGGTCGGGACGCAGGTCATCGCGCAGGATGGAAATGCCGCGTACGTGCGCCTCGTAGATGACGGTCTTCGACCATGGCACATAGGGGCGCCGGTCGTCACCCCAGTTGAACAGGTCTTCCACCACGATCGACTTGGGCATGGCTTGTGCACTGTCGCGACGGTCGAAACTGAGATCCGCGCGAGGCGATCCGAGGCGATAGCCGAACAAGGCATCCGACCAGCGCAGCGGCCCCGACATCAGGCGTGCGTAGGGATCGAGCAGCAGCTTGTGGTGGTTGAAGCGGTAGCCGCGATGCGGATCGTAAGGTCCATAGGCACGATAGCCATACAGCAAGCCCGGCGCGGCCTCCGGCAGATAGCCGTGCCAAACCTCATCGGTGCAGTCGGGCAGCGGCAGCCGCGCGACTTCCTTGCGGCCGGCGGCATCGAAAATGCAGAGCTCGATCTTCTCGGCATTGGCCGAAAACACAGCGAAATTGACGCCCTGTCCGTCATACGTGGCACCCAAGGGGCACGGACGCCCCGGCAGCAGGCGGTCAGGGATCTCAAAAAACATTAGGCTCGTCTCCAGATGCGGCTGTCATTGTCTTTCTGATGGAGCGTTGTCGATCCTTTAAGTTGCCTGCGGGCCTGCACACATGTCATGCGGTCATGTACTGCACGGCCTGCACATCCGACGATATCAGTGGCAGATCGAACAGCGCCCTGGCGTCGTCACTGGCAAGTGCGCGGTACACGGCGATGTATTCCTGCACCGGCTGCTCCCAGGAAAAATCGGCAGCCATGGCATTGCACTGCACGGCATGCCACCGACTCGGGTTCACGTAGAGGTCGAAGGCACGGCTGACGGCCGCTGTCATGTTCGAGGGGGCGTCACCGTCGAACAGGATGCCACTCGCCTCCTTGCATGGCGTACCCGAGAGCCCGGCATCAACAATCGTGTCGATGATTCCGCCGACGCGCGATGCAATCGGAATGGTGCCGTAACGCATCGAATACAAGGGCGTCAATCCGAACGGTTCGAACCGGCTTCCGTGCAGCAGCATGTCGGCGCCGGCATGGAGCGCGTGGGCGCGCTGCTCGTCATAGCCGATATGTACCCCGACGCGTCCCGAGAAATGTTTCGCCAATGCGGCAAACCCGGCTTCGTAACCGTGGTCGCCGCGGCCGAGGATGACGACTTGCGCACGCGGGAAACGCTGGAGCACCTCGGGAAGCGCGACCAGCGCGACATCGGCCATTTTCTGGTGGGTCATGCGGCTGCCGAGCGCCAGCACAGGGGCGAACGGGTCGGCCGGCAGCCCGAACAAGGTCTGCAATTCACGCTTGCACACGCTCTTGCCGCGCATGTCGAGTGGCCCGAACTGCCGTGCGATGAGCGGGTCCGTAGCGGGGTCCCAGGTCGAGGTATCGACGCCGTTGCGGATCGCGTGCAGGTCCTTCCGCCGCGCACTGAGCAGGCCGTCCATCCCATGGCCGAAGCGCGGCGTCAGGATTTCGCCAGCATAGGAATGGCTGACGGTCGAGATGCAATCGGCGTAGCGGATCCCGGCCTTGAGGAAGCTCAGCTGTCCCCAGTATTCGCAGCCCTCGGCAGTACGCATCTCCGGTGGAATGCCGAGGAGCGCCGCATGCGCCATGGGATAGTTGCCCTGGAATGCGAGGTTATGGATGGTCAGCAGTGTCCCCGTTCCCTGAATGCCGGCGGCTCTCAGGAGCGCGGGGACGAGGCCGGCATGCCAGTCATTCGCGTGCACCACGTGCGGTCGCGCGAGCGTCGTGCGACCGGCGCAAATTGCGACGGCCGCGTGCGCAAGCGCGCCAAAGCACAGGGCATTGTCCGCGAACTCCGTCCCCGCGTCGTCGACATAGGGATTGCCGTGACGGGTATCGAAGGCCGGCGTGCGCAGCAGGATGACCGGCACGTCCTGTCCGGGCATCGATCCCGCGAGAAGCCTGCCACCGCCGGGCAGGTCCGGCAGCATGCCCGCATCCTGCAAGCCGGTCGCCCTGGCGAGCGCGGTCGGATAGCCGGGCATGAGGATGGAGGCATCGATACCCCGCTTGCGCAGGCTGCGTGCCAGGGAAGTAATGACATCGGCGAGACCGCCGGTTTTGACGAGGGGGACTGCTTCAGATGCGACGATAAGAACGCGTGCGTTCAATGTGGTGACTCCGGATCGTGTTGTTGTGTTTCCCGCCATGGGAAAAAGCCACAATAATTCGCCGACCCGATTTCCCTCCTGTCAAATATCAATTTTTCGTTGCCTTCATTTCAAAGCGTCTGCGAACCGATGGTCAAGCACTTCCAGGGAGGTGAAGGATTCCCTTCGAGACATTGCCCGACGCGTTGGTTGTAGGCACAATGTGCGGGTCGGCCACTGGCCTGTCTCCACGTTCCACTCGCACCATGAAGGAAAACATGAAACACGTATCCAAGCTTGCTCTTGCCCTGCTCATGGGCCTCGCATCCGCGCAATCCGTTATCGCCCAGGATGCGCACAAGGGGCATCATGGCGCAGCCGCGGACACGACGGCCGCTGCGCAGCTCTCCGCCGGTGAAGTCAAGAAGATCGACAAGGGCGCTGGCAAGATCACCATCAAGCACGGCCGGATCTACCGCCTGGACATGGAGCCCATGACGATGGTGTTCCGCGTCGCCGACCCGAAGATGCTCGATCAGGTCAAGGTCGGGGACAAGATCCGCTTTGACGCCGACAAGGTAAAAGGTGCGCTCACCGTCGTGAAGATGGAAGCCGCGCAGTAATCCGTTCTTCCATCGCGGCCTGCCTCGCGGGCCGCACCTCTCCCATCCCTACTCTCCGGAACTCCGGTTAATCACCTGCAGGTTGTTGAAGACCTGCTGCACGCCGGAAACCTTCAGCGCGGTTTGCCCCGCGTCGCTCTTCTGCTTCTCCGTCCCGATAAAGCCGGAGAGGATCACGACGCCCTTCGCCGACTCGACCTTCACCGAGCGCGCACCCCCGATTCCTTCCGTCTGGGCAATTTCCTGTTTTACGCGCGCCGATAACTGGGCGTCGGGAGAAGGATTTGGCGTGGCACAGGCGCCAAGCAAGAATGCCGCGCCAAGAATGAGACCTGTGGTTTTCATTGCACCTCCATTGTTCGTATCAGGTAAGGGAACTGAAGGTTATGACAACGCGTGGGCGCAAAAAAATTCCCCACGCAGCGTTTGTCCGAACGGTTTGAATACCCCTTCTTTGTCGATGGAATTGACACTTCTGGCTGGCAAAACGTTTGCGCAAAGTCAGTCGAATCGGGCTAATCCGAGCCGCACGGAAATTTACTGCCCAGATTTTTGGGCCGCAGAAATTTTATTCATTCCCCTTGGAATATTGCATATCCGATAAGACAGAATTTTTCCGTACGGCTTCGTAAGGCATTGATAAATCTCACTTTTTGTCGACCACGCTTACATCTCATACAGCGTCCGTCCGTATTCGGCGATGAATGCCAGTCAAAACAAAGAGTTAACTATTTGGCATTGACTTTGCTGTACCTATGGTGACGCAAGCTGCCATTGCGTTTTGTCAATCAAGTCCTTTTATTCAACTTTACGAGGGGAATCATATGTTCAAGCGTTTCATTGCCACAGGAGTCGCTGCCTGTGCAGGCCTGGTACTCAGCGTGGCCAGCCTGCCAGCCGCAGCCTACACATTGGACGTCAAGATCGGCCAGACCTTGTCAGGAAACTCCGGCGATGCGACGGAGCTGGCTGCCATCGAAGCGATCACCGGCCAGGATCTGGAACTGGACTCAAAAGTCGACATCAGCACCGCCGCCCAGAACCCGGGCACGCTCGATCAGTGGTTCATCGATGTCGCCCCTGATACGCCAGGTTTCTTCGCTGTCAAATTCGGCATCGGCGGGCTAAACGTTGCAGCTGACACCTTTTTCTTCCAGAACATTGCAGAGTTGACGAAGCTCGTCTTTTCCGACGCGCAAGTTCTTGGAATTACCGGCATGTCGGGTTGCAGAAACTGCAATATTGAACGTATCAGCCATTACACGACGTTCAGCGGTGGCGAAACCCACGTACCCGAGCCCCTGCCGTTGACGCTGCTGGGCATCGGCATGGCCGGAATGTGGTTGTCGCGCAGGCAGCGTCGCGGTGACACCCAGGCGTGACATGGGCGTTACAGGCTATGCAATTAACAATAACTCTACGCCATTCCTGACTTTCAATAATTAGACCGGGGAAGGCATCCTACCGGATGCCCATTCCCCGGAACTTCTCTCCCACTGCCGGGGTCGTGCTTTGGCTATAATTTCCGCCTTCGCCCGATTGGACCCCGCCATGTCACTCCCCGCCCACCATCTCGAACTGCTCTCGCCCGCCAAAACCGCCGAGATCGGACGCGAAGCCATCCTCCACGGGGCCGACGCGGTCTACATTGGGGGGCCTTCGTTCGGCGCCCGCCACAATGCAAGCAATTCGATCGAGGACATCGCCGGACTGGTCGATTTCGCCCATCGCTACCATGCGCGCATCTTCGTTACGCTGAACACCATCCTGCATGACGCCGAGCTGGACGCCGCGCGCAAGCAGATCTGGCAACTTTACGATGCCGGCGTCGATGCCCTCATCGTGCAGGACATGGGCCTGCTCGAAATGGACCTGCCGCCCATTCAGTTGCATGCGAGCACGCAGTGCGATATCCGCACGGTGGAGAAGGCGCGCTTCCTTGGTGCGGTCGGGTTCTCCCAACTGGTGCTCGCGCGCGAGCTGACGCTGGAGCAAATCCGCCGGATCCGGGCGGAAGTCGACACCCCGCTTGAATACTTCATCCATGGCGCGCTGTGCGTCGCGTTTTCGGGCCAGTGCTACATCTCCCATGCCGACACCGGCCGCAGCGCCAATCGCGGCGACTGCTCGCAGGCTTGCCGCCTGCCCTATACCCTTACGGATGGCGAGGGACGCGTGGTGGCCTATGAAAAGCACCTGCTGTCGATGAAGGACAACGACCAGAGCCGCAATCTCGAAGCGCTGGTCGACGCCGGCATCCGCTCGTTCAAGATCGAGGGACGCTACAAGGACATGGGTTATGTGAAGAACATTACCGGTCATTACCGGATGTTGCTCGACGAAATCCTGGAGCGGCGCCCCGAGTTCGCCCGCGCGTCCAGCGGCAGCACGCGCTTGATGTTCACGCCCGACGTGGACAAGAACTTCCATCGCGGCCATACAGACTATTTTGCGAATGGCCGACTGGCGGACATCGGCGCTTTCGATTCGCCGAAATATGTAGGGGTGGAACTGGGGACGGTGACGCGCATGGGCGCCGATCATTTCGACATGGTGACGGACGCCCCAATGGCCAATGGGGACGGCCTGAATTACATGAACAAGCGCAATACCGTCGGACTCCAGGCCAACAAGGTGGAAAGGCTCGGTGAGGACGAGGACGGCCAACGCTGGCGCGTTTTCCCGAATGAACAGTTGAGCGCCCTGCCCGGCCTCAAGCCAGGCACCGTCATCCACCGCAACCGCGACCACCAGTGGGAAGGCGCACTGAACAAGAAGTCGTCAGAGCGCAAGGTAACGCTGCACCTGACACTGACCGAACATGCGGACGGCCTGCGCCTTGCCACGTGCGACGAGGACGGCATCACCACGACGACCGACGCGGCCATTGCGTTCCAGCCTGCGCAGCAGCCCGTGCAGGCGGAAGCCTCCCTGCGCTCCAGCCTGGGCAAGCTCGGCAATACGATGTTCGAGGCGGGCAACGTGGAACCGAAGCTGTCGAAGCCGTGGTTCGTACCGGCAGCGGCGATCAATGCGCTGCGCCGTGATGCCATTGAAGCGCATGAAACAGCACGCCTCGCCTCCTGGCAGCGCCCGCCGCGCAAGGCATCGGCAGAACCGCGCCCCGCCTATCCCGAATCACAACTGAGCTACCTTGCGAATGTGTACAACGAGAAGGCGCGCGCCTTCTATCAAAAGCACGGCGTGCAATTGATTGACGCGGCTTACGAAGCGCACGAGGAACCGGGTGAGGTGTCATTGATGATCACCAAGCACTGTCTGCGCTTCTCGTTCAACCTCTGTCCGAAGCAGGCAAAGGGCGTACAAGGCGTACAGGGCCAGGTGCGGGCCGATCCGATGACGCTGGTCAGCGGCAACGAGCGCTATACGCTGCGTTTTGACTGCAAGCCCTGTGAAATGCATGTGGTCGGGGCGATGAAGCCGAACATCCTGAACTCGCCTCCGCCGTCGGCGGTGCCGTACAGCCCGCTGGTCTTCCATCGCAAGCGCCCGGCCGCCTGAAGCATTACTGGATTCCGACCTTCCTCTGCTCCATGCGGATATAGGCGGTTATGTGCGCGACGTCATCGGGTGTCAGCCCGGGCACGGCCGCCATGTCGCCGAACTTCCAGTGGTGCGCCCGCACCCCGTTCTTGACGGCGAACTGGAAGGCGGCGTCGCTGTGATGGGACGGTTCGTAGATTTTGTGCAGCATGGACGGTCCCTTGTCGCTGCCTCTCAGATCCGCGCCATGACAGGCAGCGCACTGGGCGGCAAACAGGGTTTTTCCCTTGGCGGGATTGGGCATCAGGCCTTCGCTCGGCTTCGGGATCAGCATCGACTGTGCGACCGACGCACTTGCAGTACACGCAAGCAGCAATCCGATGAGTTTGCGTTTCAACATTTCGTTCATTACGCCGTTCCCTTGCCCCGCCGCTGCGGCAGGTTCAACAGCAATTTAACGCGCGCGGGACAGGATGACCAGCCACTTCTTCCACAACAGGAGTTCAAGATGGCCGGCTTCCACCCCGGTGCTGCAATCGATCAGCGGATTGACGCGGTAGTAGCGCTTGCGGAAGTCGCGGCACACGAAAATTTCGCGGCGGCCGAAACGGAGCAGGAACGAAGTCGGGGCGTATTCAAGGCCAAAGCGTGCGCCGAAGGAATTGTTCAGGTGTGCCATGTCAGTCCTCCAATGTTTCGTCGTTGATCGAGTCCTTACTTTAGCACAACTACTGTATAAAACAACAGCGCTGTAAAAAAATCCAGTATGTTAGCAGATAGACAATCCCAGTGATATTGCCATCATCCGCTTTATCGTCCTTTCGAACGATTTCAATCGCCAAGCTTCGGTCCTAGCATAAACAGGCAATAACGGTAACCGAGCGTTCATAGAAGCGCATCACCAGCAATCAATAGGAGACCACATGTCCTTTGCTTGGCGACAACTGCAATCCGCAATGCGCGTCCTGACTGGAACGGGCGAGCGACGCGACCGCCTCCACGCTGCACTGAGCAAGCTGATCAAGCTCAAGCAGCGCGACCTTCCAGCCGAAGTGGCCGATGATTTCAACACCCTCGTCGGCGGGATCTCGCGCTTCCCGCTCAGGAGCATCAGCCAGGAGATCAAGACTACGGTCGGAATACTGACCGATGAGGAAGTGATCGATGCCATCAGCCGGGTGATGCGCATGTATGACGCGGTCGCGGCATACCAGCCGCGGCCGGTGAAGCATCCCGGCGGTCCGCGCCGCCTCGACATGCAACCGTTGCCATGGCCTGTCCCCGCCCTGCATATCCTCGAAACGCGCCAAGGCGCCTTCTTCCACGAAACGGCCTGAGCACATAGGGCGGGATTGGAACCCGTTCCCGCCCTAGTTTCGTTCCAGGCCTTCCCGATACGCGCCGGGGTTCTTACCGGTCCACTCCTTGAATGCATGGCAGAACGAGCTCTGCTCCTGGTAACCCAGGAGGAAAGCGATCTCGGCCAGGCTTAGCCTTTCGCGCTTCAGGTAATCGATGGCGAGTTCGTGCCGCGTGCGGTCCAGCACCTGCTGGAAGGTCACGCCCGCGTCGGCAAGCTTGCGCTGCAGCGTACGCTGGGTCATGGTCAATTCCTCCGCGATCGTCGCCAGGCGCACCCTGTCCTGCGCAAGGTTGCGGACGATGGCGCCGCGTACTTGCGCGACGATACCCGCATCCGCCTGCGCCCGCTGCTTCTCGCGCAACAACTGTTCCGCATGCTGCTGCAGCACGGGATACAGGCCGACATCGGCATTGCGTACCGGCCATGCGAGGAGCGCCGCGTCAAAACGCGCACAATGCGCTTCCGCGCCGAACCGCACCATGTCGCCGAAGATGCGCTGATGCTCCGTCCTGTCCTCCGGCGCCGCATGCACGAAGGATATCTGCGCGTGCGGAAGCGTTGTTCCCGCCAGCCAGCTGCCCATGACCTGGATGCCGGCAAAGACGCTTTCCGCGAGGTGTCGGCTCGCTCCCGGCAATGCGCTGTCCCAGCGATATTCCGCCACGCCTCCCTCCATGCGCAAGGATGATCGCCCCAGGTCGTGCGCCAGCCCTTCGAATCGCAGGGTTTGTTGCAGGGCTTGTCCGAAATCGCGGCAGCTCAGAAGGATGAGACCGTAGACGTTGTAGGCACCCAGGTTCACGCACTCGCCGACATGGAGGCCGAAGTGCGGGTCTTGGGCGAGTGCCGCGCCCGCGTCGAGCAGCCGCACATAGGTCGCCACAGCAAGCACGTCGGGAAGTGGCGACAGCGCTCCCGCAGGAAGCCCGATTGCATGTGCCAGGTCCACCGCGCGCACGCCGCGCGCTGCGGCCGCCTCAAGCAAAGGCTGCACGTAAGGCCCGGCGACGATGCCTGCGGCTTGATCAATTCCGGTAGGCGGTGCGGTTGTCATGTTCGGACAAATGGCGTGTCATGAATGCGCAATACAAGGAGGACTCCAATCAATAAGCTGCTGCCAAAGTATAAACAAAAGGAGCAGGAAGATGAGACGATGGAATGGCTGGGGCGACGAGTCGATCGAATTCGCCCTGACCGAAGATGCGCTGCAATTCCTCCGCGAACGGCTTGGCCCCGGGACAACTCCCCGCGATGCCGGCTTTGAAGAAGTGTGCCGCCGCGTGCCGCCAGGCCGCCTCAAGTCGCACCGACTCATCGAAGCTTCGCCGCAGGCGCGGTTGCGCAACGGACTGGGGCAAAGCATGCAGGACTGGCTGCGGCTGCGCTACGGCGTGCCCGGTGCGTTGCCGGATGGCGTTGCCTTTCCGGAAAGCAGCGAACAGGTGCGGGAATTGCTCGACTACGCGGCGCGCCATGATGTTGCCGTTATCCCGTACGGCGGCGGCACCAGTGTCGTCGGCCACTTGAGCGCGCCCTGCGGCGACCGTGCCGTCCTCACCGTCAACCTGTCGCGCCTGTCGCAGCTGCTTGACCTCGACGCCGAGGCCCAACTGGCAACCTTCGGCGCGGGCATCGCGGGACCGGACCTGGAAGCGCAATTGCGTGCACACGGCTATACCCTGGGACATTTCCCGCAATCCTTTGAATATTCCACACTCGGCGGGTGGGTGGTCACGCGCTCCTCGGGGCAGCAGTCGCTGCGTTACGGGCGCATCGAACAGCTCTTTGCCGGCGGCAAGATGGAAACCCCGCGCGGCATGCTGCGCATTCCGGCGTTTCCCGCATCTGCTGCCGGGACCGACCTGAGGGAGATGGTGCTCGGCTCCGAGGGGCGTCTTGGCATCCTGACGGAGGCAACCGTTCGCATCTCGCGCCTGCCACAAACGGAATCCTTCCATGCGGTTTTCTTCCCCGGCTGGGCCGACGCCGAAAACGCATTGCGCCACATCGCGCAGTCGCGCATTGCCTTGTCCATGCTGCGTCTGTCCAACCCGGTAGAAACGCTGACGACCCTGCGCCTGGCGGGCCACAGGACGATGATCGGCGCACTGGAACGCTACCTGCGCTGGCGCGGATGCGGACAGGATAAATGCCTGCTCTTGCTCGGTGCGAGCGGTGAGCCCGCGGCGACGCGAACGGCCCTCGCCTCTGCGCTGCGCGTGGCGCGCGAACATCATGGCGTCCACGCGGGACAGGCCATCGGGCGCAAATGGAAAGCAAACCGTTTCCGCAATGTCTATCTTCGCAATTCCCTCTGGAGCCGCGGATACGCGGTGGACACCGTGGAAACGGCCGTCGAATGGCCGAAGGTCAGGAGCGCGATGCATGCAGTGGAACAGGCCGCAAGCCGGGCACTGGAGGCGGACGGAGAACGCGTCCACGCTTACACGCATCTTTCCCACGTCTATCCCCAAGGCGCGAGCGTCTACTCCACGTTCGTCTACCGCCTGGCTGGTGACTTCGAGACCGACCTCGCCCGGTGGCGGCGACTGAAGGCCGCAGTCAGCGACGCCATCGTCGCCTCCGGTGGAACCATCAGTCACCAGCACGGCGTCGGCACGGACCATGCGCCCTATCTGCAAGCGGAAAAAGGCGAACTCGGCTTGGGCGCCATGCGTCGCCTGTTCCATCATTTCGATCCGCAGGGCGTGATGAATCCCGGCAAGCTGGTTGGACAAAGCAGTGAGGAGGAAGGCCATCATGTGGCGCGAAAACTCGCGTGACCGCCTGGCCGCGGAGCTCGGTGCACAGGAATGGGACGTGCTCGTGATCGGCGGCGGCATCACCGGCGCCGGCATCCTTCTGGAAGCCGCCCGCCAGGGACTGACCACGCTGCTCGTGGAACAACGCGATTTCGCGTGGGGCACTTCCAGCCGTTCGTCAAAGCTGGTGCACGGCGGACTCCGCTATATCAAGGAAGGAAAACTGCTGCTGACGCGCGACTCGGTGCGCGAGCGGCAGAACCTGCTCAAGGAGGCCCCTGGCCTGGTGGAAACACAGGGATTTGCTTTCGCCGATTATCAGGGACGCAAGCCGGGCCGCCGTCTGTTCGCCGCCGGGCTCGTCCTGTACGACCTGATGGCCGGGCAGCGTTCGCGGCACTACCACGCGCGGGACGACTTCCTCATGCTCACGCCGCATATCCGGCGCGAACAACTGAATGGCGGCATGTGCTACGCCGATGCCAAGACCGATGACGCCCGTCTCGTGCTCCGCGTATTGCAGGAGGCGGTCGATGCAGGCGGGACTGCGGTGAATTACCTTGCGGTGAAGCAGCTTCACCGTGTCGGCGGGCGCGTGGCCAGTGTCGCGTTGACCGACAGTCATACGGGCGAGTCGTTCATCGTGCGTGCGCGCGCGGTCATCAATGCGACGGGCGCCTGGGCCGACACACTGCGCAACGTCACCGGCGGCCAACCAAAACTTCGTCCCTTGCGCGGCAGCCACCTCGTCCTGCCTGCCTGGCGCTTGCCCGTCGCGCAGGCCGTCAGCCTCATGCATCCACTCGACGGCAGGCCTGTATTCGTATTTCCGTGGGAAGGCGCGACGCTGGTCGGGACGACCGATGTCGACCATGCGCCTGCCCTGCAGCACGAAGCATCCATCACGCCCGAAGAATTCTCGTACCTGATGATGGCCATCGAGTTCCAGTTTCCGGAACTCGCCATTCGTCCGGACGACGTGACCGCGACCTATGCGGGAGTGCGTCCCGTCATCGATACCGGCAAGGCCGATCCCTCGCGGGAAGGCCGAGACCACGCGGTATGGCTGGAAGACGGCCTGCTCACCGTCACTGGCGGGAAGCTCACCACCTTCCGGCTGATCGCCCGCGACGCAATGAAACAGGTGAAGGCACTCTTGCCGGGTTGGCAGCCCGATCTGCGCCTCAAGCCGATCTTCTCGCCGTCCCCGCCACTGCCGCGTCATCGATCCCTCACGCGCCTGCAAACGCGCCGGCTCGAAGGCCGCTACGGACGGCATGCGCCACAAGTCGTGGAACACGCCCCGCCGGATGAGCTGACGCCGATTCCCGGCACGGAGACGCTCTGGGCGGAACTGCGATGGGCCGCTCGCGCGGAGGCGGTACTTCATCTGGAAGACTTGCTGCTGCGTCGCACCCGCATCGGACTGCTCCTGCGCGACGGCGGCGCAGCGCACCTAAGCCGCATCCGCCGGATCTGCCAGCCTGAACTCGGCTGGAGCGACCAACGCTGGCATGCCGAACAGGATGCCTATCTGGCACTATGGCAACGGCACTACGGATTGCCGCCGCAGCATCTCCTGCCCGACTGGCGCAAGCTGAGGCCGGTGCTGCAGGCCAACTAGAGGACCTGACATGTCATCGGAATATCTCCTTGCCATCGACAACGGCACCCAGAGCGTGCGCGCGATCCTGTTCGACCTGCAGGGGCATATCGTTGCCAAGTCCCAGGTACATCTCGATGCTTATTTCTCTGCCGAGCCGGGTTGGGCCGAGCATGGCGTCGACGAGTACTGGCAAGCGTTGTGCACCGCCTGCCAGCGCCTGTGGGCTCAATCGGCCATCCCGCGTTCGGCCGTCAGGGGCGTGGTGGTCACCACCCAGCGCGGCACCGTGGTCAACCTCGATCGCGAGGGAAAGCCCTTGCGCCCGGCCATCGTGTGGCTGGACCAGCGGCGCACGAACAATGTCCCCGCGCTCCATCCTCTCTGGCGAGCAGCGTTCAAGCTCGCCCGCGTCGAGAACACGGTCGACTTCTTCCTTGGCGAAGCCGAGGCGAACTGGATCAAGGCGCACCAACCCGAGATCTGGGAACGCACGGACAAATTCCTTCTGCTGTCCGGCTACCTCAACTACCGCCTTGGCGGTGAATTCATCGATTCCATCGGCTCGCAGGTCGCCTACATCCCCTTCGATTACAAAGGGCTGCGATGGGCACCGTCCTGGGACTGGAAATGGCAGGCGCTTGCCATCGAACGACGCATGCTGCCGGAGCTGGTTCCGCCCGGAACGGTAATGGGCAAGGTCACAGCCGAAGCCGCCGACGAAACCGGCATCCCCGCAGGCACGCCGTTGATTGCGGCGGCGGCCGACAAGGCCTGCGAAGTCATCGGTGCGGGTTGCCTGGAGCCGCATATCGGCTGCCTGAGCTATGGAACGACAGCGACCATCAACACGACAAGCCGCAAATATGTCGAGGTCACGCCCTTCATTCCGCCCTATCCTGCTGCCGTGCCGGGCGCATATAGCACCGAAGTGCAGATCTTCCGCGGCTACTGGATGGTGAACTGGTTCAAGGAACAGTTCGGCCTGCATGAAAAGATGCGTGCGGCCGAGGAAGGCGTGGCGCCGGAGGAACTGTTCGACGACCTGGTGAATGCGGTGCCGCCAGGAGCGATGGGGCTGATGCTCCAGCCGTACTGGACGCCGGGGATCAAGCAGCCGGGGCCGGAAGCCAAGGGCGCTGTCATCGGCTTTGGCGACGTGCACAACCGTGCGCACCTGTACCGCGCCATCCTGGAAGGACTCGCGTACGCGCTGCGTGAAGGCAAGGAGAAAATAGAAAAGCGAAGCGGCGTGCCGATCACGTCGCTGCGGGTGTCCGGAGGCGGCTCGCAGAGCGACGCCGCGATGCAACTGACCGCGGACATTTTCGGCCTGCCGACTGCGCGTCCGCATGTGTACGAAACCTCGGGCCTGGGCGCCGCGATCAATGCCGCAGTCGGTGTCGGACTGCACAGGGATTTCGATACGGCGATCGGGGCGATGACGCGGGTCGGCAAGGTCTTCGAACCGAAGCCGGATCATCGCGCGACCTACGACGCGCTGTACTCGCGCGTGTACAAGAAAATGTACGCGCGACTCGGACCGCTGTACCAGCAGATCCAGGAAATTACCGGATATCCGAAGTTGTCCTAGTTGCCGCGATACGTCATGTCGTTCGGCTGCTGAACCTCGCGCGGCGCCGGCGGTGCAGCCGGCCGGCCGCCGAAGAGACGATCCCAGAAGCCGCGGACCGGATCGACGTCGACGGATTGCACGGCATTCTCCCGGGTGTACTCCTCGTACATCCAGTCGCCATCCGCCTGCACCAGTCCGACGGGAACGCCGCGTTGCACCGGTCCCTTACCTTTCAATGCCGTACGCATGTAGTCGATCCAGATCGGCAACGCAACCGTGCCGCCGTACTCGCGCCCGCCCAGCGAACGCGGTTTGTCGTAACCCATCCAGGCAACCGCGACGACGTCGCCGCCATAACCCGCGAACCATCCGTCCATGGAATCGTTGGTCGTGCCCGTCTTTCCGGCAAGGTCGCGCCGGCCAAGCCGCTGGCTTGCTGCGTAACCGGTGCCGGAATTCACCACGTCGCGCAGCATGCTGTCCACGAGCCAGGCATTGCGGGCATCCAGCACCCGCGCATTTTCATCCCCGGCGATTGCCGGCTTGTTTTCAAGGAGTACGTTTCCGCGCGCATCGACCACCTTCTGGATCAGGTACGGTGCCACCTGGTACCCCCCATTGGCGAACACCGCGTAGGCGCCCGCCATCTGCAGCGGCGTCACCGCGCCAGTGCCCAGCGTCAGGGTCAGGTTGGACGGATGCTTGTCCTGCGCGAAGCCGAAACGCGACAGGTGCTGCAGTGCGAACGGCGGCGTGATGGTCTGCAGGATGCGGATCGACACCAGGTTCTTGGAACGCTTCAGTCCGGTGCGCATGGTGACCGGTCCATCGTAATTACCGTCATCGTTCTGCGGATTCCATGCCGGCCCGCTGCCGTCGGCGATGCCCCCGTCGAGCGGCGCATCGTTGACGATGGTGGCGGGTGAAAAGCCCTTCTCCAGCGCCGCCGAATAGATAAACGGCTTGATGCTGGAGCCCGGCTGGCGCCAGGCCTGGGTCACATGGTCGAACTGGTTGAGGTTGAAGTCGAAACCGCCGACCATCGCGCGGAACGATCCGTCGTTGGCGTTGATCGAAACGAAAGCGGCGGACACTTCAGGCAGCTGGGTAATCCACCAGCGCTTTTTGGCATCCCGGCTCACGCGGATGACCGTCCCCGGACGAATGCGGTTCTTGCCTTTTCCGGAAATTGCCGACGACGCGAATTTCAGGCCCTCTCCCGCGATTTCAGCTACTTCGCCGGACAGCAGCTCGGCGCGCACCGCCTTTGCGGATGCGGAGAGCACAACGGCAGCGTACATGTCGTCACTGTCCGGATGCCTTGCCAGAATCTCGTCGATCGCCTGCGCGCGGTCTTCCTCGCCGGACGGCAGGTCGATGTAATCTTCCGGCCCGCGGTAGCCGTGCCTGCGGTCATAGTCGAGCACGCCCTTGCGCACCGCCTCGTAGGCCGCGTCCTGGTCGGTGCTGCTGAGTGTCGTGTACACGGTGTAGCCATGCGTGTAGACGTCGTCCTTGTACTTGTCGTACATGTATTGGCGCACAATTTCGGCAGCGTGCTCGGCGTGCGTCTGCATCAGGTAGCCCTTGCTGCGCACCTGCAGCTTTTCCTTGGCCGCCTGCTCGTACTGCGCCGGCGTGATGTAGCCGAGTTCGCGCATGCGCTTGAGGATGTATTGCTGGCGCTGTTTTGCGCGGGTCGGATTGACGACCGGGTTGGCAGTCGATGGCGCCTTCGGCAGGCCCGCGAGCATGGCCGATTCGGCAATCGTCAGCTCGCCCACTTCCTTGCCGAAATAGATACGCGCGGCGCTGCCGAATCCATAGGCGCGCTCACCAAGATAGATCTGGTTCATGTACAGCTCCAGGATCTGATCCTTGGTCAGTTTTTGCTCAATGCGGTAGGACAGCACGATCTCCTGGATCTTGCGCGAATACTCCTTCTTGCGGCTCAGGTAAAAATTGCGCGCCACTTGCATGGTGATGGTCGAAGCCCCCTGCGAGCGGCTGGCGCCGAAGTTCATGATGAAGGCACGCGCGATGCCGGTGTAGTCCACCCCGCCGTGCTCGTAGAAATTGGCATCCTCGATCGCCAGTACGGCCTTCTTCATGACCGCCGGCATGTCGGCGATCCGCACGAAGTCGCGACGCTCCTCGCCAAACTCGCCAATCAGCACCTGGTCGGCGGTATAGACGCGAAGCGGAATTTTCGGCCGGTAGTCGGTCAGCGCGTCGAGCGACGGCAGGTTGGGCAGGACGATAAGCGCGATGTAGCCGGCCAGCAGTGCGCACCCCGCGGCACCTGCGGCGGCAAGCAACAGCAGGAATTGCAGGAGGCGGGCCTTGTGAGGGCGCTTGGCGGTACGTGACGACTTCGAATTGGCGGATGATTTTCGCGCCACTCCGTACTCCCTTCGGCGAATATGCAATGCGCAACTTTATCAGGCATTAGCAGTGCATGGCCGTAAGAAGATGTAACACCTGCCGGCGGAGTGGCGCGGAGAAACTTGCGCCGGGGATCAGTGGAGTTGCTGCTTGAGGGAGGAAATCGCCTTGCGCGCCTGGCGCACGGCATTCTGTACCTGCACGTCGACGTAGTCGCCCTGGGCGCAGGATTGCATCGCGCGGTCGCCAATCTTTTCCAGCTTGCTCACGCATTGCCGGATCTGCTCATCACCCTGGCCCTGTTCGGCCACTTGGATCGCATGGTCCGCTTCCTGCTCCAATTCGCTCAGGCAACTACGCAGCCGCTCCGGCACATCGGCGCTCATCTCGCACATCTGGGCGGCGGCATCGATGCACTGTTCCACTTGGGAAAATCGGTCTCTGAGCTGGTTCATCTGCATGGGGGCTCCTTTCCATTCTGTTACGTGAATGCGGTTTGGTGACCGCCAGCGTCATTAGTTCCGCAGAAGCCGCCCAAGCAATGCTTGCAACAAGCCGCGCAGCGCGTAATTTGTACAAGTGGAGGTGTAAAGACGCCCACCCGAATCGTCTTCCCCGGGCTTTCCCCACGGCGGCCGCTTGGCAGGCATCTTGCAAAAACCCTTGTCTCCAGCATGGAGTGCACACGGCATGTTTCCCAATCGCCATCCTTTCCGCGACCGTCGCGATGCCGGCCGCAAGCTCGCAGCGGCCCTGCAATATCTGAAGGAATCTGATCCCGTCATCCTGGCCTTGCCACGCGGGGGTGTGCCTGTCGCCTTCGAGGTCGCGCAATCCTTGCATGCCCAGCTCGACGTTTTCCTCGTGCGCAAGATCGGCGCGCCTGGATTTTCGGAGCTGGGGCTCGGCGCCATTGCGGAGGGACGGGAACAGTACTGCGTGATCAACCACGAACTGGCGCTGCGCGCGCACGCGTCCGATATCTACCTGGAGGAGGAAAAGCAGCGGCAACTGGCCGAAATGTCGCGGCGGCGCGAGCGGTATCGCGGCGGCCGCGAGCTTGTCGAGCTGCGCGACCGGATTGTCGTCGTGATTGACGACGGGATTGCTACCGGTGGAACGATGAAAGTCGCGCTACAGGCAATCGCCTCAGCCAAGCCGGAACGCCTGCTGTTTGCCGTGCCCGTTGCACCTGCGGAGTCCCTTGCCGCACTTTACGATCTAGCGGACGACGGTGTCTGCCTGCTTTCTCCTGCGGATTTCCGCGCCGTCAGCCAGTATTACGGCGACTTCGACCAGACCAGTGACGAGGAAGTGGTCCTGCTCCTGGAGGCAGCCGCGTCGTCTCATCCCCAGCCGGACACGCCGGAGGATATGGCCAGGCCGTTCGAGCCGGACCCGCCCGCTTCGGATCACACCGGAGGCCGCATCTGAGCCGCGCCGCGCGCGCCGGGCAGTCCGCGGCATTGCTGCCTGGCGAGGCACGACGTGTCGCCTTTTCCTTCGCCGGTTTTTTCCTGATCCTGTGCAGCTATACCATCCTTCGACCAGTACGGGATGAAATGGCCGTGCGTTTTGGCGCGGACAAGCTGCAATGGCTGTTCAGCGCGACATTCGTTTTCACGCTGCTGGTCGTTCCGGCGTTCGGTGCGGTTGTCCGGGCTCTGAGAAGAGACCGGGTGCTGCCGGTGGTGTACGGATTCCTCGTGCTCAATCTCCTCTTGTTCCTGGCGGTATTCGCCGCCGATAGTTCATCCGTGGCGGCAGGCGTGTTCTTCGTCTGGCTCAGCGTGTTCAACCTGTTCGTCGTCTCGCTGTTCTGGAGCCGGATGGGAGACTGCTTTTCCACCGCGGAGTCGCACCGCCTGTACGGCTATATCGCGGCAGGCGGAACCTGCGGTGCCGTCGCAGGACCGGCGGCAACGGCGTTTCTGGCCCGGCATCTCGCCACGTCGCACCTGCTGGGTATGTCCGCCATCCTGCTGGCCGTGTCCATCGCATGCGTTCTTGCCGTCCCACGGAATCCCGAAGTGAATGCACCGCGGCCAACGGGTGGCGCAGTCCTCGCAGGCATTCCGCTAGTCATGAGGCAGCCGGATCTGCGCAGCATCGCCCTGCTCGTTCTTTGCTATACCACGGTCTCCACCGTCCTCTATATCGAGATGGTGCGCCTGGTCGGTATCAATTTTGCAGATAGCGGGGAGCGCACAAGCTTCTTCGCCCGCATCGATCTCGCGGTGAACGCGATCGCGCTTGTCCTGCAGTTGCTCGGCACGCGCAAGGTGGTAGGCCGTTATGGATTACGTAAAGCCCTTCCCTTCGTCCCCCTGCTTCTGGCGGCAAGTTCGGCCGCGTTGGGCGCGTGGCGCGACCTTGCCGGCGTGGCCGCAGCGCAGGTCATCCATCGGGCGGGTGAATACGCGGTGGGAAAGCCGGGGCGGGAAATGATCTATACCACGCTCGATACCGAAAGCCGTTACAAGGCGAAAAACTTGATTGACACGGCGATCTACCGGGCCGGCGATGCGGGCAGCGCCTGGGCAACGTCCGGACTGCGCGCCGTCGGCCTGGATGTGTTCCTGCTGGCGGCCCTTCCCGCCGCATTACTCTGGGCGGCGACAGCCTACCGACTGGGAGAAAGGCATGACAGGCATCAATCGACGTGAAGCAATGGGATTGCTCGCAGCCGCAGCCACCGGCTTCTGCGGCATTGCGCACGCGGTTCCGCCGGGGCCAGGCGGGAGCACGCTCCATACCCGCCGCATCCCCTCGTCCGGCGAAGCGCTTCCCGTCATCGGGTTGGGCACCTGGCAGACCTTCGATGTCGGCAAAGGTCAGGCGGAACGTGCTCCGCTTTCCGACGTCCTGTCTGCCTTTTCCTCACTGGGTGGTCGTCTGATCGATTCCTCACCCATGTACGGGCGCTCGGAAGAAGTGGCGGGCGACCTGATCGCCGACCTCGGCCTGCGCGACAAGCTCTTCATCGCGACCAAGGTCTGGACGCAAGGGAAGAACGCCGGCATCCGCCAGATGGAAGACTCCATGCGTAAGCTGCGTGCCCGCCCGATCGATCTCATGCAGGTGCACAACCTGGTCGATGTGCAGACCCACCTCGCCACGCTGCGCGAATGGAAGAAGCCAGGCCTGGTGCGCTATATCGGCGTGACGCATTACACCGCCGGCAGCCATGCCGAAGTCGCCCGTGTCCTGCAGGACGAACCGGTGGACTTCGTCCAGATCAACTACTCGGTCGCGGAGCGCGAGGCGGAACAGCGCCTCCTGCCGTTCGCACAGGAGCGCGGCGTCGCAGTGATCGTGAACCGCCCCTTTGCCGGCGGCGACGTCATTCGCCGGCTACACGACCGCCCCTTGCCGCCGTGGGCGGCGGAGATCGATTGTTCCAGCTGGGCGCAGATCCTGCTCAAGTTCGTCATTGGGCATCCGGCCGTGACCTGCGCCATTCCCGCGACCTCAAAACTCGCGCATTTGCGGGACAACATGGCGGCGGGAACGGGGCGGCTGCCGGATGGAAAACTTCGAAAGTTGATCGCCGGAGCCCTATGAGCCGGTATGGTGTTTGCTGCATGTGTCATCCGACCACAACATGAACGAAGGAGGATGCCATGATGAAATCCCTGAGGGACACCGTAACGAGCACCTTGTCTCCCACCATCACCAACATGATTCGCATGGATCATACGGCGGTGCTGGAAACCTTTCATCAATACGAGATCGACAACAGCCCGGCCACGAAGAAGGCGCTGGTGAATACCGCCTGCATCGCCCTGGAAATCCATGCCCAGCTGGAAGAAGAAATTTTCTATCCAGCCATGCGCGCCGTGAGCGCCGACAAATCCGTGCTCGACAAGAGCGTTCCGGAGCACAACGAGATGCGGCGCCTGATTGCCCTGCTGCGTTCGATGGACGCCAACAATCCCGCCTTCGATCGCACCTTCATGGACCTGATGCGCGACGTCATGCACCACGTCGCCGACGAAGAGACGACCCTCCTGCCGGAAGCCGAACGCGTGCTTGGCGCCCGCCTCTCCGAACTTGGCGCCGAAATGACCAAGCGCCGGCTTCAACTTACCGCGCCGCGCGCCGGCGAATTGGCGTCCAATACCCTGCGCAGCTTCCCGACCAGTTCCATGCTGGTCGCCGCCGGCGCCGTGCTGGCCGGCACGTATCTCGCGAAACGGGCGTTTGAGGGACAGGGGTACTCCCGCAGTCACTAAGGGCTTTTGGGCAAGGTTGAGAGGGGAGAGTTCGCATGGGAATATCGGGAATGCCAGGATTGAGCGTGATGCAAGTCGCAAAGAAAGCGTTCAGCGACTTTCTTGACGACGACATGACCACCTATGCTTCCGCGCTCGCCTACCAGGTATTTTTTTCAATTTTTCCCTTCATCATTTTCCTGATCGCCCTCCTCGGGTTCCTCCGGCTCGAGGATTTCTTCGACTGGTTGCGGCAGCATTCGCAAATGATGCTGCCGCCGGAGGCGTCCGAGCAGGTCAACAAGGTCATCGCCGACTTGCAGAAGGAACAAGGCGGGCTGCTGTCGATCGGCGTGATTGTCGCGCTTTGGTCAGCCTCGGCGGCCATCCGGGCCACGATGAACGCGCTCAATGTCGCCTACGACGTGCGCGAAAGCCGGCCTGCATGGAAGCTGTATCCCTTATCGCTGATCTATACCGTCGGACTGGCCGCGATGATGATCGCCGCGGCCGCCCTTCTGACGATCGGCCCCCAGGTCGTCCAATGGGTGGCGCAGCAGGTCGGCCTCGAACAGATCTTCGTCACGCTCTGGGCATGGCTGCGCTGGCCGGCGGCCCTGTTCATCCTGACGCTGGCCGTCGCCATCATTTATTACGTCGCGCCGAACGTGAAGCAGAAGTTCCGCTTCATCTCCCCCGGTGCCCTGCTCGCCGTGGCGGTCTGGGTAGCGGCATCGCTCGGGTTCAAACTCTACGTGGTCAACTTCGCGGATTACAACGCGACCTACGGCAGCATCGGCGCCATCATCATCCTGCTGCTGTACTTCTTTATCTCCTCCGCCGTGCTGCTTTTCGGCGCCGAAATCAATGCGACCATCGAGAAACAGTCGCCGGCCCGCGCCGGATCAGGGGTTGCTCAAGCGGGGCAGGAGCAATACATGCGAAAATAGCAGGTTTTTCCTCAACCTCATCCTTTGTAGCATATGCATTTCCGCGTATTCGACCTCCTCAAGGCAATCGCCTGCAATCTGATTGTCCTGCACCATCTTGCCTTTTATGGACCGATGGCGGATATCGCATGGCCGGTCATGCCGGAAGTCTTCGATTGGCTCGGCACACAGGGGCGCATTGCCGTGCATGCCTTCCTGGCCATGGGCGGATTCCTTGCGGCCCGTTCCCTGTCGGCGAAAAATACTGCTGTGCTGGCGCCGGTTGACGCTGTTGTACGGCGCTTCGTCAAGCTGGTTCCTGCATTCATGGCAGCGATGCTTCTCGCGGTCGCGGCGTCCGCGCTCGCGGCGCAATGGATGACGCATGATTCCATTTCGGCAATGCCGAGCCTCGGCCAGATCCTGGCGCATGCCCTCCTGCTGCACGGCGTGCTGGGCGTGGAGTCGATTTCGGCCGGCGCGTGGTACGTCGCCATCGACTTCCAGCTGTTCGTGATGATGACCCTGATCCTGCATATCGCGGCGCATCCCCGCATGCCCACGCGGATGGCGCCGGCCTTGGTGGCCTTTTGCACGGCCGCGTCGCTGCTTTATTTCAATCTCGATTCGTCCTGGGACGCGTGGGGCCCCTACTTCTTCGGCAGCTATGGACTTGGAGCGCTTGCGTGGTGGGCGTCCGAGCGCGCCCGCACGTCACTCCGGGTCCTGGTCTTGTCGGGGTTGATCCTGCTGCTGGGCGGACTTGCGCTCGACCTTGAGTTCCGGAGCCGTATCGCCGTCGCACTCGGCACCGCGTTGTTGCTCGTACCGGCCTGCCGCGGCATCATCCGGCTACCGGGCCAGGACAATCGTCTGGTCGGCTACCTCGGACGCATTTCCTATGCGGTCTTCCTGGTGCACTTCCCGGTATGCCTGATCGTGAATGCATTCTTTACGCGTTATGTGCCGGCTGTGCCTGAGTTGCAGGCCGGCGGCGTGGCGCTCGCCTGGCTTGCGAGCATTGCGGCGGGTGCGGTCTTCCATCGTTGGGTCGAACAACCACTGGCCGCGCTGACATCGCCGGCCCGGACGGCCTCCCGCTCCGCTCACGCACCGTCGAACTGAAACCAGCCGCCCTCGGGCGGCTGGTCTTGTCTTAATGCGCCATATCGTGTGTGGCGAGGGCCAGTTCCTTGTCCGATTTACCGATGTGATTGATCAGCCAGTCGCGCAGGAAGTGGAGTACCTGGATGGACAGGGTCGCGGCACCGCTTTCGAATTTCGCCTGTAGTTCGAGGACCTGCGCGAGCAGCTTTTCATGCTCGGCCTTGTGGTCGGCCAGCCCCGGGAAACTGATCTTGCGCATCAGGTCTTCCTCGCGGCGGAAGTGCTCCTTGGTGTAGGTGATCAGGTTATGCAGCACCTTGCCGAGGACATCCTTTCCCTTGCCCTCGGACATGAGGACATGAAGGCGGTTGACCATGTCGATCAGCTTCTGGTGATCGCCATCGATAAAGCTGTTGCCCACGGCGAGGTCATTGGACCATGTCAGATATGTCATTTTTTTTGTGCTCCCAGTGAGATTGTCGAGGTGGCGCGGTGATGCCGGACGTTGTACCGACAGGACTGCCGACGACACCGCCATGCACCCTCGCGGCAGTATCGTCTCTCGGCGGGGCTGGGGCCGTGAGCGTCAGGCCAGGAGGCAATGCCTTATCCTGGATCAAGACGAGGAACGAGCATAAGCAATCGGCATGCCAATGGGAAATGTGTCGAAAACCTTAACCTGGATCAAGTTTCGGGCGGAGTTCGCCTGTCCATTCCTGTAAATAAGAGAGGCGCATTCCTGCATTTCAGAAAATGCAACACGCGGACGGCGGAAAGACGCGCGCTACTGGAACATCGCGTCGACCATCGAGTAGCCGCGCATGAAGCCGGCCTCCACCGCCGCCTCTTCAGAGGGAAAATCGCTGTCGTCGCCGGATTCGGCGGCCAGTTCGCCTTCGGACGTGGAATCATCGCCGGGTTGCGTAACGCGCACGGTATAGTCCCAGGCCTTGCCCCGTTCGTCCTTCGGAAGCGCGGTCACATGCACCTCCATGCCCTTGTACGCTTCGGTATGCCAGTCCTGCTCCTGTTGCATGTCACGCCTCCCGGTGCCGTGCGAAGTCCACGAAAAATTCAAGGCTGCCCGGGTTGCTCATGGCATCCGGGTTCGCTACTTCATCGACCTTCATGCCCAGCAAAAGTTTCTTGACTGGCAGCTCCATCTTCTTGCCCGTCAGCGTGCGCGGCACCTCCGTTACGACGAACACGTCGTTCGGCACGTGCCTCGCGGACAGCGCCGTCCGGATGCCCTCGGCGATGCGTGCCTTGAGTATCTCGTCGAGCGTGACGCCGGGGCGCAGCACAACGAATAGCGGCATGTAGGACTCCCGCCCAAGGTATTCCAGGTCGACCACCAGGCTGTCGAGGATTTCCGGCATCGCTTCGACGACACGATAGATTTCGCTGGTGCCCATGCGGATGCCATGCCGGTTGATGGTCGTATCCGAGCGGCCGTAAATGATGGCCCCGCCGCGCGGCGTGATGCGCAACCAGTCGCCATGCCGCCACCATCCGGGATACATGTCGAAGTAACTGTCGCGATAACGCAGGCCCTGTGCATCGTTCCAGAAGTAGAGCGGCATCGAAGGCATCGGCTTGGTCACCACCAGTTCGCCGACTTCGTCTTCGAGCGGCCGGCCCTCCTGGTCCATTGCATAGACCGCGATGCCCAGGCAGCGGCACTGCATTTCGCCGGCATACAGCGGAATGATCGGGCAGGCGCCGACGAAGGCTGCGGCGATGTCGGTGCCGCCGCTGATGGAGGCCAGCAGGATATCCGGACCAAGCTGATCGTAGATCCAGGTGAAGGCTTCCGCGGGCAGCGGCGAGCCGGTCGAACCGATGGTGTGCAGCCGATCCAGCTTCGCCAGCTTGCGCGGTGCGATGCCGGCTTTCATGCAGTTGGCGAAATACGCGGCGCCGGCACCGAATACGGTCAGGTCCGCCTCCTCCGCGAACTTCCATAGAGTGCCAAGGTCCGGATATCCGGGATTGCCGTCGTAGATCGCGATCGTGGCGCCGAGCAGGAGTCCTGTCACCTGGGAGTTCCACATGATCCATCCGGTCGTCGAGTACCACATGAACCTGTCCTGCTCGCCGAGTCCGGTGTGCAATCCATGGCCTTTCAGGCTCTCGATCAACACACCGCCCTGGCCGTGGACGATGGGCTTGGGCATGCCCGTGGTGCCGGATGAGTAGACCACCCACAAGGGATGGTCAAACGGAAGCTGCTCGAAATGCATTTCGGTGTCGTTCACCAGCAATTCCTGCCAGGAATGCGCGCCGTCGAGCCGCGCCTCCTTGTCGAGGTACGGCAGCAGCACCACCTGTTCAAGACTGGGCAAGGCCTTTACCAGGCCCTTCACCACCTCCAAACGGTCAAAATCCTTCCCGCCGTAGCGGTAGCCATCGACCGCCAGCAAGACCTTCGGTGCGATCTGTCCGAAGCGGTCGAGCACGCTGGGTGTGCCCATGTCGGGGGAGCAGCTCGACCAGATGGCCCCGATGCTGGCGCAGGCATAGAACGCGACCGCGGTTTCGGGAATGTTCGGCAGGTAGGAGACGACGCGGTCGCCGGGCTGCACGCCCATGCCGCGCAGTGCGTTGGCAACGGCGGCGATCTGGCTGCGGAGTGCATTCCATGACAGCTCGACCGTCGGTCTCACCTCGGACCTGCCGATGATGGCCGGCCGTTCGCCGGACTCTCCCTCGCGGTGGAAACGGAAGACCTGTTCCGTGATATTGAGTCGGCTGCCGGTGAACCAGGTGGCGCCGGGCATCTTCATCCCATCCAGGACCTGTTCCCACGGTTTGCTGCTACGAATGTCAAAGTACTGCCAGATCGATTCCCAGAACGCGGGCAGCTCGTCGACCGACCACTGCCACAGCGCCTCATAGCTGTCGACATTGACCTTCTTCTCGCGAGCGAGCCAGCGCATGTACTCCTTCATGCGGCTGGCTTCGATACGGGCAGGACTGGGCGTCCACAACGGACGCGGATGGTCATTCATGCTTTTGTCTCCTCGAGTCTTTTTTATTGACGCGCCGGGCGCGACTTCAACTTCAGGCTGAAACGAACTGCAACGGCAAGCACGCCGACGGCGCCGACCAGCATCACATTGGACGTGCCCAGACGTCCGACGAGCGCACCGGCGATTCCCACGCCGACCGACTGCCCCATGAAGAAACACGAGGCAAACGCAGACACCGCCGCGCCACGCCGCTCCGGCGCCATCTGCGTTGCGTTGATCTGCAAGGTGTTGTGCAACATGTAGAACCCGAGGCCGGCGCCGAAACATCCGCCGATTGCCCACCACCAGACAGGGGCGAGTCCTGTGCCGAGCAGCGCGAGCGCAACGAATACCCCGCCCCACAGGGACAATCCGACTTCACCCAGCTTGCGCACCAGCGTCGCCGATGCCACCGCGAACACGAAGCCCCCGAGCCCGAAGAGCATGACCAGCGCGCCGGATGAGGTGAGCGACATGCCGTAGGTGTGATGCATGTGGGACGCGATGAAGGCGAACGCGCCGTACAGGAATGCGCCTTCGAGGAAGACCGTGAGCAGTACCATGCGCGCCCATGGCAACGAAAGGATGTGCCGGAACTCGCCAGCCATCCGCGCAATGACGGCGCCTTCGGCACGGCGCACCTTGCGCGCCGCCTCGGGAAGCCTCCGGTTCAAACCAAACAGGGCGAGGCTGACGAGCAGGAAGACGCCGGCAACGAAAAAGAACGGCAGGCGCCAGTTGCCGGCGTCCGCCGCCAACCCGCCGATCAGGACCCCCGTGGCAAGCCCGAGAATCTGGCCGATCAGAAAGCGCGCCAGCACCGGCTGACGCTGGTGATAGGGAATAACGTCGCCAATCCATGCCATGGACAGCGGAATAATGGCAGCCGCCGTCGCGCCAGCCGTTAACCGCGCGGCCAGCAAGGGAACAAAGCCGGGGGCCAGCGCGCAGAAAAGCGAAGTCAGCGCACAGGCAAGCGTGGCGAAGGCGACGACAAGGTACTTTCCATACCGGTCGCCGACAGGTCCAAAGAACAGCTGCGACAGGCCGTAGGCAATCGAGAACACCGTGATGACGTTGGAGGCATCGCCGAGCGATACGGAAAACTCCTGCGCCAGTTGCGGCAGCATCGGATCTGTCACGCGCAATGAGATGCCGCTGCCGAAGGCGGCTAGCGACAGCAAGGGAACGGAGAGCGCGGGGATGCCGGTGACGCCGGACTGTTCTGGACTGGAAAGAGTCATGAAACCGAATGAGGCAATGCTGCGTCTTGTGTATGCAATGCCAATCATTCTAGTGTCAAACCAGATCGGGCGTATTCAGGTAGGGCAAAGTCGCGCCGCGCCTTTCCGCCGCCGCGTCCATTTCCTGGCGCGCGACGGTGCGCAGATGCACCTCGTCGGGTCCGTCCGCGATGCGCAGCACCCTTCCCCATGTCCACAACTCGGCCAGCGGCGTGTCGGGGCTTAGCCCCATCGCCCCGAACACCTGCATCGCGCGATCGCAGATCGTCGTGTGCAGCCGTGGCACGATCGCCTTGATCATTGCAATCTCGCGTGCAGCTCCCTTGGAACCGTACTGGTCGATTATCCACGCGGTCTTGAGCACCAGCAGGCGAGCCTGCTCGATCTCCATGCGGGACAGCGCGATCCATTCGGCAACGTTCGCATGCTGGTGCAAATAGCGGCCGAAGGTGCGGCGATCCGCCGCGCGTTCGCACATCAGCTCCAGTGCCAGCTCGGCCTGCCCGATCGAGCGCATGCAGTGGTGGATGCGTCCAGGGCCGAGGCGCGCCTGGGCGATGGCAAAACCGGCTCCTTCCTCATGGATGAGATTGCCGGAGGGGACGCGCACGTCGCGGAACACCATTTCGCAATGCCCGCCCGGAAAGCTGTGATTCATCACCGGTATATTGCGCACGATCTTGAGGCCCGGGGTGTCGAAAGGCACGATCACCATGCTCTGCCGGCGATGCACTTCCGCATCCGGATCGGTCACGCCCATCACGATGGCGAAACGGCATAACGGATGGGCTGCGCCTGAAATGAACCACTTGCGCCCGTTGATGACGTACTCGTCGCCCTCACGCCGCATCGAAAGCTGGATGTTGGTCGCGTCGGATGAAGCGACGTCGGGCTCGCTCATCGCAAAGCAGGACCGGATGCTGCCGTCGAGCAGCGGCTTGAGCCAGCGTTCGCGCTGCGCTTCGCTGCCGAACATGTGCAGCAGCTCCATGTTGCCGGCATCAGGCGCGCTGCAGTTGAATGCCTCCGCCGCCCAATGCACCCGGCCCATGATTTCCGCCAGCGGCGCGTATTCGAGGTTCGTCAGTCCCTGGCCGCCATGCTCCTTTTCAAGCGCGGGAAGGAACAGGTTCCACAGCCCCTCGGATTTCGCGATCTCTTTCAGGTCCTCCATGCATTGCGGATGCTGCAGGCCGTCACCGACTTCTTCGCGCCACAGCGGCAGGTTCGGCACCACGTAGTTGTCCATGAAATCCTGCAACTGCCGCTTGAGCTGCCGGACACGCGGTGAAAACTCGAAATCCATGGGGTCTCTCTGAAAAATGATGAAATCGATGGATCGTTGGAATGCGTTCTTGCACGCCGATCAATCTGCGGAAAATGGTAATTGGCCCCGAACAATCATTCAAATGAATGCTTCTCATCCGAAGTTATAAATTCGCTGCATGCGCCGTCCGCCGCGCGGGGTTTGAAATTCTTGATCGAGGTCAATAAAATCCGCGACGCGAGTGGATTAAGCTTGCGCGCACATTAACCTTCGTGATCGATCCTGCATTCACAAGATGTTGCGATCCCATACCGATTCCATGACCATGCATAACCGCCACGCTGCGGCCGCCCTGCCCGGCCCGGTTCCAACCGAGACCCTGCCTGCCATGATCGACCAGCACGATCGGGAGTCGGGACAGACGAAAGCGCTGCAGCAGCACACGCTCTTCGACGACATGCAGGCGCTGGTAACCGGCACCCTGCTTGTATCGCTCGGCGTTGCCATGCTGGGCAAGGCGCACCTTGTCACGGGCGGCACGGTCGGCATCGCCTTCCTGCTCCACTATTTCACCGGCTTGAGCTTCGGCAAGCTCTTCTTTGCCATCAACGTGCCCTTCTATTTTCTCGCAGTGAAAAAGATGGGATGGAAATTCACGCTGAAAACGTTTGCCGCCGTCGGGTTGCTTTCGGCGTTCTCCGAGCTCCTGCCGCTGGTGTTCACAATGGAGAACCTCAATCCGCTGTACGGCGCCATCATGGGCGGCCTGCTCTGCGGCGTCGGACTGCTGGTGCTGTTCCGCCACCGGGCCAGCCTCGGTGGCATCAATGTACTGGTTCTGTACTTGCAGGAGCGTTACGGCTTGCGTGCCGGCCTCGTGCAGCTCGGACTCGATGCAACCATTCTCATGCTTTCGATTCCCATGATTTCCATGACGTCTGTCGCGATCTCGCTCCTCGGCGCAGCAATGCTGAACCTGACCTTGGCAGTGAACCACAAGCCGGGACGGTATATGGCGATCTGAGTGTAAAAATGTGGCGGCGCACCACGGAAGTCGTCGAGATAGGACGCCCGTCGTGCCCGAATCTGCCGTATTATTGCCGAGTGACAATGCGATCCGAAAAAACGATGCCTGCAGCCTCACCGCATATAAGCGCCCCGGTTGATCTGAAGGTCGACGCCAACTCCCCGCTCGACCTCGACTACCCTGCGCTGACCGATGGCAGTGCCCTCTGCATCGGTCTTTCCTTTGACTGGCGCCACCAGACGGCGCTCCATTCCTTCGCCCTGAAAAACACGCTGCAGGACGAGCACGCCCGCGCCGCACGATTCCCGCGTCAGGAAGACAGTATCCGCAACCTCCTGGGGCGAACGATGCTGCGTCGTGTAGCCGTGCATTACGGCGGCATGGATCCGGCGCAGATCATTCGCAGCAATACCTGGGGCAAGCCCGAACTCCCCGGATGCTCCGTCGGCTGCAATGTCAGCCACGCCGGCAGCCAGGTATGGGTGGCGGTTTCCCGATTCCCTCGTGTCGGGATCGACGTCGAAATGACGAACGCGACGCAGGAATACCACGATCTCGCAGCGGGACTCCACCCCGACGAGATCGCCGCCCTGCGCCGCATGCCCGACGGCAAAGTCGCCACGGTACGCTGCTGGAGCCGCAAGGAAGCCATTTCGAAAGCGACCGGCATGGGCGTCGCTCTGCCGCTGCGTGCCTACGCGGTGGAATGCGACCGGCGCGCGTCAGGCTGGTTGCGGCTGCCGCCGCCGCGCACCGCGATCGAGGACTGGACGACGGCGGACCTGCCCATCGCCAAGGATTATGTCGGCGCCCTTGCGATCGAAGGGCGCTGCGACAGGATCACCATCCTTCGATTGAAAGTCACTTAGAGGAAAGCCACCTCGGCAAAGCTGCGCAGCTTCCGGCTGTGCAGCTTGTCTACTCCCTTGCGACGCAACAGCTCGACCGCGCGGATGCCGATGCGCAGATGCTGGTCGACGCGCTCCCGATAGAACTGGTTGGCCATGCCGGGCAGTTTGATCTCTCCGTGCAGCGGCTTGTCGCTCACGCACAGCAAGGTGCCATACGGCACCCGGAAGCGGAAACCGTTGGCGGCAATCGTGGCGCTCTCCATGTCCAGCGCAATCGCGCGGCTCTGGCTGAAGCGACGCTCCGGCGTACGCTGCGGAAGCAGCTCCCAGTTGCGGTTGTCGGTGCTGGCCACCGTCCCGGTGCGCATGACGCGCTTGAGGTCATAGCCCTTCAGCTGCGTCACTTCAGCCACCGCCGATTCGAGTGCAACCTGTATTTCCGCAAGCGGCGGAATCGGCACCCACAGCGGCAGGTCTTCGTCCAGCACATGATCTTCGCGCACATAGCCGTGCGCCAGGACATAGTCGCCCAACTGCTGCGTATTGCGCAGCCCCGCGCAGTGGCCGAGCATCATCCATGCATGCGGACGCAGCACGGCAATGTGGTCGGTGATGGTCTTCGCATTGGCCGGGCCAACACCGATGTTGACCATGGTGATGCCGCTGCCGTCGGCGCGGATCAGGTGATAGCCGGGCATCTGCGGCAACCGCGGCGGCGCCTTGCCGATATCGTCACCTTCCTGCACCGCCTCGCCGACGCGGCGCGTAATGACATTGCCCGGTTCCACAAAGGCAATGTAGTGATCCTCGTCAGCAGGCGCATCCGGGTCGGGGACACGGTTCATGATCTCGTGTCCGAGGCGGACGAATTCATCGATGTAGAACTGATAGTTCGTGAACAGCACATAGTTCTGGAAGTGCTCCGGCGCCGTTCCCGTGTAATGGCGCAGGCGATGCAGCGAATAGTCCACGCGCGGCGCGGTGAACAGCGAGAGCGGCTGCGCTTCTCCGGGCGGCGGCTCGTACGTGCCATTGGCGATGCCATCATCCATCGCGCCGAGGTCCGGCAAATCGAACATGTCGCGCAGCGCAAGGCGGCGTTCTGCCGTCATGCTGCCTTCGATATGGTCGTCCTGTGCGAATGAAAAGTGGATCGGGATCGGCTGGGCGCTCACCCCCACCTCCAGCTGCACGTGCTGGTTCTGGCTGTGGTTCTTGAGCAGGAGCCGCAACTGCTCCGTGTAGTAGTTCTCGAACAGGTCCGGTCGCGTGATCGTGGTTTCGAACGTACCCGGCCCCGCGACGAAGCCGTACGACAGGCGTGAATCGGCCCGCGCAACCGTCTCCGTCTGGATGCGCACATACGGATAACAGGCTCGCACGCGCGACGGAAAGCGCTCGCCGTTGACGAAGCGCTGCAGGTGGTCCCGCAGATGCGTGATGCTGGAATCGTAAATTTCGCGAATACGCCGCAGCGCGTCGACGGCATCGTCAAAACGTTCGGCCGTGATGTGATTAGGGCTAAGCAACTTGCTACTCCTGAGAGGTGAATGCGGCCGGAATGCACACGGCCCATTGCAGCTATTGTAACGGCATGTCCACGCCTGCGAAGCATTCCCGCTGGAACTCACTCCTGCACCGTGTGTCGAACCGGCGCATTCAGGAGATTCGATCATGAACACGGTTGTTGAAGCAGCAGTAATCGAAAAGGCAGCACAGATTGAAAAGGCAGCGCAGGAAAAGCGCGACGCATGGCGCGGCTTTCGCGGTGAAGACTGGCGCGGAGCCATTGCGGTCCGGGACTTCATCCAGCAGAACTACACCGAGTATCGGGGCAATGACCGCTTTCTCTCGGGGCCGACCGCGCGCACAACGAAGCAGATGGACGTATTCAACGATCTGCTCGCGCAGGAGCGCCGCAATGGCGGCGTGCTGTCGGTGTCGGCAGACGTTATCGCATCCATCACCGCGCACGCCCCGGCGTATATCGATCAAGACAATGAAGCCATCGTCGGACTGCAGACCGACGCGCCGTTGCGCCGAGCGATCTTTCCGCAGGGTGGACTGCACATGGTCGAACAGTCACTGAAGGAATACGGCTTCCCGGAGCTTGATCCTCGCATCGAAGAGATTTACAAGAAGTATCGCAAGGATCACAACAACGGCGTGTTTGACGCCTATCCCGCCGACGTGCTGTCCGCTCGCCACAGCGGCTTGCTCACGGGCTTGCCGGATGCCTACGGCCGTGGCCGCCTCGTCGGCTGCTTCCGCCGCGTTGCGTTGTATGGCGTTGACCGGCTGATTTCGGAAAAGCAGGATGACAAGCGCCGCCTTGACGATGCAGCATTCAGCGACGAAGTCATCCGTACACGCGAAGAAATCTCTGAACAGATCCGCGCATTGAAGGACCTGAAGACGATGGCGGCCTTGTACGGCTTCGACATCGCCAGGCCGGCGCGCAATGCACGGGAAGCTGTACAGTGGCTGTACTTTGGCTACCTGGCCGCCGCCAAGCAATCGAACGGCGCCGCGACGTCCGTCGGTCGGATCTCGACCTTCCTCGACATCTACATCCAGCGCGACCTGGACGAAGGCACGCTGACCGAAGCCGAGGCCCAGGAACTGATCGATCACCTTGTCATCAAGTTCAGGGCGATCCGCTTCCTGCGCACACCGTCCTTCGACCAGCTCTTCAGTGGCGACCCGACCTGGGTCACGCTGTCCATTGCCGGCATGAGCAATGACGGGCGCTCGCTCGTCTCGAAGACCTGCTTCCGCGTGCTGCAAAGCCTGTACAACCTGGGCAATTCGCCTGAACCCAACCTCACCGTGCTCTGGTCGACGCGCCTGCCAGAAGGCTTCAAGGATTTCGCATCGAAGGTGGCGATCGACACCAGCGCCATCCAGGTGGAGTCGGACGACGCGATCCGTCTTGTGCACGGCGATGATGCATGCATTTCCTGCTGCGTATCGCCCATGGCCAACGGCAAGTCGATGCAATTCTTCGGCGCACGGTGCAACCTGCTGAAGACCCTGCTGTATGCGATCAATGGCGGTCGCGACGAAGTGACTGGTGAACGGGTTGCCAGTGGACTGGAGCCCGTAACCGGCGACTATCTCGAGTTCGACGACGTCAAGGCGCGTTTTGAAAAAGTGATGGCGTACACGGCAAAGATCTACATCAAGGCCCTGAACTCCATCCACTACATGCATGACAAATATGCGTACGAGGCACTGCAGTTTGCCTTGCTGGATACCGAGCACCACAAGACCATGGCTTGCGGCATCGCCGGGCTGAGTCATGTTGCCGACTCGCTCAGCGCCATCCGGTACGGTCGCATCCGCATCATCCGCAATGAAGCCGGACTTGCCGTCGATTTCGTCAATGAAGGCGGCGAATTCCCCTGCTACGGCAACAACGACGATCGTGTGGACGACCTTGCCGTATGGGCGACGCGCACGTTCATGTCGAAGCTGCGCCAGCATCGCGCCTACAAGGACGCGATCATTACGCAAAGCGCGCTGACGATTACGTCCAACGTGGTGTATGGCAGTGCGACCGGCAACGGCCCGGATTGCACCGCCCCCGGCGGCCGCCGCGCCGGCAAACCCTTCGCGCCGGGCGCCAATCCGTCGAACGGCCAGGACAGGAACGGCTACGTGGCGGCGGGATTCAGCGTTGCCAAGATTCCGTTCGACGATTGCGGCGATGGGGTGTCGTGGACGTTCTCGATGGTGCCGTCGTCGCTTGGCACGACCGCCGGCGACCGGATCGGCAACCTTGGCGGATTCATCGACGGCTTCGTCGAACAGGGCGGCTACCACCTGAACGTCAATGTGATGTCGCGCGAGATGCTGCTCGACGCCATGGAGCACGGCGCGGACAAGTATCCGAACTTGTGCGTGCGCGTGTCCGGCTACTGCGTGCTGTTCCATCGCCTCACGCGCAAGCAGCAGGAGGATGTGCTGAGCCGCACCTTCCACGAGCGGGCGTAATCGCAATGGGAGACTCGCCACTCCACAGCATCCTGCTCCGCCCCGCGCAGTACATCGGGGCGGACGGTTTCGTCCACGCCGTCGAGACCTTCGGCGCCGCCGACGGTCCCGGTTTGCGCTACGTGCTCTTTACCGCCGGGTGCAGGATGCGCTGCCTGTACTGTCACAATCCGGACAGCTGGACGATGCGCGACGGCCAACGGGAGACGGTGGAGGAAGTGGTCGAGGATATCGGCCGCTATGCCGCCTTTTACCGCCGGACCGGCGGCCTGACGATCAGCGGTGGCGAACCCCTGATGCAGCCTGACTTCGTCGGCGAGGTCTTCCGGCAAGTCAAGCAGCGCTTCGGCCTGCATACGGCGCTCGACACGAATGGCGCGCTGGCTGGGAGCCTTCCCGATGCGTGGTTCGACCCCGTGGATCTTGTGCTGCTGGACATCAAGCACATGGATCCTCTCAAGCACCGTGCGCTGACCGGCATCGATCTCCAGCCCACGCTGGATTTCGCCCGTCGTCTCGACCGCATGGGCAAGCCGGTCTGGATACGTCATGTGCTGGTGCCCGGCCATACCGACGACCTGCTCGACGTCGAGGCGCTTGCGGACTTTGTGTCGGCCCTGAAGAACGTGGAGCGCATTGAAATCCTGCCATTCCACAAGATGGGCGAGAACAAGTGGAAGGAACTGGGGCGCAAATACCAGCTTGCCGACACGCCCGTTCCGACCCTGGCCCTGATCGACAGGGTCAGGAAGCAGTTCGAATGCCGGGGCCTTCCTGTCGTTGCCTGAGCTCTCCAGCAGGGAAATCGTGAAGTGTTTATATTGATTGGCTTCAGCGATATTTCACGGAGCCTGCATGTCCGATCTTTCCGTATTTCCCATCACGAAAAAATGGCCTGCGCGCCATCCTGACCGCCTCCAGCTCTATTCCCTTCCGACACCGAACGGCGTAAAGGTGTCCATCATGCTTGAAGAGACAGGACTGCCCTACGAGCCGCACCTCGTCAGCTTCGACACCAACGACCAGACGTCGCCGGAGTTCCTGTCCCTCAATCCGAACAACAAGATTCCCGCCATCATCGATCCCGCCGGACCCGGCGGAAAGCCGCTGCCGCTGTTCGAGTCGGGCGCGATCCTTCTGTATCTCGCGGAGAAGACCGGCAAGTGCTTGCCACAGGATGCGGCTGCGCGCTACGAAACGATCCAGTGGCTGATGTTCCAGATGGGTGGAATCGGACCGATGTTTGGCCAGGTCGGTTTCTTCCACAAGTTCGCCGGCCGGGAGTATGAGGACAAGCGCCCGCGCGACCGTTATGCGGCGGAGTCCCGGCGTCTGCTCGCCGTGCTTGAACGCCGGCTTGACGGGCGGCAGTGGATCATGGGGGATGACTACACGATTGCCGACATCGCCACTTTCCCGTGGGTGCGCAACCTTATCGGGTATTACGGCGCGGGAGATCTCGTCGGCTTTAATGACTTTCCGAACGTGGCACGCGTGCTCGAACAGTTCGTCGCGCGGCCGGCCGTTGTACGCGGACTGACGATTCCCGCCCGCCCGAGCTGAACGGTTTACTCGGCGCGCTTCATCTTGCAGGCCGTCGGCAAGGTCGTGTCGGCCATGGACAAGTAACGTTCGGTCCTGAAGCCGTATCCGCTGCCTTCGTTGTCGAAGCGCACCGAACCATCGGCCACCTTGCGCATCACGGAGACGTACAGGGGCTGCAGCAATTGGTGGTCGTCGGCGCGCATCACGGCCTCATGGAAAGCGTTCTTGTAGCGCGCGCCTTCCAGTGCCTTCGCGACGGCGGCGGCCTCAGTCGACTTCGCTTTCTCGATCGCGGCCACCAGCATGTCGATCATGAGATGCATGCGCAGGTGGACATAGTCGTCTTCCGGCGCCGGATAACGCTTCCGGAAGGCCTTGTAGAAATCGTCGCTGGCGGAGCTCTTGATGCCTTGCCCGGTATTCGGATGCCATTCCGCCACCGCGCGCACGCGCCCTACGCCGGCCTCGCCGATCGCCGCAGGCGCACCGAGTCCATTTCCGTAGAAGGTATAGAACTTCGCGTTCAGCCCGCCCTCTTTCGCCGCCTTGACGAGCAGCGTCAGGTCATTCCCCCAGTTGCCCGTGATGACAGTATCCGCACCGCTGGCTTTGATCTTCACGATGTAGGGCGTGAAATCCTTGATCTTTCCGATCGGATGCAGTTCGTCACCCGCGATGGTGATGTCCGGGCGCTTCTTGCCCAGTTGCGCACGCGCCGAACGCGCCAGCTGCTGTCCGAAGCTGTAGTCCTGTCCGATCAGGTAAACGCGCTTTGCACTGGCGTCGCCCTTGATGACCTCGGTCAGTGCGTGCATGCGCATGTCCGCGTTGGCGTCGAAACGGAAGTGCCAGAAACTGCACTTTTCGTTCGTCAGGGCGGGATCAACAGCGGAATAATTCAGGAACAGCATGCGCTGCGCAGGTGTGCGCTGGTTGTGCTTTTCGACGCCGTCAATGAGCGCCGCCGCTACCGCCGAGCTGTTGCCCTGCAGGATGAATCCGATCCGCTGGTCGGCCATCTGGCGCAGGCCGATCAAGGCCTCTTCCACGCCCTGCTTGCTGTCGTAAGTGACCAGCGCCAGCGGATGAGCGCCGTCAGGCAGTTTCACGCCGCCGCGCGCATTGACGTTTTCAATGGCAAGCTGGATGTTGCGGATGACGGCGTTGCCGGCATTGGCGAAGGGGCCGGAAATGCCTTCGATCATGCCGAGTTTGATGGGCTCGGCGGCGTGGGTGGTGCTTATGGCCGCGAAGGCGAGGATGGAGAGAAGTGTTTGCTTGGATGGGAACATGGCAATGCGTGGAGTATCCGCAGGCGGGACGCTACAGTCGCTATCCGCACTGACGATTACCCGTCATTCCCGCGAAGGCGGGAATGACGGGGTGTGGGAGGCTGAAAAATTAGAAGACAGCGCCCGCAGGCGAAGGCTGGAAGATTATTCTTGCTCGAAATCCAGCATATGCCCCAGCTTCTGCTGCTTCGTCCGCAGGTAGCCGATATTATGCGGCGTATGCGCCGTCAACACCGGCACGCGCTCATCCACCTGGATGCCGTAATCCGCCAGCTTCTTCATCTTCTTCGGATTATTGGTCATCAGGCGAACGGAACGCACGCCCAGGTCATCGAGAATCTGCGCCGCGACCTGGTAGTCCCGGGTGTCGACCGGAAGGCCGAGCGCGAGATTCGCTTCGACCGTGTCCTGTCCCTGGTCCTGCAACTGGTAGGCGCGAATCTTGTTCGCCAAGCCAATGCCGCGGCCCTCATGCCCGCGCAGGTAGACGACAACGCCGAGCCCCTCGGCGGAAATCTTCGCCAGCGCCGCATCGAGCTGCTCGCCGCAATCGCAGCGCAGCGAACCGAGCACGTCGCCGGTCAGGCATTCGGAATGCACGCGCACCAATACCTTTTCCTGCCCCTTGAGCTCTCCCTTGACGATGGCCACGTGCTCGACCGATTCGCCAAGCGGTTTGTAGACATGGATGCGGAACTCGCCGTGCTTCGTCGGCAGAAGCGACGTGGCGACGTGATCGAAAATCTTGTCGGAGCCGGCTGCAGCCGTGTTCTGGTCTCCGGTGTTGTTCATTATGAATCGTCCCAGTTGAAGCAAGGCATGGATTTTAGCTGAAAGACTCTGCCGGCTTCGGTTCATCCGGCAAGGGAATCCATTCGGTTTCATCCGGCACCTTGCCGAATCCCTGCGCGCGCCAGCGTTCCTTCGCTTCCTGGATCGCCTCCTTGCTGCTCGCAACGAAATTCCACCAGATATAACGGTCGCCGCCGATCGGTTCACCGCCGAGCAGCATGACGCGCGCCCTTGTTTTGGCCTCTATTGTAAGGGTTTGGGCGCTGCTCGGCACAGCCATGTGCCTTTCCGCAAGTGCTTCGTCATCGATGGTAATCGAACCTTCCGCCAGATAGATCCCGCGCTCTGCATATTCGGAAGGGAATTCAAACCGGACGCCCGGCTCCATCTCGAGCGCGGCGTAGAACATGGGGGAGAAGGTAGTCACCGGCGAGGTCATGCCGAACGCGCTGCCCGCGATCAGGCGCAGGTTCAGGCCGTCGGCGGCGATCATCGGCAAGGTGGCCGCCGGATGATGTTCGAAGGAAGGCTCTACTTTTTCATGCTCTTTCGGCAACGCAATCCAGATCTGGATGCCTTCCAGCGCGCCGCCGGAGCGGCGAATGGCATCAGGCGACCGCTCGGAATGCGCAATGCCGTCACCAGCCGTCATCCAGTTCACATCGCCCGGATGGATCTCCTGCACCGTACCGAGCGAGTCGCGGTGCAGGATCGCACCTTCAAACAGGTAGGTGACCGTCGCCAGGCCGATATGGGGATGCGGACGCACATCGAGTCCATCGCCCGGCGCAAAATCGGCGCGGCCCATGTGATCGAAGAAGATGAAAGGACCGACCATCTTGTGGGGATGGCTCGGCAGCAGCCGGCGAACCATGAAGCCGCCGCCGAGGTCCTTGGTGTGCGGTTTGATGAGCGCGAATGTCATGGGCAGTCTCCTTGTTGTATTCGGATCCTGCCCATTATCCGCTCAAGCCGCCGCTTGCGTGAATTTGCCGCTCTGGAAGTCCGTGATGGCCTGCTCGATTTCCTCGACGGTGTTCATCACGAAGGGGCCGTACTGCACAACCGGTTCCTTCAGCGGACGCCCGGCCAGCAGGAGGAAACGGGCGCCAGCAGCATCGGCACGGATCTCCACCTGGTCGCCGGGGGACAGGAATCCCGCGCTTTGCGACTTCAGCGGACGCGGCGCATCAGCATCGCCGATTTTCACGCTGCCTTCATACACGTAGAGGAAGGCATTCAGGTGATTGCCCAGCGGATGCGCAAACACCCCGCCAGGAGGCAAAATCACGTCCACATAGAGCGGCTCCGTGCTCAATCCCTGGATCGGTCCGGCAACGTCCTTGCCATCGATGCGCAAGGTACCCGCAATGACCTTTGCCGTACCGCCATCGGGCAGCGCGGCAACCGGGATCTCCGCAGGCGGAATGTCACGGTAGCCTGCCGGCTTCATCTTTTCCTTTGCCGGCAGGTTGATCCACAACTGGAATCCGCGCATGCGCCCTTCTTCCTGCTGCGGCATTTCCGAGTGCACGATGCCGCGCCCGGCCGTCATCCACTGCACGCCGCCGTTCTTCAACTCGCCTACGTTGCCGAGATGATCCTCATGCCGCATGTGGCCGTCGAGCATGTAGGTCACGGTTTCGAACCCCCGGTGCGGGTGCGGCGGAAAGCCGGCGATGTAGTCGCCTGGATTGTCCGAGGAAAACTCGTCCAGCATCAGGAACGGATCGAGACGGCTGCCCTGCCCCTGCCCGAGGCTGCGGCGCAGCTTCACGCCGGCGCCGTCGGAAGTGGCGAGGCCTTCGATCACGCGTTGCAGCGTGCGGGTGATGACAGTCGTTGTGGTCATGGCAGTTTCTTCCAGTTGTGTTTGGATGTTAGACGACTCAGGCAGCTGCGCGCAGCGGGGCGGCGAGCTGGCGGATGACATTTTCCGCCTTGGCCAAGCCGGCCTGCTTGCTTTCCTCGCCCATCGCCAAGCCTTCAGCATAGACAAATTCGACATCCGACAGGCCGATGAAGCGCAGGAAGTCGCGCACATAACTGGTCTGCGTGTCCATTGACGTACCTTGGTACATGCCGCCGCGCGCCGCGAAAACGTAAACCTTCTTCCCGGTCAGCAAACCCACCGGACCGTTCTCGGTGTAACGGAAGGTGACGCCGGAACGGGCGATATGATCAAAATAAGCCTTGAGCGTCGACGGCACGCCGAAGTTGTACATCGGCAGGCCGAGGGCGATGACGTCGGCATTGCGCAGCTCATCGATCAGCGCATCGGAGAAATCGACGACAGCCTGCTGCTGGGCAGTCCGGTCTTCCGGTTTGGCCAGGAAGGCGCCGAAGCGTTGTCCGTCGAGGTGCGGTACCGGGTTGGCAGCGAGGTCGCGGGTGATGACCTTGCCGTCCGGGTTGGCATCACGCCAGGCGGCGACGAATTCGTTGGACAGGTGGCTGGATTGGCCGTTACCGGAAAACAGGCTGGAATTCAGTTGGAGCAGGGTTTTCATCGATTTCTCCTTGTGTGATTTGGTACGTGTATTTAACTATTGAATGAATCGATAAAAAAGTAGAATAATTAGCGCAAATCTATCTATTGGTCTGATAAATGGAAAATCAGTACATTACCCTCGAGCAATGGCGCACCCTGATTGCCGTTGTCGATACCGGCGGCTACGCACAGGCGGCGGAGGTCTTGCACAAGAGTCAATCGTCGGTGACGTATGCGGTGCAGAAAATCGAGTCCCTGCTCGGCGTAAAGGCGTTCGAGATCCAGGGACGGAAGGCAATCCTGACGCCGACCGGGCAGTTCCTTTACCGGCGTGCCCGTGCCCTGCTCGACGAGTCAAGCGCGCTGGAACGGGCTGCTCGGCGCCTGTCAGCGGGTTGGGAAGCGGAAATACGGATTGCGGCGGAGATCATCTTCCCGACCTGGCTGCTGCTCGACTGCCTCGACAAGCTGGGAAAGGAAAGCCCGCACACGCGCATCGAGTTGATTGAGTCGGTCCTGGCCGGGACGTCGGAAGCGCTGCTGACCGGCGCGGCGGATCTTGTCATTTCGAACATGGTGCCGCCGGGGTTCCTCGGCATCCCGCTGATGCGGCCAAGATTCATCCCGGTTGCGAGCCCCTCGCATCCGCTGCACCATCTCGGGCGCGATGTCACGCTGGAAGACCTGCGTCACCACCGGCACCTCGTGGTCAGGGAATCGGGCACACGCCGCGATACCAAGGCGCAACTCGACGTGACCCAACGCTGGACGGTCAGCCATGCCGCCACCTCGATTGAAGCGGCGCGGCTCGGCTTTGGGTTTGCGTGGTATCCGGAAGAAAAAATCCTGAAGGAGTTGCGGGAGGGGGCGCTCAAACCACTTCCCATGGGCGACGGCGGGGAGCGGTTCACACAGCTTTACCTTGTTCTTGCGGATCCCGACAGCGCGGGTCCGGGCACGCGCCGCCTCGCGGAAATCATCCGCGAGGCGGTGAGCACGGAGTGCATGCGTTACGAGCCGCAGCGAACTGAGGCAACCTAAGCGCCTTACGTCAGTCGCGCGCGCAACTCCGTCTTCAGCACTTTTCCGTAATTATTCTTCGGCAGCTGCTCGACCAGCAGATAACGTTTCGGCCGCTTGAAGCGCGCGATCTGTTCCAGGCAGTGCTGGTCGAGCATCGCTTCCGTGACCTGCGCCCCGCCCGCGGGCACAACGAACGCCACCACGACTTCGCCCCATTCGGGATCCGGCGCGCCGACAACGGCGGCCTCTGCTACGCCGGGGCAAGTCAGCAGCACCTCTTCCACTTCGCGTGGATAGATATTGGAGCCGCCGCTGATGATGAGGTCCTTGCTGCGGTCTTTCAGCGTGAGGAAACCGTCCGCATCCAGGCACCCTACGTCCCCGGTAAACAGCCACCCATCGCGGATCGCTGCGGCTGTTGCTGCCTCGTTGCGCCAGTAGCCCGACATGACGCTGTCGCCCTTGACCAGCACTTCGCCGATTTCGCCGATCGGCAGGTCGCGCCCGTCCTCGTCGGTGACGCGCACCTGCACGGGCGTCTGCGCAATGCCGACCGAGGCAATCCGATCGAGGTAGCGCGGGTGGGCCGAATCCGCAAGATGGCGACGCGAAAGTGCCGTGGCGACCATCGGCGTTTCGCCCTGTCCGTAGATCTGCACGAAGCGCGGCCCCATCACCCGCAGGGCGCGCTGGATGTCGGCCACATACATCGGCGCGCCGCCATACACGATCGTCTTGAACGATCGTGCGGCATCCTCCGGCGACAAGCCCATCTGCTCCGCATGGTCTACCAGTCGCTTGACGATGGTCGGCGCGGCAAAGGTCGACAAGGGGCCGATTGCCTTGCCAAGGGCAAACAGCTCTGCCGGCTCGACGCCGCCCGAGGCCGGGACCACGTGTCGCGCTCCGGCCATGAGATGCGGCACGGCGTACAGACCCGCACCGTGTGACATCGGCGCAGCATAGACAATTGCGTCCTCCGGCGATACCGCATCCACGTCGACGAAATACGTCAGCCCCATAGTCATGAGGTTGCGGTGGGTAATCATCACGCCTTTGGGCCGGCCAGTCGTGCCGCTGGTGTAGAACAGCCATGCGGTGTCATGCAAAGCGCGTTCCGTGACCGGGATGGCCATCGGGTCCGGGACCGCCCCAAGCAATGCATCGGCTTCGGGAGATTCAATGTCGACCTGGCGCTCCAGTCCGGCCAGCGCGTCCGGTGCGATGTCGCTGGTCACGAATCCCCAACGTGCCCCGGCATTGTCGATGATCCACTCCACTTCCCTGGCATGGAGCTTGGCGTTGACCGGCACCACCACGAGTCCAGCCCACCAGGCGCCCCACATCACTTCCAGATAGCGCGGATGGTTGCGCATGAATAACAGCACGCGGTCCCCGGGAACGAGGCCGGCATCACGGAATTGTCGCGCAAGGCCCGCACTGCGCGCGGCCCACTGGGCGTAGGTGGCGTGCACCGCATCGCCATGCAAGATCGCAGGTCGATCCGCTGCGTGACCTGCGTGGCGAACGAGAAGATGGGCAAGGCTCATGGTTGTCTCCGCTGATTTTTTATTAGCCAGAAAGTAACCGCAGCCGTCCCATCTGGCCATATCGTAGTAATACTGCCTTCGGATGCCTGCGTCCAGATTTGATTGCACGCAACTATCGCGGTGAAACATTGTCCTGGATTAATTGATCGAACTGTAATATCCGCCCGCGATCAAACTGTCATGAGACGTGGACTGAAAATTGCAGGAATCACGCTTGCGTCGATCGTTGCCTTGCTGGCGCTGCTGCTGGCGATCGCGTCGGCACTCGACTGGAACCGCTTCAAGCCCTGGATCAACGACAAGGTCAGTGAAGCCACCGGCCGGTCATTCGCCATCAATGGCGACCTGTCCTTCAGCTGGGAGCGCCCGACCGAGCAGCAAATCGGCTGGCGCCGCTTCGTCCCGTGGCCCCACATCCGGGCACAGGACATCACGCTCGGCAATCCGGATTGGGCACGAACGGGTCCACTGATGGCGCGCGTCCGGCAAATCGATACCACGGTCAATCCGCTCGCCCTGTTCACCAAGACGATCAGCGTCCGCACCCTGGTCATTGATGGCGGCACGGTCGCCCTTGAAAAGAGCAAGGACGACAAGAACAACTGGACCTTCAAGAAAGAGGAAGAGGACCAACCGTCCGCCTGGACCTTTGCGCTGCACAGCCTGGCGATCAAGAACGGCAACGTGCGCTACGTCGACCCGGCGAAGAAAGCGGATGCGACCGCGCGGATCGACACGTCGGATGACGGCACGGTCAACTTCAAGCTGGGCGGCATGTTCAACGGCGAGCGCGTCGGCGGCGGCGGAAAGGCGGGAGGCCTGCTGACACTGATGGAAAAGAACGTGCAGTATCCGGTGGAAGCCACGCTGAAAGTGGGCGAAACAACCATCACGGCGGACGGCAGGCTCACCGACCCGGCGCACCCGAGCGCGCTCGACCTCAAGCTCAAGATCCTCGGCGCCAGCATGGCCGACCTGTTTCCCATCAGCGGCCTGGTGCTGCCGGAAACACCAAAGTTTTCCACGGAGGGCCGCGTGGTCGCCAGCTTCAAGCCCGACGACATCCGCGTGCGCTACGAAAAATTCCAGGGCAAGGTTGGTGACAGCGATATCGGCGGCACGCTCGAGTATCTGCACCGCAAGCCGCGTCCCTTCCTGGGCGGAGAAGTGGTCTCCAACCAGTTGCGCCTGACCGATCTGCGGGCGCTCGTCGGCAGCGACGAGGAAGCCAACAAGGACGACGAGAAGGCGAAAATCCCGCCGGGCAAAGTTCTCCCTGTCTCCCCTTTCAAGACCGATCGCTGGGGCAAGATGGACGTGAAAGTGAAGTTCACCGGCAAGAAGATCATCCGCGACGCAGCGCTGCCGATCGACAACCTGCACACGAATGTCACGATGGACAACGGCGTGCTGTCGCTGGCGCCGCTCAATTTCGGGATCGCGGGCGGAAGGCTGACCACCGAGCTGAACATCAATGGCCGCGACAATCCGGCCAAGGCAAGGATGAAGATGTCGGCACGCGGCCTGCGTCTGAAGGAGCTCTTCCCCAAGGCGGAATCGATGCAGGCCAGCATCGGTGAAGTCAACGGCGATGCCGAGCTTAGCGCCGCCGGCAACTCCATCGCCGCCCTGCTTGCCTCCGCCAATGGCGAAGTGAAGTCGCTCATCAGCCAGGGCAGCGTCAGCAAGTTCATCCTTGAAGCAGCCGGACTGAACATCGCCAGCGCGGTAGCGGCCAAACTGTTTGGTGATCGTCAGGTGCAGCTCAACTGCATGGCGGCCGATTTCGGCGTCAAGAATGGCGTGATGCAGACGCGACTGTTCGTCATCGACACCAAGGACGCAACGATCACCGCCGACGGCAACATCAGTTTTGCGGAAGAAAAGCTGAACCTGACCATTCATCCGGAAAGCAAGGGCGTGCGCATCATTTCCCTGCGTTCGCCGTTGTATGTGAGCGGCACTTTCAAGGAACCTGATTTCGGCGTGGACAAGGGCGTGGTCGCCGCGAAGGCGGCGGCGGCAACCGTGCTCGGCGTGGCCGCAGCGCCAGCGGCGGCCTTGCTGGCGCTGATCAACCCCGGACCTGCCGAGGACAGCCCCTGCGTGGACTTGCTGAAAGACGCGAGGAAAAAGCCGCAGGCCCCATCGCCAGGGAAAAAATGATCAGGCGATCCGCTTGATATCCGACACCTCGCCAAACTCTTCCTCGGGAGCGTGTTTGCGGAACGACTCGATCGCGCCGTATCCCCATGCAACCGCACCGAATGCAATGCTCTCCTTGCGCGCCGCCCCCAGGTCGGTGAGCTGGTCGCCGATGTAGATCGCCCTGTCGGGAGCAATACCCGTCTTCCGTAGCAGGCTTCTGATCCGTGCCGCCTTGCCGAAGATCGACATCCCGCAATCAAAATGCCGGATCAGCGCGGCATTCGAGGGCCCAAGCACGCGGACCACGTTGTCTTCGGCATTGGATGACATGACGGAGAGGTAGACACCCGCTTCAGAGAGGTGTTGCAGCATTTCATCGACACTATCGAACAGCGGGATGCGGTCCGCATTCTCCCGCATCAAGCCGATGAAACTCGTTGCGACGACCGGCAGTTTCCAGCGCGGCAATCCGACATGCTTCATCATTTCGCCTGCCGAATAATGGCGGTAGGCATGGACGTTTTCCGCGTCAATCGCCCTGAACTTGTGGCGCTCCGCAAGCAGATTGAACTGCCCGACGAAGAACGGAAACGAGTCCGCAAGCGTTCCATCGAAATCGAAAATGGCGAGTTGATATTTCATTGTTGCGAGTCGGCACGGGTGGATTCCGCTGAATTATTGCTGGATTAATGCCTGCTGCTGTCCGATGTAAATGCGCAGGAAGGCATGTGACTCCTGCTGAACGTCTTAAAAAGCACCCCGTCATTCCACTCGGCGTGCCCCCGCGAAGGCGGGAATCCATGCTGCGTTTGCATCGATCATCTCACTATGGGTTGCCCCCAGCGCGGAAACGACGGGGTATGGCGGCAAAAAGCCCTATAGCAGCGCCCGCAAACAAGCAATTCGGCACGTTGCAAAGATATCGTTTTGTTCAGCGAACCCACGCCTACTTGCCAGTACGCTGAATGTCGCTGCTCCTCCTTCGGCTGTCGAGCGCACCCGACGCCGCCGCCTTGAGCAGCCGCTGAAAAGTCGGGCACTCCGCATGGCTCGGCGCTCCGCACGCCGCGGCATGCCGCAGTCCCCTGCTTACCGCCCGCAGTTGCTTGATGGTCTGGTCGATCTCGTCGGCCTTGGCCGCCAGCAGTTGCCGATTGATCGACGGCCCGCTGTTCGGCGACAGCATGGATCCGATTTCATCCAGAGACAATCCGGCCGCCTGTCCCAAGGCGATCAATGCAAGCTGATCCAGCACGCCCGGCGCAAAGCGGCGCCGCACGCCTTGCCTGCCGACGGACGCTATCAATCCCTTTTTTTCATAGTAGCGCAGCGTCGAAGCAGGAACGCCCGTGCGCTTGGCGACTTCAGCAATATCCATGGCGAAAATTAACCCTTGACTTGAAGTTGACTTCAACTTCTATAGTGGACGCATCAAGTCGATCGGTCAACCGCAAGGAGCATTGTCATGGCAGTCACAGAAGAAATTGCACGCGTCGTTCTCGTCGGGGTTGGCGCCACCGCCGTCATGGATGCGTGGCTCATGCTGTTGAAGCACATGGGCGTCCAGACGCTCAACTTCGCTTTCATCGGCCGATGGGTGGGGCATCTCTTTCGCGGCACCTTCGCCCATCCCTCGATCGGGAAGGCCCAGCCCATTCCTGGCGAACTGGCGTTGGGCTGGCTGACCCATTATGCGATCGGCATTGCCTTCGCAGGCTTGCTCGTCGCGTTGCGCGGCACTGCCTGGATGCAGGATCCCTCCCTCCTGCCGGCCCTCGCCGTCGGCATCTGTACGGTGGCCGCCCCTCTGTTCGTCATGCAGCCCGCCATGGGTCTCGGCTTCGCCGCGTCACGCACGCCTGCCCCCTTGAAAAGCTGCGCGCGCAGCATCACCAATCACACGATCTTCGGCCTCGGCCTTTACCTTTCCGCAGTCGCTATCGACTGGATGTCCCGATAACGAAGCGGTCCCGTCTTCAAGGAGCTGGAACAATGAAAAAACTCGCCGTCATCTACCATAGCGCCCACGGGCATACCGAGCACATCGCCAGGCAAGTCCTCGAGGGTGCTCGCAGCGTCACGAACACCGACGTGCATCTGCTGAAGGCCGAAGACCTGGCAAAGGCGCCCGATGTACTGCTCGACTACGACGGCTACCTGCTCGGGTCGCCCACCTACCTGGGCGGCGTATCGAGCCAGTTCAAGGCCTTCATGGACGCCACCGGCCGCTTGTGGCGCACGCAGCAGCTCAAGGGCAAGCTCGCCGCCGGATTCACCGTGTCTTCACTCCCGGCCGGGGACAAGCAATCGACGCTGTTTTCAATGTTCGTATTTTGCATGCAGCACGGCATGCTCTGGGTCGGCAATCCCTTCCTCCCGGAGCAGCACGCCGGGGTGCCGTATGACGAAGCCGTGAATCGGCTTGGGTCGTGGTCGGGCATGATGGCGCAGGCGGGACATGGCGCTTCCGCCGACGCTTTCATGGCGGGGGACGTCAAGACGGCGCGCATGTTTGGAAGGAATTTCGCCGAAACGCTGCAGCGCTTCGCCGGCTCGCACACTGAGCAGCAACGGGAGGCGTTCGCATGATCCCCGAGAAGGTCGGCCAGATCCTGTTTGGAGCGATTCTCTCCGGTCTGATGTCGCTGCTGGTATCCGGCATCTCGACATTCCGTGCCATCGGTCCGGCAGCCAGCTTCTTCGGCATCTGGACCAGTGCATGGCTCACCGCCTGGCTGGTTGCATTTCCGACCGTCCTGCTGGCGGCTCCGCTTGCCAGGAAGCTTGTACGCTGCCTGGTCGCGGAAAAGTGAAGCATTCAACGAAAACGGGCGCGCATGACTGCCGACATGCGCGCTGCTGACCGGCACGAAATGATCCGGGCAGCAGTCCGCGTTGATCAGGTCGCGGAAAACCCGCCGTCGACCGCCAGTTCTATACCCGTGATCCATGCAGACGCGTCGCTGCAGAGAAAGCGGACGGCATTGGCGATATCGCGCACCGACCCGAACCTGCCCAGCGGATGCATTGCCTTCAACACTTTACGGATTTCATCGATCGATGCACCGGCCAGGCGGGCGTTTTCCTCGATGAAGATATCGCCCATGTCGGTCTCGATCACGGCCGGATGAACCGAATTGCACCGTATGCCGTATCCCAACTTTCCGCACTCGACGGCCACGTCCTTGCTCATGATGCGGACCGCACCCTTGCTCGCCCCATAGGCGCTTATCCCTGGGAAGCCGACGATGCCGGCGAGCGACGAGATGTTGACGATCGACCCGCCGCGCCCTGCTTTCCCGCCGGGGCGCATGACTTCAACAGCATGCTTCATTCCCAGGAAAACGCCTTCGCCATTGACCGCCATCATCCGCCGGAAATCCTCGATCGAGCTATCGCCGAGATAGTCCATGATCCCGAGCCCGGCATTGTTCACCAGGCCGTCCAGGCCGCCGAAGGTCGAGAGCGTGGCGTCGATGCAGGACTGCCATGCGCTATCGCTCGTCACATCGAGATCCAGGTACGCCGCCTTCCCGCCCCGTTCGCGGATGTCGCCGGCAGTTTTGCGTCCGACATCGGACAACACGTCCGTGACCATGACTGCCGCACCCGCATCGGCCATGACACGTGCGCACTCCGCGCCGATGCCGCGCGCGCCTCCGGTGACGAGCACCGTTTTTCCGTCCAACCTGAAATCGTCTTGCATTTTCCCACTCCATTGATTGAGCACGCGACGGCCTGCAAACCCCGCTGCCGATGGAAGCAGCTGTTCCTGAGACAGCCGCGCGCCATATTGAAAAAAGATGGCGCGCACGTCTGTGGACCGGTAACCGCCCCACTGTCCGCGTCAATATTTTTTGTCTCCTTGAATTGCTGTTCGGGCTCATCGCCCGTTATGCATAGTAGTTGCGCATGCAGCCTCCGGATCGCGTGCAAACTGCATGTCCGTCATAAGCAAAAACTCGATGGCTTTTTTGAAAACCGGGCGTCTCGAGGTGTTGCTGCAATGCACGCAATTGACCGTTTTCGGCTCCGTTTATTTCCGCGCAGATTCAGGATCGTCAATGGACGACAAGGTGGAGAGGAATGCAACGAGGTCTTGCGCCTCGCTCTCTGTCAGCCTGAGTGGTTTGAGTTCGCTATGCCCTGCTGCTGCCGCAGGCGCCGCAGCGTAATGCCGCACGACCTCGGCAAGCGAAACGATCTGGCCGGCGTGCATGTACGGGGCGCGCAAGGCAACATTGCGCAGGCCGGGTGTCTTGAACGCCGCCGTCATCGCATGGTCGTCCGCTGCCAGGAAATTCAGCTCTTCGCACTGTTCCGACCGGGCGTCGCTGAAGCGGCCCAGGCAGTTGAATTCGTCCTCGCGCACCTTCGCGATTCCTGCGCGGCGGCCGGGATCGGGCTGAGCCGGGTTGCGCGGTGCGACACCGGTATTGTGGAAATGCTGGTCCGTCAGTAGCGGCCCATTGTGACAAGTGATGCACTGCGCCTTTCCGATAAAAAGACGCAATCCATTCCTTTCCTGCGCACTCAGTTGCACGGATGCCGGCACGTCACGCTTGAGGACGCCCTCGATGTACCGGTCAAGCCGCGACTCGCGAATCCGCATGGATTTCTGATAGGCCGCGAGTGCCTTGCCCATGTTGGCGAACACCTTCGAGACGTCATGCCGTGCCTTGTCGTTCATGGCGCCCCATGCCGCGCGTTGTGAAGGTGCGCCGAGCGGGCTCGCGTCTTTCGGAAGTCGGCCGAGGTCAGGCATGGGGCCGAATACGGCTTCGTATTCCGCGCGGTAATGTGCAGCGACAACATGCGCATAGGCGAGCCGGTTCCCCCCATGCTCGGCCGGGTCTTCGAGCGGCCCCAGCGCCTGCGACCACACGCTGTCCTTGCGGCCGTCCCAAAACAGGAAGGGGCTGTATCCAACGCCGGCGACGGGCATGGTACGGCGCGCTCCGGTACCCATGCCCTGCCCCAGCGGCCGCCCGTCCTGGAATTGCTTCTCCGGCTGATGGCAACTCGCGCAGGACACTTCGCCGTTGCCACTGAAGCGACGGTCGAAGAAAATGCGCCGCCCGAGGCTGGCCGCCGTTGCTGATGACTCGACGGCATTTGACGGATCTTTTGGTATGGGCGGCAATGCACTCAGCCGCATCGTGGACAGCACGGCGATTTCATCGCGGCTCCAGCCGTCGATGGGAGTAGCCTGCGCCGTGGCTGCGAATAGTGCGCCGCCGAGCAGGCAGGCCGTCAACATTGTCACTGATTTCATGGCGCCACCGATACGGTGTGAGACGCGATGATCGTATTGAATGTGATGTCGTCCGCACCGGATGCGGAATCGACCTTGAGCTTGATTTCCCACCATCCCGGCATGCTGAATTTCATGCCCTCGAGCAGATAACGGCCGTCACCGAGCTCGCGCGTAACCCTGGGTTGAGTCGGGAAGCCGTGGCCATGCTGCGGCATGCCGCCGGCGACGCTGATGCGCGCGCCCGATATGGCTTCGCCTGACGGAGAGCGCAGCTGGATCTCCCAAGCGTGCATCTTGTTGATAGCGATCGGCTCAGCCAGCGATTTGATGGCGATCCGGTAGGTATCGTGAGTGGTTGGACGATCGAGCGAGACGTTCAGCCCCGACGGCGGTGACATGCAGGCAGCGAGGGCGGCGAGCACGATGAATGAAAGAATGAGACGCAGCTGTCGAAGCATGACGATTGCTCCTTGGGATCCTGTAAATACGGAAAGATGAGGATGCCGGGACTGGAGGCCAGCCCCGCGGCATCGGGACATCAGTTTTGCGCGCACGCGCACTGCGGTCCGCATTGGCACTGCGGGCCGCAGGCACACACCTCTTGCTCGGCGGGTTGCTGGCAACCGCAGGTGCAGCCGGCGCCGGGGCAGTTAGTGCATGTGCAGGGGGATTGGGTGGTGGGGTTCATGGCGATTCTCCTTTCGGTTGAAATGAGATGCCAGTGTAGGATCGCGGACTGGCCGCAGATTGAACGAAACGGCTAACTGCCTGCCGGGACAGGCTTGATGCCGACCGCCGGCAGGCCGAACATGCGCTTGAAGGTGCGGGAGAAATGGGCCGAATCGGCGAAGCCGCCGGCATACGACGCTTCGGTCAGGTTGTTGCCCGCTGCATAAGACGCGACGGCGACTTCGAGCCGCAGCCACAGCACATAGGGCCGGAAACGGACACCGGTTTCCTCGAGAAAAAGATGGCGGAATCGCTCTGGAGAAAGATGCACGGCGTCGGCGATCTCTGTCATCGTGATCGCCTCGCCGAGCCGTTCGCGCACCACTTCGATCGCCCGCGCGATGCGCTTGTCGAGCGGCTTGGGCGGCGAGGCCTGGGTTGCGGTGAGCCTTGCCGTCACGGCGCGTGCGCGGGCGACAAGTTCCTCGTCGGTTGCTCCCGCCTCGTAGGCGGCGAAAAGCGCTGCCGACTCTTCGGCGAAGTCGTCGCACGCGAGCGCGGCAATTCCCTCGCCATATCGCTGTCTGAGTACCCGCCCGTCGCGCGATTCGGGTTCGGTAAAAATCTGCGCGACGCACTGGCCGCCTGCTTCAAAGGCGTGGTTGCGATCGGCGGCAATGATCGCCGCCGAGTAGCTTGCCCAGTTTTCGCCAGGGCTCTGGAATCGCACCTGACCGCCGGATAGTACGAGCGTGACCTGGATCGCGTGATGTGCATGGAAACCGGTTTCGCCGTCCGCACGACCGACCCAGACACTGCCGCCGCGCCAGAAGACGATCCGCCCTGTTCCCAGGGGCTTTGCAGCACTTTTTTGGCGTCCACAGCTCATCGCGTCACCTCACGGGCGGCATCACCCCTGAAGCTTACGCCTTCTTCAGCTGCTTGTGGATCGCTTGGCTGGACCGCGCGTCGCCAGCCAGCACAGCACCGATCCGGCGCAGACCATCGACGCCCCCTGCCAGAACGAGATCGAAAGCGGTGCACGCAGAAGCGCGGCGGCCAGGGCAGCGGAGATAACGGGAATGAAATACGACGCCCCCGCAAGAATCGTCACATTTCCATGCAGGATGCCGACGTTCCAGGCCGCGTAGCCGAAGCCCATGGCGGAAGCGGCGAGCGCAAGGTAGACCAGTGCCTGGACGCTGAACACCATCGCGCCTTCCGCCGCGAACAGATACTTGGCCCACAGCGCCAGCGCGGTCAGCATGAAGAACAGCGTAATGCCATTCTTGCCGCCGGCAATCCGGCTGGTCACGGTGCAATATGCCGCCCAGATCACGGCACCGGTAAAGGCGAGTCCGTAGCTGAGCGGATTGTCCTTGATGTTCGCCGCCATGCCTGCCGGGTCGAGGCCCTGGTCGCCTCCCAGGACCCAGCAAATCCCAAGGACCGCGATGAGAAAGCCGGGAACGATAAGGAAGTTGGATTTCTGGTTGTTGAACATGATGGCGGACAGGATCGTGAAGGAAGGCCACAGATAATTGACCATGCCGACTTCAATCGCCTGCCTGCCGCTGTTTGCATAACCGATCGACAGCGCGAGGCACAACTCATACGAAACGAACAGGATGCTGCCCCAGAGCAGATAGCGTCGGGGAATCTCGCGAACCCTGGGGAAACCGATCGTCAGCAAGAGCAAGCCCGAGGCGACGGTGTACATCATCGCGGCACCACCGGTCGCTCCCAGGTTTTCACTGACGCCTCGAATCAGGCCGACGATCGAACTCCATAACAAAATGGCAATGAGCCCGATAAGAGTTGCCTTGCGTGTGTTTTTCATGCCGCCCTGTTGCGTTTTCATGTCGTTCGGAATTGGGAGTCAGCCGTCCCAAGGCCGTGCATTGTAGAGAAAATCAAGTCCGTGTGCTGCCCGGTTAACGCAAATCAACGCCCTCGCCGCATGGAACAAATACCAACATTTCCCTCTCCTAAATCAAAACCCCTTCAGGAGAAGTCCATGAAATCGCAGCATCAGATCGACCCGGGCGACATTGCGTCGGGCGTGCTCCAGGTTGCGGTGGCGGTGCTTTCGGTCCTTGTTTTCCGCAAGCGCTCGAAGCGCTCCGTGCCCGCGCAAGAGGTCTCCGCTTCCTACGTCACCGCGCCTGCCGTCGGCTACGACAGCACCTTCGACAAGGAGCAGGCGCAGCGCCAGTTGCAGGAAGCGGCCCGCAAGGAGGCTGCCCGAAAGAAATCCGAAGAAGTCGCCTCCCTGCGCAAGGAATCGAAGCCCAAGGCGCTCTTCCATATCGCCATCTCTGCCGCCAAGGAATGGTCCGCGCATCGTGCCGCGAGCAAGGGCGCCGCCCTCTCCCTCTACACGCTTTTCTCTCTTGCGCCCATGCTGGTGCTGGTCGTGACCATTGCGGGCTTCTTCTTCGGCGAGGACACGGTACGCGACGCCCTGCTCCAGCAGATGTCGGGACTCATGGGCGAGCAAGGCGGTGACGCGGTGCGCACCATCCTTGCCGGCGCGCAGCGCGAGGATGCGGGACTCATTGCCGGCCTGATTTCCGCGGCGCTGGTGCTGGTCAGCGCGACGAGCGCCTTTTCCGAATTGAAGGACAGCCTTGACGAACTATGGGAAGTACCGCCGTCAAAGGAGTCCGGCATCTGGTCCTTCATCCGCCAGCGCGTGCTTTCCTTCGGACTGATCCTGGTGATCGCACTGATGCTCCTGATTTCGCTGGCGGTCAGTACCGCGCTCGCGGCGATGGACAGCATCTGGCCGGGCGGTGAAGGATCGCCGCTCAAGATCGTGAGCGTGACGCTCTCCCATCTCGTTTCATTCGGCATCGTGACGGCGCTCTTCGCGGTCATCTTCAAGTACCTGCCGGCGACAACAATCGCGTGGAAGGACGTGATCGTCGGCGCACTGATCACCGCCGTGCTGTTCATCATCGGCAAGACGCTGATTGGCATTTACGTTGCCAGTGCGGACATCAGTTCCGCCTACGGCGCTGCGGGTTCGGTGGTCATCCTGATTACCTGGGTCTATTACTCGGCGCAGATCTTCTTCTACGGATCGCTGTTCACGCACGAGTACGCAATGAAACTGGGCAGCCGCGCCAACGCGACCGACAGCGAGAGCCTGCCGAACAGCAGCACGCCTCCCGGAACCGAGCGCGCCCAGCTCGTGCGTTAGCTTGAGCGCTTCTGCGCGTCCGTGATGGTCCACAGATGGATCTTCCGGTCACGCACTGTCTCGCTGCGCTCCGGGGGCCACTCCGGCCCCATGTCCCAGAGGTGGGAGACGACGCGGGTGCCGATCTTCAACTGGCGCCAGAGAATGGGACGCAACTTGCGGTTCACGTGCGGCCACAGGAAGAGCGTGACGACGGTGGCGTCCGAGAAATCCGCGGTGTACAGGTCGCCCACGCGAAACACCACCCTTTCGTCGACCCGCGCACGTTTCGCGTTGGCCCACGCCTCTTCCACCCGCCGCGGGTCAAGGTCGATGCCGATGCCACGGGCACCGTATTTCTGCGCCGCGGCAATCACGATGCGCCCGTCCCCGCAACCAAGGTCATACAGCAAGTCGTTACGGCTGACCGCCGCAAGTGAGAGCATCCGGTCCACGACCTCCGGCGGCGAGGGATCGTAGGGCACGTCGAGGCCGAACGGCGCCATCTGCTGAGCCCGGCAAGGGACAGGCACGAAGGCCGATGCAAGGGTCGCGGCCCCGATGGACAGAATCTGCCGCCGCATCGGCGACACCGGCACTGCGAACCGACGCTCGACCATGATTGCCTCCCGTCTGACATTACGTAGTAGTCGGAAGATGCTGCAAAAAGTTCGAAACTTCCATGTCATTCAAACAAGAATCTGCACGTTCGTCTTAATCCATGTCAAAATATTTCCTGCCAACAAGCTTCCTGCAACACCTCCCGCTTGCTCGACGCCCCTTCTCTATCTTGCTTACCAGGAGAGCATTTCATGCAATTGATTACCAAGCCCGCGACCCTGCTGGCGTTTGCTGCAGCTGCCGCGGCCTTCTTCACGACCCAGCCGTCGCTGGCTGTTGACGCCGCCGCTGCCGAAAAGCTGGCACGCCAGGAAGGCTGTCTGCGCTGCCACGGCATTGACCGCGCCAAGGACGGTCCCGCCTACAAGCAGATCGCCGAAAAGAATCGCGGCAAGGCCGATGCCGAGGCACGCCTGGTCAAGCACTTGAGCAGCGGCCAGAAAGTGAAGTTCGAAGACGGCCACGAAGAAGAACACAAGATCCCCAAGACCAAGGACGCGGACCAGATCAAGAACCTGATCCAGTGGATCCTGTCTCTCTGATCCCAACTCCTCTTCCACAACGGGGCGGAACCGCGAGGTTGCCGCCCCGTTTTCATTTACAGCGCGGGGATAAGGACTTTGTCGATTACATGGACCACGCCATTGCTCGCCCTGACGTTGGTCGCCACGATCCTCGCTGGCGTCGCAGTGGTATCGCTGATCGTCGGTGGCGAGCCCGCATTGATCACGATGGATTGCGTCGCCAACGTACTGACCGCCGTACCGAACGGAATCTGCGACGCAAGGACCTGTGTGCCGAGCACGTGATAACGCAGCACCGTTCCCAGCTGGGCGGCGCTCAGCCCCGCCGGCGCCTGGGCGAATGCGGCATTGGTTGGGGCGAACACGGTGAAGGGACCTGCTCCGGACAAGGCTTGCTGCAGGTTGGCGTCGACAACGGCGGCGACCAACGAAGACAGCTCCGGATTCAGTTGCGCCATCTGGACGATATTCAGGACACCGGGTGGAATCAGGACCTTGTCGATCGCATGGACGACACCGTTGCTGGCAGCGACGTCCGTCGCCGTGACCTTGGCGGAGGTCAGCGCGCCATCGGTCAGCGTGACCCCCGACGGTCCCGCGCCGACCGTGAGCGACGAGGGTTGCCCTTCGAAACTGTACAAGGTCGACTGCGTGGACTGCGGTGCAGCGCTCAATTCGGCGGCGCGCTTTGATCCGGACAGCACGTGATACGTCAGGATGCTGCGCAGCGCAGCTGCCGGGAGCGCGTCAACCATCGCCGCCGCACTGGAAAAACCCAAAGCCGACGCCAGTTTTGCGAAGGCCTCATCGGTCGGCGCAAATACCGTCAGCTGTGCATTCGCGTCCGACAGCGCAGGCCCGAGGTCGGCCTTGGCCGCAGCGGCGAGCAAAGCATTGAAGCCACTCGCACCGGCCACTTTGTCGATGGTCTGTGAAGCGCCGGACGCGGGTGCCGGCGCTCCGGCGGCGGCAGGCGCGGATGGCTGGGAAGCGACAGGCTCCGGATCGTCGCTGCTGCCGCAAGCGGCGATCAGTGCAGCGGACAGAAGCGCGAGGGAATGCGTGGCGAATTTCATGAGGGTCTCCTGAAGAATGTTGGCGGACGGCGACGGCGCAAATGCGGAGCTGCGCCCCGTGGAAAAAGCATAGGACGACGCTTCCGCATCTGTTTGCGTTTCATCAAACTGACCTCCATTTTGTCCTAGACAATTCATACATTCCTGTTGGCAATAGACGTCTCGCGGGCATAAAAAAACCCGGCATTTTCATGCCGGGTCCGGGAAGCAACGGCCGTCCGTCAGGCGTGCGACATTTTCTTTGCTGCAAATAGGGTGTACAGCGCGGACAAGCCGACCAGTACATACACCACACGCGAGAGCGCGCTCATCTCGCCGAACAGCGCGGCGACCAGGTCGAAGCCGAATAATCCGACCAGTCCCCAATTCAGGCCGCCCACGACGAGAAGAAGCGTCGAAATCCAATCCATCGCGCTCCATCGCTTCGCGCTGTGCGTCCGCGCCATCGCCCTTCTTTCCGGAATGTGCCGCCGCTCGTGCATGTGTCCATCAGCTGTTGTTGCCATGACTGCCTCCGTTTCAAATGAAATCCCGTGCACGGAAATCGTGCTCGTCAGGAACACCTCGCAGCGCGGATGGTTCCGGCTGCAGGACCTGGAGATAGACAACATGGCATCGGCTTGGTTCGATAAAAATTCGTCTTTGTCTTGGACATAAATGCACCTAGAATGCACATATCAAACCGACATCACGTGCCGATTACCGAACATGCCCCTGTCATCCGCCCCCCTCAGCATTGCCGCGGTCGAACGTGAAACCGGCCTGTCGAAGGACACGCTGCGCGTCTGGGAACGGCGATATCGTTTTCCCCTGCCGAGACGGGACGGCAATGGCGAACGGACGTATCCACCGGACCAGGTGGAAAAACTGCGGCTGATCAAGAAGCTGATGGACCGTGGTTACCGTCCCGGCAAGCTGGTAGACAAGGCGCCCGAATCGCTGCGCGCGCTTGCCGAGGATGCCGCGCCCCTGGATGCACCGGGCACACTTTTGCCTTACATCGCCATGTGCAGGCAACACCGTGTGGACGAACTCAAGCAGGCACTGGCGCAATCCCTGCTTCGCATGGGCATGTACGCATTCGTCACCGACGTCGTCGCGCCCTTGACGAGTCTGGTTGGCGCCGAGTGGGCCAACGGCCGCCTCGCGGTCTTCGAAGAACACTTGTACACCGAAGCGATGCAGTCAGTCCTTCGCCAGGCCATCGCCGCAATCCCCGCGTCCGCGGTAAAGCGCCGCCCTCTCATCCTGCTGTCGACAACTTCGGGCGAACCGCATTTCCTTGGACTGCTTATGGCCGAAGCGATCCTGACGCTGGAAGGCGCGCAATGCCTGTCGCTCGGCGTGCAAACCCCGGTAGACGAGATTGCGCACGCAGCCCATGCCCAAGACGCGGATATTGTCGCCTTGTCATTTTCTTCCGCGGCACCGCCGGCTCAGGTCCTGAACGCCCTTGCCGATCTTCGCCTGGCGCTGCCGCCTCACATGGAAATCTGGACCGGCGGCCAATGCCCGGTCCTCGACCGCCGCCGCCCTCCCGGTATCACCCACCTCCACTTGCACGACATTTCACGCGCGCTCGCGCACTGGCGCGCAAACCGGCCGGCCTGATTGCCGCGCTGCCGCATCGATTGTCGTGCCCATTCCGGACGGTTTTGACCTGAATCAATCAAATCAAATTTCCCGCTCCATACACTGCCTCCAACCCCGGCGTCACGGTATTTTCTGGGCAACGGCGGAAGGATAGACGCATCTCTCCGCTATTTCGCGCGCGTGGCGCGCAAACATGAACGCATCCTGCAAGAGCAGGTGCCTCGCCTAGGAGAGCGCATTGAAGCCGACCGACATCAGCAATCCGGACTTCTACCATCAGGTAGTCAACTGCCAGTGGACCTGTCCGGCCCACACCCCCGTCCCCGAATACATTCGACTGATCGCAGCAGGCCACTATAACGAGGCCTACATGCTGAACTGGCGCGCCAACGTCTTCCCCGGCGTCCTGGGCCGCGTCTGCGACCGTCCCTGCGAGACCGGCTGCCGCCGCTCGCGTGTGGAAAGCGCGGACAGCAATGAACCGGTGGCCATCTGCCGCCTCAAGCGCACCGCCTCCGATTACAAGTCCGATGTGAGCGTCCGCATGCCGAAACCTGCCCCTCTCCATGGAAAGCGCGTCGCCTGTGTCGGCGCGGGACCTGCCTCGCTGACGGTCGCCCGCGACCTCGCCGTACAGGGCTACAAGGTCACCGTCTTCGACGGCGAGAAAAAGGCCGGCGGCTTCATGCGCAGCCAGATTCCGAAGTTCCGTTTGCCGGACGAAGTCATCGATGAAGAAACCGGCTACATCCTCGACATGGGCGTCGAGTTCCGCTCCGGCGAACGCATCGGCAGCCTCAAGGCGCTGCTTGGCGAAGGCTACGACGCCATCTTCGTCGGCTGCGGCGCACCGCGCGGCCGCGACCTCGACGTTCCCGGCCGCAAGGAAGCCGCGGCGCACATCCACCTCGGCATCGACTGGCTCGCTTCCGTATCCTTCGGTCACGTGACCAAGATTGGATCACGCGTGATCGTGCTCGGCGGCGGCAACACCGCGATGGACTGCTGCCGCTCTGCCCTGCGCCTCGGCGGCGACGACGTGAAGGTGATCGTCCGTTCCGGCTTCGAGGAAATGAAGGCCAGCCCGTGGGAAAAGGAAGACGCGATGCACGAGGGCGTCACCATCCTCAACTATATGGTGCCCAAGTCCTTCACGCACGAGAACGGCAAGCTGACCGGCATGACCTTCGAGAAGGTCAAGGCTGTCTATGACGACAAGGGCCGCCGCAGCCTGGTGCCGACAGGCGAACCGGACGAGCATGTCGAATGCGACGAAGTGCTGGTCGCCGTCGGACAGGAAAACGCCTTCCCGTGGATCGAGCGCGACATCGGCCTGCAGTTCGACGACTGGGGCATGCCGGTGGTCGACAAGAAGACCATGCAGGCGACCCTGCCGAACGTCTTCTTCGGCGGCGACGCTGCTTTCGGACCGAAGAACATCATTACCGCGGTCGCCCACGGCCATGAAGCGGCCGTGTCGATCGACCGCTTCCTGCACGGCGAAGACATCGCCGTCCGTCCGCCGCCGTCGGTCAACCTGGTCAGCCAGAAGATGGGCATCCATGAGTGGAGCTTCGACAACGTCGTCTCGCTCGACCATCGCCACAAGGTGCCGCTGGAAGAATTCCACGTCGCGCGCAAGAGCATCAAGATCGAAGTCGAACGCGGCTTCACGCCGCAGATGGCCGCCAAGGAAGCGCAACGCTGCCTCAACTGCGACGTGCAGTCGATCTTCACCGCGAGCCGCTGCATCGAGTGCGACGCCTGTATCGACATCTGCCCGATGGACGCGCTCACGATGACGGACAACGGCGAGGAAGGCGATCTTCGTTCGCGCCTGAAAGCGCCCTCGCTGAATCCGTCCCAGCCCTTGTACGTCTCGGCAGCATTGAAGACCGGACGCGTCATGGTCAAGGATGAGGACCTGTGCCTGCATTGCAGCCTGTGCGCGGAACGCTGCCCGACCGGCGCGTGGGACATGCAAAAGTTCTCGCTCTGCACGACCCAGGCCGGCCCGAACTGCCGTGACAAGCATATCGCGCAAGTGCGCAAAACCGCGTAACAAGGAGCTAGCGCGATGACACAAAAGATCCAGGCGACCAACGATTTCGTTGTCAAGTTCGCCAACATCAACGGCTCGGGCTCGGCTTCGGCCAACGAACTGTTTGCCCGTTCCATGCTGCGCATGGGCGTGCCGGTCAGCCCCCGCAACATTTTCCCGTCCAACATCCAGGGCATGCCGACCTGGTATGAGGTGCGCGTCTCGGAATCCGGCTATCTCGGCCGACGCGGCGGCTGCGACCTGATGGTCGCGATGAACCCGCAGACCTGGGATGCGGACCTCAAGGAAATCGATGCCGGGGGCTATCTGTTCTACGATTGCACCCGCGAAATCCCTGCTTCCCGCATGCGCAGCGACATCACCGTGTTCGCGATGCCGCTCACACAAATCTGCAACGACGCCTACACCGACGCCCGCCAGCGCCAGCTGTTCAAGAACATCATCTACATCGGCGCCCTCGCCGCCCTGCTCGGCATCGACGAGAAGGCGATCGAGCAGCTGTTTGCAGAACAGTATCGCGGCAAGGAAAAGCTGCTGGATTCCAACGTGCAGGCGCTGCACATGGGCCGGGACTACGCACTCGCCAACCTCGACTGCAACGCCATGGGCCTGAAGGTCAAGCGTGCGGACAAGGTCGGCAAGCGCATCTTCATCGATGGCAACCAGGCATCCGCGCTTGGCGCGATTTGGGGCGGCGCGAATGTCTGCGCGTGGTATCCGATCACGCCGTCGTCGTCCATCCCGGAAACCTTCGACAAGTACTGCCACAAGCTGCGCATCGATCCGGAAACCGGCAAGCACAACTTCGCCATCGTGCAGGCGGAAGACGAACTGGCCTCCATCGGCATGGTCATCGGCGCCAACTGGAACGGCGCGCGTGCCTTCACCGCCACCTCTGGCCCGGGCATTTCGCTGATGACGGAATTCCTCGGCTTGGCCTACTTTGCGGAAGTGCCGGCCACCCTGGTCAACGTTCAGCGCGGCGGGCCGTCCACCGGCATGCCGTCCCGCACGCAGCAGTCCGACCTGTTGCAGTGCGCGTATGCATCCAACGGCGATACCCGCCACGTGCTGCTGTTCCCGCAGGATCCGAAAGAGTGCTTCGACTTCACTGCCGCCGCGCTCGACCTCGCCGACCGCCTGCAGACGCCGGTGTTCGTGATGTCCGACCTCGACATCGGCATGAACTCGCGCCTGTGCGACTCCTTCGAGTGGGATGACAGCAAGCAGATGGACCGCGGCAAGGTCATGACCGCTGAAGAACTGGAAGCCGGCAAGGATTTCGGCCGCTACCTCGACGTCGACGGCGACGGCATTCCGTACCGTACCTATCCGGGCACGCATCCGACCAAGGGTGCGTTCTTCACGCGCGGCACGACCAAGGACCGTTACGCGCGTTACAGCGAAGAAGGCCCGGTGTACGTCGACAACATGGAACGCCTGCAGAAGAAGTTCGAAACGGCGAAAAACCTGGTGCCGATGCCGGAAGTGAAGAAGGCATCGAAACCGACCAAGTTCGGCGTGATCCACTTCGGCTCGACCAGCCCCTCGATGAACGAGGCGCTCGACGTACTGGAGCGCCAGGGCCATGCGATCGACTCGATGCGCATCCGTGCCTTCCCGTTCCATTCGAGCGTACTCGATTTCATCGAAGCGCACGACCATGTCTTCGTCGTCGAGCAGAACCGCGACGGCCAGCTGCGCGACATGCTCATCACCGAATGCGGCATCGACCCGGCGCAACTCAGCTCCGTCGTCCACTATGACGGCACGCCGATCACCGCACGTTTCATCACCAAGGCCATCGCTTCGCGCCTGGCGCTGTTCAGCCCGCTCAAGGAGGTGGCGCAATGACTTATATCGCTAAACCGAAACTGCATCACCCCAGCCTGCAGGTCAACAAGGCCGGTTACACCCGCCGCGACTACGAAGGCCCGGTATCCACGCTGTGCGCCGGCTGCGGCCACGATTCCATCTCGGCAGCCATCATCCAGGCCTGCTTCAATATGGATATCGAACCGCACAAGGTCGCCAAGCTGTCGGGCATCGGCTGCTCGTCGAAGGCGCCGACCTACTTCCTGGGCGGCTCGCACGGTTTCAACACGGTCCATGGCCGCATGCCTTCCGTGCTGACCGGTGCCGCACTATCGAACCGCGACCTGACTTATCTGGGTGTCTCAGGCGATGGCGACTCTGCATCGATCGGCCTCGGCCAGTTCGCGCACATCATGCGCCGCGGCGTGAACATGACCTACATCGTCATGAACAACGGCGTGTACGGCCTGACCAAGGGTCAGTTCTCCGCCACCGCTGACCAGGGCTCGAAGTCCAAGAAAGGCGTGGTGAACAGCGACGCGCCGGTCGACCTCGTGGGTCTGGCCTTGCAACTTGGCGCAACCTTCGTCGCGCGCAGTTTCTCTGGCGACAAGGCACAGCTGATTCCGTTGATTGAGGCAGCGCTGGTGCACAAGGGAGCGGCGTTCATCGACGTGCTTTCTCCTTGCGTCACCTTCAACAACCATCATGGTTCGACGAAGAGCTACGACTACGTGCGCGAGCACAATGAAGCCGTCAACCGCATCGATTTCTTCGTGCCCGGCAAGGAAATCACGACCGAGTACGCGCCCGGTACCGTGCAGGAAGTGACGCAGCATGACGGTTCGGTACTGCGCCTGCGCAAGCTGCACGAGAGCTACGACGCGAGCGACCGCGTGGCGGCGATGAACCATCTGCAGAAACATCATGCGATGGGTGAAATTGTCACCGGCTTGCTGTATGTGGATCCGAGTGCTTCGGATATGCATGACCATCTGAACACGGTGAACAAGCCGTTGAATACGCTCGGGGATGATGTGTTGTGCCCGGGGTCGGCGGTGCTGGAGAAGATCAACGCGTCGTTGAGGTAATTGAAGTTCGAGGGCGGGTGGAGTGAATCAAGCGCCACCTAACCCTCCCCGTCATTCCCGCCAAGGCGGGAATGACGGGGGAAAAGAAGTCTGAAAGCAATACCGTTGCCACCCGCAATCGGTCGGCAACAAGCAACACCAGGAGCCCCTCATGCTATTCCAAGTCCGAATCCACGGCCGCGGCGGCCAGGGGGTCGTCTCCGCAGCAGAGATGCTCTCCGTCGCCGCCTTCCTCGAAAACAAGCACGCGCAAGCCTTCCCCAGCTTCGGTTCCGAGCGCATGGGCGCGCCGGTGATGGCCTTCTGCCGCATCGACGACAAGGAAATCCGCCTGCGCGAACCCGTCATGCACCCCGACGCGCTGATCATCCAGGACCCGACGCTGCTGCACCAGGTCGACCTGTTTTCCGGAGTCTCGCCGGAAGGTTTCATCCTCATCAACTCCACCCGCAGTTTCGACGAACTCGGCATCGGCAACTTCGTGAAGGGTTATCGTCCCGAGCGGTTGTGCACCGTTCCCGCCACCGAACTCGCGCTCAAGCACGTCGGGCGCCCACTCCCGAATGTCGCGCTGCTCGGCGGATTCGCCGCGATCAGCGGCATGGTGACTATCGAATCGGTCTGCGCTGCGATCCGCGACAAGTTCCCGCCCAAGATTGCCGACGGCAACATCGCCGCCGCGCGCGAAGCCTACGCCTTCGTCAAGGATGAAATGAAAGAGGCAAGCCATGCTTAAGCAAACCGAGGGCTCGCACGCGATGGCGGAGGCCATTGCCCTGTGCCGCCCTGAAGTCATCTGCGCCTATCCGATCACGCCGCAGACTCACATCGTCGAGGGCTTGGGCGAGATCGTGAAGTCGGGCGAACTGGAGAATTGCGAATTCATCAACGTGGAATCGGAATTCGCAGCACTGTCCGTGGCCATCGGTGCGTCCGCCGCCGGTGCGCGCACCTATACTGCGACGGCCAGCCAGGGCCTGCTGTTCATGGCGGAAGCCGTGTACAACGCCGCCGGACTCGGCCTGCCGATCGTCATGACCATCGGCAACCGCGCGATCGGCGCTCCGATCAACATCTGGAACGACCATACGGATTCCATGTCCATGCGCGACGCCGGCTGGATCCAGATTTACGCGGAGAACAACCAGGAAGCAGTCGACCTGCACATCCAGGCCTTCCGCCTGGCGGAAGAGCTGTCGATGCCGGTGATGGTCTGCGTGGACGGTTTCATCCTCACGCATGCCTATGAACGCATCGATATCCCCTCGCAGGAACAGGTCGATGCCTACATTCCTCCCTTTGAGCCGCGCCAGGTGCTCGATCCGCGCGAACCGGTTTCCATCGGCGCCATGGTCGGGCCGGACGCCTTCATGGAAGTCCGTTATCTGGCGCATCACAAGCAGATGCGCGCACTGGAACTGATTCCCCAGCTTTCGGCAGAGTTCGAACAGCAGTTCGGCCGCAAGGCGGGCGATCTCATCAAGACCTATCGCTGCGAAGACGCGAAGACGATTGTCGTGGCGCTCGGCTCAGTCATCGGCACCATCAAGGATGTCATCGACGACATGCGCGACCAGGGCGAATCGATCGGGGCGGTCTCCATCTGTTCCTTCCGACCCTTCCCCACGCGCCAACTGCACAATGCGCTATGCAAGGCTGAACGCATCGTCGTGCTCGAAAAGGCACTGTCGCTTGGCATCGGCGGCGTCGTCTCGCATGACCTGCACATGGCGCTGGCAGGAACGAAGGTCCGCGCCTACACCGTCGTCGCGGGACTCGGCGGTCGCCCAATCACCAAGACCAGCCTGCGCAACCTGTTCGAGAAGGCACAGCAGGACGCGCTGGAGCCGCTGACCTTCCTCGACCTCAACCAGAATGTCGTGAACCGGGAAATCGAGCGCGAGAAGCAGCAGCGCCGCTCCGGCCCAACCGCGGAAAACATCCTGCGCGACCTTGCCGCCGGCAATGCACGCTGAGGAGCCGACCATGGAAAAGCAACCCGTCAAGTTCTACCAGACCGGCACCTTCACTGTCGGCAACCGCCTGCTCGCGCCGGATGAGCGGTCGGTGCAGGCCAACATGACCCGCACCAATTCGCTCAACTCCGGCCACCGCGCCTGTCAGGGCTGCGGCGAAGCGCTAGGCGCGCGTTACGCCATCGACGCCGCAATGCGCGCAGCGGACAAGCAGGTCATCGCGGCCAACGCCACCGGCTGCCTGGAAGTATTCTCCACGCCCTACCCGGAAACCTCCTGGCAGATCCCATGGATCCACTCCCTGTTCGGCAATGCCTCGGCGGTGGCCACCGGCGTTGCCGCGGCAATGAAGGTCAAGGGCCGCAAGGACGTGCGCGTGATTGCCCAGGGCGGCGACGGCGGCACGACGGACATCGGCTTCGGCTGCCTGTCCGGCATGTTCGAGCGCAACGATGACGTGCTCTACATCTGCTACGACAACCAGGCCTACATGAATACCGGCGTGCAGCGATCGTCGGCAACGCCGCCTGCCGCACGCACGGCGACGACGATGCCAGTCGGTCCGGAACCGGGCGCCACCTGGGGTCAAGGCAAGAACGTGCCGCAGATTGCCATGGCCCACGGCATTCCGTACGTCGCCACCGCCTCCGTCGCCTACCTGCACGACCTTGAAGCCAAGGTCACCAAGGCGATGGCTTTGCGCGGCGCGCGCTATATCCACATCCTGGTGCCGTGTCCACTTGGCTGGGGCGCGGCATCACAGGACACCATCCGGCTCGCCCGTCTTGCCGTCGAGACTGGCCTGTTCCCCCTGTACGAAGCCGAGCATGGCGAAGTCGTGGCTTCCCAGAAGATTCGCCAGCGCGTACCCGTCGAGGAATACCTCAAGCTGCAGAAGCGCTTTGCCCACCTGTTTGGCAAGCAGCCGGCGGTGGAAACCATTGCCCGTATCCAGGCAATGGCCGATAGGAACATCCGGAAATTCGCCCTGCTGGAGGACCGCTGACATGGACAAACCCTTTGCCATCACGCTCGACGTCGGCTCCTCGCTGGCCAACCGCACGGGATCGTGGCGCACTACCCGCCCGGTCTACGTCGACCGCCTGCCGCCCTGCAACAATGCTTGCCCGGCGGGCGAAAACATCCAGGCCTGGCTCTACCATGCGGAATCCGGCGACTACGAAAAGGCCTGGCGCGAGCTGGTGAGAAACAACCCGATGCCCGCCGTCATGGGACGCGTCTGTTACCACCCCTGCGAGTCCGCCTGCAATCGCGGCTGCCTCGATGAGCCGGTGAATGTGCATGCAGTGGAACGCTTCCTTGGCGACGAGGCGATACGGCAAGGCTGGAAGGCGGAGCCCGGTCCCGCAAGTGGCAAGAAGGTGCTCGTGATCGGCGCCGGCCCCTCCGGCCTGTCCGCCGCCTGGCACTTGCGCCTGCTGGGACATGAGGTGACGATCGACGAAGCCGGCCCGCTCACGGGCGGCATGATGCGTTTCGGCATTCCGAAGTATCGCCTTCCGCGCGACGTGCTCGACGCCGAAGTCCGTCGCATCGAAGCCATGGGTGTCACCATCCGCCTGAACCGCAAAGTCGACGACGTTCTGGTTGCCATGAAGGAAGGCGGGTTCGACGCCGTCTTCCTCGCGGTAGGCGCGCACGTCGCCAAGCGCGCCTACATCCCGGCCGGCACCGCCAGCCGCATCCTCGACGCCGTCTCCGTCCTCAAGAGCATGGAAGGCCAGGAAAAGCCGATGCTGGGCCGGCGTGTCGTCGTCTACGGAGGCGGCAACACCGCCATCGACGTCGCCCGCACGGCGAAACGCCTCGGCGCGGAAGAATCCATCATCGTCTACCGCCGCACTCGCGAGAAAATGCCGGCGCACGACTTCGAGGTCGAGGAAGCGCTGCAGGAAGGCGTGATGATGAAATGGCTGTCGACCATCAAGGAAGCCGGCGACGGCAGCTTCACGGTCGAAAAGATGCAACTCGACGAGAACGGCTTCCCGCAACCGACGGGCGAATTCGAAACCATCGAAGCCGATTCCCTCGTGCTCGCGCTGGGCCAGGATGTGGACCTGTCGCTGCTGTCGAACGTGCCGGGCCTGGACATCAAGGACGGCATGGTGCAGGTCAACCGCAACATGATGACCTCGCACCCCGGCATCTTCGCCGGCGGGGACATGGTACCGGCCGAGCGCACGGTGACGGTGGCGATCGGGCATGGCAAGAAGGCGGCGCGCAACATCGATGCGTGGTTGCGCGGCACGACTTATGAAGCACCGCCGAAACACGAGCTCGCCACCTTCGACAAGCTCAATACCTGGTACTACGCGGATGCCCCGAAGACGGTGCAGCCGGTACTCGACATCATTCGGCGCCAGTCGACCTTCGACGAAGTGCTTGGCGGACTGGATGAGGGCAACGCGCAGTTCGAAGCGCGACGTTGCCTCTCATGCGGCAACTGCTTCGAGTGCGACAACTGCTACGGCGTCTGTCCGGACAACGCGGTGATCAAGCTCGGGCCGGGAAAGCGCTTCGAGATCAATTACGACTACTGCAAGGGTTGCGGAATTTGCGTGTCGGAGTGCCCGTGCGGGGCGATCAAGACGGAGCAGGAGACCATCTAGGGAATACTTTTTAGCCAAGCGTTGTGGTGAGAACCAGCGCTGCAGGAGCAAATGCAGTAAATATCCGCAGAAGCCAGGTCACATAGGGGTGGGCTTCTGCGGCATTCAAGAAATACCGGGTGACGAGCCAGCCCTTCAACCAGATCAGCGCTGCGACGATGATCGGCAGCCAGGAGGCATGGCCGGCCCTCAGTCCGGCAGCCAGGCCTGCAGCAGACAGAAAAAGCAGCCCCAGCCACGCCAGGGTGAGCTTATCGTTCTTCAGTCGATCCATTGCCACTCCTCAGGCAAGCACATAGAACAATGGAAATAGCGCAAGCCAGATGATGTCGGTCGCATGCCAGTAACTGGCAAGTGCCTCCAGTCCGTCGTGCTGCTCGCTTGAATAGGCGTTCCCCGCCATCCGCACGAGTACCCAGCCCATACCCAATATCCCCCAGCACGCATGCACCAGATGGTTGAGCGTGAGGTAGTAATAGACCGTATAGAAAATCCCGGCGCGCCCGTCGATTCCGTGCGCGATGTTCCACTGGATTTCTAGAACTTTGACGATCGGATAACCGATTGCAACGATCATCGCCAGCACGAGCCACCGCAGCGACGCAGGATTTCGCCCGGCCTTCATCGCCCCTACGGCGCGTGCAATAAAAAAGCTGCTGGTCACCATGATGAAAGTGTTGATCGTGCCCGCCGTCGTCGAGATCAACTCCGGTCCCTGCCTGAAGGCGTCGGGGTTATGGTAACGGGAGATAAAGTACACAACGAACATCAGCGCGAATTCGACGAATTCGGCGGTAATCCCCACCCAGATCGCCTTGTTTCCGGGGAAACGGCGCTCTTTACCCGACGGGGGTTGGACAGGATAGGCAGCAGCTTCAGCAAGCATGACGGAAGGCCCGATTCAAATTGACATAGTCCCGCAAAGAGATACCGGTGAAATTGTCCCTCCGCAACGGACGTAAAAACAGAGGCAGAACGCAGGGAAATAACCGTATCAGACGGCCGTGTCCGAACAAGCCTCGGCTTAACGCGGCCCCGGCCGATTCCGGCTCCGCGCAAGCTCGCGGTCCAGCGCATTGGCGAAGTTCTGGCGGTCGGCGTGGCTGAACGCCGCCGGACCACCCGTGTCGACGCCACTGCTGCGTAATTCTTCCATGAAAGCGCGCATCGTCAGCTGTTGGGCAATGGTGTCCTTGGTGTACCACTCCCCGCGCGGATTGAGCGGCAACCCGCCTTTTTCCAGTACCAGGGAAGCCAGGGGAATGTCTCCGGTCACCACGATATCGCCTGGGCTGACCCGACGGACGATCTCGGCATCCGCAGCATCCGCGCCAGCCGGGACCTGGAGCGCACGGATGAAGCGCGAGCCGGGCACGCGGATCAAACGGTTGGCAACCAGCGTGACGTCGATCTGAAGGCGATCGGCCACCCGGAACAGGATGTCTTTGATGACGGCGGGACAGGCGTCGGCGTCGACGCAGATGTGCATGGCAAATTGGCTGTAGGCAGCAGGATGCGATCTGCCTCATTGTAGAAAAACGCAAAAAGGCACCACAACTTCGTGTGGTGCCTTTTCCTTTCAAAAAGAAAGCGTCGGCGCACTTTTCAGCGCACCGCGTGCATCAGGCAGCGAACTTCTCCAGCACCGCGTTGAATGTTGCGCTCGGACGCATGACCGCCTTCACCTTGACGTCATCGGGCTTGAAGTAGCCGCCGATATCGACCGGCTTGCCTTGCACCTCGATCAGCTCGCCCACGATCTTCTGCTCGTTGTCTGCCAGCGCTTTCGCCAGCGGCGCAAAGGCAGCGGCAAGTGCGGCGTCTTCCGTCTGTGCCGCCAGTTCCTGTGCCCAGTACATGGCCAGATAGAACTGGCTGCCGCGGTTGTCCAGCTCGCCGGTCTTCGGCGACGGCGACTTGCGGTTGTCCAGCAGCTTGCCGGTGGCAGCGTCCAGGGTCTTTGCCAGAACCTTCGCCTTGGCGTTGCCTTCCTTGATGCCGAGGTCTTCGAGGCTGACCGCCAGCGCCAGGAATTCGCCCAGCGAATCCCAACGCAGGTGATTTTCCTCGACCAGCTGCTGCACGTGCTTGGGCGCCGAACCGCCGGCACCGGTTTCGTACATGCCGCCGCCGGCCATCAGCGGAACGATAGACAGCATCTTTGCGCTGGTGCCCAGTTCCAGGATCGGGAACAGGTCGGTCAGGTAGTCGCGCAGGATGTTGCCGGTAACCGAAATCGTGTCGAGGCCGCGGCTCACGCGTTCGAGCGTGTAACGCATCGCACGGACCTGCGACATGATCTGGATGTCCAGGCCGGTGGTGTCGTGATCCTTCAGGTAGGTATTGACCTTCTTGATCAGCTCGTTCTCGTGCGGACGGTAGGGGTCGAGCCAGAACACGGCCGGCATGCCCGAGTTGCGTGCGCGCGTCACGGCGAGCTTGACCCAGTCGCGGATCGGTGCGTCCTTGACCTGGCACATGCGCCAGATGTCGCCCTGCTCCACATTCTGCGTCAGCAGCACTTCGCCGGTCGCGAGGTCGGTGATGTTGGCCACGCCGTCTTCCGCGATTTCGAAGGTCTTGTCGTGCGAACCGTACTCTTCCGCCTGCTGGGCCATCAGGCCGACGTTGGGCACGGTGCCCATCGTGCGCGGGTCGAAAGCGCCATGCCATTTGCAGAAGTTGATGATTTCTTGATAAATACGCGCGAAGGTGCTCTCCGGGATCACCGCCTTGACTTCCTTGAGGCGGCCGTCGGCGCCGTACATCTTGCCGCCGTTGCGGATCATGGCCGGCATGGACGCGTCGACGATGACGTCGTTCGGCGAATGGAAGTTGGTGATGCCCTTGGCGGAATCGACCATCGCCAGTGCCGGACGGTGCTCCTGGCAGGCGTGAAGGTCACGGATGACTTCTTCGCGCTGGGATTCGGGCAGCTTGGCCAGCTTGCCGTACAGGTCGGCCATGCCGTTGTTGACGTTCACGCCCAGGCTGTCGAGCAGCGCGCCGTGCTTTTCAAACGCTTCCTTGTAGAACATGCGCACGCAGTGGCCGAAGACGATCGGATGCGACACCTTCATCATGGTCGCCTTGACGTGCAGGGAGAACATGACGCCGGTCTTGTGTGCGTCTTCGATCTGCTGCTCGTAAAACGCGAGCAGCGCCTTGCGGCTCATGAACATCGAATCGATGACTTCGCCGTCCAGCAGGGAGACCTTCGGCTTCAGGACGATCGTCTTGCCGCTCTTGGTGATCAGTTCCATCTTGACATCGCGTGCGCGATCCAGCGTCATCGACTTTTCGCCGTGATAGAAGTCGCCGCTGGTCATGTGCGATACGTGGGTGCGCGAGGCCTGCGACCATTCGCCCATCGAGTGCGGATTCTTGCGCGCATATTCCTTCACGGCGCGCGGCGCACGGCGGTCGGAGTTGCCTTCACGCAGTACCGGGTTGACGGCGGAGCCGATGCACTTGCCGTAGCGGGCCTTGATGGCCTTCTCTTCGTCGGTCTTGGGGTCGGCCGGGTAGTCGGGGATCTTGTAACCCTTATCCTGCAGTTCCTTGATCGCTGCCAGCAGCTGGCCCACCGAGGCGCTGATGTTGGGCAGCTTGATGATGTTTGCGTCCGGCTCGAGCGTCTTCTTGCCCAGTTCCGCGAGCGTGTCGGGGACGCGCTGCTCCGGCGTCAGATAATCCGAGAAATTGCCCAGGATGCGTGCCGCGACAGAGATGTCGCTCTGTTCGATGCGGATGCCGGCCGGCTTGGCGAACGTAGTGATGACTGGCAGGAAGGCGTGGGTTGCCAGCAGGGGTGCCTCGTCGGTTAGCGTGTAGATGATGGTCGGATCGCTCATACGTTGCCTTTAGTTGGTTTTCTCGGGGAGGTTGTCAAGTTTTCAATCATTGCCCTGCCCGGCTCGCGTATTTCCCGGTGGAATTCGCGGACTTTCCAGGTCTTATATAAGACATATGATTCGTTCGCATTATGCATTGCCTTTTCACTATACGCAACCATAATCCGGCGGGTCGCCGTAACGCTTCGCCGATATGGAAGGTTGGAAAAAGTTCAATCGCGATACGATTTTTTTGAGGTCTTTTGCGCAAGCTTTAGTCGCTGCACTATTCTGGAACTTCGTCATTGACGCTCTACATCGCTGATACCAGAATAACCAAGAGGTGGTCACTATGGACTTTGACGGCGGGCAAAAGAACCCCAAGGGAAAGATTCTGGTAGTAGACGATACTCCCGGCAATTTGCGTCTCTTGATCAGCATGCTTGGAGCCCAAGGCTATATCGTCCATCCCGCCATCAGCGGCAAAGATGCCCTCCGATTTCTGCAAACGACCCTTCCGGACCTTGTCCTGCTCGATATCAGGATGCCGGGGATGGATGGGTACGAAGTGTGCCGGCAAATCAAAGCCGATGAACGCACACGAAACCTTCCCGTCATTTTCATCAGTGCCGCCGATGAGGTATTGGACAAGGTCACGGCATTTTCTTCAGGAGGAATCGACTATGTCGTGAAGCCTCTGCAAGAGGAAGAAGTCCTGGCGCGGATCAACACCCATCTCACTTTGGCCCAACTGCAGAAAAGCCTTGAAGAGCGTGTTCGTGAAAGAACTGCTGCCCTGACCGAAGCCAATAGCCGGTTGAATGAGGAAATCAGCGAGCGCAAACTGGTTGAAGCGGAATTGCGCACGAGAGAGGCGCAAATCCGCAGCCTGGTGGATGCCGATATCATCGGAATTTTTTTCTGGGATATCGATAGAGGCGTGATCGATGCAAATGACGCGTTCCTGTCCATCATCGGGCATGACAGGAACGATCTGATGGCCGGAAAAATAGACCTGGCTGCAATTACGCCGCCGGAATATCTGGATCGCGACCAGAATGCATTTCTTCAGCTCAAGCAATCCTCCCGGTTTGTTTCGTATGACAAGGAATTCCTGCGCAAGGATGGCGAGCGCGTGCCGGTCATGATTGGCGGCACGTTCATCGAGGGCTCGCATCAGGCAGGAGTGTCCTTCGTGCTCGACCTGACCGAGCGAAAGCACGCTGAAAAGCGCATCAAATACCTGGCACAGTACGATTCGCTCTCCGGGCTCCTTAACCGGAAATCAATCATCGACAGGCTGGACCAGTGCATCATGCACGTACAGCCCGGCGAACATCATCACGTCACGGTTTTTCTTCTCGACGTGGATGACTTCAAACGCATCAACGATTCCTTGGGACAGCAGATCGGAGACCGGCTCCTGCAGATGACCGCGCGGCGCCTCGAAAGCTGTCTGCGGCACGGAGACAGCATCGCGCGAGCAGGCGGCGACGAGTTTGTTCTTCTCTTCCCGGCATTGCACGAAAGAAGTGATGCCGTCCTGATTGCGGAAAAAGTCCTGAACTCCATGAAGCAACCCTTTGCTGTCAATGGACACGAGTTGCATATCAGCTCCAGCATCGGCATCAGCATGTATCCTCACGACGGCGCAAATGCGGTTGCCTTGCTTGGCGCGGCGGATGCCGCCATGTTCGAAGCCAAGAAGAGAGGACGTGACAACTACCAGTTTTATACGGCATCGCTTGACGCGGCCCTCAAGGATCGCTTTGCACTCGAAAACCAGTTGCGTCGCGCATGGATGCACAAGGAACTTGCCGTCTACTACCAGCCGCAAGTAGATATGGAAACCGGCAACATCTACTCGGCGGAAGCATTGTTGCGCTGGGAGCAGCCAGGGGCCAGTCCCGTATCGTTCGCCAGATTTGTGCCGATCGCAGAATCGACTGGCCTGATCCTGCCTATCGGCGAGTGGCTCCTCCGGCAATGCTGCCTGGAACTGCAGTACTGGCGCAATCATGGCAGCCCGGATTTGAGGGTAGCGATCAATCTCTCCCCACGCCAGTTTGAACAGGGCGACTTGCATGAGCAGGTAGCAAAGATCCTTGAAGAATTCGACTTGCCGGCCGATGCGCTCGATCTGGAAATCACTGAAAGCATCCTGATGCAGCCCAGTGAAGACAACCTCACGGTCCTCAATCGCTTGAGCGAGATGGGCATACATCTTTCGCTGGATGACTTTGGAACCGGCTATTCCAGCCTCGCCTATTTACAGCGGTTTCCCATCGACGTGCTGAAGATCGACAAGGCGTTCATCAACGGACTGCTGACCAGTCCGAACGACCAGGCGCTGGTCACGGCGATTATCGCCATGGCGGAGAGCCTTCAGATCAAGGTCTTGGCTGAAGGCGTGGAAACACTGCAGCAAGCGCAATTTCTTCAAAAGAACGGCTGCAAGGCAGCTCAAGGGTTTTACTACAGCGAAGCGGTGCCATCCACGCGATTTGCGGAACTGTTGCAGAGCCAGGGGGGGCAACGAATGCGACCGTCTTTCGACTCTCGGCCCGTTCCAGCAAAGTAGTACTTTGCGATAGAGCCTTAGGACATGCTTTCATCGTACCCGGCTTGACTTCCCCACCGACAAAGCAAGTCGGAAATCAACACTCTCTGATTGTTATTTTGACAATCCAGAAGCGGTGTCTCCTGTCGAAGACGAGTAATTTCCAGGAGGATTAACCCGGCATCTTCCAATTTCTCTGCTATCAACTATATTTAAAGCAACAATAATGATGATCAACCTATAGCAGGGTTGTCCAATGAGGAGCTGGGGAGAATCCAAGCGGGCACGGGCGCGCATCGAGATCATTCCGATGATCGATGTGATGATGTTCCTGTTGATTTTTTTTGTCCTCATCAGCATCAACGTCATTCCCACGCTGGGCGTTCGAACCCAGCTGCCGAAGTCGTCCCAGGTACAGGAGCTGAATACGCCGGTACGGGTGGTCATCACTATCGCCAAGGAAGGTGAACTCCTGCTCGACGGCCGGCTGGTGACGCTGGAAGAGATTCCGAAGCGGCTTCGCGAAAAGCAGGGGGAGGACCTGAAAAAGCCGAGCGTCCTTGTCAATGGCGACGAATCGGTCCGGTTGCAGCGATTGCTCGACGTACTGGACGTCGTCAAGGCCAGCGGCTTTGATTCCTTATCGATCGCTGCGCGAAGAAAATGAGGGTGCGATGAATGCCCTCTACCGCATGCGAGACTGGCTCGGTATACCGCCCGCGTTTCTTGTATTGATGCTCTTGATTGCCATTCCTGCACGTCATCTGATGAGCAGGTTCCCTGACGGGCGATTCGAAGTAAATATTGAAGCGCCTGCTCCGCTGCCCTCCCCCTCGAAACCGGAGCTTGCACCACCAACTGAAAGCGTACCGCCGGCGATGGCCGCGCCCAAGGCGTTGACGAAGCGTCACAGTCGCGATTCCGCATCGTCACCGGCACAGGTACTGCCCGTACCCCGGTCAACAGCATCGATCTCCTCGCCTGCGAATGAGGGACTTCAGGTCCCCGAATTGCCACTGCCAGCCGTGCCGGCAACGACTCCTTCTCCAGTTGAGTCTTCCACACCGTCCCTGATCCCGACGGCCTCCCAAACAGCAAGAAGCCTGAGTATCGATGAAGCGTACATCGCTCAGATACGAACCAATGTGCAAGGGCGAAAAAAATACCCGACCGGACGCGAGGCGAGCGTGCAGAAACCATCCGGTACGGTGCGCGCCTGCATGGATCTGGGTCGGGACGGTATCGCAGCAAACGAAATCGTCATTGAACGCACATCCCATTCGATGATTCTCGACGCCGAGGCAAGAAAGCTGTTGCGCATGGGGGTCTACCCGCCATTTCCCGCTGGCGCATTTCCAGGGGAATCGACGCACAGATTCTGCATTCACCTGGATTACACGTTCCAACCGTCTGGCTAGCGTCTCCTGGCTGGAGGAATCCTGGAGAAAGCCCTACCCGTCTCCTTGGCAAGTTGCTGAAAAAGGAAAGAATCATGCAGCCGAAACGATGCACACTGTCAGTTCTGGCAACGTCCTTGCTCGCAGCATACGGCGGCCAGGTCGTCGCGCAAACTTCCAGCCCGGACTCCGCCACCAAAGCGTCCGAGGTGGGAACGATTTCCATCGTCGGCGAAGGCGAAGAGTTGGGCACCGGCCTCATCGAGCCGGACGACACACCCAGGGCGCGCAGTGTGGTATCGCAGGCAAGCGCGGAAAAGGAACGCGCGACTGCGGATCCTTTCCAGCTGATTGAATTACTCCCGGGCGTGAACTCCGCCAGCGCGGACGCGACCGGGCTGTTCGATAGTGCATTCTCAAGTCGTTCGTTCTTGAACAATCAAATGGGCTTCACGATCGACGGCGTGCCCATCAACGACGGCGCAAGCACCGTCTTTCCGCAGCCATTCGTAGACCCGGAGAATCTCTGCCAGGTGTCCGTGACCCGCGCTTCGAGCGAGTTTGATGCGCCTAACATCTACGCAGTCGGCGGCACCGTCAACGTCGCCACCTGCGACCCCACCGACAAAACCGGATTCCGCTTTTCACAGACACTTGGCGGGCTGAACCTTCGCAAGACATTCTTGCGTGCCGAGACCGGCAAACTTCTTGACGATCGATTCAAAGCCTATATTTCGGCCTCCGAGAGCCACGTCGACAAATGGAAGGGAAAAGGTTATGCAAACCGCGATCAGTACGGGTTCGGGGCCGAGTGGAACATCTCTCCGGGCAATCGTATCCGCTTCAGCGGACTGCACAATGTGCAGATGAATCACAATATCCGGGCGATTACCAAACAGCAGTACGCTCAGTTTGGCCGCGGCTTCGACTTTCCCGAAACCTTCCAGGGACACCTCACTCCAGTCAACGGAACCGCGCAGGTCGAAACGGCTATCGGCTACTACGGGCTCAACCGCAATCCGGCACGCAACTGGATGTATTCGTTCAAAGGAAATTTCCAGCTCAAGCCTGACTTGCGTCTCGATGTGGAGCCCTACTATTGGACCAGTAATTCCACCGGGGCCAGTCAGGAGGCGGTCATTGCCGAAAACGCTTTCCTCGACAGCACAACCCGTACCCTGACAGGCAGGACGGATATCAACGGTGACGGCGATACGCTGGATTCAATCCTGGTCGCCCGGCAGACCCTCAACGATACCCACCGCCCAGGCATTACCGTCCGACTCAATTGGCAGCTGGATAATCACAGGCTCACATTTGGTTATTGGTTCGAACGGGCCAGACTGCGCCAAACCAATCCGGCAGTTCGTGTGAATAACGACGGCACCGCAGCCGATGTATGGCTGAGTGACGACGTGATCCTGCGCCCCGACGGAACCCCGTACGAAAACACCTCCCGACTCACCATCACGACTGCGAAACAGCCGTTTGTGCAGGACTCGATGACCTTCATGAACGAAAAACTGAATGTGGCGATCGGCGCTCGTGCCCCTCAATTTACCAATGACTTTTTCAACTATGCGAGCGAGGGGCGCGCCGGCTCGGGAGCCGTCAACGCGGGGACGGCCAACAGCTTTTCCGATTACCAATTGAAGCAACGCTTCAGCAAAGTGCTTCCAAGCGCCGCCGTACGCTATTGGCTGACACAGGCAAGTCACGTCTTTGCAAATGTTTCGAGAAACTTCAAGCCGCCCAATAACCAGATCTACACGAACTCGATTACGCGTGGGCAAGTGCTGTTCAGGGCTGCCAATACCATACCGGAGAGTTCGATCAACACCGATTTAGGCTACCGGTCGCAAGGAGCGGCATTCAACTTTTCCGCCATTGCATTTCACACGAACTTTGACGACCGGCTGGCTGCCGCATTTGACGACCAGGCAGGAGGAACGATCTTGACCAATGTCGGCAAGGTGATCGTCAAGGGGATAGAGCTGGAGGCGGGAACACGACCGTTCTTCGGCGGGTGGAGTGTCTACGGCTCGTACGCGTATACCGAAAGCGAGATGAAGGAGAATCTCAAGACTGGGGCGACAACCTCACTGCCGACAAAGGGCAAGGATTTCCCCAACACGCCGCACAATATTGCCGGCATCCGCATTCAATATGCTTCAGGCCCCTTCTACGCGCAGCTTCAGGCAAAGTACACCGGAAAATTCTTCTCCACTCTGGTGAACGATGAAAGTGTTCCCGGCTATACGGTCGCCAACCTCAACATGGGTTACAAATTGCCGGACGCGTGGTATCTCAAGAATCAAGTCCTGCGACTCAACGTCACCAATCTTTTCGACAAAAGCTATCTCGCGTCAAGGGGAGGTGTCGCCAATACCGCGGCGAACAATCCCACTTATTTTGCCGGAGCGCCGCGCTTTGTCAGCATTTCTTATGGGGTTGTGTTTTGACTTGAGGCGGCAACACGGAGGGTTGCAGATGGACTACGAAAGGTTTCACCAGATAACTTTCTATGTCATGTACGGTGTCATCGCTATTGCCATCACCGTCATCGTCGAGCGCCTGATCTTCTACGCGGTCAACCTGCGCCACGCCGTTGAACTGGCTGCTGCCATGCATAGCGAAATTCGATGTCTTGCCGATTTGCCCCAGCCGCTGGTCAATAGAGACAGTATCGGTCCCCAGGCCGTACGGGAATTGCTGGATACCCGGCATCTTCTTGTCGATCCGCGCAATGTTGAAGATTTATCGGAAGCCATCTACATCGCCATGAAGGCGAGACTGGTAAGCCGTCTCTGGATACTGGATACCGTGGTGACTGCCGCACCGCTGCTCGGTCTGCTGGGAACGATCTTCGGCATCATCGACACCTTCGCTGTCCTGGCACAGTCCGGAATTTCCGATCCTGCAGCAGTGAGCAAGGGGATCGGAACGGCATTATTCGCAACTGCGTTAGGCATCGGCATCGCCGTATTCGGGCTGGTCTTTTTCAACCTGTTCAACGAGAAAGTCGCACGCATCGACGATTACCTGAAAATTCTTCTGTTGCGTGCCGTAGCCGGGAGCAACCGGGAGCAAAGAAAGCGGGTTGAAATCGATCATGAGTAAGGCAATGAAACGTCTCATGATTGCGACGCTGGCGTCTCTTCTTTTCAATTACGCCCTTGCCGCAAAGATTCCGCTCCACGATGCGCCAGTAGCGGCAGACACGCACATTCCTGCCAATGTCCTGTTTGCCATCTCCAGTGAATTTAGCATCGGCGAGTCCTTCGCTTACCGGAACGCGGCTGACCCCCTGGAATTCATTGACTCGAAAGGGGTTACCCGATACAAGCAATGTCCGGGAATCAGGACGTTCAAACGCCCCCGGATCGGCGACTCAATGAACGAATCCCTCTGCTACTTCAAGGAAGTAACTTATCCGGGCTATTTCGATCCGTACAAATGCTATGACTACGACGCCGATCTTCTCTCCAGAACCGCGGACAAGTCGAGAGGGGCTTTCGTACCAAGGGAATATGCCAATCGTTTCCACGAGTGTAGCAGACGGTGGAGTGGCAATTACCTGAATTGGGCGACTACCCAGGTTGCCGACGGCATTCGTATTGCACTGACCGGCGGTAATCGCTCCGTTGACACGGCCTCCACCACCATTCTGGAAAAGGCCAGGCATACCGGGCGTGTCCCGACCGGTCTTCATCTAAGACGCGTTGGAGGAAGCAGTTTTACACAAAAGGAGGCGACCGTTACTCCTGTGGACCGGAGCACGGTGACGCCTTATCCGAGCAACGCTAACGCACCGCTCTATCTTCGCGTAAGCGATCAACATATCCAGATACGCGATGGCGTGCAAATACAGGTCAGTGACGATATTAATTTTCTGACTGCGGAAACCTTTAATGTTCGCGTTAAAGTATGCGATCACAAGATAGGCCTGGAGAAGAATTGCAGGAAATTCGGTCAAGTGTACAAGCCCGCCGGATTGATTCATGACTACAGCCAGGCAATGCGCTTCGGCGCGACGTCGTATCTTTCGAATGTTGACCTTTCGCGCGCCGGCGGCGTACTGCGCGCCCGACTGAAAGATGTTGGCCCCATGCGATACGTCGGCGGCAGGGTTCTCGCCGACAATCCAAATGCGGAGTGGTCATCCGTTGATGGCATATTTCTTACCAATCCCGATCCCGTCGATGCCATGCAAAGCGCCGTCCCGAATAGCGGGGTTGTCAATTTCCTGAACAAGTTTGGCAGGACCGACGGCTACAAGAACTTTGACCCGGTCGGCGAACTGTACTACGAGAGCCTGCGCTATCTGCGGGGCCTCTCTCCCACTCCCGAATACATCCGTGACATTTACAGGAACATGAAAGACGGGTTTCCGGTCATTTCCGACTGGGATGACCCTATCCAGCATTCCTGCCAAAAGAACTTCATTGTTACCTTATCCGACCCGGCAACATGGTGCGACACACTTGTTCCGGGAAATACGCTTGTCGACACCTGCTCCGGCCATGAGGGCGTGCCCAGCGTGCCGGATCCTGCGATTGATGCCACTGCGCTGACAGATAAAGTGGCAGCCTTCGAGGGCTTGGGAAAGATTGGCCGAACGCATCCGAGGATATCGCATTGGAATTCGTTCTATGTCGCCGGGCTGGCGTACTGGGCAAACACGCAGGACATTCGACCGGACGACGCGGCATGGCCCCCCACCATCGGCAAGCAAACGGCGCAGTCGTTTTTTGTCACCGTTATCGAGAGCCGTCCCACTGCCACCAATAACCAGTTGTGGATGGCGGCAAAGTATGGCGGTCCCGAGGGTCTCGATATAGAGGCCGATCCACAGCGCAAGGAGAGTCCCGACGCGCGTGAGCGCTTTCCCGCCAACTATTTTGCGGTCCGGAGCACGAGGGAGATCAGCAGCGCGCTAAGCAGCATATTTTCGTCTATTGCCGCATCGTCACGCATAAGCGCAAGCACCGGGGTGGCAGTTGAATATCAACATAACGCTGACGCCGTTGGCAAAGTCAGTGTCTATCTGACCTCCTTCACATCCGCCCAATGGAGCGGCGACGTTTTGGGAGGCGATCTGGTCATGGACAAGGCGCCATCGATGTCAGCCAGTTTCAAAAGATCGTGGAGCGCTGCAGCCCTGCTTGACCAGCTCGCAGCAGGCGATGGCTGGAGAAGCAAGAGAAAAATCATCACGATGAGCGCGGGCCGCGGCGTACCTTTTGCGCAAGACAAGCTTTCAGCATCCCTGCAGCGCGCTCTGGGAACAAGCAGCACGGCACAGACCGACATGGTGGAATACATCCGGGGAAATCAAGGCAAAGAAACGAAATCGTTTCGGGAACGCGTCCATATCCTGGGCGATATGGTCCACTCCGGTGCGGTGGTGGTGGCAGGAAAAGGGGCTTCGTATAGTGAATCGGCTCACCCGGGTTACGCCGCTTTCAAGGCCCACGCGCGCAAGAAGATGATTTATGTCGGCGCCAACGACGGAATGCTGCATGCATTCAATGGCGAAACCGACTTGGCCAGGGACGCAGAGGGCGGGCAGGAGGCATGGGCTTATATCCCCAGCTTCGTGATCGCCGGACCGAGCGGCAGGCCTTCTGTGGATGGCCTGGCCGCACTCGCTTCACGAACAAAGCCGTATCTGCATCGCTACTACGTAGATGCTCCCTTGGACGTCCGCGATGTCGATTTTTCCGACACCAAGGGTGCGAATGGAAAGTCACCTGATTGGCGTACCCTCCTAGTGGGCGGACTGGGCAAAGGGGGAAAAGGCTTCTATGCCCTTGATGTGACCGACGGCGCGGCGGTGGCGAGCGAGGCGGCGGCGGCGGAGAAAGTTCTCTGGGAATTTACTGACAAGGACATGGGTTTCAGCTACGGTCGCCCGGTCATCGTACACACGGCCAAAGACGGATGGGTTGTACTTCTCACCTCGGGTTACGACAACGGACAGGGAAATGGGAGCCGCGAAGGATTCCTCTATGTCCTTAATGCACGCACCGGCAAACTGATCCAGAAAATCGGCACATCCGCGCGCAGCGATGGTCTCGCGCAGGGGGCAGCATATGTAGAGAATGCAGGGGACTTCTCGGCCAGCCACCTCTATGCGGGCGACCTTCTGGGCAATGTGTGGCGTTTCGACTTGTCGGTCAAAACAGGAAAGTACCCGCCCCCAGTGAAGATCGCCGTTCTGACCGATTCCGCCGGAAAACCGCAACCCGTAACCGCGGCACCACACATCGCCATTTCGGCAAATCAGCAGAGCCGCTGGATACTGATCGGAACCGGAAGGGACCTCGGAGCGACCGATTCCTGGAATCCGCAGCAGCAGACCATGTATGCGATTCGAGACGGAGGCAGGCAGATGCCCTCAACAGTCCGGCATCCGCTGACACGGGCTGACTTTGCCCCCGTGATGGAAGGCGGACAGCACCACGGGAGCACCGACAAAGGCTGGTTGATCGACTTGCAAAGGGGCGGTTCGGAAAATGGTGGCGAGCAAATCACGCAGGCGGTACTGGAAAACAGCGGTATTGTCAGCTTCATCGCCAAATCCGCGAGCAACGATCCCTGTCGTCCGCTTGGCATCGGCAATGCGTATGCGGTTGCACTCGATACGGGATTTACCGTGCTCAAGGATGACAAGGGCAAGCCCAAGCGTGCCTTCCCGGGAGACGCATTCGTTGGCTCGATGTTCGTGCGTCTGGATTCAGGACTTGCGATCGTTCTTGCGGACATCAACGGCAAGTTCGTGACGGCGTATCGAGAATCGCACGCCTCGGGAAAAAGAAAATAAGGTCAGTCTTCCATGCTATTTTCCAGACAGCCGCGACGTCCCCATATGATCCGGATCCTGCCCTGCGCGCTCGTATGCGTCTTGCTGATTTGTGTGAGCTTGAATGTGCACGCGGCAGAGGACGAGCTGCGTGATCTAATCAGGATTGCCGATTACGGTCCGGATGTCGCCGCAAAGGATGCAAAGAGCGCTGCTGACCAGGCGAACAAGAATGGAGACCTCGAAGGAGAATTGAGGGCATTACGCATTCTGGTTATAGCGCATTCGCACGTCGACAGGGGTATCAGCAACCAGATTTCCAATCGCATCATTGCCATTTATCGCGAGCATGGTGCGCTTCAGGCAATGTGCGAGTTGCTCAGCAAGAGAGCCAAGGATCTCTCTATGTTCCAATTCAAGGATGCGAACCTGATGTACCGCGAAGCAATCGTTTTCGCCCAGAGGCATCAGTTAAGTTCGTGTCTGCCGATGATTTATCTCGACATGGGAAAGGGATATGTTTCAAGGGACGAGAAATCCGAGGCAATGGCAATCCTGGAAAAAGCCTACGCGCTCTTCCAGGAGCAGCAAGACAATGCCGGCATGTCACAGGCCTTGGGCCAAATTGCCGAAGTCTTCGGCGGCCCCGAAGCCAACGAGGAAGACCAGGAAAAAGCGGAGAGCTATTTCAGGCAGGCGCTTGAACTCATCGATCCGGCTGTGTACCGGCATACCGCAAGCCTTCACCATGTCGGGCTGGGGCTGAGCTTTTTTCATCGCCGGAAGTATGACGAGGCCAGGCATTACCTCGAAAGAGCGATGGCCAGTTCATATGAAATGGGCGCGGGAAACTATAAAGTAATTATCAAATTTCATCTTGCGCGCGTCGCTAAAGAGGACAAGCGATTCGAAGAAGCGCTGACTCTTCTTCGGCAATCCTTGCCCGGCCTTGCGCAGATCGCCGACCGGTATTACCTGGTGGGTGGTTTTCTCACGCGCGCCGAAGCGCTTGCCGAACTCGGCCGCACAGATGAAATCCTGGAATCCTTGCTTGACGCAAAAGTTGCCTTGCCGCGAAACGGCTATTACAACAGCGCCAAGATTTACGCCGATTACTACGCCCGCGCCGCCAGGCTTTACGCAAGGCTGGGCGACTACCAAAAAGCCTATCAGGAAATGGAGTCGCAGCTGGAGTCGAGCCAGCGCCTGGTGGAGACGGCCAATACGAAGCTGGCTGACGAACTCAAGACACGCTTCGATGTGAGGTTGAAGGAAGCAGAGAATGCGCGACTGCGCGCGGAACAACAGCAGACCGATACGGTGCGTATCACCCTGGCGCTTGCCTTTGCGTTCTCCCTGTTATTGCTGGGCAGTGTCGTCATGCACTTACGGCGTCGTGCGGAAGCGGCAAAAATCGATGCGACGCATCACCTCGCACTGGCGAATGCCGAGGCCCAGCGCGCGAAAGCGTCGGAAGCGGCGAGCCAGGCGAAAAGCGCATTCCTGGCAAATATGAGCCACGAATTGCGCTCGCCATTGAACAGCATATTGGGATTCACACGCTTGATCCTCCGCGACAAACGGTTGGCGGCGGAACTGGCCGATGACTTGCGCGTGGTGCACAAGAGCGGCGAGCATTTGTATTCGCTGATCAACCAGGTCCTTGACCTGTCCAAGATCGAAGCGGGACGCGCGACGCTCGTCGAAAGGAATTTTGACCTCCATGGATTGCTCGATGAACTGGAGGACATGTTCGCGGCGGCCGCCTGGCAAAAGGGCCTGGATCTGAACGTCGAATACGACGCAGGCATTCCGCAATTCATACGCGCAGACGAGGTCAAGCTGCGCCAGGTTCTCATCAACCTGCTCAGCAACGCATTAAAGTTCACCTCGAATGGCGGCGTGGTGCTGAAAGTGCGCATGGAGGCATGTTCGGACCGAGAACCTGTTCAAACGCAGGACGCAGGCGAGGCAGAGCCGTCCTGCTCATTGAATTTTTCTGTTGCCGATACCGGGATTGGTATTTCGCCGGAAGAACTGAGTCGCCTGGGCGAAGCCTTCGTTCAAGCAAAGGCGGGACAACTGGCCAAGGAAGGAACCGGCCTCGGCTTGGCATTGAGCCGTAGCTTCGTGCAACTGATGGGCGGCGCGCTGACCATATCGAGCGAACCGGAACGAGGCTGCACCGTCGCGTTTCTCATTCCCGTTCGTCCAGTGGCACGCGATGATATCGACGCTAACGCTACGCCGCCCGGCCGGCGCGTGACAGGCCTGGCGCCCGGACAGCCGCAGTATCGCATTCTTGCAGTGGACGACAGGGAGGACGGCCGCCTGCTGCTCTTCAAGCAGCTTACGCCGCTGGGGTTTGAAGTGCGCGGTGCGTGCAATGGCGAAGAGGCTATCGCGATCTGGGAAGAATGGCAGCCTCATCTGATCTGGATGGATATGCGCATGCCAGTCATGGACGGCCGCGAAGCAACCAGACGGATCAAGGCGACTGAACAAGGACAGAAGACGATCGTGATCGCGCTGACGGCGAGCAGTTTCGAGGAGGAGCGCGAACAGATCCTCGCGATTGGCTGCGACGATTTCGTGCGCAAGCCGTTTCGGGAGAATGCACTGTTCGAGTTGATGGAAGAGCATTTGAAGGTGCGCTTTGAGTATGCCCAGGATGCCGTGCCAATCCCTGCGACCCGGCTGGATGCTGCCTCATTGGCACGCCTCCCGGCGCAGTTGCGCACCGAACTTGCGCAAGCGCTGCTAAAACTGGATGCGGGCGCGATCAACACGATTATCGAGACGATTCGTTCCGGCATCGACACGGATCTGGCGCAGGCGTTGGATGCTGCCGCCGATCAGTTTGACTATAAATCGATCCTGAAAGTGCTTAGCGAAATCGATGATGAAGGCCCAAGGCCGCAGAGTCCCGCGCAGGAATAGTCCAGGGAGTCCAAATGACTGATTGTCCGAGCACGGCAAATGCACCAGGCGCACCGGAAAGAATCCTGATCGTCGATGACTCGCCGGCGAACCTGCGCCTGCTCATGAACATGCTTGGCGAGCATGGATATCTTGTTCATCCGGCTACCAACGGTGAGCTCGCGCTGCAATTTGTCCAGACCACCCTTCCCGACCTGATCCTGCTCGATGTTTTCATGCCAGGCATGGATGGGTACGAACTGTGCAGGCGATTGAAGGCAGATGCGCGCACGCGCGATATCCCGGTGATTTTTCTCAGCTCGGCAGACCAGGAGCTGAACAAGCTCAAGGCCTTTTCAAGCGGCGGCGTCGACTACGTCGTGCGTCCCCTGCAGGTGGAAGAAGTCCTGGCGCGGATCAGGACCCACCTGTCGCTGCGCAACTTGCAGAAAAGGCTGGAAGACCTGGTCGAGGCGCGCACTGCCGAGCTGATCGCCGCCAATCAGCGCCTGCAGGAAGAAAACGCGGAGCGAAAGCGGGCTGAGTTCCGCATTCGCCACATGGCGCATTACGATGCATTGACCGACTTGCCGAACCGCGTGTTGCTGCAAGATCGCATCCAGAAGGCGGTCGACTATGCGAATCGAAACAAGACGCAGATTGCCGTCCTTTTCGTCGACCTCGATTATTTCAAGAATATCAACGATTCGCTGGGCCACATGGTGGGTGACAGCTTGTTGCAGCTGGTCGCGCAGCGTCTGCAGCAATGCTTGCGCAAGAATGACGACGTCGGACGCCTGGGGGGCGATGAATTCGTGTTGTGCCTGTCGCTGATGAATGGCAGGAGCGATGCGGCGCTGGTTGCACAAAAAGTTCTCGATGCCCTGGATAAACCCTTTACTCTCCACACCACGGAAATGCATGTCGGGGCCAGCATCGGTATCGGAGTGTATCCCGATGACGGCACCAATGTAGAAGCCTTGATGCGCGCCGCCGACATGGCGATGTACCGCGCAAAGGAGGCCGGCCGGAGCAATTACCAGTTCTTCACGCCATCCTTGAGCAGGTCCGTGGAGCAGCGCCTGGAACAGGAAAATCGCTTGCACCACGCTTTTGCGCGCGGCGAATTCGCACTCTACTACCAGCCGCAGGTCGACATGAAAACCGGCAGGATCTATTCAGCCGAGGCCTTGTTGCGTTGGCGACAGCCGGACCGCGAGCCGATCCCCTGCAGTTCATTCATCGCCATCGCGGAAGAGACAGGCCTCATCGTGCCGCTTGGTACATGGGTGCTGCGCGAAGCCTGCAAGCAGTTGCGCATCTGGCACAACGCCGGCCATCCCGGATTTCGCATGGCGGTCAACCTTTCGCCTCGCCAGCTTTCGCAATCCAATTTTCTCTCCACGGTCGAAAGCATCCTCACCGAAACCGAGGTGCCGGCCAGCGCGCTGGCACTGGAGATCACCGAAAATCTCCTGCTGCCACGCAGCGAAGAAAACATGATGGCGCTCAAGCACTTGAGCGCCATGGGAATACAACTGTCGATCGACGATTTTGGGACGGGGTATTCAAGCCTGGCCTATCTCCAGCGCTTTCCGGTCCACACATTGAAGATCGACCAGACCTTCGTGCGTGGCATCGGGGAGAATCCGAACGACATGGCGCTGGTCACTGCCATCATCGCGATGGCGCAAAGCCTGCATTTGCACGTGGTGGCCGAGGGAGTGGAAAAACAGGAGCAGGTTGATTTTTTCCTGGCGCGTGGCTGCCTCGCGGCACAGGGCTTCTACTACAGCAAGCCGGTGCCGGCGGAGGACTTCCTTGAATTACTGCAGAAGGCAAACGGTATCCCGCAGGCCTGACTGATCTTGCTCGTCGGTCCGACCAGGGCCTGCTTGATATTCCGTTTCAATACACGTTGCGCGCGGGGATTATTCCACTTCCGGCATTTCGTGCGCCTTCACGTCACCGCGCTGAACCTGCAGGTGCTCCTTCAGCTTGCGGGCAGCTGCATCGAATGCGTCGCGCACGGCGACGTACACGTCTTCATTGGGATGGACACGGTTGAGCACGATTTCTGCGCCGGGAATGGTCAGGTCGATGCGCACTTCATACTCGTGCCCCTGGTGCTTGTGCTTGCCGCTGGTTTCCACCGTCACGTCGCAACGGTTGATACGGTCGGAGATCTGGCTCAGTTTTTCCGCGCGCTTGCGGATTTCGGCTTCGACGGCTTCGGAAGCGGGAATGTTGTGGAACTTGATATTCAGGGAGTTGACCATGATTGATTCTGAAAATGGATTGATCGATCGCGCACTGCTCAGACCGGCATTCCACAGGATGCCTTGGATCAATATGTGCGTAGGGACAGGGTATGCACCCTGTCCGCACATTTCCTTGATCGTAGTCAACAAAACAAGGATGGGATGCGATCCGCTCAGGTTCCTTCGAACTTGATTCCCTGCTTGATCACCAGATTCTTCATCTTTTCCAGCTCGGTCAGTGCGGCGATTGCCCCGAACAGGGTGTGTTTTCGCATGATGTCCCTCCTTGTGGTTTGCATTCACTCGCGGCGGATGAGGAAGCCGCTATCCAGTTCTTCAAGCCGGTTGATGCCCAGCATCGCCATGTTCCTGTCCACCTCATCCCGCAATAGCCGGATGGCGCGCTGCACCCCTTGCGGACCCGCCGCTGCCGCGGCGTACATGAAAGGCCGCCCGAGGAAGACCGCCCGCGCCCCTAGCGCCAGCGCCTTGAGCACATCCGTGCCGCGCCGGATCCCGCCGTCTAGCATGACCGGATAGTCCCCGACGGTCTCCAGCACGCGCGGCAGTACGCGCAAGGCGGATACGGCGCCGTCGAGCTGACGGCCACCGTGATTCGACACGATGATGCCGTCCGCACCCAAATCACGCGCCTTCCTGGCGTCTTCCGGGTGCAGAATGCCCTTGAGGACCATTGGTCCCTGCCATAGCTTCCGGATACGGGCGATGTGGGCCCAGTTGAGGTGCTCGCGCCCGGTCGTATCCCGGATCGCGGTGCGCGACACGATGGGCGCGCCGCGCGTGGCAAAGGAATTTTCAAAGTGCGGCATGCCCGAGGCGAGAAGCGTGCGCGCCAGCGTACCGAACAGCCATCGAGGGCGGACAAGCCCGTCCCACGCGAGCCTGAGGCTGGGACGCAGCGGTGTTGAAAACCCGGCGCGTATGTTGTTCTCGCGATTGGCCCAGACAGGAATATCGACGGTCAGGACCAGCGTCTCGAATCCGGCACTGCGTACCCGGTAGATCAGCCCGTCGATGCGCGACTCGTCGGCCGGCAGGTAGGCCTGGAACCAGGTTCCGGGTGCCGTCTCGGCGACTTCCTCCATCGGGATCAGCGACGTGCCGCTCATGATTGCCGGGATGTTGGCTTGCTGCCCTGCTTCGGCGAGTACGATGTCGCCGCGGTAGGCCGACAACGCGCTGATGCCGACCGGGGCGATGCCGAAGGGTGAGGCGTAGGTTTTCCCGAACAGGGAGACGGATTGCGAACGGCGCGACACGTCAACGAGCACGCGCGTCAGGAAGCGGTACTCGTCGAAAGCGGAGCGGTTGTCCTCGCGGGAGCGGTTGTCTTCCGCCGCGCCGGAGATATAGCCGAACAGGGGGCGCGGAAGATGCCGCCTCGCGGCGTCCTCGAAATCGTCGAGAGACAGTATCCGCGCCAGACGCCGCGGCAGGGACGGTTCCGGTGCGTAGGCCGCGCGCGGCGTGGTCGCCTTCCATGTTCCTGCTTCATGCGCCGCCCTTTCCATGTTCTTCCTCCGTGCCGTTGACGGAGACTACTTTAGCCGCGTAGCTTGGTTCAAAAAAGCGAATTTATATTAATATGTTTATTCGCTTTTCCGACACTATTTCGCCATGACGCTCAAACAGCTCGAAGCCTTCTACTGGGCCGCCACCTGCGCCAGCTTCGCGATGGCAGCCGAGCGCCTGCACGTGACCACGTCCTCCCTGTCCAAACGCCTCGTGGAACTGGAGGAATCGCTTGGCGTGGCCCTGTTCGACCGATCCGGACACAAGGCAGCCCTGACTGACGCCGGCGAGCGTCTGCTGCCAAGGGCGAGCCAGATGCTCCTTGCTGCGGAGGAGACGCGCAAATCCGTGGCGGCCGACGCACGCGTTGCCGGCCGCTGCCTGTTCGGCGTCGGCGAATTCAGCGCCCTCACGTGGCTGCCGCAACTCGCCTCCCGCGTCAGCCATCGCTTCCCGGACCTGCGGCTCGAACCGCATGTCGATATCGGGCGCGTGCTGGACGAGCGGTTGCGCAACGGGGAGCTGGATTGCGCGGTGATCGCCGGACGCTCGCCACATCCGTCCATTGCTTCGCACACCGTAGGCAAGGCGCATTTCGTCTGGGCGGCATCGCCCGCGCTCGCGGGAAAGTCGACGAAACTGACGGAAAAAATGTTGCGCGACCATCCCCTCGTCACGCTGCCCCAGGGCGCCGGCACGAGCCGCGTCCTCGACGAATGGCTGCTGGCGACCGACATCGATCCGGCATACCGCCTGAGCTGCAATAGTTGGGGCGCGATCGCGGGATTGCTGATCGAAGGAACGGGAGTGGGCTTCCTGCCGGAGAGCTGGGCGCGCTCGCTCGCGCGGCGCGGCGAGTTGCGGGTACTGCAGGGCATGCCGGCCCTGTCGCCGCTGGCCTACACCTTCCAGAAACGGCGCAATGACGAACGGCCGCTGCTGGCCGAGATGCTGGGAGCCGTGCGCGCGACCATCGATTTCGCGCGACCGCCCCGGCTGCTCTGAATTTCAGGCGTTGACGGCCGCCCGCTTGATGATGGCCGCGCAATCCACGCCGCGAGGCAGGTTCCCGTAGACGAGGCCGCTGGCCGCACCCGAGAGGCGAGACAGGCAGAAACCGTCGGCCACCGCCTGGTCGCCGTGCCTGACGAGCAAGGCCCCCTGCAAGGCCAGCGCCATGCGTTCGACGATGGCGCGGGCGCGGTACTCGACGTCGGCGCGGTCGGCAAACTCCTTCGCGAGCAAGGCGACGTACTGGTCGAGATGGCGATTTCCTCCGGCGGCCAGTTGCAACTCCGCCATGTATGTCTCGAGTGATCCCGGGTCCTTCTGCATGGCACGCAGCATGTCCAGGCATTGCACGTTGCCGCTGCCTTCCCAGATCGAATTGACCGGCGATTCGCGGAACAGTCGCGGCATGATGCTGTCTTCCATGACCCCGCTGCCGCCGATACATTCCATCGCCTCATACGCATGACCGGGCGTGCGCTTGCAGATCCAGTACTTGCCGACGGCGGTGCCCATGCGCACCAGGAGCTTCTCCGATTCGTTCTCACTGTCCAGCGCGCGCGCGATACGCATCGTCATCGCCAGCGCGGCCTCGCTTTCGAGCGCAAGATCGGCCAGCACGTTCTGCATCAGCGGCTGTTCCGACAGCAGCCTGCCGAAAGCCGCACGCTGCGCGCAGTGATGCGTGGCCTGCACGACCGCCTGGCGCATGCCGGCCGCCGAGCCGATCATGCAGTCGAAACGGGTCATCGACACCATCTTCAGGATGGTCGCGACTCCGCGCCCTTCCCCGCCGATCATGACGGCCCATGCACCGCGCAGTTCGGTCTCGGACGACGCATTGGCCACATTGCCCATCTTGTTCTTCAGGCGCTGGATCTGCAGCGGATTCTTGCTGCCGTCGGGACGCCAGCGCGGCAACAGGAAGCACGACAGCCCGCCGGGCGCCTGCGCCAGCACGAGGAAGGCATCGCACATCGGCGCCGACACGAAGTACTTGTGGCCGACCAGTTCGTACGGCTGGCCGGGACCGCCGCTGCCGAGCGGGATCGCGCGCGTCGTGTTCGCGCGGACGTCGGAGCCGCCCTGCTTCTCCGTCATCGCCATGCCGATGGTGACACCTTCCTTCTGGCTGTCGGGCACGTTGCGCGGATCGTAATGACGGGCGAGGATTTTCGGTTCCCATTGCGCGGCAATGTCGGGCTGCAGGCGCAACGCCGGGATCGCCGCCGAGGTCATGGTAATGGGACAGCAGTGCGCCGCCTCGACCTGGCTTTGCATGTAGAACTTTGCAGCGCGTGCGACCTGCACCCCCTCGCGCGGATCGGTCCAGTGCGAGGCGTGCAGCCCGTGCTCGATCGACACCTGCATCAACCGGTGGTAAGCCGGATGGAATCGCACTTCGTCCACGCGGCGACCGTAGCGGTCATGCGTGTAGAGTACCGGCTTGTTCTCGTTGGCCTGGAATCCCAGCTCGATCAGCTCGCGCGAACCGGCCAGCGCGCCGAAGGCGTGCAGCCCGTCCTCCGCCCACGACGCACCTTCCCGGGCCACGGCTTCCCGGAGGGCGCGGTCCTCGCGGTACAGGTTGTAGTCTTCCAGCGGGCGCGGCTGGTTTTCGACGATATGCGTCTCGGCGAAGTACTGGTTGGCGCGCGCAATTTCCGGCATGTCTCTCTCCCGCCCACAAGGTGTGAATTAATGTTCATTTATTGTCATCCAGTTCATCATGCGTTGTCTCGCCTGTCAAGTGTTTGCTTGTCGGCAATCTCCTTGCTCGGTTACACTGCCCCGAATAACGACAAGAGATGACGCATGGTTTACCGGCCAACCGAGAAGACTGCCGCCCGCAAAGCAGCGATGCGGCAGCGCATACTGGATGCTTCCCTCCTGCTGGTATGCACCGGCGGCTTCGGAGCACTCACCATCAACGCCGTCGCCCGCGAGGCCGGCATCGCCACCGGTGCCGTCTACAAGCACTTTGAATCGAAGGCGCAGTTGTGCGCGGAAATTTTCCGGGGCGCGACGGAAAAGGAACTCGCCGTCGTCCGGCAAAACGCCTGGGCAGAAGGCGCGCCGGCGAAACGCCTGCTCGACGCGATCGAGGCATTTTCCGCACGCGCGCTGCGCGGCCGGCGGCTGGCCTATGCCCTGATCGCCGAGCCCGTCGATACGCTAGTGGACGCCGAACGCCTGCGCTACCGCCGCGCCTATGCCGAAATTTTCGAAAAGCTGGTCGAGGACGGCATCCGCAGCGGCGACTTTCCGCCGCAGTCGCCCGCGGTCTCGGCCGCGGCCCTGGTCGGCGTCATTTCCGAGGCGCTGGTGGGTCCCCTTGCCTGGACGGCCGATGCGGAACCGGCCATCGAGCAAACCGGCCTTATCCAGTCCATCCAGGCTTTCTGCCTGCGCGCCGTGGCCATGCAGGAAGCCCACAGCCCTTGATTTTGATTGCCGACGAGGAACTATGAATCGGGTTATGCTGTCCACATGAACGTGAAACCGCCTGCCACGCTGCCCAACATCGTCGACCTGCTGCTCGATGCTGTCTTCCTTGTGGATACAGGCGGACGCATTGTCTACGTCAGCGCGGCCTGCGAAGGCATCTTCGGCTACACCCCGGACGAAATGATCGGCATGGAGATGATCAATCTCGTCGTTCCCGAAGACCGCGCAAGAACGATCGAGGAATCCGGCCAGGTCTCCGCCGGCCGCCCCCGGATCGGTTTCGAGAACCGCTACATCCGCAAGGATGGCAGCCAGGTCCACCTCATGTGGTCAGCCCGATGGTCGGAAGCCGACCAGCTCCGGATCGGGGTTGCGCGCAACATTACGGAACGCAAGCGCGCCGAAGACATGCAGACAGCGACCTATGCGATTTCCGAGGCAGCGCACGGCGCGAACGATTTCGTCGACATGTTCCGGGAAATCCACCGCATCATTACCCGGCTGGTTCCGACTGCGGGCTTCGCGGTGGCGCTGCGCGACGGCTCGGCCGCCGAGTTCTCCCAACCCTACGAAACCGACGTATCCGGCGATCCCAATGTTCGCCGCCTGTTCATCGACGTCATCCGGACGAGGCGCACCGTTGTCCACGAGACGGAAAGACAGGCCGACGGCCGCATGGAGTCCTGGATCGGCCTTCCACTCGTATTGCCCGCCGGTGTCTCCGGCGCGCTGATCCTGAAAAGCCATCCCGGCACGCGTTACGCCGACAAGGACCGGGAACTGCTGCAGTTTGTTTCCACCCAGGTCGCCATCGCGGTGGAGCGCCGGCGCCTGAACGACGAGCTCAGGCGTGCCGCACGCTACGACGAGCTCACCGGCCTTCCCAACAGGCGCCTGTTCCAGGACAGAATGAAGTCGGCTCTTGCCCGCACACGGCGCCATGGCGGGCGGATTGCCCTGCTCTATGTCGACATCGACGACTTCAAGCAGATCAACGACTCCCTCGGCCACACTGCCGGCGACCAATTGCTCGGTGAAGTGGCGCACCGTCTGCAACAGTGCGTGCGCGAAGAGGATACGGTCGCCCGCCTCGGCGGCGATGAATTCGTCGTCCTGCTGGAGGAAATCAGTACGCCGGACGATGCGCAGCTTGTCTCGACGAAGATCACGGCAACGATCAACCAGCCCGTTCACCTCGACGGGAGCCTGCTCTGCGTGCACCCCAGCATCGGCATCGCGGTGTATCCCGACGACGGGGAAACCGCCGAGCAGCTGCTCAAGCACGCGGATATGAGGATGTATGAAATGAAGAAGGCCAGGTCACCAGGCGCCTGAGCCGGACAATTACTCAGCGGAAAATTCCGCTGCCGCCTTCGCCGTCCACAACGCCTTGTTGTAGCTCTCGAAGGCCGTATCGTAGGAATCGGTTTCACCGTCCGGGCCGACGAAATGCGTCCACCAGCCGTCCTCTTCCTCGACAAGCGCGATGTCACCTTCCCTGCAGCAGTCAGCGAGGATATCGTCCGGCTCCAGCGTGACGATGCGGAAGCCGCGGTGATTGATGACTTTTGCCATGGAGAACTCCTGTCGGCGGCCGATGCGAATAGTTATTCTAGGCCATCATCCGCCGATTTGCCGGAAGGGATCCAGGGCCATGTCGATGATGCGGCGCTCCCTCACCACGATCTCGGCAGTTGCCGTCATGCCGTAGCGTAGCGGATAGCGGGTTTCCCCCACCATGTAGTGGTCGGTGTCGAGTGCGACCCTGCCCTCATACACAGGCTGCTTGGTCTGAGGCGACATCTTGGTCGCCGGCGAAATGTGGTCGAGCGCGCCCGTGACGACGCCGTAGCGCTGATAGGGAAAGGCATTGAATTTCAGCTTCACCGCCAGTCCCTCCTTCAGGAAGGCGCGGTCATGCTCGGCGATCTCGATGCGCAGGATCGGCCGTGCATCCTTGGGCGCAATGCCGCCGATCGGCGTGTTGGCTTGCACCTTGTCGCCGGGTTGGGTGGTAGTCACATCGGTAATGACGCCGTCCACCGGCGCCACGATGAGCAGGAAATTGTCCTTGTCGATATTTTCGAAGCGGATGCGCGCGGCAGCGTCCGCCACCAGGCGCGCGGTCTGCACCTGCAGCCGCAGCTTTTCCTCGGCATTGGCGATTTCCTTCGTCGCCGCTTCGTATTGCAGCTGCAGCTTGGTGAACTCCTGTCCGCTGGATTCCAGCTGGGCCCGCGCCTGCGTGAATTCCTGGCTCTGGCGCGCGGTCAGTTCGCTGACCCTCGACTGGGCGACGCGCAAGGCATTCTCGGCCGCCTGCAAGGCGTTGCGCTTGCTCTCCACCTGCAATTGCGACACGCCACCACCGCCCGTCATGGAGAACAGGCGTGCATACTTCTCCGACTCCAGTTTTGCGGCATCGCGCGCGCGGCGGGCTTCCTCGACATTCGTCCGCGCTTCCGCGAGCTGCGCACGCTGGCTTTCGGCCAGCCTGCTCGTACCTTCCGCCGCACGCTTCGAATGCTGGTGTTCTTCCAGCTCCATGGACTGCTTGAGCGCGGCCACCTTGCGCTCCATCAGCGCCCTGCGCTCCGGAAATTGCTTCCACTCGCGCTCGGCGTCCTCCAGCTTGAGCTGGGCTTCCAGTGCATTCTTCGCCGCCTCGATCGCGCCTCGGGCATTCAGCCGCGCGAGCGTATCTCCCTTGGACACTGGCTGCCCCTCTGCGATGTACAGGTTGGCCAGCTCGCCATCGATCGGCGTGTAGAACCGCCTCACTTCGGACTCCGGCTGTAGCGAACCCTGCGCACTGACGATCACGTCGGCGGTACCGATAAACGACCACAACAGCGCGGCGACGATCAGCGCAAACACGGTCACCACCGCCGCCTGCGTGAATCGCCAGGGTTCAGCGGTGAGGACGGAAATGCCTTCGGCGCTATGGTCTTCCAGCGCCTCGGTCAGCGGACGCAAGCGGGCTTCATTGCTCATTGCCGGATCCTCCCAGCAGGGCGAGTTTTTCCTTCAACAGGGCGGGTTCCAGCACCATGCGCAAGTCCTGCACAGCTTTGCGCTGCTGTTCGGCTTCCGTGGTGATGTCGTCGCGCAGCTTGTTCCACTGCGACGGGTACTCCGCCCTCAGCTGGCGTGCGATCAGCAATCCCTGCTGCACGCCCTGCCGCGCTTCGGTCAACAGCTTCGCCTGCGTGCGGAACTGGTTCGAGACGCTGGTTTCGAGGCGCAGCGCGCCCTCGATGGGGCCGTTGTCCTGGTACTGCCGCCACCGGGTGGCGGCACGGTTCATCAGCTCCTGCGCACGCGCCAGCGCCTTGTCGCGGTTGCGGTTGACGTCGGGTTCCATCGCGCGGATGTAATAGACGTCGTCGTCCGGATCGAGCCCACCGTAGAACGTCAGCAGGCGTTCGTCATAATCCCGGCTCCCGCGCATCTTCTGCAAGGCGGCATACTGCTCGACAATCGTCTTGCGGCGCTGGATCTGGCCGGCAATCGATTTGGCCCACGGCCCGGCGTCGAGCTTTTCAAGGGCGGCAAAGGAGGCATCCGGCTTTCCTTCGCGCCACGCCTTGTTCGCGGCCTGATATTGCGCAAGCAGGTTCGCCGGCGGCATCTGCCCCCCGGTGCTCATCCCCTTAAATCGGGCCTGGAACGGCGGGGTCGCAAAGCGTGCCTTTTCGACACTGGACGACAGGCGCGCAAGGTCATGTTCGCGCGCCGCGTTATCGATCACCGTATAGAGCTGCAAATCCTGGCGTACGGTGTCCAGTCCGCCAATGCGCGGGTATTTCGCCGCATAGTCTTTCAGGATGGGCTCGAGCGCGGCGGGATTATCCCGCTTCAGCTCATCCGCGATCGCTGTCTTCAAGCGTTCAATGGCGGCAAGGAAAACCGCCTCATCGCTCTGCAGTTTGCGCAGGTGGCTCAGTGCTTCCGCATAGACAACCTCGAACGCCGGCACCATGGCAGTGATCGTCGCGAATGCACGCTGGTGCTTCTGGGTGCCGTCTTCCCATTGCCGCAACAGCGTGCGAATCCTGTCCTCGTCCTGGTACATGCGGATCGCCGCCTCGGGGCCGCCCCTGCCCATCACGAAGCGCTCCAGTCCGCCTATCCATTCCAGCTCGACGAGCAGCGGGTTCGCATGATCGTTGTGCCGTGCCGCCTCCTTCATGCCCGACAGCACGGTGGCGGCACGATCAAAGTTACGCAACTTGATCGCCGCCACCCATTCCGGCAGCCGCGCCTTGAGCAAAGCCTCCGTGCCAAGGGCCTTGATTTCGGCGTTTCCGGGATTGCGCGCGAGATGGCGTGTCGCCACGTCCGCCGCCTGCGCAAACTCGCCGTCCGCAATCAAGTCCTTCATCTCGCGTTCCGGCGCACTTGTCAGGCGAAGCACAACGACGGTGGCAACCAGCAGCGCGAAGACCGCCGCAGCGATGCGCATCGCTTTCTTCGACATCGCACGTTCGCCGCCGGCAAAGGCGCCTGCGAGTTCCGAGACGAAAATGGAAGCCTTTCCCCGCGGCTTGCGCTTCGCATTGTCGCTGGCCGCTTCCTCCTGCTTCGCCGCATCGTCGTTGACCTCGTCTTCCTGCTGCGGCGCGTGGTCGACGCAGAAGATGTCGAGGAAGGAATCCGGCGCGGCGACAAAGGTCGTCTTGTCGGGATTGCCGGTGGTGGGCATCACGCTCTGCACCATGGTGCTCAGCTTGGTGACCGTCGGATCGACCTCATGCTCTTCCTGGTGCAGGCTGACCTTGTACACGAAATGGTGGCCGCCGAAGGCCAGCGTGTCGCCGTCATTGAGCGGCACCGCATGCTCGTCGAGGCGTTTGCCGCCGACAAAAGTCCCGTTCGTACTGCCAAGGTCCTCGACGAAAGCCTGACCGCCTTTCAAGAAGATATGTGCGTGGCGGCGCGACAGGTAGTTAACCTGGTGCGGGAAGTCATCCTTGTAGCGCGCGAACGCGTCGTCCGCCTTGCTGATCAGGAAGGGAAAACTGCTGATGACGATCGGCTGCAGCCCGAGGTCTCCCCTGTCGGGATTGAGCACGACGGCGACCAGGCGCGACGCCATGAGGGCGCGCTCTTTCGGCTTGCCCAGCCGCACCGAGTAAGTCAGTCTTCCGCCGAAACAGATCTCGTCGCCATCATCCAGCTTCGTGATCTTTTGCTGCACGTCGACACCGTTGACCTTGGTGCCATTCTTGCTGTCGAGGTCGGCGATGTAGACTGCGCCGTTCTCGGAAAAAATACGCGCATGCCGGCGCGACAGGTCGGCGACGATGTTGGGTGGATAGTCGGAAAAAGGCGGCTCCGTCCGGCCGATGGCGAACAGGTTTTCGTCAATGCGGATTTCGCCGGTCTCTGGATGCGACACCGGCTTGAGGACGATATCGAAGGCCATGTCGACCGTCTGCATCCGCACGGTCGCGGCATTGTCATGCGCCACGTTGCGTTTCACGTTCATTGGCTCGCATTCCCCACTGCCACCGCCGGCCATCCGCCGCCGAGCGCCTTGTACAGCGTCACTGTGTCAGACAGGATCTGCTGGTGGTTGGCGAGCAACGCCAGCTCCGCTTGCAGCAGGGAGCGCTCGGTTTCGAACACTTCCAGTTGCGACACGACGCCTTCCTTCAACTGCGCCTCGATCTGGGCGCCCACCGTGCGCAGGTTTTCCACCTGCTGCTGAAGTTCCGTGCGCTGCTTCTTGTGCGCGTCGAGGTTCACCAGCGCATTCTCGACCTCCTCGAAGGCGGTGACCACGGTCTTGCGGTATTGCTCCTCCGCCACCTTGGTCTGCGCCTCGCTCGTCTTCACGCGCGCTTTCACGCTAGGATCGAGGATCGGAATGTTGATGCTTGGCAGCAGGCCGAAGGTGAACGATTTCAACAAGTCAGTCAGCGCAAAGCTGGAAGAACCGCCGCGCCCCGTCAGGCTGATCGATGGCAGCTGCGCCAGTTTTGCCGCTCCAACAAGATCATAGGCCTGCAGAACCCGGTATTCCGCCGCCACGATGTCCGGCCGGCGCTTGAGCAGATCGGCCGGCAGGCCGGATGGGACACTGGGGGGATTGACCTTGTCGCGCAAACTTCCCGGCGGCACCTTGAAATCTCCCGCGGGAACGCCCAGCAACGTGGCCAGCGCATTGCCTGCGAGGTTGCGGGCGCGTTGCAGTTCCAGCAAGTCGTTGGTCAGCCGGTTGATCTCGGCGCGTTGCTGCAACACGCGCGTATTGGGGAGCAGCCCGTTCTTGTGCATCGCTTCGTAAATGCCGAGGATCTGCTTGCCCTTGTCCAGCGACTTCTGCTGCTGCGCCATCTGCTCATCCAGCTGCAAAATCTGGAAGTAGGTCGTCGACACCGAGGAGGCCAGGGTCAGGTAGCCTGCGCGCCAATCCGCCTCGGACGCCTCGAATCCCGCACGCTGGGCCTGCACGCCCTTCTCCACCTTGCCCCAGATATCGACATCCCAGTTGACCTGGGTGCCGAGGTTGAAGGTCTTGGCGAAGGGCTGGCCGGTACTTTTCTCGAAACTGGCGCCGGCGGCAGCGCTGAGGGATGGCATCGCTCCGGCACGGGCCTCGCCAACCTCGGCATTCGCGACCTGGACGCGTGCGGCAAGAATCTTCACGTCGAAGTTGCCGGCGACGGCCCGGTCCACCAGGCTGTCGAGATACGGATCCTTGAATTCGCGCCACCAGTCCGGCGCGATCGTCTCGGCGGCGGACACCGGCTGTCCCTGCTGGGACCAGGACGCCTTCACGGGCGCGGCAGGCGTCTGGTATGGCGCCATGCTGACGTCGGCGCAACCGCCGAGCGCAGTAACGCACAAGCCGCCGGCCAGTGTTCGCCGCAGGCCGGTCATCCTGATCTGAGTCGTATGCATTGTGGTTCCGTCCTTGAAATTGTTCGGTTCATGCCTCTGTCCATACGCGGGCGTCGACAAACACCTTGAATAGCCTCGGGTCGAGATGGCCGGCGCGGCATTCGGCGCCGATCAGGTCCAGCGCCTGTTCGACCGGCACGGCCTTCTTGTATGGCCGGTCGCCGGCGGTCAGCGCGTCATAGATGTCGCAGATCGTCAGGATGCGCGTCTGCACGCTGATCTGATGCCCGCGCAGACCCATCGGGTAACCCGAGCCGTCGAGCTTTTCGTGATGCCCATGCGCGATGGCAGGCACGCCGGCAAGATCGCGCGTCCAGGGGATCAGGATCAGGAATGAGTAGGAGTCCGCGACGTGCGACTCGATCTCCTTGCGCTCCTCTGGCGTGAGGCAGCCCTTTGGCAGGCTGAGCGCCGAGAACTCGCATTCGTGCAGCAGCGGCGATGTGCATCCATCCACCTCCTGGTAGGCGTAACCCAGGATGTTCGAGAGGTCGGGCAAACCGCCGCCGTGCGAAATCGCCGGCTCGTTCGCCTCGCGAATCGACGAAAGGAATCCTTCGAGGCGCGCGAATTCTTCCTGCAGCGCCTCCTCCATCCGGTGCTTCTCGGCGCGGAAGGACGCCATTGTCATTTCCTCGGCGGCGTGGCGTTCCACCAGCCCGCGATACGCGTGCCGCTCGAGACAGGCGCGCGCGTACTTGAATCGCTCCTCCAGCATGCGCATCTCGAAGTGATGCAGCTTCTTCTGCTTGCGCAACACGTGCTCGCGCACGCCGACCTTGCCAAAGTCGTGCAGCAGCGCGGCATAGCGGATTTCGCGCAACTGGTCGAGGGTAAACCCGACGTTGCGCAAATCCGGCGTATCGGCGCGATCGACCGCCTTCGCCAAGGCCTCCGCATATCCGGCCACCCTGAACGAGTGTCCGGCCGTGACCGGATCGCGCTCTTCGATCGCCTGCACCGAGGCGCGCACGAAACCGTCCAGCAGGCGTTCAATGTCCGAATACAACTGGAAATTCTTCAACGCCACCGCCGCCTCGGCGCAAACGCCGGTCAGCATCTCCAGGTCCTGCTCCTTGAACGCATAGGGATCGGACGAGGTATCGACCTGGATCAGCCCGAGACACTCGCCCTCGAGCACCAGCGGCACGCACATCACGCTGCGGATCGCCTGCGCGAGGATCGACTCCTGCGCGCCGAAATGCCGGTCCGACAAGGTATCGACCGACAGGATGGATTGCTTGCGGTTCAATACTTCATCGATGATGGTGCGCGACATGCGGACCCGCTCCAGGTCCTCCGGCCTGCCATCCCTGCGGCGCGCCGCCACCGGAAGCGGCTGTCCTCCTTCGGTCTTGCGCAGCAGGATGAATGCGCGCTCGGCCAGGGGGAAGAGTTCGAAGATGAAATTCATGATCTTCTCGGTCAGGGTTTCCTGGTCGGTCACCGCGCCGAGCGCAATGCCGACCTGGGCCATTGCGTGCAGCTTCTGCATCGTCTGCTGGACATCGCCATGCGCCGCGCCCCCGCCCGGTTCCATGATGCGCGTCAGCTCCGAGGCATCGACTACGCGTGTAATGATGGTCGGCGTGCTGTCACGCGCAGGTACCACGAGGGAATGGAAAACCATCTGCGCATTCGACACGGTCAGCTCGTCGCCATCCTTGAGCGCGTGCCACGCACCCGGTCGCAGCTTGTTGCCATCGACGAACGTACCGTTGAAGGAATGCAGGTCTTCCACGAAATAGGTGTCGCCGCGCCGGCGGATGCGCGCATGCCGACGGCTCACCGTATGCTCGGGAATGCACAGGAATTTGTCGGACGCGAGCGAATCCTGCGGATCTCGCCCGATGACCACTTCATCGTGGATGGGAAACACGGTCGGCCGCGCCGATCCGTCGCCGGTGACCTCAAGGTAGGCCGTCACCGCCCCGGCGGAAACGGCCGGGGCTACATGGTTGTCCATCACACCTCCATACGCCGGCGTCGCGCGCATCGGCTCTTGACTGCCGGGGGAGGCCTTACTTGACCGTAATCGTGATCTTCTTCGAGAAGATCGGCGGATTGTGAGGGATGTGCTTGTCGTCGCCCATCAGCAACTGCAAGGTGTGCTTCCCCGGGGGCAGTTCAATCGTGGTTTCGGTTTCACCCGCACCGAAATGCAGGTGGTTCCTGTCCGACGGAATCTCCTTGTCGGCAGGCGGAATGGGCGTATCGATGAGCAGGTGATGATGCCCGGTGTTGGGCAGCTTCACGTCCTTCGGCGCCACACCCATGTCGCGCAGGCCGAACCAGACGCGGATCGGCTTGCCGGCTGAAACGACTTCGCCGTTGTTCGGCCATCCTATGTACAGGTAGGCGTGCGGCGCGGCAGGAGTCTCGCCCGCGAACGCCGCTGTCCACGAGAGGAGGAAGAATGCCGCTGCTACGCAGGTCCTGGCCATGATGCGCACTCCCGAATCCGTTTTCATCCGCACAAGCATCGTCGTTCCGGTCCTCATCTACTTCACCGTGACCGTGATCTTCTTCGACATCACCGGAGGATCATGCGGAACATGGTTGTGGTCCCCGAGCAGCAGCTGCAGCGTATGCTTGCCGGGAGGCAGTTCGATCCTTGCCTCGGTTTCGCCTGCGCCAAAGTGCAGATGGTTGCGATCGGACGGAATTTCCTTGTCCATGGGAGGCAGGTCGGTATCGATGAGCACATGATGGTGGCCGGTATTCTGCCTTTCGACACCCTTGGGCGCGACACCCATGTTGCGCAGTCCCATGCGAAGCCAGAACTTGCCGCCGCTGATGACCGTGCCGTTCTGCGGCCAGACGATGTACACCTCGGCGTTCTCGGGGGCGGGCGACCGTTGTGCGTGTGCCGCGGTCATGCCGATGCATGCTGAGGCCACTGCGACAAAAAAGGCGAGTCTAGGCATGCAATGGCTCCTCCAGCAGTGAAGTCCGCCTGAGCGCCCAGGCACATGCGTCGAAGCGTCGCCTTGGGGGCCAGTTCCATGATCAACCGCCGGCGGATGCGTCTACCGTGCGGAAAAAGCAGTTGCTCTCATTTTCGGAGAAGTTGTGGACCGTCGTTTGTGCTTTCGCAAACCGCTACCACTATTGGATATCGATGATATGCAGGAGGAACAATCTCCGATGATGAATTTCTCATGACGAAGGTTTTGCTGTGAGGCCAACATTCCTGATCGCACTTTCGCTGGGCGTGTCCGTCGTCGACCTTGCCGCGGCAGCCGACCGCCGGACAGACTTGCTCGATAACGGCATCGCCGCGATCCTTCCCAAGGACAGCGCGGAACAATATGAGATGACGTTCTGGGAGTCGATCAAGGACAGCAACCATATCGGCGACTACGAAGCCTACCTGCAGCAGTATCCGAAAGGACGATTCGCCGGACTGGCTAAAGCCCGTATCGAACGCCTGCGCGCTGCGGCCAAGACGGAGGCAGCACCGGAACCTGCGGCCAAGACCGCCCCCGAAAAATCGCGCCCCACTCCGCCGCCAAAGGCCGAGCCAGAACGCAAGCGCACCCCGCCGGTGGCGAAAGAGCCACCCGCACCGAAAGAGGTCCCGCCACAAGCCGCGCCTGCGGAGCCCGTTCCCGACAAGCCACCGCCCAAGGCGGCGAGCGGCGAACTGCGCGATTGCCCGACCTGCCCCGTGCTGGTCAGCCTCCCTGCAGGGAGCTTCACCATGGGCGCAAGCAGCGGCGATCCATCTGAAAAGCCAGCCCACCGTGTGTCCGTCGGCGTGCCGTTTGCAATCGGAAAATACGAGGTGACGGTAGACCAGTGGAACGTGTGTGCCGAAGGCGGTAGTTGCCCCAAACTGTCGAGCAGCAACCCTGGCAATACACCGGTGCGGGACGTGAGCTGGGACGATGCGCAGCAGTACGTGAAATGGCTTTCGATCACCACGGGAAAGACGTACCGGCTGCCGAGCGAAGCAGAATGGGAATTCGCCGCGCGCGGCGGAACCTCAACCCGCTTCTGGTGGGGCGAGCAGATGAAACCGGGTAATGCCAACTGCAAGGAATGCGGCGAGCCGTGGAACGCGGACGGCCCGGCAAAGGCCGGCTCCTTTGCTGCCAATCCGTACGGATTGCACGATATGAGCGGCAGCGTCTGGGAATGGGTTGCGGACTGCTGGCACAATTCCTACAAGGGCGCGCCCGGCGATGCGAAACCGTGGGATACGCCCGGTTGCAGGGAGCGTGTGATCCGTGGCGGCTCTTGGCGGGATGGAGCGACCTATATGCCATCCTCCACGCGCTTCAAGTACGGCGCGAGCGTGCGGCATTCGCAGAACGGGTTCCGGGTGGCGAGGGACGTGAAGTAAGAACGGTGTTTTACCGCATTCCGCTGGCGGGCGGTGTCCTATGACTTGTCGCCGCCCTATCCCCGTCGTTCCCGCGAAGGCGGGAACCCATAGTGAGGTGATCGATGCAAACTCAGCATGGATTCCCGCCTGCACGGGAATGACGGGTTGCTTTATGCGCTAAAGCGAACGCTCCTACCCGCCAGCTAACGCATGTTGCAAAGCCCCACGCATGCACCAAGCTAGCCCCCGTCTCCCCACGCTTCACTGCTTCCGCGCCCTCGTCGTAATCTGCAGGAAATCAACCATGATCTTGTCCCGCCCGTGTTTGGCGGCGATCTGCTTCAACTGCTTCTCTACCGCCTTCAGGTAATCGGCAGTCTCTTCCGCCTCCGGCCGCATCGCATCGAACAATGGCGCGGGTGTCGTCAGCAGCACAATGAGGTCCGTGCCGAAGGGCTTGGCCACCACCCAGTTGCCACCCCCGCCAATGGTGGCCGAATAGTTGGGTGGCGCCTGGTTGGCCCGCAGGCGCGGGCTCGGCACCATGTGCAGCACGCTCCCGTCAAACGAAAAGTAATCGACGTGAACCCAGGATTCGAAACCCGGTGTGGTGAGATCAAGGACCACCGAATCACCTTCGACAAGTTCATTGCGCGCGGGCCTGATCTTGACCGAGACGGATGATCCCGCCGCCTGATTGCTTAGCCAGTAGGGGGCGAAAAGTTTGATGGCGCCGCATTTCTCGTCGCCGACCTGACGCACGTCCAGGTTCAACGCCTGCACGCCAGGGATGGCGCCAAGTGTCTCCTTCGCGCCGGCGACACCACTGCCTGCGAGATAACCTTTTACCTGGAGCGTGTTGCCCTTGATCGACGGTACCAGTGCGGAACACGGAATGCGCGACAGGACCGGCGTGACCGCTTCCATGGTCAGCGCCGGAATGACGGGCGTCGGCGGGGTCGTTGCCACCGCGGGCGGCTCGCGCTCCTCCATCTTCACGACGGGCGGCTCCTCCGCGGGTTTCTCCTTGCTCCCCTGGTAGAAATTGAATGCCAGCGTGGCAAGCAATGCAGCGGCAAAGACGCCTCCGCCGATCAGGGCAAACGGCGGCACGCCACCGGAACCGCTGATTTCCTTGTAAAAGAGATCGACGCCTGGCGTTCGCGCCTCGCGTTCAAAGGCCAGTGCATGCCGCAAGGCCTTCCATGGCGCGTTGCCGAGATGCTGGGGGCGCTGCGGCTTGAGCCCCGAGTTGCGTGCCTGCGTTGCGGGCACGCGGTCGAAGGGATGGTGCCCCGTGAGCAATTCGTAAGCGATGCATGCGAGCGCATAGACGTCGTCACGGGGATCGGGCTCCTTGTTTTCCAGCATTTCCGGACTGGCATACGCAGGCGTCATTGCGCCCAGACTTCCAGGGTCGAAAACGGTCGCCTCGACAACTTCTTCCGGCTTGTGGAATACGCGTGCAATGCCGAAGTCGATCACCTTCACGTCGCCATTGTCCGTCAGGAACACGTTTGCCGGTTTCAGGTCGCAATGCACGAAGCCGCGTTCATGCGCATAGGAAAGCGCCTTGGTAATGCCGGCAATGATCTTCAGTGCCTCCTCATACGGCACGCCGGAAAAGCCTGGCGCGCGCAGCATTCTGTTGAGGGGACCGCCGGTCAGGTATTCCATGGTGAGGTACACCATCGGGCCGTCGCGGTCGAAGTCGTAGACGCGGACGATGTTGGGATGCGCCAGTGCCTGCGCCTTCTTCGCTTCGCGCTGCAGCGCGATGAGCGACTTCGGATGCCCTCGGAACTGGACGTTCAGGACTTTGATGGCGATGTAGGGATTGCGGTCGGACGCCTCCAGCTTGCGCAGGTCCAACGCCTTGTACACCGTGCCCATGCCGCCGAAGCCGATACATTCCTCAAGGACAAAACGGCCGTTGAGCGTGTCGCCCACGCCCTTGATGCGCTCCAGCCCGTCAACCATTTCACTGCTGTAACGCGTCTCGCTGCCGGATACATACGGCGGCATCGTGCTTCTGAGCGAACTGGTCCGCATGCGGGTTTCGTTGCCGTTCATGCCGCGCGTCGATTCCACGACACGCTCTACCCGGCGTTGCAACTCCGCATACACGTCGGGGGGCAAGTGTCCCCTTGTGTTCTCGTCGTCAAGAATTTCCAGAAGCTTGGTGGGTTCGACGCTAGGGGCTGCCAGCGCACGGTCGACTTGCGCAAAGAACTCGTTGTGCGAAACGCCGCCACCCTGAAAGTTGCGGATCGCATGCGCAAGGCTAGCCATAGGTTTAGTCGGTGACATGAGGGCTAAAGAGGGTGTTACGGACTCATGAAGGGGGCGCGCAGCCCCGAGAACCGGTCGAATGCAAGGCGCGGCGACGCGTCGTAGCGGTGCTACGGCAAGGAGCCGCAACACCGCAGGCGGCCGGTTATCGGGGCTGCCCGGAGGGTTCGGTCGAGAATGGACGCATTGCGGTGTTGCGACGCTTGCTCAGACACCCAGTCTGAGCGGCGCGCCGCGCCTAGCACTGCATCCCTTCTCGACCGAACGCGCCCCCTTCATGAGTCCGTAACACCCTCTAATACTGCTCGCCCGTCGCTTTGTCGTTTTAATATAGTACAAACTGACAGCGTTGCCGCGATGCGAATGCCGCGAAAAAAACGCGCCGGACGGCGCGTTGAATGAGAAATGGTGATGTGCCGGCAGTCAACACCGGCACAGAATTTATAAAGTCATCCGCCGAGCAATGCTTGCTTCAGCGTATTGTCGACCGGCTTCTCACCCAGCCAGATGCGCATAAAGGCGTTGTAGAACGCAATGTCCGGCAGCACTTCGCCGACGCGCTTGTCGTTCACCAGCACATGCATCCCTTGTCCGGGAACCCAGTCGCAGGTGATGGCGTCGCCCTTGCTCAGCTTGGGGATGGACGCGAAGATCTCTCCCATCTTCATCGTCTGGTTCACGAACTTGGCTTTTTCCGCCTTGTCGGAGTTGGCGTTCAGGCCGTCCATGAAGGCCTGGCCCAGTTCTTCATTGTTGACATCACGCAGCAGCACCAGCTTGATGCGACGTGCGCCGTTCAGCGCCGCGATTTCCGGCACGGTCTTCTTTTTTTCCGTCAGGTAGAGTCCCGCGGCATAGACCTTGAACACGGCCCAGGTGCGCACTCCCGCGCCGTTCAGCTTCAACTCCTGGTTGGCCACCTTGGTCGTGTCGTCCAGTTTGATGCCGCCGACTTCCATGGCGTGCGCGGTCATTCCCAGTCCCATTGTGAAGCTGGCTGCCACGACCAGACTCATCAGGTTCTTGCGTGCTTTCATATTGTCTCCGGTTGCAACTAAAACGAATTAAAACTCTTCCCAACCCTCGCTGGCATTGACGGCCGGCGCCCTCTTCACGGCGGGCACGTTGGACGCTTTCTGCTTCACGGGCAAGGTCACCACCTTGTCCGCTTTCGGCACCGGCGCAGGTTGCGCCAGCGCCGGCATGCCGTTGTTGAGCTTGAACACGCTGACCAGCTGCGATAGCGTCGATGCCTGGAACTGCATCGACTCCGCGGACGCCGCGGCTTCTTCCACGAGCGCCGCGTTCTGCTGCGTCACGCCGTCCATCTGGACGATCATGTGGTTCAACTGCTCGATGCTGGCGCTCTGCTCCTGGTTGGCGGCGGTGATTTCGGACATGATGCCGGTGACGCGCTTGACGCTGGCGACCACCTCGTTCATCGTGCTGCCCGCCTGGTCGACGAGCTTTGCGCCGGTGTCGACCTTCTCGACCGAGTCGCCGATCAGCTGCTTGATTTCCTTGGCAGCACTGGCCGAACGCTGCGCGAGGCTGCGCACCTCGGCGGCGACCACCGCAAAGCCTCTGCCCTGCTCGCCTGCACGCGCGGCTTCGACCGCGGCGTTCAGCGCAAGGATATTGGTCTGGAAGGCGATGCCATCAATGACACCGATGATGTCCACGATCTTGCGCGAGGACTCGTTGATCGAACCCATGGTCTGCACCACCTGCGAGACCACCGCGCCGCCCTTCTCCGCGATCTGCGACGCGGTGGCCGCGAGATCGTTTGCTTCGCGGGCATTCTCGGCGTTCTGGCGCACGGTTTGGGTCAGCTGGCCCATTGACGAAGCGGTTTCCTGCAGCGACGCCGCCTGCTCCTGCGTGTGGTGCGACAGGTCCATGTTTCCGCTGGCGATCTCGCGCGATGCGTCGGCAATCGTCTCCGTTCCCTGGCGCACGTCGCCGACGAGCTTGGCGAGGCTGTCGTTCATGTGCTGCAGGGCTTTCATCAGTTCACCGGTCTCATCCTGCGTCTTGACCTTGATCTCGCTGGTCAGATCGCCATCGGCAACGCGCTTGGCGACGTTCACCGCTTCGTTCAGCGGGCCGGTGATGCCGCGCGTGGTCAGGAAGCCGACCAGGATGCTCAGTGCCGCCGCGCCGGCAGCCAGCGCGAGGATGAAGATTGCCGTCTGGCTGGCGGCCGCCGTGGAGTCCGAGCCGGCCTGCGCCATCTCGCCGTCCTGCAGCTTGATGAAGCCATCCAGCTGCTCAAAGTATTTGCCCTGCAGCGGACGCACCGAGAACATCAGCTTGACCATCGCCTCGTCCTTCTTGTCCTCGTTGATGAGGGCGACGAACTTGTTCTGCGCCGGAAGGAACTTATCGCGCAGCTCGCCGATGGCCTTGACCTGCTCCTTGCCCTTGTCGTCGGTAATGATGGTGGTGAGCTTGTTGATGGAGGCGTCGATGCTCTTGTTGCGCTCCTCGATATTGGAGAGCTCCTTCTTGATCTGCCCCGCATCCTGCATGATCAGGACGTTGAGCATGCTGCGGATGCTCTCATCGAGGTCGGCCTTGATCTTGTTGGCGACTACCGTCTTGGGATAACGGTCATTCACCATGTGGTTGATTTCCTCCGTCAGGCTGGAGATGCGGAGGTAGGACAGGCTGGCGAGCAACACCAGCAGCGTGGTGACGACCCCAAAGCCCAAAGCCAGTCGCTGGCCGATGCGCAAGCGGTTCAGATTCATTTTTGCCCCCGTTATTAGCCCGTCGTTTGTAAGTCGCGGTATCTTTTGATTCGCCGGCAGCCCGCGTCTCACGGATCTGCAGAGGGGCGCTTTTATTGCACTATAGCAACCCCGACATGATGATAGCCCGAGACGAATAAACTTACTTAAGTGATATTAGAAGCACTGCTCTAGCAATTCTCCGTGGCATGTTGCGGTTGCTCATGATGTGCTTCGCGCGTTGCGCCCTACTATTCGTTGACATTCACGCAACATCGTCGCGGTTGCACAACGTCTGCTTCCCCTGCGGGGAAAACGCCTTTCGCTCCCCGATGCGCGAACTATACTGTACAAACATACAGATCTGCCGAGGTGTAGCATGGAACCGGAAGTATCTAAGCTTGCTGCGATAGAACAACGGCTACGTGAGGAAATCCGTTTGCTCGTGAGGCGCCGTGTACCGCGCGGAATGCGCTTGAACTGGAGGTTGATGTTCGAGATCGAGGACGAAGCCGTCTCGCGGCTGCAACAGGATGACGCGCTCGACCTCCACTACATCAACATCATGGTGTCGCCGTCCGCGCAACGCCAGCCGAGGACGGAAAAGCCGGCTGAACTCGCCGACATCTACCCCACGCATACCGCGCTGCGCATGATCCAGGAAGCCCACAAGCATGCGCATTGACAGCACCCGCCCGACTTGCCGGAACTTCAAGCATGTACCCCGCTCAGAGCGAACAGGCGCACCAACGGGAGACCGCATGTGAGGAAAAGCCGCTTGCCGCCGTATGTTGTGAGGCACTCCGTCATTCACGGCAATGGGGTGTTTGCCCGCCGGCGTATTGCGGCGGGCGATCGCATCATCGAGTACAAGGGCGAACGCATTGCATGGCCCGAAGCGATACGGCGCGCCGAAGCGAAAGGCGGGCCGTTGAACCATACGTTCTTCTTCACCCTTGCGGATGGGCGCTTGATCGATGGCGGCGCCCACGGCAATGACGCCCGTTTCATCAATCATTCCTGCGAGCCGAACTGCGAAGCCATGGAGCACGCGGACGGCACGGTCCACATCTATTCACTCATGGATATCGAGCGCGGTGAGGAGCTCTGCTACAACTATGCGCTGATCTACGAGGGCCGCCATACCGCCGCAGTGAAGCGGGCCTTCGCCTGCCACTGCGGCGCGCCGGGCTGCAGCGGCATCATGCTTGCACCGAAGCCGCGGCGATAGCGTGCCAGTCAAGATCAGGTTGTTGCAGCAGTCACCGATCCGGAGCCGCCAGGCAGCGACGACCTCTTTTCCGACACATACTTCGGTGCGCGCGGCGCGCTGCCAGCCATGATGTCGTTCACCTGGTCCGCATCCAGCGTCTCCCATTCGAGGAGTGCATTCGCCATCACCTCGACCTTCTCGCGGTTGGTTTCCAGAAGGCGGCGCGCCAGGGTGTACTGGGCATCAAGGATGCGTCGGATTTCCTCATCCACCTTTTGCTGGGTCTCCTCCGAGACGGTGCGGGAATTCATTCCCATGCCATCCTGTTCATCGGTATAGACCATCGTTCCAAGCGTCTCGGACATCCCGAAGCGCGTGACCATCGCACGGGCCAGTTTGGTCGCGCGCTCAAAGTCGTTCGATGCGCCAGTCGATTGTTGCTGCATGAAGATCTCCTCGGCAATACGGCCGCCGAACAGGATCGCGATGTCTTCCAGCATCTTGTCCTTGTACATGTTGACGCGGTCGTGCTCGGGCAGTTGCCACGTCAGGCCCAAGGCAAAGCCGCGCGGCATGATCGTCACCTTGTGTACCGGGTCGGCCTTTGGCAGCAGTTTGGCGACCACGGCGTGGCCCGATTCGTGGAAGGCCGTGTTGCGGCGCTCTTCTTCCCGCATCACGGCCGACTTGCGCTCCGGTCCCATGATGATCTTGTCCTTTGCATCCTCGAAGTCCTGCATGTCGAGCACTTGCTTGTTGCGTCGCGCTGCGAACAGCGCGGCTTCATTGACCAGATTCGCCAGCTCAGCGCCCGAGAAGCCGGGCGTGCCGCGCGCCAGGACATCGGCCTGCACATCCGGAGAGAACGGAACCTTGCGCATGTGCACGCGCAGGATTTTTTCCCGGCCGCGAATGTCCGGCAGTCCGACCATGACCTGGCGGTCGAATCGGCCAGGGCGCAGCAAGGCCTTGTCGAGCACATCGGCACGGTTTGTCGCGGCGACCACGATGATGCCGGAGTTGGGTTCGAAGCCATCCATCTCGACAAGCATCTGGTTCAACGTCTGCTCGCGTTCATCGTTACCGCCGCCCATTCCCGTTCCCCGGGCACGGCCGACGGCATCGATTTCGTCGATAAAGACAATGCACGGCGCATGCTTCTTGGCGGTCTCGAACAGATCGCGCACGCGCGAAGCACCGACGCCGACGAACATCTCGACGAAATCGGAACCGGAAATGGTGAAGAACGGAACACGCGCCTCGCCGGCCATCGCGCGGGCAAGCAAGGTCTTGCCGGTGCCAGGAGGGCCGACCAGGAGAACGCCCTTCGGCACATGGCCGCCGAGTTGCTGGAATTTGCGCGGCTCGCGCAGGAACTCGACGATTTCGTCAACCTCCTCGCGCGCTTCGTCACAACCGGCCACGTCAGCAAAGGTCGTGGTATTCGTGTTCTCGTCCTGCAGGCGTGCCTTCGACTTGCCCATCGAGAACAGGCCGCCCTTTCCACCTCCTTGCTGGCGTCGCATGAACCACACCCACACGCCGATCAAGAGCAGCATCGGGAACCAGGAGACGAAAACCTGGGACAGGAAGGACGGCGCCTCCGGATTCCGGACGTCAAATTTGATGTCGTTATCAATCAGGTCATTGATCAGGCCACGGTCGAGCAAGGTCGTGTTCGTCCTCAATTCCTTGCCGTCACTGGTGACGGCAGTGACGCGCGTGCCCTCGATCACGGCTTCGCGAATCTGCTTCGTCTGGACCAACGAGAGGAATTCTGAATACGCGATGGGCGTGGATTTTCCGGAAGTGCCGGAGTTGAATGCCTGGCTGACCATGAAAAAGACAACGAATGCTGTAATTGCCGAGATGGCCAGGCGTAAGTGTTTTGGGTTCACTAAGATTCCTTTGAGAGTCCAAACGTTGGAACTGCCCCAGTCGTTCGCCGAATCAGGGCAGACACTCTGATGATGCTATCGCTTTCAATCCAGCTGATAAAGCGAACATTCATAGATAATTACTTCGCAAAATCAGAAGACATTGCTCCACAGCCCAGGTATCAGAATGCTTTGTTGAGCCATGGCAGATCCCGCGCCTTGTCCTTGTCCTACGCTTTAATGCATCAGTATGCATGAAGGAATCAAGATGCGTTTGCCTACCTTACTTATTGCGATCGGCGCTGCCGCCATCACATCCCTCTCGCTGGCGCAGCCGGCTTCCACGCCTTCCGAACGCGATAGAAGCAGCGGATCCTCGGAAACACGCTCGGCCGGCGCGAAATCAAGCTATGACGCCGACGATTGTCGCAAAGACATGGAAAATGCCAGGGACGCCAGGCAAGCTGGACACATCACGGAGAAAGAGTACGCCGAGCAGAAGAAAATGGCTTTAACGAAGCTGAAAAGGGATTCCGGCCAGACCGGCGCGTCTGACAAGGGCGTAGACTGCAAGTAGCGTCAATCCTTCCCCATAAAACCGGTCGCGCCGCAGCGTCGGCGCCACCCCAACACTTCCCCCGATCTGTTGGCCGAGAACCGGCGGCCACGATCGTCCCGATTGCCCCCAGGCATCGCCCGAACACATTGCAGAGTTCGCATTTCCTTTATTTTTCAATGATTTGCATGCGGTCCGCGTGATGAGCGACGCTGCTGGCACACCTCTCGCAATAGGGTTGTCGAGCGCAACGAAATGCTCTTCCAACCCAAACCAACCTCAGGAGATTTATCCATGTCCACTCTGATGATCAAAGACCTCGCCATCGCTTCCGACCTCGACCGTGCTGCCATGTCTTCCGTACGCGGCGGCTACTACAAGGGCGCACCGTCTTGCTGGACCCCGTCCTACTGCGCGCCGAGCTGGGGCATGCCGACGTCCTATGCACCGGAGCAAAAGTTTTCGTTCGACGCCTCGCAGATGATCGGCCAGTCGCAGAACGTGCAGAACAACAACGGCAACAACGTCGCCTTCGCCAGCGGTATCACCTCGACCGTGAACCCGACGCAGTCCGCGAACAACAACATCAACTTCTGATTTTTGATTTCTGATTCGATAGGAGAACAATCATGGCAACCCTGATGATCAAAGACCTGGCCGTTACCACCGAACTCGGCCACGCAGCGATGGCAACCGTACGCGGCGGCTACAACAAGGAACTCACGGGCGGACTGTCCCTGACTTCGCTGGGCGTCGATATGCCGAAGACAACGATGCCGACCAACACCTACAGCTTCGATGCATCGCAGCTGATCGGCCAGTCGCAGAACGTGCTGAACAACAACGGCAACAACGCAGCCTTCGTGTGCGGGATCACGTCGACGGTCAACCCGACCCAGACCGCCCACAACAACATCAACTTTTGATTTGGAAAGCAAGGAGAACATTCATGTCCAACCTCATGATCCACGACCTGCCCCGCAGCGACGAGCTCGACCGGCAAGCAATGGCCCGGGTGCGCGGCGGCAACTCCTGGCTGAAGGGCCTGGGCCCGATTGCCAACGTGAACGTCGGCGTCAACCAGAACATCGCGCAGATGCAGAACGTCGAAGTCAACGCGCTCAACAACATCGGCGTGCTTGGCGCAGGCTTCGGTCCCTTGAAGCTGGATGTCAGTCCGTCGCAATGGGCATCCGCCGACGCCTATTTCTGATCACTGCGCATCCTCTGTCAAAAGCTCGCCGGGAGTTTTCCCGGCGGGCTTTTGGCGCGTTGCTGTGATACATCAATGCTTCACCTGGCCGTGCAGGGCATAACACGGAGTACTCAAGGAGAAAGCCATGGCCACCATCGTTATCAAGGACCTGACGGAGAACATCGACCTCGATCGCCAGGCAATGGCATCGATCATCGGCGGCGCTCGCACCCGCGGTCGGTTTATTCCACGCCGTACCATCGCAAGCCCCACACGCATCGTGAATTATCCGCGCGGCTTCGCGGGCAACCTGCCGCCGATCATGGGCGGGCCGTCCATCATCCGCAAGAAGGACAAAGAGGAAGAGTAAGCAGGTTCGGCCGCAACCGCGACCGTTCGAATTTCCTCCGGCGCAAAATCGGGTAATGTGCGGATTATTCACGAGTCCGTTCCATGCACCTGATCGAGCGCCCCCTGTTCCGCAGCGAGCTACTGGCAATTCGCCATGCCGTCGCACGCCCCACTGAAGCGGAATGCAGCGACCTCGCCTGGGCGGAAGCAGACCTCGTGATCTTGCCGTTCGCAGGCCTCTTTGCCCTGCATGATGCGCCCCGGCGGCATTTCATTGCCAATCCGAACCACGCCCTCTTTCTCGGGCGCGGCCAGCCTTATCGCATGAGCTTCCCCGGCCGAATCGGGGATGAAAGCATCGTCCTCGCCTTTTCCCCGGCGGCCCTCGCGGACATGCTTGCCGAAACGGTTGGCTTGCAGGCGCTATGCTCGCCTCGCCTGCGTCCCAATTGCCTGCTGTCTGCGGAAAACGTGCTCGAGCGGAGCCTCTTGTGGCGGGAAATGATGAGCGCATCCCCGGACCCGCTTGCCGTCGAAGAGCGCAGCGTCGCGGTCATGGAGGCTGTCCTGCGGGGCGCCGCGAGCAACGGCCACGCCGCGCCGTCACCCGGTCGCGCCCTCACGCACGCCCGGCGCCGCCGGCAGGTCGAGGACGTCAAAGAGGCCATCACCCTGTTCCCAACGCAGCCATGGACGCTTGCTGCCCTCGCCAGCGTAGCCAACACCTCCCAGTATCATCTTGCGCGGGTATTCCGGGAGGAAGTCGGCTTGCCGGTGCACCAATACCTGCTCAGGACTCGGCTTGGCAAAGTCATGGAAGCCATGCACGAAACAGGAATGGGCCTCACCGACATCGCGCTCGATGCAGGCTTTGCCAGCCATAGTCATTTGACGGCCGCCTTCCGGGCACACTTCGGGATGGCGCCCGCCGAGTTCCGCCGGACGGTCCTCCGCTGACTGAGCAAGATCCTGATAGTCGCGAGGGAATTGCCTGCCTACCATGATGACGTTCATCCTGTTCGAAGGACATCATGGCGATACACCTCACGCACCGCCCCGCCGCGCGCACTGCAATCCTCGCGCTGACACTGCTCCTGTTCCCCTTCGTCGCCGCCCGGTTCGGCAATTCCTGGGTGCGCATGGCCGACATGACGCTGCTGTACATCATGCTGGCACTGGGACTCAATATCGTGGTCGGGTTTGCCGGCCTTCTCGACCTTGGCTATATCGCATTCTTTGCGGTGGGCGCCTACATGACTGCCTTGCTCGCCTCGCCGCAATTCGCGGTCGTCCTCGAATCCCTCATCAATACATCACCTGCTACTGGCGCATTCGTCCTGCGCCTGCTTGGCCCTGAAGCAGCAACGGAAGGCATCCACCTGTCGGTATGGGCCATCGTCCCGCTCAGCGCCGCGCTCGCGGCCTTCTTCGGCGCCCTGCTCGGCGCCCCGACACTGCGGCTGCGCGGCGACTACCTGGCGGTCGTTACGCTGGGATTCGGCGAGATCGTCCGCATCTTCATCATCAACCTGAATGCGCCGGTCAACATCACCGACGGACCGAAGGGCATCAACATGATCGACCCGATTCGCGTCTTCGGTGTATCGCTGGCCGGCGAGCCGGGGGCACGGGCGATGGTCGACGTTTTCGGAGTGATGATGCCCTCCGTGAATGCCTACTATTTCCTGTTCCTCGCACTCTGCGCCGTCATCGCAATCGTGTCACTGCGCCTGCAGCACTCGCGTCTCGGCCGTGCCTTTCTTGCCATTCGCGAGGATGAAACCGCTGCGCGCGCGATGGGCATCAATACCCGCAACGTCAAGCTGCTTGCCTTTGCGCTGGGCGCGTCCTTCGGCGGCGTATCCGGTGCCATGTTTGCGGCCTTCCAGGGATACATATCGCCGGAATCGTTCTCGTTGAACGAATCGATTGCGGTTCTTTCCATGGTTGTCGTCGGCGGCATGGGCCATGTGCCGGGTGTGGTACTGGGCAGCATCCTGCTCGCCGCCCTGCCGGAAGTGCTGCGCCATGTGGTCGAGCCGTTGCAACGTCAACTCTTCGGGCACGTGGTAATCGAGGCCGAAGTGCTGCGGCAGCTGCTGCTCGGCCTGGCCATGGTGCTGGTCATGCTGACACGTCCGGCAGGCATCTGGCCGCGTCCCGGTGACGAGACAAGCAAGACAAGTCCGGCAGGAGAATCCAATGCCGCCAACCAATCCAGCGACGTTGAAAAGCTCGCTGCATGACCGGGGCCGCCCGTTGCGGCCACCGGTGTCGTGAACCAGCGGACACACGCTAGAAAACTGTTGGCGGCACACTGACTGCCGCCTCGTCTCACGCCCGCCTCATTCTGCGCCAGCTCGCAGGAAATCCACCGCTTTTTCTATATTTTTCAAACACTTAGCCGTCACCTCAGCAGAGCCAGCGTGCGCTGGCACACTCCTCGCAATAAGGTGGTCGAGCGCAACGAAATGCTCTTCCACCCCACCACCCATTAGGAGATTTACCCATGACTACCCTGCTGATCAAAGACCTCGCCGCCGCCACCGAACTCGCCCGTGCCGACATGGCTGCCGTATCCGGCGGTTGCTACTACAAGCAGCCTTCCTGCTATACCCCGACCTACTACGTTCCCGAGTACTGCGCGCCAGCACACAAGGGCTATCCGAGCTCGTTCTCGTTCGACGCCTCGCAATCCATCGGCCAGTCCCAGAACGTCGTCAACAATAACGGCAACAACGTCGCCTTCACCAGTGGCATCAGCTCCACCGTGAACCCGACACAGTCCGCCAACAACAACATCAACTTCTAAACCGTTTCGCCCCTGTTCTGCCCCTGACAACCTGAATCGCACCCCCAAGGAGACTTCAAATGACTACCCTGCAGATCAAAGACATCGCTACCGCAACCGAACTCGACAGCGCCGAAATGGCATCCATCGCCGGCGGCACCTGCTACAAGCCGCCCGTATCCTGCTGGACGCCGCCGTCCTACTGCCCGCCCGGATATGGCATGCCGTCGGAACCGAAGGGCTATCCCTCGTCCTTCTCGTTCGACGCTTCGCAGTCCATCGGCCAGTCGCAGAACGTCCAGAACAACAACGGCAACAACGCAGCCTTCGTGTGCGGCATCACGTCGACGGTCAATCCGACCCAGACCGCCAACAACAACATCAACTTCTGATTCGAAGCCCTAGTTCAAGGAGAACACCATGACCACACTGATGATCAAGGACCTGTCCGCCACGATCGAACTCGATCACTCCGCCATGGCATCCGTGCGCGGCGGCTTCAACAAGGAATACATGGGCTCGATGTCCCTGTACTCCCCCGGGGCCGAGATGTCGCAGTCGACCATGCCGGTCAACACCTACACCTTCGATGCCTCGCAGCTGATCGGCCAGGCGCAGAACGTGACCAACAATAACGGCAACAACGTCGCGTTCGCCAACTGCATCACGTCGACGGTCAATCCGACGCAGACCGCCCACAACAACATCAACTTCTGATTCCGTCACCGTCAGGTGGAGGCCGCGCGCCTCCACCCGAACAAGGAGAAATACCCATGTCAAGCCTCACCATCCAAGACCTGCCGCTCAGCCAGGACCTCGACGAGAAAGAAATGTCGAAAGTACGCGGCGGCAATTCGTGGCTCCAGGGCCTCGGCCCCATCGCCAACGTCAACATCGACGTCAACCAGAACATTTCGCAGCTGCAGAATGTCGAGGTCAACGCCCTGAACAACATCGGCGTGCTCGGGGCCGGTTTCGGCCCCCTGAAACTGGATGTCAGCCCGTCGCAATGGGCTTATGCGGACGCCGCCTTCTGAACGCACCCTGCCCGTGCCTTGGCCTGCCCGGAATTTTCCGGCAGGCCTTTTTTCATCCTGCCCTGCTCGACACCTCAGGAACAATGCAAGAACAGCAAGGTCAACCTACTCCAGTCAAACGGGGAGGTCTCCAGGATGGATGCAGGAACACAGCTTGCGCGCAGCCATGAAAATGCCATCAAGATCGGATTTATCTTCCGTGAACGTGCCGAATCTGCCCTAAGGCAATACGGCAACCAGGCAAGGAAGGTCATGAATGGGGACGGTGCCGAAACGGCACGTCGCGCATCCCTGCAACTTGCTGCCGATCCCTGGGGAAGCTTGGAATATGCAGCCGACGCGGTGCAGCGCGCCATCCTGTTCTGGGACACCTTGCGCCGGCGCGGCAACCAGTTCGCCAAGCATCCCTGGCTCGGACCGGAACTGGTGCTGCACTTCGACTTCGACGTCGTCCTCGATGGCCGATCCTTCGAGCGCCCGGTCAACTATGCGATGCTGAGGATCAAACCGCCGGAAGGGGTGGTCGTGGATCCCCGCAAGCGCCCTTACCTCATCATCGACCCGCGGGCCGGACACGGGCCTGGCATCGGCGGATTCAAGGACGATTCGCAGGTCGGCGTGGCGCTTCGTGCCGGCCATCCCGTGTACTTCGTCATCTTCTTCCGCGATCCCGAGCCGGGCCAGACGCTGCTCGATGTCTGCGCCGCCGAACAACAGTTCGTCAAAAAAGTGCGGACGCTGCACCCTGAGAGCGCCAAGCCGGCCATCGTCGGCAATTGCCAGGGCGGATGGGCGGCAATGATGCTCGGGGCGTCCTCACCGGATAATACCGGCCCGATTGTCATCAATGGGGCGCCGATGTCGTATTGGGGCGGTGCATGGAGCGAAGGCGGCGGCGACAATCCGATGCGCTACAGCGGCGGCATCCTTGGCGGCACATGGCTCGCCTCTTTGATGGCGGACTTGGGTAACGGAAAATTCGATGGCGCATGGCTGGTGCAGAATTTCGAAAACCTCAACCCGGCCAACAGCCTGTGGGACAAGTATTACCACCTGTACGAAAACGTCGACACCGAGCCGCCGCGCTTCCTTGAATTCGAACGCTGGTGGGGCGGCTACTACCTGATGAATCGCGAAGAGATCGAATGGATCACCCGCAATCTCTTCGTCGGCAACAAGCTATGGTCGGGAGACGTCAAGTCCACGGATGGACGGGCCTTCGACCTGCGGCGCATCAAGTCGCCGGTCATCCTGTTCGCCTCGATGGGCGACAACATCACGCCGCCGCAGCAGGCATTCAACTGGGTGGCCGACATGTATGGGAGTACCGAAGAGATCAAGGCCCACGGCCAGGTGATCGTCGGGCTGACGCACAAGAACATCGGCCACCTCGGCATCTTCGTGTCGGGCAAGGTGGCGCAGAAGGAGCACACGCAGATCGTCTCGGTGCTCAAGTCCATCGAGGCACTGCCGCCGGGCCTCTATGGCATGGAAATCAGCGAACGCCGCGATGGAAGCGGCAAGCCCGAGTATGACGTCGCCTTCCGGGAGCATCGACTGGAAGACTTCACTGCTTACTTCAATCGCTTCAAGCGGGTGGACGAACAACCCTTCGAGGCGGTGGTCGCGATCTCGGATTTCAACCAGCGTGCCTATGAACTCTTTGCCCAACCCATCGTGCAGTCGCTGTCGAATGAATTCAGCGCACGGCTGATGCGCCAGTTCCATCCCTTGCGCGTCCAGTACTGGTCGTTCTCGAATTTCAACCCGATGCTCGCCTGGCTGGAACCCGCGGCACAAGCCGTCAAGCTCAACCGCAAGGCCGTGGATGCGGACCATCCATTGCGACGGGCAGAAAAGCTGGGGTCCGACCTGATCAGTTCATCGCTCGACTTCTATCGCATGATGCGCGACGCCGGCACGGAAGCGGCCTTCTTTGCCGTCTATGCCAACATGTTCTCGCTCTACCTCGCCGACAAGCATCAGGCCGAGGAACGCGCCGCAAAACCGGTCACCGATCCGAGGGATTTCCCCTTCGTGAAGGAAGCGCTGGAGTCGATCTCGGAAGGTGGATACGCGGAAGCCTTTGCCCGCATTTCCTTCCTGCTCTCGCGCAAGGGCGAACCCCTGCCCTTGTCCCGGCTCCAGATGGAAGCCGAACTGGCCGAGACCTATGCGGAGTTTTATCCATCGGCGATCCCGGCGGACCAGTTCCGCCGCATTCGGGGCGAACAGGAGATCATTGCCCGCTTCGAGCCCGAGCGCGCCGTGCTGACCTTGCCCGTCCTCCTTGCCGACCGCCTCGACCGCGAACGGATGCTCACGCTGCTCGACAAGTTGATGAGCGATGAACGTGTGCAACACGCCCGGCCTACCGCCGAACAGCTGGCCATGTTCGACCGGATCCGGACGGTCCTGAACCGCAGGAAATCAAGCGAACGACCTTTCGCCACCGTGCGGAGCTGATCAATTTCGCAACGTTTGAAGGACAAGGCGACGGGCCGGTACCGTGATGAAGATGTAAGCAATTGTTAGCCTGTGCACCGATTCCCGTCCTGGAGCGTTATGGCCTTGTATCAACAACTTGCACCAGGATCAACATGGACATTCAGCCTAAATTCGATGCCGACATGACCGTTCGTTCGTTTGCTTATACGGCAAAGCAGTTGGCCACCACGCACGCCTCGCTGGCGCCTTCCGTCCTGCATGACCGCATCCTGGCCGAAGCGGAAAAGCACCGGAGCGCCTTGCGTCTGGTGCAGCGCGACGCATTCGAAATGGCGCAACAGGGGTTGCGCAAACAGGCTTTGACCAAGGCTGAATTCAACCAGGTATGCGAGGCGGCCGTACAGGCAGTTTCGCAGGCGCAACAGGCACTCACCCGGATCGCGGCGCAGTATGCACCGCAGAAACTCGCGGCCTGAGGACCGCGGTTTTGGTTTGGCAACGCCCGCGTCCGACGGGCGTCTGCTTTCCTACTGGATCACTCCGCACACGACGCGCGCACCGCCGCCGCCCAAGGCTGCAGGATGGTCGGAATGATTATCCCCGCCTGCGTGGACCATCAGCGCGCGACCGCGCACATCGGCAAGCTTGAGGCGCGGCGAAAGCACCGGATTGCCGGCATTACCCGCCGTGTCCACGAAAAGCGGCGGCAGGTCGCCTAGATGCCCGTCACCCCACGGCAGGCCATGCTTCTTCGTGCCTGCAGGATCAAAGTGCCCGCCGGCCGCCAGGCCAGCCACCATCTTGCCGTTCTGCTCCTTCGCATCGCAGCTCGGATTCTCGTGGACATGGAAGCCATGCACGCCCGGCGTCAGCCCGCTTAGCGCCGGCACAAACTCGAGCCCGTACTTCGTATCACGAAGTACGACCTTGCCCACCGAGGCGCCGGCGCCGCTTTCGCTGAGCGCCTTCATTTCGACAGCCAAGCCGTCCGAGTTTGCCATCGCAACCGAGCTCATCGCCATGGCTGCAATCGATGCGAAAAACCTGATTCGTGTTTGCATGAGAGTTGATCCTTTTTTTAGTTGCGGCTTTTGGTAACGATCTCCAGCATGTGCCGTGCCGGACTGCATCTTGTCGGACGACTTTAACAGCCGGATTTTTCACGGCGGTTGAGGAAGCGCAGAACGATGACACTCGGCATTGGGCGAGTTCTGCTTCGCCATTTTTCCTCTGTCGGCGCTGACCAGACAGTGCGGGAGCATGTGTCGGGTTCAAGCCGCCGTACTGCCGCGCCAGCGCATGCAAAAGGTATCACGAGATTTCAGCAAATTTCTCAAATTTCTTCACCAATCAAGGACTTAGACGCACTGCGCATGCAGGCGGTCCGTGCTGGCACACTCCTCGCAATAAGGTGGTCGAGCGCAACCAAATGCTCTTCCAACCCAAACCACCTTTCAGGAGATTTACCCATGACCACGCTGCTGATCAAAGACCTCGCCGCCGCAACCGAACTCGACCGCTCCGCCATGGCTTCCGTGCGCGGCGGCTATTACAAGGCGGCCGTGCCGTCCTGGATGCCCGGCTACGGCGCCACCAACACCTCGATCAAGGCGGAACAGCTGATCGGCCAGTGCCAGGATGTGGTGAACAACAACGGCAACAACGTTGCATTCGCCAACTGCATCAGCTCCACCGTCAACCCGACGCAGACCGGCAACAACAGCATCAACTTCTAAGCACGAACGACGATCCGGTGGAGGCCCGCTGTGCCTCCACCCAACCCGCACCCACATTCAAGGAGAACCACCATGTCCAGCATCATCATCCACGACCTGCCCCGTGCCGCCGAACTCGACCGCAAAGCCATGTCTTCCGTCCGCGGCGGCAATTCCTGGCTGCAAGGCCTCGGACCAATCGCCAACGTTAATGTCGGCGTGTCCCAGAACATCGCGCAGTTCCAGAACGTCGAAGTCAATGCACTCAACAACATCGGTGTGATTGGCGCAGGTTTCGTTCCGCCCAGCCTGAATGTCAGCCCTGCACAGTGGGGAGTCGCCGGCGTCGCCTTCTAAACGCAGGCACGGCACTTGCACAAATCGCTGACCGCCCAATAAAAGCTCTCGGAGACAAGAAATGGCAACCATCACGATCAAAGACCTGCGCACCGACCAGATTCTCGACCGCAAGGCAATGTCCGCCATACGGGGCGGAAACGGAGGCTGGGTCTACGGCTGGATCCGCCCCTACAGTCGCAACACGAATGCATTCGGATCGGGATCGGTCATCAACTTCTACCAGATCAACAACTATGCCGACCAGATGATCAACCAGGTGCAAGTGGTCGACATCAACAACTCGGCCGCCAACGCGAACATCAACGTCGGCCTCAATGAGAGCAGTACAAACGTCAAGCATTAGACGCACCACAATTGTTTTGCGCGGGAAGACGTGCATTCCGCGTCACTGGTTCTATACTCATCGCAGGGAAGATTCCCGCTTTCCGCCCGCCGCCGGAGGTGAACGTGACGCAAACCACGCCATTCAAATGGACGTCGTCCTCCCGCACGGACGTGGGACTGGTTAGAAAGGTCAATGAAGACTCCATCCTCGAAATCGCAGACCGGGGAATATGGGCCGTGGCCGACGGCATGGGCGGACATACGCTGGGAGACTTCGCCAGCAATGCCATCGTGTCCGCGCTCTCGGACCTGCAGCCACGCGATTCGCTCGAACAGTTCGCCACCGATGCCGAAGCCACCCTGCAGGCAGTGAACCGGCAGTTGCGTACCGAGGCCTACAACCGGGGTGCGCAGATCATCGGCAGCACCGTCGTCGTCCTGCTTGCCTGTGGACGGCGCTGCGCCTACCTGTGGGCCGGTGACAGCCGCATTTATCTCTGCCGGAACGGCCACCTGCTGCAACTCACGCGCGACCACAGCCAAGTCGAGGAATTGCTTTCGTCCGGCACGCTTACGGCTGAGGCGGCTATCCATCATCCGGCGCGCAACCTGATCACGCGTGCCGTCGGCGCCGCCGAATTGCTGGAAGTGGATGGCGAGATGATCGAAGTGGCCGACGGCGATATCTTCCTGCTTTGCAGCGACGGCGTGAGCAATGAAGTGACCGACCAGGAAATGCGCGCGGCACTCGTCACCGGCAATTGTCCGCAGGCAGCGAACGAACTCGTCGAAATTGCCCTCATGCGAGGCGGACGCGACAATATTTCCGCCGTGGTCGTCCGTGCGGACGACTTGCACGTCACGGAGCAGACGGTGCTCAATCCCGCGCTGTGACGGCGCGCGCGGAATATCGACAAATAGCGATTCAGATCAAGCCCTGCATTCATCACGCGACGATCATGAACAGGGGATCATGCGCCCGCCTGCAGAGCCGGGCGCGCGCATGATCCGACGACGCCGGCGTGTCGCTGCCACTCCAACAGACTGTCACGCGCCGGCATGCACATGTTGGACAAGCCCCGACAGCCGCCATGCCTTCAATCCGGCCCGCCATGATGTCAGCGCCTTCCGCCTCTACGCCCCGATGCGAACTTCGCTCATCCTGCACCGATCGAGGCCGAATTCGCGCGCGGAGATCCCTTCCCGGCTCGCCCAGGGGTGCTGGCACCAAAGGTGCTAGTAGCGGTTGTTCCTTGCACATTGTGCTGCATGGCTGTCCACACAGACTCGGTAGATTCCTATGGTGAACGATTTCAATCAGAAGACTGCACTGCGAACCCGGCGCATGCCATTCAGGCCGTCGCCGGAGAACGATGCGGATCACGGCGCGAATGTCCTTCCGGTCGGCACACACCTGGGCGAGTTCGAGATCCTCGACCTGATCGGGGAAGGCGGCTTCGGCATCGTGTACCTCGCCTATGACCATTCGCTGGAACGCCAGGTAGCCTTGAAGGAGTACATGCCCTCCGGTCTCGCCAAGCGCACCACGCGCCTGGCGGTGACAGTGCGGTCCCAACACAACGTCGAGACGTTTACGGCCGGCCTCAAGAGCTTCATCAACGAGGCCAAGATGCTGGCGCAATTCGATTCGCAGTCGCTGGTGAAGGTGCATCGATTCTGGGAAGGCAACGGCACCGCCTACATGGTGATGCCGTTCTATGAAGGCATTACCCTGAAGCAGGCGCTCAAGCAGCGCCGCATCACGCCGTCGGAATCGTGGATACGCGTGCTCCTCGCCGATCTGTTCGATGCGATCGAGATCATCCATCGCGGACAATGCCTGCACCGCGACATCGCGCCCGACAACATCCTGCTGCTCAAGGACGGCCGTCCGCTGTTGCTGGACTTCGGCGCGGCACGGCGCGTGATCGGCGACCTGACGCAATGCCTGACGGCGATCCTGAAGCCCGGCTACGCACCGATCGAACAATATGCCGATATCGCCGGACTGCGCCAAGGGCCGTGGACGGATATCTATGCACTCTCGGCGGTCGTGTACTACCTGATTGCGGGGAAGGCGCCGCCGCCCGCGGTCGCACGCATGGTGCATGACGAGCTGGTGCCCGCGCGTGAAGTCGGCAAGGGACGCTACAGCGCCGGCTTCCTCGCGGCCATCGACAAAGCGCTGTCGGTCAAGCCGGAAGCGCGTTTCCGCTCTATCGCCGAGCTGCGCCACGCGCTCGACATCATGGAAACCTCACCGCGCACCCTTCCCCATTCCGATGCCGGCTTCACGACCACGATGGTGCACGAGACCGCCATGGATCCGATGCGCACCCAGATCCCGCTCAATGCCATGCCGGATATCAGGACGCGTATTGCGCCGCCACCGACCCAGCGCAGCGAGCGGCAGCGGTCACAGTCGCAGCCGTCAAGAAACCTCATGCCTGCCGGCGCATCCTACGGAAAGCGGGAATGGGCACTACTCGGCATTCTCCTGACGGCCGGCATTGCGTCCGGCATCTACCTCGGCACCGGGCAATCGTGGAAAGGCCTGGGTACTGGCACAAGCAATTCAACAGTGGAATCCTCAGGGGCCAGCGAGGTCCCTGAACAGGATGCGGAAGAAAAGTCGGCTGCCGCCTCGCCTTACACGTTGACGCCGCCGGTGCCGCAAGTGCCTGCCGAAACCAGGCCGAAGCAGACCGAGCCTCCCGTGGCAAAGGTACCGTCGGCGCCGCCCGTCCTGCAGGAAGTTCCCCGGACGAGCGAGTCGACCGCACAGAAATACTTGCGCGACCAGGCTGCGCCCCCCTTGCCATCGACCACGCGCGAGGACGACGTCTGGCGTCAGGCAAGCAGTTCGGACAAGACCACCGCCTATGAAAAGTACCTGAAGGAATTCCCCAAGGGACGTTATGCCGCCGTCGCGCGCCTGCGCCTGGAGAGCAAGCAGACCAAGGAAGCGCCGTCGACGCCAGAAGAGGACCTGTGGACCGCTTCTACCTCCGTCCATACGCAAACCGCGTATGAGACCTACCTGAAGAAATATCCGAAAGGACGTTATGCGGCACTGGCAAAGGACAGGATCGCCAGTTTCAAGGAACCCGATCGGGTTGAACGTGTCGAGCCGGTTCCCGCCGTTCCGCCAGCGGCCAGCGTAAAGAAGGAAAGCCCGGCACCGACGCCATCCCCCGCGCAACCGCCTGCGACAGCGTCCGCTCCGCCAGCGCCGGCCCCTGCATCGACGGTTGTCGCGACGCCGTCATCCGCCGCTGCCGTAACCCCGCCAAGCCAGGCGCCCTCTTCTGCCACGGTGGCGCCTCCTCCACCACCGTCCGCGGAACGCAAGCCGTCGGACGAAAAACTGGCGAGCATCAATTCCTCCCAGAAAGCGCCGGCAGGCATTGCGAAGCCACCGGTGGAAACGCGGCCGGCGGTTCCGGAATCATCGACATCGCCCGGACGAAAACCGTTGGTGCTGGACGACCAGACCATGGTCGGCAACTTCTCCGTCGATCCGAAAACCGGCGCGGTCTCCGGCACGGGCAAGGTCACCTGGACCAACGGCAACCAGTTCGAAGGCACCCTGGTGCGCGGAATGAAGGAAGGCAAAGGCAAATTCGCCTGGAACAACGGACAGCGCTATAGCGGCGACTGGGCGCGCGACATGCCGAATGGCCGTGGCGTGATCACCTTTGCGGACGGCAGCAAGTACGAAGGCGAAGTGCGGGACGGCATGCCACAGGGGCGCGGCGCGGCAAGATTCAAGAGCGGCGACGTCTACGACGGTACCTGGCTGCGCGGCAAGAGCCACGGCCACGGACGGTACACCTGGGCCAATGGCAGTTACTGGGAAGGCGAGTTCAGGGACGACAAGCGCACTGAGAACGGCAAGATGGTCTTTGCCGACACTGCCAATAAGGTCGTCGAAGGCGCACCTGCCGGTAATGAAACGCAAAGCGCCGAGCGCAAGGGAGCTGCGAGCGAGTCGTCAGGCAATTGACGCGTTAAACGAACAAAGGCCCCGAAAGGCCTTTGTTCGTTGTGGACCAACGCCGGATCAGAACGCCGTCGCCAGTGTGAGGCGCGCATTGCGCGGTGCTCCAGGGCTGATGTTGTTGTCGCCGTTGGCCGTCGCGTAGTACTTCTTGTCGAACAGGTTCTCGACATTCAGCGCGAGACGGGTCTTGCCGTCGGCGAAGGTGTAATACACCGCACCGTCCGCACGCGTGTAACCGGGCAACTTCACGGTGTTGGTAAAGGAGGTGTAGGTGTCGGACTGGTAGACGACGCCCAACCCGGCGCCCCATCCGCCGCCAAGGGTCACCTTGTTCCAGATCGACAGCGCATGTTCGGGCACGAGGCCGATCTTCGCGCCGGCCGGGCCGGAAGACGTCGCCTTGGTGATGCGTCCGTCGAGGAAGGCGTAGCCGGCAAAGACCTGCCAGTTGCGCATCACGTCGCCTTGCAGTCCGAGCTCCACACCTTCCGTGCGCTGCTGGCCGGTCTTGACGAAGAAGCCGGGGTTGGCTGGATCGGCTACACGCACGTCATCCCGGTCGAGACGGAATACGGCCGCCGACAGCGTCAGTGCCTGGTTCAAGTCCCAGCGCGCGCCAACTTCGAAGTTCTTTGCCTTTTCCGGTGCCAGGTCGGCGGTGTTGGGTGCCAGGCTCAACTGTTCGCCCGAGGGAAGCACGGCGTAGCTGTAGCTCGCGTAATACGTGCTGCCTTCGGTCGGCGTCCAGATAAGTCCCAGGCGCGGGCTGAAAGCATTGTCGGTGCGCGCAAGGTCGACAGGAGCCGTCAGCGTGCGCTTGTCGTCGAAATCCACCTTGAAATGGTCGTAGCGCACGCCGGCGAGCACTTTCCACTGTTTGGTCAAGGCGATCTGGTCCTGGACGTAGATACCGGCGATGTCCGCCTTCACGCGATTGTTGGCATCGGTCGCTGCGGGCTGGAAGCGGGTTACTGTCGCAAACGGATTGCTTGCGGAAACCGTGGTGCTCGTCGCCGCGCCGAAGAATCCGGTGTTGCGCAGGCTTTGGCTGTCCTGATGTCCCAGTTCCACGCCGGCGAGCAGGGTGTGCTCCATGCCCCCTGCCATCACCTTGGTCGTCAGGTCTGTCTGGTTGAAGATATTGGTGCGCTTGTTGCTGTTGTTGTAGGCGGAAAGCGTGAGGTTGCCGGACGCGTTGACCGCACCGCCCGGGTAAACGTTCTGGTAGAACTTGTCGTAACGCGTCGCGCGGAAATTGTTTTTTAGGCGCACGCCGCCGCCGAGTTCATGGTCGAGCGTCGCCGAGAAGCCATCGACGGTCGCCTTGGAAAGGCTCTGGTCCGCGTTGCCGAAGAAGGTGGCCGGATCGGTATCGAATGGCCCGCCGCTGCGGGAAGGAATGCCGCGATCCGCGGTGCGTTCATCGCGAAGGTGCTCGAAACCCAGGGTCAGGACCGTGCTCTGACCCGGAACCAGTGTCACCGTTGGATTGATCGCGTAACGCTTGAGGTCGACGCCGTTGCGGAAGCTGTCCGCATTCTCGCCCATCGCGTTGAGACGCCACGCTGCAGCGTCGTTGAGCTTGCCGCCCACGTCCACGCTGCCGCGGAGCTGGCTGTCTTGTCCCACCGTGACCTCGGCTGCGCCGACATGGCCAAACACCGGCTTCTTCGTCACGCGGTTGACGACGCCGCCTGCCCCGCCGCGCCCGAACACCATGCCTGCCGGCCCCTTGAGGACTTCAACGCGCTCGACGTTGTACAGGTCGCGGAAGGTCTGGGCATCATCGCGGATGCCGTCAACGAAGAAATCGGCGGTCGTCGCATTCCCGCGCAGCACAACCTGGTCGCGATTGCCTTCGCCCTGGTGTGCCGACGCGCCGGGCACGTAGCGGATCACGTCCGATATGCTGCGCATCGCCTGGTCGCGCATGACCTCACCGGGCACGACGGTTAGCGAAGCCGGGACTTCCTTGACGGGCGTATCGGTCTTGGTAAAGGTCGAGGAACGCTCGGCGCGATAACCGGTGACGGGGCCGTCGGCCTGCTCCCCCTTGGCGCGAACGGTCACGGACGGCAAGTTGGAGTCCTCGGCAGCGGCGGCCATCCCCGGTACGCAAATCTGTGCAACGGCAGCCAGCGTCAATGCGACCGACGGGCGCAGATGGAAGTGAAGATTGGCGCGCGCACGGACGGTGCGCCCCTTTGTCAGCTTGTTCATGCAACTTCTCCTGATTAATATGATCTTGGCTGGCTGACGGGCAGGCCGGTGGCTGGCGCGGGTTGGACTTACTTTAAATGCGAATCATTATCATTTACAAGTTGAAAAAGATCAACGCTTACGTTGGCGCTTTCCCATTTCCTTGACCTGAACAAGGTTTGCGGACGCACAAATCAGGACTGCCTCAACGGCCGAAGCTGGAACAATCCGCAAGAGATCACCAAGGAGGTCTTGTGCCGGGCATGACATATCACGACGGGATGCGGCAATTGCAGGAGCGCCGCGACACCCAACAATTGGCGGAGCGGCTGAATGAAGTGACGGTACGCACGGCCTTCACGGAAGAAGACCGCGACTTTATCCAGCGTTGTCCGATGTTCTTCATTGCCACCGCCGACGCTGAAGGCCGGCCGGATTGTTCATACAAGGGCGGGCTTCCCGGATTCGTCCATGTCGTCGACGACCGCACCCTCGCCTTTGCGGACTATGACGGCAACGGCATGTACCGCACCTGGGGAAACGTCCTGGCGAATTCGCACGTCGGCATGCTGTTCCTCGACTTCGAAAGACCGAAGCGATTGCGGGTCAATGGGACGGCGCAGATCAGCGAAGACGATCCCCTGCGGGAGGAATATCCGGGATCCGTGTTCATCATCCGCGTGCAGGCGGAATTGATTTTCCCGAACTGCCCGCGCTACATCCACAAGATGCATCTCGAGGAATACTCGGTCTATGCGCCACGGCCCGACTACGTTCCGCCGGTGCCGGCGTGGAAGACCTTCGACGTCTTCCGCGATGCCCTGCCCGCGCGGGACCGCGAGGAAGGGAAGGAACAGTCCTGAATGGGCGGAGGCGTCAGGCTGCCGACTTTTCCTGCGCCGCTTCCGCCGCAAGGATTGCCTTGTAACAGGCCGCGGCTTCGTCCCCTTCGAGGCAGGCTTCGGCATGCTCCGGCCGCAGCCGGCCGTGCTTGACGAGGAGCTGGATCTTGCAGACGCGGTCGGCGAGGCGGACCGCTTCACCGAGTTCTGATGCGGGACCGGTGCGGTCGACCGCGGCAATGGCCTGTGCGGGAAATTCCCAGTGCGTCCCGACGACGCGCGCCAGGCGCCGCGCGTAATGCGCGAAGGACGCCTGGAAGTCGAGCGAACGCAATTCTCCTGGTCCTGCGCCCCCGGCCTGGTCAAGCACGCGCAGCGCAACGATTGCACCCACGTTCTGCAGCAACCCCGCGAGGAAAGTTTCAAACCCGTCTACATGGCGGGACTGGGCGAAGTAACGGCAAGCGACACCGTAGGAATCCGCCAACTCCCACATCCTCGGCGCGCCCTCCGCCGTGAAATGCCCGAGGCCCGCATTGAACAGCGGCTTGAAGGCCACGCTGGCAACCAGCATGCGCAGGCCGTTCTGGCCGATGACGGCGACGGCGTCCTCGATCGTGTGAACCGGCGTCGTGCGGCGGAAATAGGAACTGTTCACCTGCTTGAGCACTGCTGCCACCAGCACCGCATCCTGCGCCACCTGTTCGGCGAGCTGGCTGTTGGAGACATTGCGGTCGCGCAGGCTGCGCAGCAGCATGGGGATGACCGAAGGAATGCGTGGAACAAGATCCACGGTTGCCGGATCGTCGGAATCGGCAATGCGCTTGAGCGTGCGCAGCAGGCGATTTTCCGAATCGTCCATGTCTTCCGCCACCGCGGTCCCCATCCCGAGCAGCCAGGGAAAGAACAGGTTGTCGACGTCGATCATTTCGACCGGCGCAGGCGCTTCCATCGCAAATACGGTCAGGGGATTGAGGTCGGCGTCAGCCTCGGGCTCCATTGGTCCGGGCGCGCGGCTGAAAAATCGGTTGAGAAGCTTCTTGAACATGGGGCGAAGGCGTATCGGAAAGCAACGGACAGTGTACTGCCTTGCCCCGGGACGATGCGCGCATCCAGCTCAATAAATTCCGAAAGTCTGACGCATTGCCAAAACCGCATCAGTGCGTCTTGCTCTTGTCCGGGCCAGCCGCCGCCTGGTGCCGGAAATCTTTGGACCGGATGCCGTGCTTCTTGAGCAGCATCTGCAGGTGGGATCGATTCATGTCGCAACGTCTTGCCAATTCGGCCACCGTGCCGCCAACCTCCTTCAGGCCGCGCTCCAGGAAGGCGCGTTCGGCCTCGTCGCTGGCGGCGCGCTTCGCATCGCTCAACGAGGTCAGCTTGATCGCTTCCAGATCGATGCTGGTGTCCGTGATGGAACGCGCCGGGGCCTTTGGCCGGATGTCTTCCGGCAGGTGCACGATGTCCGCCATTTCCCCCGCAAGGCAGGAAATGCGGTAGATCAGGTTGCGCAGCTCGCGGATATTGCCGGGATAGGCGTAATTCAGCAGGAAATCGCGCAGGCGGGGTGTCATTTTCACCGGCGGTCGCTTCAGCGCCTCCGCTGCCTCGTCGCCGAAGAAGGAAAACAGCAGCGGGATCTCGTCCTTGCGTTCCCGCAGCGCCGGCAGCGTCACCTGGATGACGCTGAGGCGATAGAACAGGTCTTCGCGAAAGCTGCCCTCGGCGATCAGCTTGCGCAGGTTCTTGTTGGTCGCGGCGACGATGCGCGTGTCCACGTTGATGACCTCGTCCGAACCGACGCGCTGGATCTCGTGCGCCTGCAGCACGCGCAGCAACTTCACCTGGCCCTGCAAAGGCATTTCCCCGATCTCGTCGAGGAAGATCGTGCCGTGGTGCGCGCTCTCGAACTTTCCCTTGCGGTCATTGGCTGCGCCAGTAAACGCGCCCTTCTTGTGGCCGAACAATTCGGACTCGAGCAGGTTTTCAGGAATGGCGCCGCAGTTAACGGAAATGTAAGGCTTGTCGGCACGGGAGCCGTTTGCGTGGATCACCTTGGCCATCAGTTCCTTGCCGGTGCCGCTTTCGCCATCGATGAGCACCGGCAGGTCGGACGGCGCAGCCTTTTCCGCGATCTCCAGTGCTTCCAGCAGCTTGGGATTGTCTCCGAAGGTCCCCTCGAAAATGAAGCTGCGCTCCATCAGCCCCCGGCGACGCTCGCCCGGCGGACGCTCCACCGGCTCCATCGGCTCCACTTCGGCGGTGGCGGCGCGCACGAACCTTTCCTTGTGCGACAACTGCATCACTTCGTCGCGCAAGGCGTTCGACTGGCGCAGGAGCTTCTCAATTTCGGCGCGTTCCAGCCTCGTCGACCAGCGCAACGTGTTGCGCATGATTTCGATTTTCTCCAGCAGGCCGGCATACGACATGCTGGAACCGCCCAGGCGTTGGTCGAATATCTTCATGCGGCGCTCAACTGTTTCTGAACCAGTTCGTAATACATGCCCCGCCGGGCGACCAGTTCGTCGTGGCGGCCCTGCTCCACCACCGCGCCTTCGAACAGTACGAGGATCTTGTCGGCGCGCATGATGGTGCTGAGCCGGTGCGCGATGACAACGGCCGTGCGGCCTTTCAGAATCTCGTGCATGTTGCCCATGATGTTGCTTTCGGATTGGGTATCGAGCGCGGAGGTTGCCTCGTCGAAGACCAGCAGGCGCGGGTCGTGGTAAAGCGCACGCGCGATGCAAAGACGTTGAATCTGGCCGCCCGACAAGCCCATTCCGCGCTCGCCGACGATCTGCTCGTATCCCAGCGGGAGCTTGCTGATGAAGGCATGGGCGTCGGCCATCTTGGCCACTTCCTCGATACGCCGGCGGTCGGGGCTCTCCTCGCCGCTGGCAATGTTTTCTGCAATCGTCCCGGAGAACAGCAGGTTGCTCTGCATGACGTAGCCTACCTGCGCCCGGTAGTAATCCTTGTCGATCACGTTCATGTCGTAGCCGTCCACGACGATCTTGCCCTCAGTCGGCGGATAGAAGCCGACCAGCAGTTTCGCCAGTGTCGTCTTGCCCGAACCGCTGCGTCCGACAATGGCGACCAGTTCGCCCGGCTTGATGTCGAGGCTGATGTTTTCAAGCACGTAGGCTGTGTCCTCGCCGCCATAGCGGAAATAGATGCCCTCCAGCTTGATTTCCCCTTGCAGGTCCGGCAGCACGACGCGCGACGGCAAGTCCTGCGGCTTCTGCTCCGGTTCCATGTCCAGCACATCGCCCAGCCGCTCCATGGCGACGCCTGCGTCATTGAGCAGGTTCCACAAACCGACCAGACCCATCAGCGGCGCGAGCACGCTGCCCATCAATGCATTGAAGGCAATCAGCTGGCCGATGCTCAGTTCGCGCGACAGGACCAGGCTGGCGCCGACCCAGAGGACGGCGATCGTGGTGGCGGCGTTGAGGATCTGTCCCGCAAAGGAAATCCAGATATTGAAGGTCTGCGCGCGGTACTGCACTTCCAGCGCCTTCACATATTTCCGCTCCCATTTCAGCCGGACCGGCCGCTCGATGCCCATCCCCTTCACCGTTTCCACGCCGCCCAGCGTCTCCATCAGGAATGCCTGCGCATCGGTTGACGCCGTGAACGCTTCGCGCGCGAAATTCTTCACCTTGGGCGTCGCCAGTACCGTCAGCGTGATGATCGGAATGACAAAGGCGATCAGCACCATCGTCAGCTTCACGTTGTAGAGAAACATGATGGTGAAGTAGATGAACACCATCAGCAGGTTGAGGATGGTCGTGATCGTCGACTCGGTGAGGAAGGCGCGGATCGTGTGGTTCTCCTGGAAGCGCGCCAGGATGTCGCCGGTCTTGCGCTTGGCAAAGAAGGAAAACGGCAGCGACATGGTGTGCTTGAAGAAGTGCGACATCATCGCGAAGTCGAGATTGCGCACCATGAAGCCGGCGAGGAAGGAGCGTATCGTCGTCATCAACTGCGTGAACAGGCTCGATACAACGAGGCCGACGATCAGCAGGTGCAGCAGGTTGACGTTCTGATGCACGATCACGCCGTCGAGGATGTTCTGGATGATGAGCGGCGGCACCAGTCCGAGCACCTGGATCACGAAGGTCGCGAGGAAGATGTGCAGCAGGATCTTCTTGTAGGGCTTGAGATAGCCGACGAAGCGGATCCACGGCGAGCGCGAAGCCGCCAGTTGCACCATGTCCTGCCCGGGCGTGAAGACGAGGCAGGTGCCGCTCCAGCCGCGCTCAAATTCCTCCACCGCCATTTTCTTGAAGCCGATGGCAGGGTCGGCTACCCAGACGTGCGACTTCGACACGCCGTAGATGATGATGTAGTGGTACCCCTCCCAGTGCGCGATGAAAGGCAGCTGGAAGCCGAGCAGCGATTCATACGTGCACTGCACGCCGCGTGTCGAGAAACCCAGCGAATCGCCCACGCGCGCCAGGCTGTCGAGCGTGGCGCCGGCCGTGGTTACATTGGCAAGCTCGCGCAGCTTGCCCAGCGTCATCGGAATCCCGTAATGCTTGCAGATCATGGCGAGGCAGGCCGCGCCGCAATCCATTTCCTCGGCCTGTTCGACCAGGGGGAAGCGGCGGATGACCTTCTCGCCCATCTCGGGCTTCGACTGCAGGTCCAGCAGCACCGGGCGCTTGCGCCGCTCCTCGAGCTTCTTCTGCCGCTGCAATTCCCGTTCGACGATGCGGATGCGGTCTTCCAGAATTTCGCGCAGCTTGGGGTTCCGCTCGAGGATGACGTGGATGGTTTTTTCGGGAATCACCAGCAGCGTAGTGTCGGTGACGGCGCTCACGGTCACCATCTGCTCCTGCCGCATCAGGCAAGCCTTCTCGCCAAAGATATCGCCCTGGCGCAGCGTTGCCAGCGGGTATTCCGTGCCCTCTTCCGTCCGGACCAGCTTCACCTCGCCCTGGCGGATGACGTACAGGCGCCGGTCCTCCTTCGAATCCTGCTTGAGAATGTTCTTGCCGGCACCGACACGCTTGACGCCGACGCTGCGCACGAATTCTTCCAGCTCCGTCTTGTTGACCTTGCCGCGCAGATCGAACAAGCGCGTCACGAAGCCGCCGGCGGAACTGATTGCGACGTAGCTCGCGACGAATTCCAGCGCCGCCGGATTGCGCGCGATGATCGGCTCGATCACCTTGCGCGGGATAAACAGCAGTTCTGTCTTCAAGGATGCGCGAACCGAGGATTCGTGGCGGTAGTCGCGCAACATGGCGATCTCGGCAATGACTTCGCGCTCCTTGCGCACGCCCATGCTGATTTCCTTGCCGTTCTCCTCGGTGAAGACGCGCACGGAACCGGACTTGACAATGAATAATCCGCCGGCCGGATCGCCTGCGTTGCACACCGTATCGCCAAAGGCAAAGAAGCGCGACTCCGCGTGCTCGGCCAGGCGCTCGATCTCTTCACGGGTGAACGGTGAAAGGATCTCGACGGACGCAAGGAAATCCGCGAGGGGTTGCTGCTGCTTCTGCGCGGCGTCCATGGATCAGGAAGCGGGCTTAGCGCGCTTCAATAATGTGTTCCTGCGCGCGGGCAAACAGCCATTCTTCACGAAGCAGGCGGCGGATCTCGGCGGCAGTATCCTCGTCAAGGCGCGCGGGATGCTTGGCATCCACCTTGAAGATCTCGAACACCGTCTTGTCGGCCGAAGGGAACGGCCCCAGCAGGTCGCCCTCCGATGCATTGAACACCTTCGCCTCGATGTCCGTCTTGAGCGAGCCGCGCAGGACCTTGCCGATGCGGCCACCCTGCTCCCGCGTGTCGGCGACCGAATGTTCGCTTGCCATGTCCTCGAAGGCATCGGGATCGTCGCGCAGGTAGGCGATCATTTCCTTGGCCTTGTTCTCGGCATCGAGCACCATGTGGCTGACTTCGATGCTGTCGAACTTCGGCGAGTTGAGCTTGAAGTAGTGTTCGACGGCCTTGTCGCTGCACACGTCGGCCATCATCTTTTCCTGGTACAGGCTGTCGGTGACGAAGTTCTCGAACTCGTCGAGGCTGACGCCGAGCGCGTTGAGGTAATTGTTCATGTCGGCCGCGCGATGCAGGCCCTGGACGCGTCGGAAATTGTCGGCGCGCTCCTGGATTTCGTCGGGCGACACCTTCACGCCGTGTTTCTTCGCCGCACGCACCGTCAGCTTGTCCCTGACGATCTGCTCGATCAGTCCTTCGAACTGGCCGGTGAGCTTCAATGTCCTGACAAAATCCTCGATGCCGATGACTTCATCATCAATACGCACAATCGCCGTCATCGTCCTCTCCTTGCGGTTAGCCACGTTGGATATGAGGCATGCTCCTCGGGTTCGCTGCTTCCCGACCTGAAGTTGGAGCTAGCGCAAGACTTGTTCGGATTGCACTTCACCGCCGTGAAGAAACGGCAGCGGCAGGCACAAGCAAGCGCTACAGAAACCTTAGGATTTCATTCAGGTGCGACGTTTGCGGATGCTCAAACCGGCGTCAATCGACGCGCGGCTTCAGCAGGGATTGAGGCAATAGCGATTCTTGCCGGCCTTCTTTGCCTTGTACATCAGGCGGTCGGCTGTTTCCATGACGGAGGATTCGTCATGGCAATCATCGTCGGGCAGCAGGCAGATCCCGATACTGGCGCCGATGCGCATGTCGCCCTGCCCGTGCACATGGATTGCCGCGATCGATTCGATGATCGCTTGCGCGAGCCTTTCCAGTTCGCGCAGGTCGGAGGCATCCGCCACGACGATGCCGAACTCGTCGCCGCCCAAACGGGCTACCTTATCAGCGGCCTCGACGCAATCATGCAGGCGATTGGCCACGCATTTGAGAACATCGTCGCCGGTCCCGTGGCCGCAGACATCATTGACACCCTTGAAACCGTCGAGGTCCAGCAACATCACCGCGCTGCGGTTGCCATTGCGCGCCACGTCCTGGATCAGCTTCTGCAGGCACTGGAAAAATCCTGCGCGGTTCATCAGGCCGGTGAGCGAATCCGTGCGCGACGCGGATTCGAAACGCGCGGCGCGCTGCTGCATCTCGCGCTTGGCCTGCGCGATCTGCTCGGACAGAAGGAGCGTATATCTGGGCAGGATGATGATCGCCAGCACGATCCCTTCCGTCACCAGCTTTCCTGCATGCCAATAGGGCGACAGGATCAAGGCTGCGCCCACTCCGGCGCCGCCAAGGAGCGATGATAACTTTGCAAACCTCGGCCCGTTGCGAAGCCCGTTGCCGATGGCCATGACTACCGGTGCCCACAGCACCGGGGCCAGCACATCTCCCCCTTCATAGACTGCAAACGCAAATACAGCCTGGTCGAGCACGATGGAAATCATCCGCCGGGAGCGGAAGGTCAGCAGCGAAAAGCCGACCACGCCAATCCAGATGGCACCGAAGCCGAGATAGGCGGCAATGCCGGTGATGGCATTGCGGAGGTCGGCGATATGGCCGACCCAGTGCGCGACGGCGACGTACATAACAAACACCATCGTGCCCGCAAAGCGGAAACACGCGTGCCCCATCTCCCCGCCAAGGTTAAGCGACAGCGTTTTCGACCGTGATGCCGTTACCGGGATATCCATGGCGCCTCGTCCGTATGGCGGCTCCTCGCCAGGCGCAAGAAAGGTGCTGGCCGCACCTGCGCTACTGCCGGGTTGTCTCCGTATTGTTATTGCCTTTGGGAAATTATTATAAACATACGCGAGAATTGACTTTTATTTATTTGTAGAGGGCATGCACTAGAAGTTTCTTGCCTGAACGGCGCGTCGGGATTTTCCACAAGGGAACAAAATCGGATACGCATTGGTCTAGGGAATACCGAGTGGCTTTTAACAGAAAGAACCATCATGATGCTTGACGAGCAACACAGCGAAGAACTGCGCGCGCTGCGCAACCTGGAGCGTACGGTGCGTGCCTACAGCCTCACCGCGCACATGATTCCCGCCTACCGACGCCAGGAAATGCTCGCCGCCGCGCTGCGCGAAGTCATCAACGCGCGCAAATCGGCAATCCGCAAGTCGAAGTGTGTTCCCTTCCGTGAAGCTTGAGCCGGGTCCCTGGACGACAGGGACGTCCCCTGCACCACCCCTAGAAGGAACAACACCTTTCCGATAAAGACTTTCCCTTTATCAACACGCCCTGGCCTTTCGCGGTAACATAACACTCTCGTTATTTTGCCGTCCGACGTCGCCATGAGCGCCCTGAATCCTGTCCCGCTCCTGTCGGTAGAAGTCCTCGCCGACCGGAACCGCACTCCAGCCGCGCTGCTGCTCGACTTAAGCCCCTATTCCACCGAGGCATTCACGCCGCTCGTGCAGGCCGAGGATTTCCGCGCGCTGGCAAGCCGTTTTCCCTGCCTCGTACCGGCGGCGCGTCTTGAACCCACGCTTGAACAAGCCTTGCTGGACGCCGGCTGCCGGATCGTTCCCGACGCATCAATCGTCCGTCTCGCGGCGCTTCCCGAGGAAGCCTTGCCGTCAGAGGTCGAATGGATCGCCGGCCCTTGGTACATGGCCCCTCGCGCCAAGCCTGCCGGAAGCCAGGCTGCCTCGCGCGCCCTGGCGCTGCAACTTGTGCAACTGGTATCGGCCGACGCGGACACGCATGAAATCGAAGCCGTACTGCGGCGCGACCCGGCGCTCTCCTACCATCTCCTGCGCCTGGTCAATTCGCTCGGCATGGGGATGAGCCGCCAGGTCACCAGCTTCTCGCAAGCCATCCTGATCCTCGGCCGTGCGCAACTGCGCCGCTGGCTCAACCTGATGCTGTTTTCCGCACGCTCCGGCGATGAAGGATCGGCAATGCTGCTGACCCGCGTCGCTTCCCGCGCACGCTTGATGGAACTGCTTGCGAAGGCCAGCGGCCTGGACAAGCCTGGACAGGAATCGGCATTCATGGCGGGCATGTTCTCGCTCCTCGGCATCCTGTTTGGCATGCCCCTGGAAGAAGTCCTGCGACCGCTGAAAATCAGCGAATCCCTGCAGTCCGCACTGTTGCACCGCGACGGCGAAGTCGGCCGTCTGCTCGCCCTGGTCGAATCGGCGGAGCAAGCCGAACACGCCGTGATTGCCTCGTATCTGCATGCACTTTCCCTCCCGGCGGCGGAATTCAACCTGCTGACGGTACAGGCCCATGCCTGGATGCTGGACGTGGTACGCGAAAGCGCCGGAGGCACGCATGCCTGACCAAAAGACCATCGAGCGCTGCCTCGCGCTGTGCCGCGAGGCGCGTTCGCTCGATGGCGCCGCCCAGTTGCAGGCCTTGAGTGAACTGGAAGCGGCACTGGGACAAGCGCAACACGAACCGCGCGCAGCGAAGCCGGTCGAACCCGTCATCACCATGGACCCGGCGGGCTACATCACCGGATGGAACGAGGGTGCCGAGCGCCTGTTCGGCTACACGCGTGAAGAAGCAGTCGGCCAGCACGTGCTTTTCCTGTACGCGGATGATGATCAGGAGGTCGCCGAGCTCTTCCTCGAGGAAGGCAGTTCGCCGCTGATGGAAGTCCGGCGCCGCAAGAAGTCCGGCGACATATTCTGGGCCAGCCTGGCGCTGACGATGACGACCGACGAAGCTGGGCATCCCTCCGGCATGGTCGCCCGCATGTCGGAAATCACCGAGCGCCTCTCCGACGAGGACAAGCTGCGCCTGCACGCCCGCATCATCGAAGACAGCGACCAGGGCATCCTGATCACCGATGGTGAAGAGCGCATCGTCTCAGTCAATACCGCATTCACCCGCATTACCGGCTACTCCGCCGCCGAAGCCATCGGCAAGACGCCCGACCTGCTCCGCTCCGGCAAGCACACCGCCGATTTCCGCGCCCAGGTGCGCTCGGCAATGAAAGGATCGGGCCCGTGGCAGGGCGAGATTTTCGGCCGTCGCAAGAATGGCGAGGTTTTCCCGCAGTCGGTGACCATCAGCGTCGTGCGCAACGACAAGGGCGAAATCACCCACGCCTTTTCGATCTTTTCCGACATCAGCGTGTTCAAGGAAGCCGAAGCCCGCATGCAGCGCCTCGCCAACTACGACACGCTCACCGGCCTGCCCAACCGCGCCCTGCTGAACCAGCTGGTCGGCCAGGCGCTGACCTCGGCACGCCGCACCAAGGGGCACGGCGCGCTGCTGGTCATCGAGCTGCAGCGCTTCCATTCGATCTACGACACGCTGGGCCATGAAGTCGGTGACGCCCTGTTGGGTGAAGTCAGCAACCGTTTCCGCCATGTCCTGCGCGACGAAGACGTCCTCGCCCGCATCGATGGCGACAAGTTTGCCGTCGCCCTGTTCGACATCCAGAAACGGGAACACGCCGGCATCGTTGCGAACAAGCTGCTCGCCAAGCTCGACGATCCCTTCGAGATCGACGACCACAACCTGCGTATCGGTGCCAGCATCGGCATCTCGATCTATCCGGAAGACGGCATGGATACGGCCTCGCTGCTGCGCTACGCCGATGCGGCGCGGGTACGCGTGCATGACAGCGGCGCCGGCTACATGTTCTACAGCCCCGAGATGAACCAGCGGGCGAAGGAACACCTTTGGTTTGAAAGCGAATTGCGGCGCGCGCTGGCCGGCAAACAGTTGCAGTTGCACTACCAGCCCAAGGTCAGCCTGCGCAGCGGACGCATTGTCGGCGCCGAGGCGCTGTTGCGCTGGAAGCATCCGGAACGAGGCATGGTGTCGCCCGGCATTTTCATTCCGGTTGCCGAGGAAACCGGCTTGATCCTCGATCTGGGAACATGGGTGCTGGAAGAAGCCTGCCGGCAGATCCGCCAGTGGCAGGACGCCGGACTCGACGTACCGCCAGTCGCGGTCAACCTCTCATCGCGCCAGTTCGACCGCCACCTGCCGGACCGCATCCAGGAAGTGCTGGAACGCCATGGCGTCACGCCCGACAGGATCAAGTTGGAAATCACTGAAACCCTGCTCGTGCGCGGCCCGGAAACAGTCATCCCCATCATGAATGAACTGGCGGCGCGCGGGCTGGCGCTGGCGCTGGACGATTTCGGCACCGGCTATTCCAGCCTCGCCTACCTGAAGAAATTCCCGATCAGCACGCTCAAGATCGACCGCGCATTCGTGATCGGCCTGCCGCACGAGGAAAACGACTGCGCCATCGCCCGCGCCATCGTGACCATGGGCCAGCAGCTTCGCCAGGAGATCGTCGCCGAAGGTGTCGAAACGCCGGAACAGATGGCCTTCCTGCGCGACCTTGGATGCGACCAGTTGCAAGGCTATCTGTTCAGTGCGCCGGTTGCCCCGGGCGATTTCGAGCGGATGGTGCTCGACAACAAGCGGCTCAATCTCACACTCACTGTCGAGCAGCGCCCCGCCACCTGATCAGGCGGGCAGGAACGCGCCTACCTGCGTGGCGAAGGTCTTGATATCGAACGGCTTGGAAATATAGCCATTGAATCCCGCCGCCAGCAATTCACTGTGATCTCCCGCGCTCGCCAGCCCCGTTACCGCGACCATCGGGATGCCGGCCGTTGCCGGCTCGCTCCGAATCTGGCGCGCCACATCGAAGCCCGTCATGTCGGGCATGCGGCCGTCGCACAGGATGAGGTCAGGCAGTTCCCTGCGCGCTGCTTCGAGCCCATCTCCCCCGTTCGACGCTCCGGTCACCTGGTGCCCTGCCGCCTTCAGCAGCAAAAGCATCAACCGCAGGTTGGCGGAGTCGTCTTCGATCACCAGCACACGCTTACCAGCCATAGGTTTTGCTCCATTGGGACAGGGTTTCCGATGCCGCGTCCAGCACGTTGTATTCGCGGTAAGGCGCGACGGTCATACAGGCGTGGTTTGGAAGGATGCGGACCTGCGTGCCGACAGGCAGGCGGTCGAAGGGTGGCGCACCATCGGCGCCGCGCACGAAGCCGTGTTCCTGGTGGACCTCCGCCACATGCAATCCATCGATCGGCCGGCCTTCAATGTCGCAGACCAGACCGTAACCGATGTGCGGATCATGCTCGTTAGCGCTAATGTCCTTCGACAGGGCGAGCGCCCCGGCGTCCACCAGCAGATGCCCGGCCTCACGGTGATGTCCGATGACTGTTGCCAGGACGCTGACCGCGATATCGTCCACGCTGCATACGCCCAGCCTGGCTTGCGAGAGGTCGAAAAAGACGTAGACACCAGGACGGATTTCGGTCACGCCGTCCAGAGGAACATCAGTCAGCGCAGTTGGCGTCGAGCCAATACTCACCGTCTCGCACGGAAGTCCCGCCGCGCGGATGCGTTGCGCGGCGCGAACCGCCGCATCCCGCTCGGCCATGGCGATCTGCCTGCGTGTCGCCTCATCCGCGGCATGGTAAGAATGTCCTGCATGGGTGAGCACGCCTTGCAGCGTCAGTCCCGGGGCAGCATCGATGCGCTCCGCGATGGCGATCAGCGCCTCGCTCTCCGCTGCAACGCCTGCGCGATGCCCGCCGCAGTCGATTTCAATCAGCACAGGGACGGGCGTGCCGCCATGGCCGGCGATATCTTCCGCCGCCTTGAGCGAATCCAGGACAACCGTGATGCGCGCGCCTTGGGCAATCAAGCGCTCGATGGCCGGCATCTTTGACGGCACGATGCCGACCGCGTAGGTCATGTCACGAAAACCGGCGTCAAGAAAGTAGGCGAGCTCAGCGATCGTCGACACCGTGATTCCGCCGAATTGGCCCGCCGTCGCGATGCGCGCCACGTCGGCGCATTTTGCGGTTTTCAGATGCGGCCTGAGCTGGACGCCAGCCTGGGCGGCGCGCTGCGCCATGCGCTTGCAATTCGCCTCGAGGCGCTGACGGTCAAGAATGATCGCCGGTGTGGTCAATGCGGAAAGAAGATGTGCTGAAGATGTCACGATTGTCGAAAGCGATACGGGAATTGCTCCGGTGGACCTTTCCGCCGGTATCATGGCGATGTTAACACGAACACCGCTGCCGTTTTTTTCGATGACGCCTTTCCGCCCGTTCCCCCATCCCCATGCGACGATGCCATTCCTGCAGCTTTCCGGCAGGAGGATGCGCACATGTTGAACGGCTTGTGGCTGGGCTTCTTCGCAGTCGGCGCGGTCAGCGCATTCAGCCGGTGGCTGGTGGGAGGCGACGCCGCTGTCTTCGCGGCGATGGTGGAGAGCCTGTTTGCGATGGCAAGGCTGTCTGTCGAAGTCATGGTGCTGCTGTTTGGGACGCTGACGCTGTGGCTGGGATTCCTGCGTATCGCGGAAAAGGCGGGATTGGTGGAACTGCTTGCACGCCTGCTGTCCCCCTTGTTCAGCAGGCTCATGCCGGGCGTTCCCCGAGGCCATCCCGCGCTCGGACTGATCACGCTCAACTTCACGGCCAACGGCCTCGGCCTCGACAACGCGGCAACGCCGATCGGCCTGAAAGCGATGCGCGCCTTGCAGGAGCTGAATGACAAGCCAGACACGGCAACCAATGCGCAGATCCTGTTCCTGGTCCTGAATGCCTCCTCCCTCACCTTGCTTCCGGTATCGATCTTCATGTACCGCCTGCAACAAGGCGCCGCCGATCCGACACTGGTCTTCCTTCCCATCCTGCTCGCCACCAGCGCCTCGACACTTGCCGGCTTCCTGTCCGTCGCATTCATGCAGCGGCTGAAGATCTGGGATCCTGTCGTGCTGGGATGGCTGGGCGGTGCCGCCCTTCTGCTGGGCGGCTTCATGGCGACCCTGGCCGGCATGTCGGCTGCGGCGCTGGCCTCTCTCTCCTCCCTGCTGGGCAACCTGGTCCTGTTCGGCCTGATTCTGCTTTTCCTGCTCGTCGGCGCCTGGCGGCGCGTGCCCGTGTACGAAACGTTTGTGGAAGGCGCGAAGGAAGGCTTCGAGGTCGCGAAAAACCTCTTGCCCTACCTGGTGGCGATGCTGTGCGCGGTCGGCGTGCTGCGGGCGTCGGGCGCGCTCGATGCAGCACTGGGCGGCATCCGGTTCCTGGTGGAGACGATAGGATGGGACACGCGCTTCGTCGACGCACTGCCGACCGCGCTCGTCAAGCCCTTCTCCGGCAGCGCGGCCCGCGCGATGCTGATTGAGCTCATGAAGACAGGCGGTGTCGACAGTTTTCCGGCACTTGTCGCGGCGACTGTGCAAGGCAGCACCGAGACCACGTTCTACGTCCTGGCGGTGTATTTCGGCGCCGTCGGCATCCAGCGCGCGCGGCATGCGGTCGGATGCGCCTTGCTGGCCGACGCCAGCGGCGTCCTGGCCTCGATCCTGGTCTGCTACTGGTTCTTCGGCTGATCCGCCAGGCGCCCGGCTACGCCGGAGCGCAGCAGGACTTCGATTTCTTCCGGCGGCAGCGGATCGCTGATGCATGACCCCTGGATTTCATCGCAGGAGGTCGTGCGCAGGAAATCAAGATGCGCCTTGCTCTCGACGCCTTCGGCGACGACGGAGAGATCCAGCGTGTGGGCGAGGTTGATGACGGCCTCAGCCAGCTTCCACGGACTGACTTCGTCGCAATCGTTCTGCCGCAGGAAGGAACGGTCGAGCTTGAGGCAGTCCAGCGGAAAGCGGCGAAGATAGGCCAACGACGAGTACCCGGTACCGAAGTCGTCGACCGACAGCCGCAAGCCGAGCGATTTCAGTTCCTTGAGCAGGACGGCCCCGGCGTCCGCGTCCTCCATCAAGGCCGATTCCGTCAGCTCCAGTTCAAGCTGCCCCGGCTGCAGCGCGCTCTGCGCCAAGGCGTTGGCCACCGACCCGAGGATTTTCTTGTTGCGCAACTGGCGCGCCGAGAGGTTGACCGAGATCGTGAGCGGGCGTCCATGGCGTACCGTCCACTCCTGCACCTGCTTCGTGGCGCGCTGCAGCACCCAATCGGTGATGTCGTCGATCAGACCGCTTTCCTCGGCAAGCGGGATGAAGTCCGAGGGGGATACAGCGCCGAGTTGCGGCTGCGTCCAGCGCAGCAAAGCCTCCACACCGGTCACGCGCAGCGTCTTGATGTCGACGCGCGGCTGGTAGTGGACGACGAACTCGTTCCTGTCCAGCGCGTGACGGAGCGCCGCGTGCCGCATCATGCGGGTGCGCGACTCGGCACTCATGTCCGGCGTATAAAAACGGAAACAGTTTCCGCCGGTTGCCTTTGCACGGTACAACGCCGTATCCGCATTCTGCAGAAGGACGTCGCTGGTTTCGCCATCCTGCGGGAACTTGCTGATGCCGATCGATGCGCTGGCCCGGACTTCATGCCCCTCGATCATGACGGGCCGGTCGAGCGCCTTGCACAGCTTGCCGGCAAGGCGGACGGCCGATGCCTCGCCACGTTTGCACTCGGCAAGGACGACAAACTCGTCGCCTCCGAGGCGGCCGACGGTGTCGTCAGGCCGGATACAGCGCCGCAAGCGAAGCGCGATGGCCTTGAGAAGCGCATCGCCGGCCGCGTGACCCAGCGAGTCGTTGACCTCCTTGAAGTTGTCGAGGTCGATGAAGAACACGGCCAGCATGTCTTCATCCTGCCGGTCTTCCAGGCACTCCCGAAGACGGCGCTGCAATAGCGCGCGGTTCGGCAATTCGGTGAGTGTGTCTCGCGTGGCAAGATGTTCAAGCGCATTGGCGGTGCGGACCTCGTGCGTGACATCGCGGCTCACGCCCCGGTAACCTCCGAACACGCCATCCTCGGTGAATGGCTCTCCCGAGATGCGCAGGAAACGGACCTCGCCGGGTTTGGTCAATGACCATACCGGATAGATCAGATCGTGGAACGGCCTGCGGGCCGCAATACTTTCGGCGCACGCAACGAACCCTGGTGCCTTCGGGTCGGCGATATGTTCCTCGAAACTGGTACCGAGCAACTCGGACGCACGCAATCCCAGCCGCTGATAAATACCTTCGGAAAAAAAGCTGAAACGAACGTGGGCGTCGGTCTCCCAGTACCAGTCGGACGACAGCGTCGTCAGGCTGCGAAAGCGTTCCTCTCGACGTGCCAGCTCCCGGCCGGCCTGCAATTGCGCCGTGATGTCGCGCGCAATCGCAACGATTCCCATCTTGGCGCCGGTCTTCGGATCGCGCACCGTGCGCGTGCTCGCGCCCAGCCAGACCCAGTGACCCTTCTTGTGGCGGAAGCGGATGTTGACCAGGCCGCGCTGAGGGCGGAAGCCTTTTGGCGCATCCTGCCTGGCATCGTCCGGGTGGACGTAATCGTATAAATGGGTGCCGACCAGCTCATGCGGTTCGTAGCCGAGCGTGTCCTTGTGCGACGGCGAAACGTATTGGTAAATGTTGTCGGCATCGCTATAGGAAATGAGATCGCGCGCGTTTTCGGTCAGCAGGCGATGCTCGATTTCGCTTCGCATCAGCTTTGTGCGCACCTCGTAGCTTGCCGTTACATCGACGAGCGTACCGAGATAACCGAGCAGGCTGCCATCGCCGGCAAGCCGAGGCGCGCCGGTTTCGGCCACCCAGCGCGTGCGCCTGTCGGCGCGATTGATGCGATATTCGAGCTGATATTGACGCCCCTTTCGCCGGGCATCGAGGATCTTCTGGATAGCGACGGGTGCGTCTTCCGGGTGGATATGGGCAAACCAGTCGTTGATATGCACTTCCCCGGGCGACGAGAAGCTTTGCATCGCTTCCGGGTTGAGATAAATACAACGCCCGTCGGCGTCCGCCTCCCATACGATCATCGACGCTTCACCGACGAGACGGCGAATGGCGTCGCGTGCTACGGGACTATCGGCAACCGGGCTGCGTAAAGATAGGGAAAGGGAACTGGAGGCCATGTTGCCGATATGTTACCACTTTGACACGTTCCAAAGATGGTGCGGCGCAGCGGAACTAAGGGTGCGTTCATCGCGTCACAAGAGGGATTTCCCAAAAGAATTTCTTCTACCCAACGAGGGCGGTAAAGATGAAAAACCATCACAACGAATTGAGACGCGACGAAATCCTGGAACTGGCTCACCAAGCCAGGTTAATGATCGTCGATGGGGAGTTGTACTACCTGAACGACATGGCGACGGACAAGGAGCTGTTGAATTTTGCCCGAATGATCGAGGCCCGCTTTGCCGAGCACAAGCAGGCTGTCTAGAAGCCTGAGTCTGTCTGAACGGGTAACACTAGCGTATTTCCCTGCGCGGTGCGCGGACCGTCGGTAATTTCGTCGATCTCATTGAGCTCGATGATCGCAACGACAAATACGCCGACGACAAGCGCCGCCGTCAGGACCGCCAATGCCAGTATGATTGTTGTCACCATCGCCCCTGTCTCCTGAGACGCGCTGTCCGATAGAGTCCATTTAAGCACCTCGTCTCCCGTGCGACTTGCGCACGATCAAGAGCCAGTTGCGCCTCGACATTGTTTCTGTGCGAAACCTTTTCTCCTGTCGAACCTCGGCTCTATCGCTCCCATAGAAAAAATCTGTGGATTTTTCTTTTGTGCGGGGCAACCAAAGTCCGCATGCCCTGTCCTATTGGCTTCTGACCAGAAACGTTGCGCGACGCTGGACATTGCATCCGGGACACGCGCTCTTAGTTACCCCTCAAAGGACGAACGAATGCCAAGATGTTCCAAGGTGTATGAAGCCTTCAACAATGCCTATGTCGGCGCGGTTCTGATGGTGCTGCTGGCCTTTGCCAGCGTGGCTGCCGTCGTATTCAAGCCGCTGGCGCTGCGCGACGCCAACCCGATCGTGCACTCCCAGGATATTTCCGAAATCACCCGTCTGGCCACCAACCCGGCTCGTCTCGAATACCTGCTGGTCGCGCAGCCGCTGTCGGACTTTCCCCGTTATGTATTCAAATACAAGGACGCCGCGCAGATCAATGTCGTCAAGGTGCCGAGTACTTCGCATAGCAACCTTGAGCGCGAAGTTCTGCTGAAAAACGGCATTCCGTACGCGATTGCCAACGCCGAGTACCTCGCCGCGAACAAGGAAATCCTCGAGGACAAGGAAACCAAGGCCAGCGCTGCCAGCGAAGTTGGTGCATTTCTCGCACGCAATGCGCTTGGTATCGCGCTCCTGATTTTCCTGTTCGTCGGCCTGCGCAAGGGCCTGCCGGGCATGGGCTTGGGCGGCGGCGCATCCGTTGTCAAGCCGGAAAACCTCAAGGGCAGCATGGACGACCTGATCGGGATGGAAGACATCAAGCAGGAAGTCGCGCACCTGGAAGAAATGATCCGCAACCGCGACCTGTACCGCTCGCACAATATCGACAAGCCGTTCAACGTGATGCTGACCGGCCCGGCCGGTACCGGCAAGACCAAGCTCGCCGGCTATCTCGCCAAAAAGCTGGACATCCCGCTCATCCAGGCATCCGGTTCCGGCCTCGAATCCGGTCTCGTCGGCGGCGGCTCGAAGGCCCTTAACGCGATCTACAAAAAAGCGTGCTCGATGGAACGCTGCATCATCTTCCTGGATGAAGCGCAGAGCCTGTTCATGCCGCGCGGCCGCGGCGACAAGAAGTGGGACGACGATACCGCGAACACCCTGCTCTCCCTGCTCGACGGCATCAAGAGCGACAAGGGTTCCGGCGTGATCTGGGTGGTCGCCTCCAACTTCAACGACGCCACCACGGCGATGGACGAAGCGATGCTGCGCCGTTTCGCGGTGAAGATCAATTTCCGTCTGCCGAACAAGGCGGAACGCCGTGAACTGCTGAACGTCTTCCTGGCGAAGAAGGATCCGGAGTGCGTCGACTGGGCGAACCTGAACCTCGACTATGCTGCCGAGATCACAGCCAACCTCAGCCCCGCGCTGCTGGAAACCGTGGTCGACCGCGCCAGCATGATCGCGATCCAGGAAAAGATCCTGATCACCACCGATGTCATGTTCCGAGCCTTCGAGCGTTCGATGATCGGCCTGACGGACCGCGCGACGACGGCGGATCTGGACAAGAAGCGCGAGCGCGTCGCACTTCACGAACTCGGTCACTTCTTCATGCAGATCGATCCGTTCCTGCGCCAAGGCATGAGCTGGGACGAGGTGAAAGCCAAGTCGCCGCTGCTCAAGATCAGTACCGAGTCGGTGTCCAAGGTCGGCGCGCTGGGCTATGTTCTGTCGTCCAACGAAGATGTCTCGCTGCAGACCCTCGAAGAAATGGAACAGGACGTCATCCAGCTCTATGGCGGCGTCGCGGCCGAGGAGTTGTTCTATGGCGCGCGCGGCATCTCGACCGGCAGCCAAAACGATATCCAGAAGATCACCGCCAAGCTGGACCTGATGGTGAACCAGCTGTCGATGTACTCCCGTTCGAAAGTGGACTACACCCAGTTCAAGCGCGATGGCGCCAGCGACGACGCCATGCGCCAGGTCGAATCCAAGGCGGACGAGCTGTACACCCGCACCCTGGAATCGATGAAAGCCTACAAGGATGTCATGTGGTCGCTGAAGGACACGCTGCTCGAGCGCTATGTGCTGTCCAAGGATGAAGTCTTCGAACTGCTCTCCGATATGAGCGTCCCGCAGCAATCCGAAGCTGCCTGACGTTTCACGCTTACCCGCATTTGGCCCCGGTGATCCCGGGGCTTTTTTTTTGCCCCGTTCCCGAATCCGGGAAAAATTCTGTCCCGCAATCGGGACTTTTTTGCGTTGAGAATCGCGCAAACCGGCTGTTTACCCCGCCAACACGTCAGACGAATGCTGCTGGCGCGAAAGATGCTTTATCGGGAAACGATTCTGAAAACGACAGGCTGCCTGTCGTTTCTTTACCTACAAAAGGACAATATCGATGAAAGCCATCTCCGCCCTGTTTGCACTGGCCGCCCTGACCGCCGCCGTTTCCGTTCAGGCCGCGCCCGCCGGGCATCCTTCTCCGTCCATGTCCGCCGGGCATCCCTCGCCGGCCATGTCCGCCGACATGCTGAAGGCCCCCAAGAACACGCCGGATGCAGACCTGCCGCTCAAGGGCAAGGTGCTGAGCACGCTGGAAGCAAGTGAGTACACCTATATCGAAGTCGCCCAGCAGGGCAAGGAAAAACTGTGGCTGGCCGCGCCGAAGGTCGCCGTGAAGAAGGATGCCGTGGTGCGTTTCGAGGATGGCGCCGTCATGACCAACTTCCGCAGCAAGCTGCTGGACCGCACCTTCCCGAGCGTGATGTTCGTGAACCGCGTCGTGGTCACCAACGAAAAGTTCTGATTATTGTTGTCTCCTCCCCTTCCGGGCGGCATTGCGCCGCCCATTTTTTTTTACGTTTCCCGAACGTCCACGGCAACGTCAAACCGCGCACGCAAGTCCTCCGCCACCGGCAGCAATCCATTGATCGAGAGATCCTCGAGATGGATCATGGGCGACTTGTCGATCTCCGGATAGTTGCGCAGGATGGAACGGCGATAGGTCGGATCGTAGTGGTTGCGCATCAGGCGCTCGAACAGCGCGGGGACTTCCCGGCGCTCGGCCAGATCTTCCCATAGGGAGAATTCCTCGCCGCCGATCATCGGGCGCAGGAAAACCAGGCGCTCGATCATCGATTTCGGGTCCTGCTCGAAATGCGCGTAATCTTCCCGCAACAATTGCACGCGCTGCGGCATCGATGCATCGACGGCGATGGTCTGTCCGTTGCGCATGGCGCCGAGCAAGGCATCCGGCAACTGCACCTGTCCGATCTTCTTGCTTTCGGACTCTACCCACACCGGCCTGGCCGGGTCGAATTGCATGAGCTGTCGCAGCAGCATGCTGTCGAACATCTTCTGCGTCGGCTGCTTTTTCCCCGGAACCGCGCCGATGATCGAACCGCGATGCGTCGCAATTCCCTCAAGGTCCAGCACCTGCGCGCCCGCCTTGTGCAATGCCCCGAGCAATCGCGTCTTGCCGCAACCGGTCGGCCCGGAGACGACGATGTACTTGAATCCGGACGGGAAGACGGCCATCTCCTCGTTCACCCAGCGCCGGTAGGCCTTCCACCCGCCCTTGAGCTTTTCGACGCGATACCCGATGGTGTCGAGCACGTCGAACCAGACCTTGCTGCGCTTGCCGCCCCGGAAGCAATACACCAGGATACGGCTCTTACCCGGATATTTCGAGATGCACTGCTCGATGTGACGGGCGATGTTCATCAGGGAATAGCGCGCGCCGAGCTGGTAAGCGGCCAGAGGATCGGTTCGGTGCAGGATGCCGACTTCGGCGAATTCCGCATTGTCGACGACAGGCAGGTTGATCGCGCCGGGAATATGGTCTTCCTCATATTCGCGCGGACTGCGGGCGTCGATGATGAGGTCGTAGGAATCGAAATTTTGCATCCCGCCATTGTACTCGCAGGGACACGCGCTACGGTGTGTCGGGACTGGAACGCGGAAGGGTTGATTCGCGGAGCGCCGCATACAAGCCGAATGCCTCGCGGATATTCTCGATGAGCAATTGGTCGACCCATGGCTTGACCAGGATCTTGTAGATCGCCCCCTTGTTGATGGCATTGACCACCGTGGCGATTTCCGCCTCACCGGTAAGCAGGATGCGGATGGGATCGGGATGCAGGCTTTTCGCGCGCGCAAGGAATTCGATCCCGCTGTCGCCGGAAATGTCCAGGTCCGCAAGGATGACGCCGACGCTGTTCCTCGCCAGGAGCTCGAATGCCGCGTCCACGCGCGTCGCGCACAGCACATGGAGACCCTCCTTGTGCAGCAGGCGCTTGAGCGCTTCGCCGACCCGGGCGTCATCGTCGACCACCAGCAGCGTATGGTCGCCCAGCGGCAAGTGCGAATACAGGGGAATCCGCCTGTCGGACTTCAGCAACGCGGTCATCTCCTCCGCAGGGAAAGGCGGGCTGAACAGGTAGCCCTGGATCTCGCCGCATCCCTGTTGCCGCAGGTAGCCCAGTTGCGCTTCCGTCTCAACGCCTTCCGCAATCGCGCCGAGGCCGAGCTTCTGCGACAGGGCGAGGATGCTGCGCACGATGTCCGCGCCGCCGCTGTCCGAGGTCATGTCTTGCACGAACGAGCGGTCGATCTTTACGCGATCCACCGGGAAGCGCCGCAGGTAGGACAAGGAGGAATAGCCGGTGCCGAAATCGTCGAGCGAAAGGCTGACGCCCATGCGCTTGAGTTCATTCATGGCATGGATGACGCGTTCCGAACCGTCGAGAATCAGGCTTTCGGTGATTTCCAGCTCCAGCCATTCCGGCCCCAGGCCGGTCTCCTGCAGCGTGTCCGTCACGGTGCGCACGATATCGTCGCCGGCGAACTGCCGCGCCGACAGGTTAACCGCCAGCCGGATCGGCGGCAGCCCCATTTTCTGCCACTCCGCAGCCTGGGTGCAGGCTGCGCGCAGTACCCATTTGCCGGCTTCGGCCATCAGGCCGATTTCTTCAAGGATGGGAATGAACTGGGCGGGCGGAATCAACTCGTCCGCGCCGCGTTTCCAGCGCACCAGCGCTTCGACGCCCACGATGGCGCCGGAGCGCAGGCTGACCTGCGGCTGGTAGTGCAGCACGAACTCCTCGCGCGAGACGGCCTGGCGCAACTGGTTGGATGCGATGAGGCGCTGCTGCGCGGCGACGTTGAGCGCGGGGGTGAAAAACTGGTAATTGGCGCGCCCTTTCGACTTGGCGTCGTACATCGCCGTATCCGCCGCGCGCATCAACGCTTCCACGTTATCCCCGTCGAGCGGATACAGGCTGATGCCGATGCTGCTGCCGATCTGGAGCGCATGGCCGTCAATCAGGAAATCCTCTCCCAACGCTGCCTGGATCTTCTGCGCCACGGCCGCGGCGTCACGGTTGCGGCTGATCTCCGCCAGGCAAATGACAAATTCGTCGCCACCCAGGCGCGCAATGCTGTCGCCGTCGCGCAGGCAGGCGTGAAGGCGCGTGCCGACGGACTGCAGCAGCCTGTCGCCGACGTGATGGCCGAGGCTATCGTTAACGTGCTTGAAGTGGTCGAGGTCGATAAAGAGGACGGCCACCAGCGTCCGATAGCGTACGGCGCGCGAGATCGCCTGGTTGAGCCGGTCTTCGAGCAGCAGGCGGTTGGGCAGGCCGGTCAATGCGTCATGATGCGCCATATGCCGGATATAGGCTTCATCCTGCTTGCGCTCGATGGCGATACCGGCAATGCGAACGGCCAGTTCGACAAGCTTGCGTTCCTCCGGCTCAGGGAGGCGCGCCTGGCGGTAGTAGACGGTAAATGCACCCAGCACCTTTCCCGAGCCCGACATGATGGGATGCGACCAGCACGCCTGCAAACCGCCGGCGGCCGCCAGCTCCTGCTGCCCCCGGCATACCGGATTGACCAGGATATCCATGACGACGACCGCTTCACGCCGGTGCATGGCCGCTCCGCAGCAACTCGATGCGGGACCGACGGAACATCCTGCCAGGACCTGCGCATACGATGCAGGCAGGCTCGGCGCAATGCAGACCCGCGTCTTTCCACCCTCCTCGTCGAGCAGCACGATCGACGTCAGCATGCCTGGGTACTGCTCCTCGATACACCGCTGCATTGCGCCGAGCGACTCCTCCAGCGGCGCGTCGACGGCGATCATTTCAAGCACCCGGTTCTGCCCTTCGCGCAGCGCGTCGGCACGCTTGCGTTCGGTGATGTCGCGCGCGATGCCGGTGAAGTAGCGCCGGCCGTTCTGCACGAATTCGCCGAAGGAGAACTCGAGCGGCACAACCCTGCCGTCCTTGTGCACGCCGGGTATCTGCACGCCCAGCCATGCCATTTTGCGCACGCCCGTCGTCAGGTAGCGATGCATGCCCTTTCGGTGCGCCTCGCGCCGGTCCTGCGGCATCAGCATGCCGACATCCTGTCCGATCACCTCCCCGGGCGCATAACCGAGAGTGGCCTCGATGGATGAATTGACGAAGACAACTTTGCCCGCCTCATCCACCGTGATGAAGATATCCCGCGCGGCTTCCGTTGCAGTCCGGTAGCGCTGCTCGCTCTGGTAGAGCGCATCCTGCGCCTGCTGCCGCTGTCGGATTTCCTTTTCCATGCGCGCCGTCGCATTCTGCAGCGCGCGGTTGATCTTTTCATTCTCACGGAGCGCAGCCTCAAGATCCTCGGTGCGTCGGCGGACCTGGTCTTCCAGCATGACTGCGGTCTGGAACAGGCTGAAGTCGGAGCCGCGCGCGCTGGTACTCCGCTCGGCGCGGTTCATCAGCGCCACGACCATTTTCTTGAGCCGTACGATCTCGTCGCGCAGTGCCTGTGCTTCGTCGGCGCGGCTGCCAAATTCAGGATCATTCATCGGCGGACTTTCGCGAATGGCCGATGGCGATGGCGGTAAAAGTTTGATTGACGTGGACGCCCGCGAACTGCTCGCCGTACGTGTTGAAACCGACGGTGTTGTAGTCGCGCAGGACGGCGGCGACGCGATCCTTCAGGCCGCATTGCGACATCTCGAGATGCCGCAGGATACAGTCGCATCCGAAGACGACCTGCGGATGCCCGATCTCGGACACGACGCGCTGAAAGGCATGCTGCAGGTTCTCGACCAGATCCACCCCGCGCGCCACACGCAGCACCAGGCCTTCCTCGATGGCGCAATAGAAAGTCAGGCTGCCGTCCGGATTGGCCTTCTGGATCGCACGGACATAGTCCACACCGTCAATCAGCACAACGACGGGTGATGCGGCAAAGCGCATCGGGTCGAGGTCGTTGACGTCGACGCCCATGATCCGTGCATACTCCTGCGCCGCGGGCAGGCCGTTGATTTCCCGCACGATCCTGTTTTCCGCATCCGCCTCGGTCACCACCATTCTCTCCTCGGTGGAAACGAAATGCTGCGTCTTGAAGATCCTGAATGGCAACGTGGTCGTCGCCAGGATCAGGACCGCGCTGTCGCGGTGAAAACAGCCCTCGTGAAAGACCTGGGTCGAGGAAAATTTCAGGTCGTCGCCTGCCGAACCGCCGAACATGGGGATACGCCCGAGGGCATTCTGCAATGACCGCGTAACGGGTTCCTCGCGCACGGACATGCCGTCGATCAGGAGGAAGGCAAAGCTGTTGTGCGCGTCTGTGCCCGGCGCCTGGATTTCGAGACGCTGCAGCAGGGAATGCGCGAAGACTTGTCCGCGCGCGATCTCGAAATTCCTCAGGCCGTCGAGGTGGCCTGTCACGGCGGTGCACGTGCCCGAAGGGAAACCGGCCCCGGCAAGGCTTTTACCCCGGTAACCAGCGGGCCCGATCTCGCCGGCCGTAGTGCAGCCCACCACGGGAATACCGGCGAACATCCGCCGCATCTCGTCCGCGACGGTGTCCAGGTCGTATTCGATGGAGCAGAAAAACACCACAAGCACCGTATCGGCGCATGCAACACCCGCATGGAACTCGCGAACGGCTTCGCGGGGATCCAATGCACAGGACTGCGCAGTACGTATCTCTTGCGGCATGCTCATGGTGGTCTCCGTCACCCTGCCTGCTGTGTTTTGCAACCGATAGTCTCTTGACTATAGTCAATAAAATTACGAAACGTCAATATGACGACGAGCGCTTTCCGGAGTATTCTTGCGCCTTCCCGGCCGCCCGGCCCTGCCACCGTCCTTTATCCAGAAAACGATGAACAAACCTGTCGATACCAGCATCCGCCTGACGTCCTTTTCCCATGGGGGCGGTTGCGGCTGCAAGATCGCGCCCGGCGTCCTGGCGGATATCCTGAAGCGCTCGAGCGGTTTTCCTGTTCCCAAGGAATTACTTGTCGGAATTGAAACGTCCGACGATGCCGCGGTCTACAAACTCAATGACGAGCAAGCGTTGATTGCCACGACCGACTTCTTCATGCCGATCGTGGACGATCCCTACGACTTCGGGCGGATTGCGGCGACGAATGCGATTTCGGATGTGTACGCCATGGGCGGTACACCCATCATGGCGCTGGCGCTGGTGGCCATGCCCATCAACCAGCTTCCGGTCGATGTGATCGGGAAGATCATCCAGGGCGGCGAAGCCGTCTGTGCGGACGCTGGCATTCCGATCGCGGGCGGCCACACCATCGACTCGGTTGAGCCGATTTACGGTCTGGTTGTCATGGGACTGGTGCACCCGGACAAAGTCAAGCGCAACGCGGATGCGCGGCCGGGGGATGTACTGGTACTCGGCAAGCCCCTTGGTGTCGGCGTGCTGTCGGCGGCGCTCAAGAAAAACGCGCTCGACGACGCTGGATACCGGGCAATGATCGACAACACGACGAAACTCAACAAACCGGGCAAGATGCTTTCGGCCATGCCGGGTGTGCATGCGTTGACCGACGTCACCGGCTTCGGGCTGCTGGGGCACACACTGGAGCTGGCGCGCGGGGCGCGCGTCACCATCGAGCTGGACATGAAGAATGTCCCGCTCATTCCGCAGGTGCGCGAGCTTGCCGAACGCGGCTTCGTCACCGGCGCTTCCGCACGCAACTGGGCAGGATACGGCCGGGATGTCACACTTTCCGCCGGCATCGGCCCTGTCGAGCAAGCCCTTCTTACCGATCCCCAGACGTCGGGCGGATTGCTCGTTTCCTGTGACGAGAGCGCGTTGGATGGCGTGCTCGCACTGTTCCGCAACGAAGGCTTTGACCATGCCGCAGTCATCGGGCGTGTCACCGACGGCGCCGCCCGCGTCTGCGTGAACGTCTGATTCCTTCCTCGTACCATTGGGGAATTGCCCTTGAGGAAATTCCCTCTCTCCTCCCGACTTCTCGCCACTGACAGACGCGACAGTGTTTGTCCTACACCCCTTTACCACTTTCGCCAGTTATTTTTCCACACGGAAATTTATTGTTGCAGGGATGTTCTTTCAGCCGAGATTTATTCCCGAAATCACGCATTCCGTGAATCAATATTTCTCATGGGACAGTACAATTGATATAAATCAACTACTCGGGTCAATTTTGTTTACAAAAAGCAACAAAAGCACGTCTGTCGCCGTATAGCCGCGCTGCCCGAATCCGCCGTCTTCTCCCGGATCCTTTTTCGTTCCCGCCATGATTGCTTCGTCTCGCGTCGCGTCCCGACCGTTTCCCCGCCTGCGTGCCACCAGCGCCGCAGTCGCCGCCGCCCTTGTACTTGGTGCCTGCGGCACCGTGCAGGTACAACCGCTCAGCACACCAGAGATCGCCGAACAGGCCGCGCTCGATCGCGAAACCGCCCGCGCCGGCGTGCAGCCGATTACCGGCGAGCTCTCCATGGACGAGGCGATTGCGCGCGCACTGAAGTACAACCTGGACCGGCGCACCCGCCTGATGGAGGAAGCACTGGCGTTCAATCAGCTCGACAGCACCAACTGGGACATGCTGCCCAAGCTGACGGCCAACGCCGGCTACTCCACGCGCGACAAGGACTTGATTACGCGAAGCGTCGACTCGGTGACGGGCCTGCCCTCGCTTGCCAATCCGTTTATTTCGTCCGAACGTTCGCACGCTTCCTATGATCTCGGCCTGACCTGGAACATCCTCGACTTCGGATTGAGCTATATCTCCGCGAAACAGCAGGCCGACCGCGTGCTGATTGCGTCCGAACGCCGCCGCAAGGCCATGCACACGCTGATCCAGGACGTCCGTTTCGCCTTCTGGCGCACCGCAAGCGCACAGCGCTTGAAGGAAGACGTGCGCACCGCAATTGCCCTGGCGGAGGATGCCCTGGAAGATGCGCGCAAGGCGGAGAACGAACGCCTGCGCAACCCGGTGGACGCGTTGCGCTACCAGCGCCAGCTGCTCGAAAACCTGCGCCTGCTTGAAAGCATCGAACAGGAATTGTCGACCGGCCGGATCGAGCTCGCCAACCTGATCAATGCGCCGCTCGGCCAGGATATCAAGGTGCAGGAACCGAGCGACAAGGTCGACGCCTCCCTGCTCGACGTTCCCGTCGAGCGCATGGAACAGCTCGCCGTCGAGCAGAACGCCGAATTGCGCGAACATTTCTACAGCGCGCGCATCGCCGTCGAGGAAACCCGCCGCACCATGCTGCGCCTGTTCCCCAACCTGTCGTTCCGCTACACGGCGCACTACGACACCGATCGCTTCATGATCAACAACAGCTGGAACGACGCGGGTCTGCAGCTCTCCTACAACCTGCTCAACCTGCTGAGCGCGCCGTCGCAAAAGGCCCTGGCCGACGCCGGCGTGCAGCTCGCCGATCAGCGCCGCGTTGCCGCGCAAATGGCCGTACTGACGCAGGTGCACCTGTCGCGCCTCTCCTACACGATTGCCTACCGCCAGTTCCTCCGCGCGGATGCGATCTGGCAGGCCGACGCGAAAATCTCCGCTCACATCCGAAACCGTGAATCGGCGGAAACGCAAAGCAAGCTGGAGCAGGTGGCCAACAGCACCACCGCGATTCTCAGTCTGCTGCGCCGCTACCAATCGCTCTCGCAACTCCAGGGTGCGGGCAGCAAGCTGCAGGCAACGATCGGCCTCGAACCGGCGATCGGAAGCACGACCGACATGCCGCTCGACGAACTGACGAAGAAGGTATCCGATGCACTGCGTGACTGGAACAAGGAAGTGGTCAAACCCGCCGCGGCAGCACCTGCGCCTGTCGAAGCGCCGGCCGCTGCAAAGAAGCGTACCGCTGCGGCAGCGCCGCTCAAGCTGAAACTCACGCGCGCGCCGGTAGGCTGGCAACGCCACACCGAACCGGTCCTGGCCTTCACGCGCGACGAGGAGAACTGAACCATGCCGCGCCATCTCCACTTTTTTTCCGTTTCCCTGGCGCTGCAGGCCGTCGTCCTGTCCGCCTCGGCGCAGGTTGCGCAACCTGCCGCGCCTGCGAAGGCAGTCACGTCCGCGCCCCGGCCCAGCATTGAGAAGCAGGACATTCGCGCGCAGCTTTCCCCGCGCCGCTTCACGACAATCGCCGCCGAGATCGGCGCAAAGATCAGTCGCATCCCGGTGGTGGAAGGCGGCAGTTTCCGTGCCGGCCAGGTTCTGGTGTCGCTCGACTGCTCACTCCAGCAGGCGCAACTCCAGAAAGCGCGCGCCGCACTGTCGGCCTCCGAGCGCACCTTTGCGGCAAACAAGCGGCTCAACGAGCTCAACTCCGTCGGCAAGGTCGAGCTGGATGTCTCCGAATCCGAAGTCGCCAAGGCGCGCGCCGAAGTCTCGCTGATGAATGTCTCCCTCGAGAAATGCCAGGTCACCGCCCCCTTCGCCGGGCGCGTTGCCGAGCAGCGGGTGCGGGAACAGCAGTACGTACAGCCGGGACAGGCAATGCTCGACATCCTCGACGACAGCGTGCTCGAACTGGAATTCATCGTGCCATCGCATTGGCTTGCGTGGCTCAAGCCGGGTTACGGGTTCCAGGTAAGGATCGACGAAACCGGCAAGTCTTACCCGGCAAAAATTCTTCGTATTGGTGCGCGCGTGGACCCGGTCAGCCAGTCCGTGAAGACGGTGGCCGCGATTGACGGCAGCTACAAGGAACTGATGGCTGGAATGAGCGGCAAAGTATCGATCGTGCCGCCATCGGGACAGAACTAAGAAAAGTCAGACAAAGCGCAGCGGCCTTCCCCAAGGAACAAGAACATGAAGACAACGAACAGGAATCGCAACCGGCTTGTCACGGCGAAGCCACGTCCCCTTGCGCTGGAAGCGCGCATCATGTTTGACGGCGCTGCCATGGATGGAGCGCTGGCACCACGGCAGGCGGCGGACGCGATCGTGAAGGAAGCCGCCCCAAGCGAAGCGTTTGCCAAGCCTTCCATGCAAGCGGCGGCGCCGGCGGCTGAGGCTCCCGCCCTTCCTCGTGACCGTGCAGATGCATCGTCCGACCTGTTTGTTACGGGCGCATCTGGTGCGACCGTTGTCGACGCCGCTTCCGCCGCTGCGCAGCACATTCGCGACTATCTCATGGCGAATCCGGACAACGCTGCACTGTTCGCACTGTTTAATGGCGGTCAGGAATCGGCCTCGCAGGAATGGCTAGAGGCCGCGCGTGCACTTCGCCAGGACATTCAGGACGGCCGCTACACGGTGCAGATTCTTGCCATCAGCGGAAACGATATCGGCGGTGTTTTCGCTGCATTCACGGCGGACGGCCCCGGCGGCGATCCGACCATTTTCGTGAACCGCGACTGGCTGGCGTCCGACCCGGCACCCGCCGCGCTGACCCGCGTCCTCGTGGAAGAATTCGGCCACAGTATCGACGCCGCGTTGAATGCTGGCCGCGACACACTGGGCGACGAAGGCGAGGCCTTTGCCGCTGCGGTCCTGCACGTTGACCAGAGCGAGGCCGACCGGCTGCGCATCGCCGCGGAAAACGACCGTTCCACGATCATGGTCGACGGCCTGACCTATGAAGTGGAAGAGGCGGCAATCACCTTCAGCGTCGTGTACACCGGCACACCGAGCTCCTGGAGCGAAGAAGCCAACCAGATCGAGAACGTGTCATTGGTGAATGGTACCCAGTTCCGTTTCACCTCGGCCGATCCGAACGAGCCGTATTTCAAAGGCAACAACGTATCCGGGACGCTGAGTTACTTCGACGTCAACAAGCAAAAGGTAGAAATCTTCGGCGTCGTGAGTCGTCTGTTCAAGACAAACGGCGTCGTGTACGGCTTCTATTTCTACGCCCCCGGTAACACCATTGCCATTGGTGACGGCGGTCTAGGCGGCGACGTGAACGAACGCGCCTATCTGTTCGCGATGGATCCCAGCAAATTTTCAGCCGGCAGTACCTATCGCACCAGCTCGGACCCGGTGGACACTGGACTGAACACCTACCTGTTGCCGAACAGGGTGCCGGTGGCGAACAACGATTCGGCAAGCGTTTTGGAGGATGCGAACGCGCCGGTGACCGGTAACGTTCTAACTAATGATACTGACGCGGATGCCGATACCTTGCGTGTCAGCGGCTTCTCGTTCTCGGGACAGAGTTATACGATCAATGCCGGCAGCAGCCAGAGCGTAGTGGTGGCCGGGATCGGCACGCTGGCGATCGGCAGCGACGGCGCCTACAGCTTTCAGCCGGCAACAAATTATTCGGGCCCCGTTCCCGTGGTCACCTATACGGTAACCGACGGTTCCGCCACCGCCTCGGCAGTTCTATCGCTCAGCATCACCCCGATCAACGACGCGCCGTCGGGTGCTGACAAGACTCTCGTACTCAAGGAAGGCAACGCCTACACCTTCTCGGCGGCAGACTTTGGCTTTTCCGACCCGAACGACAGTCCTGCCCACACCCTGGCATCCGTAATCATCACTACGGTACCGCCCGGCGGCATCCTGACGCTGAACGGCGTCGCCGTCATCGCTGGGCAGGAACTTTCGGTTCAGGACTTGACCAAGCTGCAGTTCAACGCCAGCACGCCGGGCACGGCGAGCTTCACGTTCCGCGTGCGTGATTCCGGCGGCACAAGCAACGGCGGCATCAACCTCGACCCGACGCCGAACACGATCACACTAGAGATTGCGGCAAGCAACAGTGCGCCGGTGGCAATCTCTGGTTCCACGACGGCTGTCGAAGCTGGCGGAGTATTGAACGCCACGACGGGCACTAACCCGACCGGCAACCTGATCACATCCTTCGCCACGGATCCTGATAGCGATAGCCTTGTTGTGAGCCAGGTACAGAGCGCGACCGAGTCGAAGACCGTTGCCGGTTCCGGAACGACGCGAATCGAGGGCATCTATGGTGCCCTGGTCATCGCCGCCAACGGCAGCTACACCTATGAAGTTTCCAACACTGCGGAAGTCACGCAGGCCTTGCTAAGCAACAGCGGCACCGATGTCTTTACGTTTACCGTAACGGATCCTTCCGGTCTGACCTCGACCAACACCTTTACAGTGACCGTTAACGGACGCAATGACGCCCCAGTTGCCGTCAATGATTTCAACAGCGTAAAGGAGCCTCATACCGGGGCAAGCTATACCGGCGTAAGCACGGGCAACGTACTGACGAACGACACCGATGTGGATGTCGGCGACACGAAGACGATCGTCGGCCTGCTAGCGACGGCCGATGCGGTATCGAGCACTTCGGCGACTGCCTCAACCATCAAGCTGTCCAATATTTCGGGTTTCGATCCATCGAAGGACTATGCGGTTTATCGTGGTTCGGATCAAACCACGCGTATCGGGACGGTAAGCAAGAACACGATGAACCTGACCGACGTCGACGGAGCGGGGCCCGGCACGATCGGTACCATCACGCTGGATTCGGCGATTACCGTCACCAATGGCGAGACGCTGACCTTTTACCAGCGCAATGGCGCCAGCTCGAACTTCAGCAGCCAGTCGATCACGACAACGGCCATCGTGTCGGGTAGCAGTACCACCATTGTCGTCTCGAACGTTTCAGGCAGCATCCTTGCCGGAATGACTGTCAGCGGCGGGGGAGTTTCGGCCACGGTGGCGAGTGTAAGCGGCTCTACCGTGGTCCTGAACACCGCCGTCACGTTGAGCAGCAGCACAGGGCTCACCTTTACCGGTGCTCCCGGTGGCACGATCACGGGCACACGCGGCACCCTCGTGCTCGATGCCAGCGGTGGCTATTCCTACACCGTCACAAATACGGGCCTGCTGGTCGGCCAGACCGCCGACGAAGTTTTCACCTACACCATGCGGGACGCTGCCGGCCTGACGAGTAGCGCGACCCTGACCATCCGAATCGAAGGCACGACCGACGCCACCGAACCGGTGGCGACGAACGCGACCGCAACGGCCATCGAGTCCGGATTCGCTGCAAATGGCGCCGCCGTCGGCACCAATCCTGCCGGAAGCGTGAGCTGGACTGGTGGCGGCACTGTCACCGCAGCCTGGTCCGAATCGGCTCCGTCGACCGCCGGCATGTTGGTCTCCGGCAGCTATGGTTCGCTTACCATTGCAGCCAATGGAAGCTATACCTACACGCTCAACAACAGCAATGGGACCGTCGACGCGCTCAACATCGGCGCCACGCTTAGCGAGGTGTTCTTCTATCGGGTGACCAACGGGTCCAAGACTGACGTTGCGAAATTGACGGTCACCATCCAGGGCGCCAACGACGCGCCCGCGGCGGTATTGGACACTGCGATCGCGATGGAAAAAGGCGGAGTGGCCAATGGCAGCGGCGGCCTTGATCCAGCCGGAAATGTGTTGATCAACGACACCGACGTCGATGCAGGAGACACAAGGACGGTCACGCGCGTTGTTGCAGGTGCCGCGGCGCCTTCCATGGCAGTAGCTGCCAGCAGTACATCCAGCTCGAACGCGACCCAGGTAATCGGAAGCTACGGTACGCTTCGCATCGGTGCTGACGGCAGTTATACCTATGCGGTCGACAATGCGAATGCAGCGGTGGAGGCCTTGTCGGACGGGCAGAGTCTGAACGAGGTGTTCACCTATCAAGTGACCGACGTCAACGGCAAGACCGCAATGGCCGCGCTCACAGTGACGATCCACGGAACGACCGACGTCAATCCTCCCGTCAACACGCTACCGGCCGCCCCTACCCTGGCCGAATACCAGGTGCAGGCGCTGCCGCTGTCCGTGACCGATACCGACGGCGACGTGACCAGCGCACGGGTGACGGTCACCCATGGCAAGCTGAATATCGACACGGCCCATGCCGCCCTGATTTCCTCCGGCGCCAACGGCTCGAATGCCATTACGTTGAACGGCACACAGGCGCAGATCAATACGGCGCTGGCGACACTCACCTATACCGTTGGCAGCACGTTTGCCGCCAACGACACGCTGATGCTTGTCGCCACGGATGCCGCCGGCAATACCGACACAGATACCCTGGCCATTACCGTGACGTCCGACGACAGGGACCTCACAGTCGACAGTCCGACTGTCAATGAAGCTTCACCCTATGCGGTCTTCACGGTCGGTGGGGAAGCCGGGCAACGCGTAACGCTGACGCTGGCGCAGACAGGCTCAGGGGCCGGCCACGCCGACAGTGGCCTCGATTATCTGCCCAGCATCGAATACTTCAACGGCAGCGGCTGGGTTACCTACGAGGGCGTTCCGGTAACAGTCCCCGGGACAAGCGGTGCGGCGAACCTGCTGGTGCGCGTGGCAATCCTGAACGACGCCAGCTACGAAGGCGCCGAGACCTTCACGCTGACTGCAGCCAACTCCTCCGGAGAGAGCTTCACGGGCACCGCTACCATCGTCGACGACGGTAGCGGAACCGTTTACAAGCCGGATGGAACGACGGATCCGGCAGCCGGCAAGGACGACGACCGTCAGGTCACCGTGAACGACATCACGGTCAATGAGGATTCGGCGTACGCGATCTTTACCGTTACCGGCTACGATGGCCAGCGGATTGCGCTTTCCCTGGTCAACGGCACCGCCGGCGTCGGCGCCGACACCGGCACCGGGCTCAAGTACTACGACGGCATCAGTTGGGTCGACTATGACGGGGTTTCGGTCACCATGACTGGCAGCACGCTGCTGGTGCGCACCACGATCGTTGATGACAACACGTTTGAAGGCGTGGAGAGCTTCGGCTTGCGCGCAACCAGCCTCGGCGGTGGCGCATCGGCACTTGGTGTCGGACGCATCGTCGACGATGGCACCGGGGTCAAGCATACCGGGTCGGTCAGCAATGGCGCACCGGACACAAGCGCAGCCGGCCTGGACGACGACCGGACGGTCACGGTGTCCGCCCCGATCGTCAACGAAGCTTCGCCGTTTGCAGTATTTGCAGTGACCGGCAATGCCGGCGAGCAGGTCTTACTGCAGCTCATCGACAATAGCAGCAGCGGCAGCGTTGCTGGCCAAGCCAACGTCGACGAAACCCAGACATTGCAGTTCTGGAACGGTAATGCGTGGGAAAACTTCGACGCGAATTTCCTCCCGGCGGTCCCCACCGGTGGCGTGCTGTATGTGCGCGCCAGTATTGTCGACGAGCGCGACAATGTGTTTGAAGGCTCTGAAACCTTCCAACTGCGCGCGACGTACGCGATGGGCGGTGCCGGCATTGCAGGAACCGGGACAGCATCGATCCTGGATGACGGCAACGGTGTTCGTTATCCGGATGCCAGCATTAGCAACGGCCCCTCAACCGATAGTACGGGACTGGACGATGACCGCGTACTGACCGTCAGCAATCCGACCGTCAATGAGGGTTCGCAATGGGTAGTCGCTTCCGTAACCGCCACACCTGGCCAGGCCCTGACCCTTGCCTTGCAAGAGGGCTCCGGCAATGGTTTTGCTGACATAGATGAAACCCAGAAGATTCAGGTGTGGGACGGTACCGACTGGGTCGACTATGCAGGAAATAACCTGACCGTTTCGTCCAGCGGCGTTATCTACGTAAGGATCGACATTTCGAAAGAAGCGGATAGTCCGTTGGAAGGTGCGGAGACTTTCCAGCTGCGTGCCACCTACACCAGCGGCGCCACGCGGGCATCGGATGGCACGATCACCATCGTGGACGACGGAACCGGCGTCAAGTATCCCGGTACGTTTAACGGCGGCGGCGAGCCGCATACCGACACGACCAATCTCGACAACGACAATGTCACTCCCGCGCCGGTGGTCATCGCCGATGCTGAATCGGCAACCGAAGCCGGCGGCACCAGCAACGGCACGGCCGGAACCAATGCGAGCGGTACGGTGATCGCTAACGACACGGGCAGCAGCATCACCGTGGTCAAGGCGCAGGCCGGGAACACGCTCGACAGCAATGCGTCCGCGGTTGTAGCGTCCAGCACCTCCGTCATCAACGGCACCTCGGTCACCGGCAGCTACGGCACCCTGGTAATCGGTGCCGACGGCAGCTACACCTACACCGTCGACAACAGCAACACCGCCGTGCAGGCGCTCAATTTGGGCGACTCGCTTTCCGACACCTTCAGCTACCAAGTCAAGGATTCCGCCAACCAGACTGCGAACACCACGCTCACGGTCACCATCAACGGCGCGAATGATGCACCGGTGGCCTCCGTGGCTGCAGGCAAGACCGCAACTGTTGGTTCGGCCATGACAGCCTTTACGGTCGGCGCCTTTACTGATGTCGACAATCATTCACTCACCTACAGCGCCACGCTTGTCGACGGCAATACCCTCCCCGCATGGCTGAGCTTTGACGCCGCCACCCGCACTTTCAGTGGCACGCCGACAGCAGGCGCCAGCGGCGTCTACAGCATCCGGGTGACTGGCAGCGACGGCAGCCTGAGCGGCAGCACAACTTTCTCGCTGACGGTTAACAACCCCGGCGGGCCGAACACGGCCGCCGATACCGCGACGGCGACGGAAGCCGGCGGGACCAGCAACGGCACGGCCGGAACCAATCCGAGCGGCACCGTGACCGATAACGACACCGGCACCAGCATTACCGTGGTCAATGCGCAGGCTGGCAATACGGTCGATGGCAGTGCATCCGCGGTTGCTGCGTCCAGCACTTCTGCCAGCAACGGTACCTCGGTCAACGGCACCTACGGCACGCTGGTCATCGGCGCCGACGGCAGCTACACCTATACCGTCAATAACAACAACGCCGCCGTGCAGGCGCTCAACACGGGCGACTCGCTGACCGACACCTTCAGCTACCAGGTCAAGGATTCCGCCAACCAGACTTCGAGCACTACGCTCACGGTCACCATCAATGGCGCGAACGACGCACCGGCAGCGTCCGTGGCGGCCGACAAGACGGCGACCGTTGGTTCGGCCATGACTGCCTTTGCGGTCGGCGCATTCAATGACGTCGACAACAATTCGCTTGCCTACAGCGCAACCCTTGCCGATGGCAATGCCCTGCCGGCCTGGCTGAGTTTTGACTCTGCCACGCGCACCTTTAGCGGCACCCCGACGACGGGCGCCAACGGCACTTACAGCATCCGCGTCACCGGCAGCGATGGCGCCTTGACCGGCAGCACGACCTTCACGCTTACGGTCAACAATCCTGGCGGCCCGAATACGGCTGCCGATACGGCGACGGCGACGGAAGCCGGCGGAACCGGCAACGGCACGGCTGGAACCAATCCAAGCGGCGACGTCATCGGTAACGACACGGGCAGCGGCATTACCGTGGTCAAGGCACAAGCTGGCAACACGGTCGACGGCAATGCGTCCGCCGTTGCCGCGACCAGTACCTCCGGCAGCAACGGCACCTCGGTCGCCGGCACTTACGGCACCCTGGTTATCGGCGCCGACGGCAGCTACACCTATACCGTCAACAACAGCAATGCGGATGTACAAGCGCTGAATACCGGCGGTTCGCTCTCCGACACCTTCAGCTACCAGATCAAGGACACCGCCGACCAGACCGCGAGCACCACGCTCACGGTCACCATTAACGGTGCCAATGACGGACCGGTCGCATCGGTAGCGGCCGACAAGAGTGCAACGGTCGGGTCCGCCATGACGGCGTTCACCGTCGGCGCGTTCTCCGATGTCGACAACAATTCGCTCACCTACAGCGCAACGCTGGCCGATGGCAATGCCCTCCCCGCATGGCTGACATTCGATGCCGCCACCCGCACCTTCAGCGGCACCCCGGCCAGCGGCGCGAACGGAACGTACAGCATACGCGTCACTGGCAGTGATGGCGCCCTGAGCAGCAGTACAACCTTCACGCTCACCGTGGTCAATCCCGGCTCACCGACGCAAACGGTGGGCATCGCGTCAATGACCAAAGACACCGGATCGTCGCAATCCGATTTTGTCACGTCGGATGGCTCGGCAAACCGCACGGTCAGCGGCACGATCAGTGCTGCGCTCGGAGCAAATGAAGTCGTGCAGGTTTCCTTTGACGGCGGCAACACCTGGAGCACCGCCACCACGACGGGAACGAACTGGACGCTCAACGATCCCAACGTGCATGCCGGCGACTGGGTAATCAAGGCGCGCGTCTTCAACACCGCTGCCGGTCTGGATGGTGCGGCGGCCGCCCAAAATGCGGTTCTTGACGCGACTGCTCCCAATGCGCCCACCGTCAACACCCTTGTCACCACGAGCACGACGCCGACGCTGACAGGCAGTGCAACCACCGGCAACGGAGAAACGTTGACCGTGGCGGTAAACGGCGCGACGTACACCGTTGTTCCGGCTGGCGGGACATGGACGTTGAATCTTGCGACCGCCCAGCCTGCTTCCGGTGCACTGACGCCGCTCTCCCAGGGACAATCGTACGAAGTAACGGCAACGATTACGGATGCCGCCGGCAATGCATCGCCGGATTCCACGAGCAATGAGTTGACTATCACGGCGCCTGCACCGGCACCCGCACCGGCCCCTGCACCGGCACCCGCACCAGTACCTGCACCCGTGCCCGTGCCAGCACCTGCGCCAGCACCCGCTCCAGAACCGCCCCCCGCACCCGCACCCGCACCTGCACCTGTCCCTGCGCCGGAACCAGTGCCAGTGCCAGTGCCAGTGCCAGCGACGCAGCCCGTCCCCGTTCCATCGCCCGCACCCGCCCCGGTGCCGGCTCCGGCTCCTGCGCCCGCGCCACCGGCTGTCGAAGTCGCTCCGCCCGTCTTCACGCCGCCTCCGGTCGTCGATGCCAAACCCACCGACACGACCGCCCCGGTCATCCCCGGAAGCACGGTCGGCAATGATTCGCTGAAGGTCAGCAACACCCGCGGCGCAACATCGTCCGACGCGCCCATCGAGATCCAGGTACAGCGTCAGGGCGACCTGAGCGACGTGTACACCCGGTCCGAGGGATTCCGTACCGTCGTGGTCAAGGCGGAAGAACCGGCGCTGGTCGTTTTCCGCGGCGTGCCGGACCAGTACACCGAGAGTGGGGCGCGAATTTCGCTGACCGTGCCCGCGGATGCCTTTGCCCATACCCAGCCGAAGGAGGTGGTGCGACTTGCCGCCACACTTCAGGATGGCCGCCCACTGCCGGCCTGGGTGCAGTTCAATGCCCAGACCGGCCAGTTCGCTGGCGAGGTGCCTCCAGGCACGACCGGGGAACTGCGCATCAAGGTCATTGCGCGCGACATGCAAGGCCGCGAGGCGACATCGCTGTTCCGGGTCAACATCGGCGTCACCGTCAAAGGCACGGCAGAGCGGGATGGCGACAAGGCCCCGGCCGGCAAGACGGGCCTGTCGGACCAGCTGCGCCAGCGCGGAGCATCGGTTCAGAGGGATGGCCGCCTGGCCTCGCTCGGACGCGCTGCGGCGGTAACACGTTCCTGAGAAGAGGAAGCAGATGGATGTTTCGGTACAACCAGGAACGGGTGGCATCACCCGCCTGCTTGACCTTGCCCACCGGGCCCGACATGTCGACGACAGCGTCGAGCTCGATTTCATGGCCGTCAATTCGACCCACACGCTCGCACCTTACCGGCAGGCGGCGTTGTGGTTCGCCGACCGTCGCGTATGCGCATTGTCCGGCGTCGTGCAGATCGAAGCCAATGCGCCCTATGTCCAATGGCTCGAACGCGTCTGTGGTGCCTTGCAGACGCCCGGCCCCGTCGATGCCAGGTCGCTTGATCCGGAAGTCGGCGATGATTGGCACGACTGGTTGCCGGCTTACGGCCTGTGGATCCCGTTGACGTCGGCGTCGCGCGAGGCGGGTGGCACGCGCGGCGGCCTTCTCCTTGCACGCGATGTTCCCTGGCTTGAAGATGAAATCGCGCTGCTGCTCGAATGGGGCGATATCCTGCAACATGCGTATGAAGCAAAGCGTCCGGCACACGCGTGGAACCTGGCGTCCCTCAAATCCGCAATCAAGGGCGCACTTGCCGTCAAGACCGGTGCGCCGTGGTGGAAACGCCGCTCGACTGCGGTCGCCGGCTTGCTCCTGCTCTCCCTGCTGTTGCCCGTTCGCCTGACGGTTCTTGCCCCCGGCGAACTGGTTCCCGCGAATCCGGCGGTCATCCGCTCTCCGCTCGAAGGCGTGATCGCACAATTCCATGTGAAGCCGAACGAGTCCGTGAAAAAGGACCAGCCGCTGTTCGACTTCGACGAAGCGCAACTGGCGAGCCGGCGCGCCGTCGCCGAGCAGGCATTGGCGACGGCGGAAGCCGAATACCGCCAGGCGCTGCAACAGGCGCTGAACGACGGCAAGTCGAAAAACCTGCTGGCGAGCTTGCAGGGAAAGATCGAGGAACGCCGTGCCGAAACCGAGTACCTGCGCGGCATGGTGGATCGCGCACGCGTGGTGGCGCCGCGCGGCGGCATCGCGTTGTTCGACGACCCCGGAGAATGGATCGGGCGTCCGGTCGCGACCGGCGAGCGGGTCATGCGGATCGCGACGCCGGACGATATCGAGGTGGAAGCCTGGCTTCCGGTCGGCGACGCCATCCGCCTCGAGGCCGGCGCGGACGTCGAACTCTATCTGAGCGCCGCGCCGCTCTCGCCGGTCCCGGCACGCATCCGGTACATCGCCTATGAGGCCGTGCAGCGCCCCGACGGCAACTACGCCTATCGCGTGCGCGCGGCATTGGACGAAAAAACCGGCCACCGTGTCGGACTCCGCGGAACCGCGAAATTGTCCGGCGGCCGCGTGCCGCTTGTTTACTGGGTGCTTCGGCGTCCGCTCGCGGCGGCCCGCCAGTTCCTCGGATGGTAGCCATGGATGTCGCCCTGCCTCCATTACGCGAGGAGCTGTCCCTGCATCCCGGCCCCATCCTCGCCAATGGCGAACCAAGCCACATCCTCGAAGACCCGGTGCGGAACCAGTTTTTCCGCATCGACTGGATGACCTTCGAGATTCTGCAGCGCTGGTCCTTCGGCAATCCGGAGGACATCGCGCTGTCGGTGCGGTCATCCACCACATTGCATCCCGACGCTGACGATGTCGCCGGCGTTCTGAAATTCCTCGCTGACAACCAGCTCGTGCGTCCGGACCCGACGTCTTCGGTGAAGCCAATGGCGCGCCGCCATATCGAATCGCGCGGTTCGTTGAGCAAGCAGTTGTTGCATCATTACCTGTTCTTCCGCATTCCGCTGCTCAAACCCGATCGATGGCTGGCGCATATTGCTCCGGCCTTCGACTGGATGTTCTCCAAGACCTTCGCCCGCCTGACCCTGCTTGCACTCGTGCTTGGCGGCGCGCAGGTATTCCGCGAATGGGAGCGGTTCACCACGACGCTCGCCGACACCTTCACCCCGAGCGGCTTGCTGGCCTATGCGATTGCAATGGCGGGCGTGAAGTGCGCGCACGAACTCGGCCATGCGCTGACGGCCAAACGGTACGGATGCCAGGTGCCGTCCATGGGCCTGGCCTTCCTCGTGCTGTGGCCGGTGCCCTACACCGACACGAATGCAGTCTGGCGGCTGCGCGACAATCGCAAACGCCTGCATGTCGCCGGCGCTGGGGTCGCCACGGAACTCGTTATTGCAGTCTGGTCCACGCTGGCCTGGACACTGTTGCCGGACGGCTTGCTGCGGTCCATCGTATTCCCGCTGGCGACGACTACGTGGATTGCGACACTGGCCATCAACCTCAGCCCCTTCATGCGCTTTGACGGCTACTTCCTGCTGTCCGATTGGCTCGACATGCCAAACCTGCACAACCGCGCCTTCGACCTCGCGCGCTGGGACCTGCGCGAAAGGCTGTTCGCTCTCGGCGCGCAGCCGCCGGAACACTTCACGCGGCTGCGCCATGCCGGATTGATCCTTTTTGCATGGGGCACCTGGCTGTACAGGCTCTCGCTATTCCTGGCTATCGCGCTGCTGGTGTATCACTTCTTCATCAAGGCCGTTGGCATCTTTCTCTTCGCGGTGGAAATCGTGTGGTTCATCCTTCGCCCGATCACAAACGAGATCGGTACCTGGCGCGCGCTCTGGCCGCAACTCCGGCACAGCAAGCGCGCGCGCCGCAGCGCAGGCGTTCTTGCCATCCTGGTGCTGCTGTTCGTCATCCCCTGGCCGTCCCGCATCCAGGCAGGCGGCAGTCTCCACGCATTGCAGGTATTTCCGGTTCACGCGCCGGTGCATGCGCAGGTGGTCGCTACGCCGGTGACGGAAGGCAGCGAGGTCAAGGCCGGACAAGTCCTCATCGCCCTGGGCGCGATGGAAAACGACAAGCGCCGCCAGGCCCTGGAATCACGCATCGAACGGTTGCGCTGGCAAGTATCGTCGGTGGCGGCCTTCGATAGCGAGCAACGCGCGCGCATGGCAACGTCACGCGAGGAGCTGGAGACCGCGGAAGCGGAATGGCGCGAGCTCCAGCTGGAGGCGGCGCGCTTCCAGCCCGTCGCGCCTTTTGACGGCCGGCTGCACGATGTCGAGCCGGATCTCGCGCCGGGCGTATGGGTCCGAAAGAATGAGCGTCTTGCGCTTCTCGTTGGCAAGGATGGCAGCGAAGCCGAAACCTTCCTCGACGAAGAAAGCGTTCAGCGCGTATCCGTCGGCGATTCCGCCCGTTTCTATCCCGATGGGCTGGACGGCCCGGCCCGCAGACTGGTCGTCACCGGCATCGACCAGGACGCAACGCGCGTTCTTCCCAGCGGCTGGTGGGCGGCGCAGCACGGCGGCTCCGTCGCTGCGCGTGAAAAGCAAGGCGCCTGGTACCCGGAGCACGGCGTATACCGTGTCAAGCTCGCCCTTGCCCCGGATGAGGCCGTGGAACCCGCGCATCAGGCGCTGCGGGGCACGGTCGTCATTGCAGGAAAGTGGGAAGCACCGGGACTGCGTTTTGTCCGCAATTTCTTCTCGGTGCTCTGGCGGGAACTGGGATTCTGACGGCGATCAGTACGACAGCCGCCCGTTCGCACCGACGACGGCAATGTCGAGGTAATGCGCGCCGCGGCGATTGGATTCGCTGAAATTGATCGGATAGCCCGCCAGCATGAAGCTGTTCATCGAGGTCAGCGCGTGCGTGACCTTTTCCGGTGTCGGCTTCGGTCCGGCCATGCGGATCGCTTCGACGGCCAGGCGCAGGTTGAGGAAGACTTCGAAGTTCAGCGGGTTGGAGCTGATGCCCTTGCCGTAAGGCGACTTGAGGAAGGTCTGGAACTCCTTCGCCAGCGGCAGCGTCGTCGATGCCGGGTTCGGCACCACCTGGCTGATGCCGACGCCGCGCACCCGCTGCTCGCCCGCGAAATCCGCGAGCTGCTTGGCAGGCACGAAGGACAGCGCATACACCTGCGCCATGGACCGGGACTTGTCGTAAACCTTCATGAAGCGCGACACCGCCTCGGGCACGCCCATCAGGAAGATGGCCTGCGGGCGGGCATCCACCATCTGCGCGGCGTGCGCCGTAAAGTCCGTCTCACCCGGCTTGTACGGCACCTTCTGCACCACCTCGAAGCCGTAGGTCTCGGAAGCCTTGGCAACCGCCTGGTTGATGCTGGCGCCGAATCCATCCTCCTGGAACAGCACGGCAACGCGCTTGAGTCCGAGCGTGCTGGCCAGGCGCGAAATCTTCATCACCTCGTCGGTGTAGCTCGCCCGCGTGTGGAAGATCTGCTCCGAACCCGGGCCGCGGATGATGTCCGAACCGCTGAATACGCCGACCAGGGGGACGCGATGGTGGGTCAGGACGCCCGATTTCATCAGCGCGGCGGTATTGGCGGTGCCCAGTCCGTTCACCAGCGCGACGATGTTTTCCTTGCTGATCAATTCGTCGACGAGGGCCGGCGTCTTGCGCGGATCGTACTGGTCGTCGCGCACGGCGAGCTTCAGCGTGTTGCCGTTGATGCCGCCTTTGGCATTGATCATTTCCAGGTAGCCGTTGGCAATCGCCATGCCCTCGGCCGCCGTAGACGCGGTTGGGCCGGTGAGGCCGAAAACGGAACCGATCCTGACTTCCGCGGCGTGCGCCAGAGTAATGGCAGAGAAGGCAGCGACCGCTGCCAGTGATTTGATGAACATGTTGTCTCCTCGTCAATGAATGGGTTGGCCCGGATGTTTTTGTATGGCCCCTTGTATCGCTCCGGGCTGCCTTGCCGACGAAAAATCTTGACGACAGGCACTTTTCTTTTTGTCAGGCCAATCTAGCTACTTTTCGTCAAGCAAGAAAGTGCCCGTTGTAGAGCAGTTGTTCTAAAATCATGCGGTTTGCGCCGGCCATTCGGCGCGCAATACCCCTTTTCGGAGAACACCTTGGCACTGAATCCCCGGCAGCGACAATTGCTCGAGTTCGTCAGGCAACACGAGACGGTGTCGGTCGAGGAACTGGCCCGGAAGTTCGACGTCACGCCGCAGACGGTGCGCCGCGACATCAAGGCCATGGAAGAAGCGAGGCTGCTCTCGCGCTATCACGGCGGCGTCGGGCTCGCATCGTCGGTCGAAAACATCGACTATCTGCAGCGCCAGACCTTGCATCTCGGCGCCAAGCGCGGCATTGCCGCTGAGGTAGCAAAGCGCGTCAAGCCGGGATGCTCCCTCCTGATCAACATCGGCACCACGACCGAAGAAGTCGCCCGTGCGCTGGTTAACCATGAAAACCTGCACGTCATCACCAACAATCTGAACGTCGCGACCATCCTGTGCGACAACCCGTCGTCCGAAGTCATCCTTGCCGGCGGCGTGGTGCGCAAGCGCGACCGCGCAATCATCGGTGAGGCGACCAGCGACTTCATCCGGCAGTTCAAGGTCGATATCGGCATCATCGGGATTTCAAGCATCGAGCCGGACGGGACGCTGCGCGACTTCGATCCCCGCGAAGTACGGGTGGCGCAGACCATCATTGAACAATCCCGCGAAGTCTGGCTGGTAGCCGACGGCAACAAGTTCGGGCGCGAGGCGCTGGTGCGGATGGGTCACATCACCCAGGTTGACAAACTGTTCACGGACACCCGGCCGCCCGAATCGCTGCTGAAAATCATGAAAACCGGGGGCGTCGAAGCCATCATTGCCCATCCTTCCGCCTGAAACCCGCATTTCCACAGGGGTTTCAGGGGCAATTCAGCGCTTTTTCGGGTCACCTGCAGCCCGGAAATGGTAAAATCCCACGTTTCGCTTCACGCGACTGGCTCATCCGCGTCGCGTCCGCAATCCCGGTTTCATTCCGCCTACTGTCATCAATCATGAGTGCATTTAACGAAGAGCGCGTGCTGAGCGTGCATCACTGGACCGACAAGCTGTTCACCTTCACGACCACCCGCGACCCGTCCCTGCGGTTCTCCAACGGCCATTTCACGATGATCGGCCTGCGCGTGAACGACAAGCCGCTGCTGCGCGCCTACAGCATCGTCAGTGCCAACTATGAGGACCACCTGGAGTTCCTGAGCATCAAGGTACCCGACGGTCCGCTAACCTCCCGCCTGCAGCACATCAAGGTGGGCGACACCGTGATCGTGGGCCGCAAGCCGACCGGCACGCTGCTGATCGACTACCTGCTGCCCGGCAAGCGCCTGTATTTGCTGTCCACCGGCACCGGCCTCGCGCCCTTCATGAGCATCGTGCGCGATCCGGAAACCTACGAGAAGTTCGAGCAGGTCATCCTCGTGCACGGCGTGCGCGAAGTGGACGAACTGGCGTACCACGACCTGCTGGTCGAGCACCTGCCGAACCACGAATTCCTCGGTGAACTGGTGTCGAGCAAGCTGCGCTACTACCCGACCGTGACCCGCGAGCAGTACAGGAACATGGGCCGCGTGACCGAGCTGATCGAAAACGGCAAGATCTTTGAAGACCTGCAAGTGCCGCCGCTGGATCCGGCCGTTGACCGCGTGATGATCTGCGGCAGCCCCGCCATGCTGCGCGACCTGAAGCAAATGCTGGAAAAGCGCAACTTCAAGGAAGGCAACACGTCCACCCCGGGCGACTTCGTCATCGAGCGCGCTTTCGCCGAGCAGTAACCGCAGTTCCCCTGCCTCGCCGGACTCCCGGCGGGGTAATCTTCCTCCTCCGGCAGTTCAGCCAACCCTTCCTCTTCTTTCGGCCGGTCAAGCTCCGTGACGCGTGTCGGGAACAAGCACGCCCTGTCGACTCTCTATCCTCGACACAACGCCGGGAATACATGCGTACGCCCGCGTCGTGCCGTCCGGCGCGTGCCGGCATCCCAACGACTGAAACCGGGCACCGATCATGAAGATTGCACAGGTTTCCCCCTTGTTCGAGAGTGTTCCTCCGAAGGGTTATGGCGGCACGGAACGGGTTGTTTCCTTTCTTACCGAAGAACTGGTCCGGCAAGGGCATGAGGTCACGCTGTTCGCGTCCGGCGATTCAACGACGCGGGCGCGACTTGTCGCCACCGTAGACCAAAGCGTCCGCAACAGTGCCTTCGACCAATCGTGGCTCGCCTATCACCTGATCCAGCTGGACCAGGTCATCGGAATGTCGGATGACTTCGACGTGATCCATTTCCATACCGACTTCCTGCAGTTCCCGACGCTGAGGAATTGCGGCACGCCCCACCTGACGACACTGCACGGGCGGCTCGACCTTTCGTACCTGGTTCCGGTATATCAACATTTCCGCGTTCCGCCGCTGGTGTCCATTTCCGACAGCCAGCGCACGCCCTTGCCCTGGGCAAACTGGGTTAACACCGTCTATCACGGCTTGCCGGCGAACCTGTACGCCTACAACGAGGAACCGGGCGATTATTTCCTGTTCATCGGCAGAATATCGCCGGAAAAGCGCGTCGACCGGGCCATCGACATTGCCGTACAGTGCGAACGGCCGATCTACATTGCCGCCAAGCTGAACAAGTCCGAAGAAGGCTACTTCAAGGAAGTCATCAAGCCACGGCTGCGGCATCCGCTTGTGACCTATGTCGGCGAAGTCGGCGAAACCGACAAGCGCGAATTGCTCGAACATGCACGCGCGCTCCTGTTTCCGATCGACTGGCCCGAACCATTCGGCCTGGTAATGATCGAAGCGCTTTCCTGCGGCACTCCCGTGATCGCCTACGCCAACGGATCGGTTCCCGAAATCATCGACGACGGCGTCACCGGCTTCGTCGTTTCCGATCTGGAAGAGGCAGTGCGCGCGGCACGCCGCATCGAGTCCATCAGCAGGCAGGACTGCCGGTCTGCGTTCGAACGCCGCTTCACCGCGCCTTGCATGGCGGCGAACTACCTCGACACGTATCAGCGGCTGCTGTCGCAATGAACCTCCCCCCGCCCCAACGCAAACGGAGAGTCCCATGGTTGAAAAAATCCGGCTAGGCGAACAGTGGTACATCCTTGCAACCTCATCGCCGGCAGACGAGCGCCGCCGCGTGCTGAAGCACAACGACCTGTTCGCGATGTTCGACCGATTCGGCGACGTGCAGCCCATCGGCCTCGGCGAGGAAGGCATTTACCACGGCGACACCTGCTTCCTCTCGCACCAGGAACTGCTGATCGAGGGTGTGCGCCCGATGTACCTGAACTCGACGGTGAAGGATGACAACGGCCTGTTCATCGTCGAACTGATGAATCCCGACCTGCATCCGAACGGCAGGAACAGGATCGCGAAAGGCGACCTGCACATCTTCCGCGCCAAGCTGTTGTGGAACAACGCCTGCTACGAACATGTGCGCGTGGTCAATTACGGACTCGATCCGATCGAGGTCACCCTCTCCCTCGAATACGGTGCCGACTACAAGGATATTTTCGAAGTGCGCGGTTTCAGCCGCGAGCGGCGCGGCAGGATGCTCGATCCACAGGTTTCCGCGCGCGAAATGCTGCTCGGCTATTGCGGCGTCGACGGACAGGAGCGCCATACGCGCATCACCTTCGATCCCGTGCCGGACAAGATCGCGCCCTGCCGTGCCGATTTCCGGATCTCGCTGAAGCCGAAGGCCGAGTCGCACATTTATGCCACGATCGGCTGCGAACCCGACGGCCACAAGGTACAGAACAGCACCGACTACTTCGGCGCTTTCACCGAACTGAACCGCACGGTCAGCGCCCGCCTGGAGGACCGCTGCCGCGTGGTCACGTCCGACCCCTTGTTCAACAACTGGCTCGACCGCTCCACTGCCGACCTCGTGATGCTGACCACGGACCGCAAGGAAGGCGACTATCCCTACGCCGGCCTGCCGTGGTACTCCACCACGTTCGGGCGCGACGGCATCCTCACCGCGCGCGAGTATCTCTGGATCGATCCCGGGATGGCAAAGGGTGTGCTGACCTTCCTTGCTGCCACGCAGGCCACGGAGTTCGATCCGGTGCGTGACGCCGAGCCGGGCAAGATCCTGCACGAGGCCCGCCAGGGTGAACTTGCCGCACTCAACGAAATTCCGTTCGGCCGCTACTACGGCACGGTAGATGCGACGCCGCTGTTCGTCGGGTTGGCCGGCGCGTATTACGAACGCACGGGCGACCTCGAATTCATCCGCAGCATCTGGGGCAACATTCGCAAGGCATTGAACTGGATCGACGAGTACGGCGATCGTGACGGCGACGGCTTCGTGGAATACGAGCGCTACAGCGAAACGGGCCTGGCCCAGCAGGGCTGGAAGGATTCGAACGACTCGGTGTTCCACAAGGACGGGCGCCTCGCTGACGCGCCGATTGCGCTTTGCGAAGTGCAAGGCTACGTCTACGAGGCAAAGCTGCGCGCATCTGAACTCGCGCACCTCCTCGGCGACGCGGCACTCGCCAATCGTCTGCAAAGTTCCGCCGAAGCGCTGCGCAAGAAATTCAACGAAGCATTCTGGTGCGAAGAAATGGGCACCTACGCGATCGCGTTGGACGGCAACAAGCAGCAATGCGCCGTTGCCTCTTCCAACGCCGGCCATACACTCTGGTCCGGCATCGCCACACCGGAATACGCCGCACGCATCGCCGAGCAGATGCTGACGGAGGAATTCTTCTGCGGCTGGGGCATCCGCACCATTCCGACCAATGCCTCGCGCTACAACCCCATGGCGTACCACAACGGTTCCGTCTGGCCGCATGACAATGCGCTCATTGCCGACGGCATGGCGCGTTACGGTTTCACCGGCAAGGCCATGCAGGTCTTCAGCGCCCTGCGTGAAGCAAGCCTCTACATGGACCAGAGCCGCATGCCGGAACTGTTCTGCGGCTTCGAAAAACGCCCTGACGAAGGCCCGACCCTTTATCCCGTCGCCTGTTCGCCGCAGGCGTGGGCCGCCGCCACGGTATTTTCCCTGCTGCAGGCTTGCCTCGGGCTATCCTTCGACCCGCACAAGCCGGAGATCCGATTCCGGCATCCGCAGTTGCCACCTTTCCTCGAGCGTGTCGAGATACGCGGCCTGTCGATTGCCGGCTCGACAGTCGATCTGTTGCTGCAACGGTATCCGAACAATGTCGGTGTCAATGTGATCCGCAAGGAAGGGCCTGCGGAGGTGGTCGTAGTTGCCTGAGCACAGTGCTCGAACCTTTTTTACCACCGCTTGTATTAATTGCCATGTAAGGGATGCGCCATGCGGCAAATCTGCGCTGCATGGCGGCATAGCACGGTTCTTGCAGCCGGCACTTTCGATATTTCCTCGATATGAAATTGAAGAATCGAAAGGGACACCATGCTCAATGACCTCACCGCTGCATCCCTCACCCGTTTTCACGATGACATGCTGGCCAATGCCGAATGGCCGGCCGTACAGCCGCTCGGCGAGCGGCCCGGCGCATGGTTCTGGATCGAAGCAAACCATCGCTACAACACGCTGCTCTGGAATGAAGAAGACAAGGCACGGCGCACGGATGTGAGCCCGAGCGAAATTGCCGCCTGCAAGCGCCTGATTGACCAGTACAACCAGAAACGCAACGATGCGGTGGAAGCCATCGACGAGGCCATCCTGGACGCGCTCGAAGACAGCGAGCCGGAAAGCAATGCCCGCCTCAACAGCGAAACGGCCGGCGCAATGATCGACCGCCTGTCGATACTGAGCCTGAAGATCTTTCATATGCGCGAGCAGACACAGCGCGTCGATGCCGGCCCTGAGCACATCGCAAAGTGCAGCGACAAGCTGCAGCGCCTGCTCGTCCAGCGGCAAGACCTCGGCGCCTGCTTCGACCAGTTGCTTGCCGACGCACAGCAGGGACGTGCGTATTTCAAGGTGTATCGCCAGTTCAAGATGTACAACGACCCCGCCCTCAATCCCTATCTCTACGGCGCGCAGCAACGCGCGGTGGCAGGAGGCGTGGCGACATGATGCAGCGCGCGACGATCGACGTGCTTGTTCCAACCTGCAACCGGCCCTGCGCGCTGGCCGTGACGCTGGCATCGCTGTCTGCACAAACGTTCAGCGACTTCCGCACCATCATGTCGGACCAGTCGGATGGCCAGGCATCGTTCGACAAGACGGAGGTGCAGGCCGTCATGCGCCAGATGCAGGCCAACGGCCGCGATGTCCTTGCGCTGCGCAACCTGCCACGACGCGGCATGGCGCAGCAGCGCGCCTTTCTACTTTCACAGGTCACCGCGCCGTATTGTCTGTACCTGGATGACGACGTGTTGCTGGAGAACGATGTGCTGGAACGCATGTTGCGCATCATCGAGGAACAGCAATGCGGCTTCGTCGGCAGCGCGCTGCATGGCATGAGCTTTCTCGACGACATCCGCCCCCAACAGCAGCACATCGAATTCTGGAATGGCAAGGTGGAACCGGAACGGGTGACACCCGGCAGCGCGGAATGGGCACGGCACCATCTGCACAGCGCGGCGAACCTGTTTCATGTGCAGTCCCGGCTCGGACTGACGCGGGCAACAACGCGGCTTTATCGCATTGCATGGATCGGCGGCTGCGTGTTGTTCGACACGGAGAAGTTGCGCAGCGCCGGAGGATTCGACTTCTGGGAGCAGCTTCCGGAGGCGCACTGCGGCGAGGACGTGCTGGCGCAGTTGCGCGTCATGGAACGCTACGGCGGCTGCGGGATCATTCCTTCGGGCGCCTATCATCTTGAGCTGCCGACGACCGTCACTACACGCGATGTGGATGCCCCCAGGGTCCTGCCAATCTCTTCCGCCGTGGACATGACCTGAGCGCCTTGGACGATTTCCCGCCCTTGCCCGGCGTGCGCCGGATTGTCGTCATGCGTCCGAGCGCCGTGGGCGATTTCGTGTTTGCCCTGCCCTGCCTGCATGCCTTGCGCAACGCCTACCCCGATGCCCGGATCACTTACATTGGCAGGCAATGGCACGCCGACTTTCTCGCCAACCGGCCTGGCCCCGTCGACGATGTCATTGTCCTGCCGCCCTGTCCCGGACTTGGCGTGCCGCCCGATGCCAACATCGATCCCGCCCCGGGCAAGCGATTTGTTGACGACATGCGCGCGGCGGGAATTGATATTGCGCTGCAGGTGTATGGCGGCGGTCTCTACTCAAATCCCTTCATCATGCAGTTCGGTGCACGGCTCACCGTCGGCATGAAGACGCCTGAAGCCGCGCCGCTCGACCGATGGGTGTCCTTCGGCGATTTGCAAAACCGCCGCCTGCAATTGCTCGAAGTGGCGGCACTCGCCGGCGCCACCAACGTGCGCATCGGCCGTGAACTGCATCTGACCGACGACGACAGGCGCGAAGCGGCGCAGGTCCTGCATATTCCCGACCGGCCGCTGGTGGTCCTGCAACCCGGCGCCAGCGATCCCCGCCGGCGCTGGCCGGCGGAGCGGTTCGCTGCGCTCGGCGATCTCCTTGCGCGCGAAGGTGCTGTCGTCGCCATCAACGGCAGCCACGAGGAAGCCGCTGTCGTTGCACGCGTCCTCGAACACATGCATCATCCTGCCATCAACCTGTGCGGACAGCTGTCCTTGTCCGGACTATGCGGCGTGCTGGAACGCGCGTCACTGGTCGTGTCCAACGATACCGGCCCGCTGCATCTCGCGCTCGCGATCGGCACGCCTGCGGTGGGCATCTACTGGCTGACCAATGTGCTGGAGTCGGCGCCGCTGCGCCAAAACCATCACCGGGCAGCGATGTCGCTGCGTGTGCATTGTCCGGTCTGCGGTGAGGAAAATATCAAGACGCGCTGTGCGCACGATGACAGTTTCGTGGACGGCGTGAGCGTCGAGGAAGCAAGTCAGCTTGCGCTCGCGTTGTATCAGGAGCGGACGGGCGGCTGATCGCTCTTCAGCAAGGACCGTGCATGCTGCAGCGCGAGCTCGACGCGCTGACCTTCGGGATCCCAGATGCAGCGATGACGATCCTGGTCGAGCGGCGCCCAGCGCTGCATGTCCGCCTTGCTGAACACCACCACGCTCGGCAACCGCAATCCGGCAGCGATATGCGAAACACCGGTGTCGTTGCAGACGAGCAGGCGAGCCCGGCTCATCAACGCCGCCATGGCACCCAGGGACAATGGAGACGCCGTATCGACAGCTGCATTGCGCATGCGACCGGCAACTGCGGCGGTGAGGTCGGCCTCTTTGGCCGAACCTGTCAGGACAATGCGCAACTTGAATTCATCCGCCAGGGCATCCGCCACTTCGGCGAAGCGTTCCGGCGGCCAGCACTTGTCGCGAATCCGCGCGCCCGGATGGATGCAGATATAGCCTCCGGGTTCGAGTCCTGCCGCCAGACCGCTGTCCCGCAATTCGCGCTCATCCTCGTCGGTCAGTGGAAATTCGAGATGGTTGCCGATGGCCGGCGCGCCAATGAATTCCGCGAGCCTCAGCAGGCGCAGCGGCTCCGGCCCTTCCTCCGGATATTCCATGAACGAAATCGGATCGACAACCGCACTGCCTGGCGCCACGCAACCCGCGACAGCGCCGGCGCCGAATTCGGCAACGATGCGGTTGCTGATCTGGCCGCTGCCATGCATTTGCAGCGCGAGATCGAAGCTTCTCGCGCGCATGCCGGCATAGAAGGCCTCCAGTTCCGCCTCGCGCACAGGCTGCTCGGGAAAGGCCGGATGGCCGGGGAAAGGGACGAATTCATCGACGTAGCGCCGGTAACGCTGCACGAACTGCGCCGCCCACGGCAACCCGACCAGCGCGATATGCGCGCGCGGCAGCGCGGCGCGGATCGCACGCAAGGCGGGAACCGCGCACAGCATGTCGCCGACCTGCAGCGCGCGGAATATCGCGAGCCGGTCGACCCTCATCCTCTTCAGAAGCGGCTCTCCCATCAACGGTTCATCCACGATATCTGCAAGCGCCACGCATGGCCTCCTGTCGGTTTTGCTTTCCCAGATCATGATAGGGAGGCACCGCCGCCCCGGCTTGATCCTGACCAACCGCGGACTTTGCCTGCATCAACAAAGATGGCCGCCCGCTTTCCAGGGGCGGCCTGTCTCCGTGATGTCAATGCAAGATGGATGTGGAGGACTGCGGCTGCTGCGCGGCATCGGACGGCATCCTGCCGGTCTCGATGAACGCCTTCATGCGTGCGAGGTCCTCGTCCATTTCCTGCTTCGGGTTGGACGCGAACATCGATGCGATGGCATGGCCGATACCGCCGCCGGGAGGCGAGTACGACATGTAGACGCTGACGCGGGTGCCCTTGCCCTCGGGTTCGAACCGGACCTGCCCGCTATTGTGCACGTCGGCGTCAGCTTCGCTCTGCCAGGCGAGCACCTCGCCCCGGCGCGAATCCGTCAGGCGCGCATCCCACTCCACCAGCGCACCCGCCGGCCCCTTCACGACCCAGTGGGAACGGCCGTTGCCGAGGTCGCGCACCTCCTGCACGTTGGACATGAAGCGCGGGAAGTTTTCGTAATTGCTCCACAGTTCGAATACGCGCTCCGGTGGAGCATCGACGTAGATCGTCTTGTTGAGGATGATCGGTTCGCGCGTGCCGCTCAATGCCGACGAGCGCTGCGACAGAAGGTAAAGGCCGAGTGCGCTGCCGGCGAGCATGACGATCGTCCGGACCGACGGCGACCAGCTTTCCATGGACGCGTCGGGCTGGTAGCTGCTATACCCTTCCCGCGTCGCCGTATAGCCTCCGGTCTGTTCCTGCGTATCCAGGAAATCCTCCACCTGGACGACGCCCTCCACGCGGCGGACGCTGTCGAGCAGGAAATGCCGCTCGTGCTTCGGAATGGTACCGCTCAGCGTGACCACCCCGTTGGCGATCTGGATATCGATGTTTCCCGGCTGCGATGCCGCCGTCGCAATCTGCTGCCGCACGCGGGCCTTCAGCACCTGGTCGTCCATCTGCTCCTTGCCGCGGGTCAGCATGGAATCAGCCTGCGCGCGCCAGCCCTGCACGCGGCTTCCCAGGTCACGTCGTGCCACGTCGAGCACGTCGCCCGTGCTTGCAGCCGCGCCGCGCAATGCCTCCTTCGCCATCGCGCGCCGTTGCGGACCGCGCTCGGGATCGGCGAGGTACATGGCGATCGCGCCCAGCGACAGACCGCCCAGCATCCATGCCAGGCGGGACTGATTGCTTTCATACTCCTCTCTCATTGCCTGCTCCTTTCTGCCATACAAGGTTGACTATGCCAGGCGCTGGTTCATTGCTTTTCTTGTGGGAATCAGCAGAACCGGACCCATGTCGCCTGCCCGCCCTTTGGACTCGGGGAAGCGGACAATCGTTGCGTCGCCACATGTCGGTCTGCGCAAACATCGGGCGAATGGAGGAGGAGTTGGCGTGCTATTTGACCGGGATTTTCTGCTGGGCGGCGACAGGCACCGCCGTGATGCTGTTCTGCGGACTGCCCTCGATCAGGCGGTCCGAGTAAACGAGGTAGACCAGCGCATTGCGTTTCGGATCGACCATGCGGACCACGCGCACACGTTTGAACAGGATGGACGCGCGCTCGGTGAACACTTCTTCCTGCTTCGGAATGGCGCCGGCAAAGGCAATCTCACCGACCTGCCGACAGGCAACGGATGCCTCCGCCTTGTCCTCGGCCAGGCCCAGCGCGCCCTTGATTCCACCGGTCTTCGCACGTGAGAGAAAGCAGCTCACGCCGGTGACCTTGGGGTCGTCAAACACCTCGACGACAATCTTGTGGTCGGGGCCGACCAGCTTGAAGGCGGTGTCGACCTCGCCGACCTGTTCTGCCAGCGCGGGCATGGCAAGAAATGCCGCAAGGAAAGCAGGAAAAACAGTTTTCATGGGGAATCCGCTGTAAGAAATCGCTATTGAAAGTACACTACCACGCAAATCGATGGAAGCCAGACAATGAAAATCGAACTTGATCCTGATCGCATGGAAGAAATGCTGGACATGTGGCGCAAGTCCGTGGACCTGCAGATTCCGATGATGGACGATTTCAAGATCCGCATGATGCAGAACCGGCGAGAGATTCTCGAGAATTTTCTGCAGACGGGGACGGGCTGGACGCTCGCCCTTGGCTGCATGGAGCCGCTGGATGATGCCGCGCGCTTCGATGATCTCCGCATCAAGGTCAAGGCGTTCGTCGACTGGGCAGCGTCCGAAATCGACGCGCTCGACGCCATGCGCTGAACCCGATCAATCACTTTTCCCGACGCAATGACAATCACACGCCCGCTCCGCCTTGGTACCCCGTTATCCCCCTCCGCCGTCAAGGTGATGCTGCTCGGCTCGGGCGAACTGGGCAAGGAAGTCATCATCTCCCTGCAACGCCTCGGTGTCGAAGTCATCGCCGTCGACCGTTATGCCAACGCACCGGGCCACCAGGTCGCGCATCGGTTCCACGTCATCGACATGACCGACTCCACCGCACTCACGGCACTCATTGAACAGGAGAGGCCGGATCTCGTCGTGCCGGAAATCGAGGCAATCGCGACGACGGCGCTGGTGGAGCTGGAAAAGAATGGCGTCGCGACGGTCATCCCGACCGCCCGCGCCGCGTGGCTGACCATGAACCGCGAGGGCATTCGCCGGCTCGCTGCTGAACAGCTTGGTTTGCCGACGTCGCCCTATCGCTTTGCCGACAGCCTCGACGAGCTGAAAACCGCCTGCGTTGAAGTCGGCTTCCCCTGCGTCATCAAGCCCGTCATGTCCTCCTCCGGCAAGGGCCAGTCGAAGATCGACGGCCCGGGCGAAATCGAAGAAGCATGGAACTACGCAGCCTCCGGAAGCCGGGTCGACGCCGGCCGCGTGATCGTGGAGGGTTTCATCGACTTTGATTACGAAATCACGCAGCTCACCGTACGGGCGATGAAGGATGACGCCGTCGTCACGCATTTCTGCGAGCCGATCGGGCATGTGCAGGAAAAAGGCGACTACATCGAATCCTGGCAGCCGCATCCGATGCCTGCGATCGCGCTGGAGAAGTCGCGCGAGATCGCCAGGAAGGTCACCGACGAACTCGGCGGCCTCGGCATCTTCGGCGTCGAGCTCTTCGTCAAAGGCGATATGGTGTGGTTCTCCGAGGTTAGTCCGCGTCCGCACGATACCGGGATGGTGACCATGGCCAGCCAGAAGCAGAGCGAATTCGAGCTGCATGCGAAGGCCATCCTCGGCCTGCCCGTCGATGTGACGGTCATTTCCCCCGCCGCTTCCGCCGTCATTTACGGGCGGCACGAGGCAAAGGCGATTGCCTTCGAAGGCGTGGCCGACGCGCTGCGCGTCCCCGGCGCCGACATCCGCCTGTTCGGCAAGCCGGAGTCCTTTGCACGCCGCCGGATGGGCGTGGCACTCGCAACGGCCGGCGACATCGACACGGCGCGGCGCCGCGCCAAGGAGGCGGCGGCGAATGTCCGGCCGGTCACCACCGGCTGACGGCTTTCCGAACCAATCGCGCCGGTCTTCATCTGATGACGACTGGATGAAATTCCGGCAACGCCCTGCAGCGTGTGACGCAGATAAATAAAATATCGGCCTGTAATTAAGACAAGCTATCACATATATAGAAACTATTGATTTTACAAAACAATAGGTCGGATCTATTATTCACTCATCCGAGTTTTTTCAACCAAGAGAGGTAGATATGTCCCTGATCAATACCCAAGTTAAGCCCTTCAAAGCAACCGCGTTCCACAACGGCAAGTTCGTCGACGTCACGGAAAACGACCTGAAGGGCAAGTGGTCCATCGTGTTCTTCTACCCGGCCGACTTTACCTTCGTCTGCCCGACCGAACTGGGCGACCTGGCTGACAACTACGACACCTTCAAGTCCCTGGGTGTGGAAGTCTATGGCGTGTCCACCGACACCCACTTCACCCACAAGGCATGGCACGACACGTCGGACACCATCCGCAAGATCCGCTACCCGCTGATCGGCGACCCGACCGGCGCGATTACCCGCAACTTCGAAGTCATGATCGAAGAAGAAGGCCTGGCCCTGCGCGGCACCTTCGTCATCAATCCGGAAGGCCAGATCAAGCTGTGCGAAGTGCACGACAACGGCATCGGCCGCGACGCCAAGGAACTGCTGCGCAAGGTGCAGGCAGCCCAGTACGTCGCTTCCCATCCGGGCGAAGTCTGCCCCGCCAAGTGGACCCCGGGCGCAGAAACCCTGGCGCCGTCGCTCGACCTCGTCGGCAAGATCTAAGCATGCTTCGCGCCTCATCCGAGGCGCATCCGCTCCCCGGGCGCAGCGCAAGCGCCCGGCGGCAGCGCCAATTCCCGATCAATCCTGTCTGGTCCGATTCATCCGGAATTGGCACTGCACATCCTGAAGAATTCGCAACCTCACAAAGGAGGCAATCATGTTGGACAACAACTTGAAGACCCAACTCAAAGCGTATCTCGAAAAAGTCACCTACCCGATCGAGATCAGCGCGTCGCTGGACACCAGCGAGAAGTCGCACGAAATGTCCTCGCTGCTGAACGACATCGCCAATCTGTCGGACAAGATCACGCTGGACGAACGCCGCAACGCCGGCGACGGCGAGCGCGTGCCCTCTTTCGGCATCACCCGCGCCGGCAGCAACATGGGTATCCGCTTCGCGGGCATCCCGATGGGCCATGAATTCACCTCACTCGTCCTCGCCCTCCTGCAAGCTGGCGGCCACCCGCCCAAGGTCGAGGCCGACGTGATCGAGCAGATCCGCAACCTCGAAGGCAAGTTTCATTTCGAGACCTATATCTCCCTGTCCTGCCAGAACTGCCCGGATGTCGTGCAGGCGCTGAACCTAATGGCCGTCCTCAACCCGAACATCACCCACGTGATGATCGACGGCGCGCTGTTCCAGGACGAAGTCACGCAGCGCCAGATCATGGCCGTGCCGACCGTGTTCCTGAACGGCGAAACCTTCGGCCAGGGCCGCATGGGCCTCGAGGAAATTCTCGCGAAGCTCGATACCGGCGCCGCGCAGCGCGAAGCCGCCAAGCTGGCGCAGAAGGACGTGTTCGACATGCTCGTCGTCGGCGGCGGTCCCGCCGGTGCGTCTGCAGCCATCTACTCTGCACGCAAGGGCATCCGCACCGGTGTGGTGGCGGAGCGTTTCGGCGGCCAGGTGCTGGATACCATGGGTATCGAGAATTTCATTTCGGTGAAGGAAACCGAAGGCCCGAAGCTCGCCGCCGCGCTGGAGCAGCACGTGAAGACCTATGACGTCGACGTCATGAACCTGCAGCGTGCCGAGGCCCTGGTCCCTGGCGACGTGATAGAAGTGAAGCTCGCCAGCGGCGCCAGCCTCAAGGCAAAGACGGTCGTGCTGGCGACCGGTGCACGCTGGCGCGAAATGAATGTGCCGGGCGAGAAGGAATACCGCAACCGTGGCGTTGCCTACTGCCCGCACTGCGATGGTCCGCTGTTCAAGGGCAAGCGCGTGGCGGTCATCGGCGGCGGCAACTCCGGCGTCGAAGCAGCGATCGACCTGGCCGGCATCGTCGCCCACGTGACGCTGCTGGAGTTCGACAGCAAGCTGCGCGCCGACGCCGTCCTGCAGCGCAAACTGTTCAGCCTGCCGAACGTCACTGTCATCACCCAGGCGCAAACCACCGAGGTGACGGGCGACGGCAACAAGGTCAACGGCCTGCGATACACCGACCGCCGGTCCGGCGACGCGAAGCTCGTCGAGCTGGAAGGCATCTTCGTGCAGATCGGCCTGCTGCCTAACACCGACTGGCTCAAGGACACGGTGGCGCTTTCCAATCGCGGCGAGATCGAAGTCGACGCGCGCGGCCAGACGTCGGTGCCGGGTGTCTTCGCCGCGGGCGATGCAACGACCGTCCCGTACAAGCAGATCGTGATTGCAATGGGAGAAGGTTCGAAGGCAGCGCTCAGTGCCTTCGACCACCTGATCCGGACTTCAGCGCCGGCGGAGGAAAAGGTCGCCGTTGCCGCATGACATGATGGTGGCCGGTTAAGATGAACTGGCAGAAGACAACGCCGCCTCAGGGCGGCGTTTTTCATTGCGGAAAATGCGGGTCCTCGGGAAAGAACGGTTTGAATCCGCTTGACCTGAAACATGGATTTTCTTCCTCGTTGCGAGGATAGTCATTCTTGCAATCGCAACCCTTGCAGGAGGATGCCATGCAGATCCCCTTCACTGCGGAGCAGTTCTTCGCCGTCTTCCACTTGTACAACGAGGCGGTCTGGCCGGCCCAACTCTTTTTGCTGGCCCTTTCTCTCGTCGCGGTCGTCCTGGTCTGCACGAACCATCCTTCGGCCGGACCAACGGTGTCGGCAATCCTGGCATTTCTCTGGACGTGGAGCGCCACCGTCTATCACCTCACATTCTTCTCGCGTATCAATCCCCTGGCCTTTGGATTTGCAGGCATGTCGCTGATTGGCGCCGCTGTTTTCCTCTGGTACGGCGTCATTCTCAGGCGCCTTCAATTTGAGGTCGGGAACAATGTACGGTCATACGCGGGGGCATCACTCATCGCTTTCGCGCTCATTGTGTATCCCGTGTTGTCATGGCTTGCCGGTCACACCTTTCCGGCGATGCCGACATTCGGGCTGCCGTGTCCCACCACAATTTACACCCTCGGGCTGCTGGCATTTCTGAAAGCGCCCGCACCTCGCGCCCCGTACATTGTCCCGGTGATGTGGTCAGTGATCGGCGGACAGGCCGCCTTCCTCCTGGACGTGCCGCAGGACCTTGGGCTCGTCGTGGCAGGAATCGTTGGCGTATGGATGATGGCGAGGCCGAAGACAGGCCGGTCGCGGCGAGGGACTGCCCTGCCGCTCGGCGGCAAGCGCTACTGAGGAAGTTTCGCGATAGCGCTCTTGAGCGCCTCAAAGCAGGCAGGATCCAGTGCCGTGCCGACTGTCTGCGCCATCATCTCCAGCGCTTTTGGAATGGGGATCGCGCCGCGGTAGGGACGATCGGCGGTGATGGCATCAAAAATGTCCGCGGTGGTGATGATGCGGGTCTCGGTGCAGATGTCGCGTTCCGTCAGGCCGCGCGGATATCCGCCTCCGTCGAGTCGCTCGTGATGGGCGCTAGCGACCCGCGCCAGTTCGGAAAAGGCGCCGATACGTCCGAGGATGGTTTCGGTATATACGGCGTGTTGCTTGACGGCGTCCCATTCTGCCCGGTCCAGCTTGCCCGCCTTGTCCAGCACGCTATTGCTGACACCCAGTTTGCCCACGTCGTGCAGCAGCGCTCCACGTTTGAGCCATCGGCGGCGCTCGTGCGACACGCCAAGCACTTCGGCAATCATGTCGGTGTAGAGGGCGACGCGGATGCTGTGCCCGCTCGTATAAGGGCTTTTTGAGTCCACCACCTGACCGAAGGCCGCAGCAATATCATCCAGGTAGTCGTCGTCCAGCGGAACCTCGTAGCCGGAGGGCTCCAACGCCTGTACCGCCCCATCGACGCCGGGCGATTCGAGCGTGCTCCAGAACGCCTCCGACAGGGCGACCTGTTCGAAGGCACGCACTAATTTCGGGTCGAACCAGTGACCGGAACGGTGGCGCACTTCGTCGAGCGCACCGCCGCGGCCGCCGGCTGTATGAAATACGTCGATGACCTGCGCCAGCAGGGCGATGCGCGAATAGACGGGAATGGCATCCCCTGCCAGCCGGTCCGGCTTGCCACTACCGTTGTAGTGTTCATCCAGGCTGTAAATGCCGGCAGCGACGCCATCCGGGAAGTGCAGCAGCCTGGCGATATCCGCTCCGCGCTGGCAACGGGTCGCGATCAGCTCGTGCGCGATTTCGCTCCCGTTGCGGAAAATGGTCATCACACTCCTGAAACGTTCCGCCAGCCCGGCTTGCAAGCCGGTATGGGTCAGGACAAACGACAGGACTTGCGGAAGGCTGTCGCCGACGCGCTTGAAATCCCGTTTGAACTGGAGGTCATCGGTCAGGTACAGCTCGCAGATGCGCGCGGCATTGCTGCTGCAACCGAGGTCCTTGAGCAGCAAGGTGTAATACAGCTCCCACAACTGGTCCCCGGACAGACCCGCTTCCTGGCCGATATGCATGCCGATCCAGCAGCATCGGATGCAATGGCCGGGAGGCTGGCCTTCCGTGAGGTCGAGCGCATAGCTGAATGCGCCGAGAAGCTCGGACAACCTGAGGGAAGGTGCGATTGGAAGGACGGCCGCCATATCCGGACAGTTCGATGCGCGGCGAAAATTGCCGCATAGCAATTAGCCGATTGTACGCGATATGGGAAAACGCGCCTGACGCGACGCTGAAATACGACACCGGGATTTTGCCACCGTCGGCGGGCGCCTTGGCGGCGGAGCGCCCCTACTCGCCGCGTATGCTGTTGAGCACTTCCATCATCTGCGCGAACTTCACCGGCTTTTCAAACACCCGGTTGAATCCGGCCTGCAGCGCCTTTTCCCGCTCGGGGCCATCCGCATAGCCGCTGACAGCAATCAAGGGAATGCTTGCCAGTTCCGGATCCGCGCGCATCTCCGCAGCGAAGTCGAAGCCACTCTTGCCGCCCGGCAGGCGCAGGTCGCAGAAAACGAGATCAGGCGCCTTCGCACGCGCGCTGTCGAGTGCCGCACGGACATTGAACACCGCTTCGGCGACACAGCCCATTACCTGCAGCAAGTCGCAGAACAGCTTGGCAAGGTCGCGGTTATCTTCCACGACCAGTACGCGCAAGGGGGATTGCTGCAGAAGGGTGTCGTCGCCCCTGTCCGGTGAAGTTTGCATGGTATTTGCTGGTTATCGCCCGATGCCATGGGCCTAATGCCATCGTCCGCTACGGCTTGGCCGAACGCGGGTCATCCTCTTGCGGTGCGTTTGCTTCCCGGCTCTCCGGCCGGCTGCCGTCCATGCTGGCATGCGCGTTGTGTACGCTGTCGAGGGCCGAATTATACTCGCGGCGGCAAGCATCCGCCCGATAGGTGCACAGCAGGGTGAACGGCAAACGCGTCGCCAGGCCTTTCCACAAATCTTCGAGACGAAGTGCCGCCGCGCGGTTCCCCGATTCCCCCAACATGCCGGCGAGCTCCGTGACGATGCGTACCTTGCCGAAGCGGCCCAGTGCGCCTTCGACCAGTGCGCCGGCCCGTTCGCGAAAGCGGCTGTCATCCGGCATGCCGTTCTCGAGCAAACCGGCAAGCACCACGTTGGCGTCGATGTGGCGCAACTGGCCGCTCATCACGGCATCGACGAGATCGATGTTGCGCATGGCCGCCAGCTTGCCGACCATTTTCGCCCAGTGCGCCTGGGTGGCAACGATCAACACGGCTTCGCCCCGGTGCAAGCCGTCCATGATGTAGCCGCACGCGGCGTGCACCATCTGTTCGACGTCTTGATAAAAATGCGAAATGTGCTGCCCGAGTGTTACGCCTCCTTCGAGGCCCCGGAGTATTGAATCAACCAACTTTTCTCCCTGTCAATCATGTCTCTCGCCATGTTTTTCTGGCATTCGGCGCCTTCAGGCGCTGCGGAAAGACAGCACCCAAGGCAAATCGTTCCGCGCCGATACTGCAAATCGATCAAGCAAGCCATTGAAATGCTTCAAGTTGTCAATTGATCTAACCTAATGCGCACATTTTGCTTTCCCTCAATAATGGGCCGATTGTCCTGACACTTTCTTCACTCCCTTGCGCATCCGTTTCATTTCTAGGCACACGCCGGACGGCCTCAAGCGCGCACTCGCCGCGCTGGCGGCAGCGCTGATGCTTGCGGTACCGGCCATGGCGCAGGAGGTGCGCAGTTACACGCTGGAGATCGAAGGTGCGGAGGAATACCGCGAGATGCTGACGGAGCATCTCGACATCAGCCGCCGCGCCGCCGAAGGGTTGCCGCCGGAACAGCTGGAAAGGCTGGTCGATACCGCCCCCGCGCAAGTCAGGGACCTGCTCTCGACCCAGGGCTACTTTTCCCCCGTGGTGCGCACGCGCCTGGACACATCGGGTGCGGAATGGCGGGTGCGGCTGGAGATCGATCCTGGCACGCCGGTACGCATCGCCAATGTCACGATCCGGTTCAAGGGCGGCGTCGCGGAGGGACCAACGGCTGACGAAAGCCGCATGAAGCGCCTTCGTCGGCGCTGGGGACTGGACCCGGGCGAGGTCTTCAGGCAGTCAGCCTGGACCGAGGAGAAGAACGACCTCCTGAAAGACCTTCTTTCCCGCGACTACCCGACGGCCGTCATCACGCACAGCGAAGCACGGATCGACCCGAAGGACAACAGCGCGTTGCTGACCGTGGAAGTCGACTCCGGCCCCGCTTTCACCTTCGGCGAACTCGATGTCCACGGCCTGACGCGCTATTCGCGCGCGATGATCGACAACCTGAACCCGATCCAGCCCGGCGAACCCTACTCGCAGGACAAACTGAACGAGCTGCAGGCGCGGCTTGAAGACAGCGGTTACTTCCGATCGGCATTCGCGACGCTCGAACCTGACCGCGCGCATCCCGAGCAAGTGCCGGTGCGGCTGGACCTCGTCGAGAACCCGCGCAAGCGCCTGGCCCTTGGCGTCGGCTTTTCCACGGATACCGGCGCCCGTGCCCAGGTACGGTGGCTGGACCGCAATTTCCTGATGCGCGACTGGAGGCTGGAGTCCGAATTGCGGATCGACCGCGAAACGCATGTCCTTGGCGGCGATGTCTTCCTTCCGCCAGTATCGTCGGGCTGGCTGCCGCCCGGATGGCAGCCCGGCTTCGGTGCCCGCCTTGAGCGGACGACGAGCGGGGGCGAGATCAACGACAAGATGCGCATCGGTGCGCGCGTCACCAGCCCCAATCGCTTCGACGAGAAAGTCTGGGCGCTGACCTACCTCGGCGACCGGCAACGGATTGGCGATGCGTTCAGCAACAACCGGCAGGCAATGATTGCGTCCTTCACCTACACCAAGCGTCGCCTCGACCATCCGCTGCGGCCGCGCGAAGGGTATGTCGCGTCGGTGGAACTGGGCGGCGGTCTGCGCGGCGTCATCAACGAGAGCAATATCTTCCGCGTCGTCACCCGCGCCACCCTGCTGCAGCGGTTGGCGCCGCGCTGGCAAGCGGTACTGCGCGCCCACGTCGGACAAGTATTCGGTGGCAGCCGCCTGACGGTCCCGGCCGACTTGCTGTTTCGTACCGGCGGCGACCAGAGCGTGCGCGGCTACGGATTCAATTCGCTCGGTGTTCCCCAGAACGGGGCCATCGTGGGTGGAACCGTGACCGCGGTGGCAAGCGCGGAGCTGGTAAGGCAGCTGGCGCCGCAATGGGGCGCGGCGGTGTTCGTCGACGCGGGCAACGCGGCGGAATCCTGGAATGGGTTCCGCCTCGAACGCGGCACCGGCGTGGGCGCGCGCTGGCGCAGCCCGATCGGCCCCGTCAATATCGACCTCGCGTACGGCCATGCCACGCGCAAGCCGCGGCTGCATTTTTCGGTGGGATATGGCTTCTGAGTCCCGACCTGCGGCTTCCCGGACACGCCATGTGGCGGTTGTCCTCCTCGGGATCGTGGCCGTCGTCATCGGCGTCGTCGCGTGGCTGCTCGGCACCGGCAGCGGCGCACGCGCGGTCCTTGGCGCAGCGGGAGGCATGAGCGGCGGCGTGTTCCATGCCGAAGGAATCAGCGGCAGGATCACAGGAACACTGCACGTCCAACGCCTTTCACTGGCGCAGGCCGACGGCCGTACAGTCCTGTCTGATGTGCGACTGCACTGGCAGCCGCGCAGGCTGCTGGATGGCACGGTACACGTCGAGACGCTGCATGTCGGCCATCTGCAGATCGACCGTAGCGAGAGCAAGGAGCGTGAGCCGCGCAAGCTGCCTGACCGCATCGGATTGCCCGTCAAACTGCAAGTGGATGACTTGCGGCTGCAATCGGGCGACATCCGCAGCAACGGCACGAGCCTGGTGCGGCTCGGGCCGACGGCATTGCGCCTCGTTTTCGACGGCAATCGCTACGACCTCCAGCTCCGCCACCTTGCGACCGATTCCCCGCTTGGCAGCGGGCGTCTCGCCAACGACCTCAGGGGCAATGCCACGCTGTCGGCCGCCAAACCCTACGCCCTGGATGCGCGCATCGCCAGTGACGGCACGGCCACCATCGGGCAACAGACGTTTGACGCAACCGGCACCATCAACCTGAACGGTTCGCTCCAGCAACTGCAAGCCATGATCGACATTGCCGTGGACCGGGCGAGCGTGGATGGCACGGTCATGCTCCATCCCTTTTCCGAAAGCCCGCTGGGGCGGGCCAGTCTTGCGGCACGCGCGATCGACCTCAATCGCTTCGATCCGCAATGGCCCTCTTCCGCGCTGGAGCTTCGCGTGAACGCCGACGAACATGGTGCGGGAGAACTGCATGTCGCCAATCCCGAGGCAGGACTCTGGGATGCGAAAAAGCTGCCGCTCCAGTCCTTGCAGCTCTCCTTCCGGCAGGAAGCCGGCCGCATGGTGCTCGATCGCCTGACGGCCGCGCTTGGCGCTGCGTCCCGTCCGGCAGGAACGGTGACAGGCCAGGGGGAAATTGGCGGCAACCAAATGACGCTGCAGATCCGCACCGAGGGTCTCAACCTGAAGCGTCTGGATGGCCGCGCCCGCGCGACGAAACTGGCCGGCTCCGCGGACCTGGAACGCAATGGCAGCCGCCAGGAGATCCGGCTCTCCCTCAGCGAGCCGCTGGAACGCCAGCAGCGTATTACGCTCGATGCGCACGCCTTGCTCGATGGACAGATCCTGTCCATTAAACAGGCAGAGTTGCGCGCGGGGAGCGGACGTATCGACTTTTCAGGGCAGGCCGCGCTGGACGGGGACAAGGCGTTCCGCGCGGAGGGCAAGGTGGACCGTTTCCGGCTGCGCGAGCTCGGCAATTTCCCGCAATTGCCGGCGCTGGAATTGAATGCCGGCTTCACACTTCGCGGAAAGCGCGAGCCGCGTCTCGACGCCGACCTCTCCTACACCATCGCCGACAGCACGCTCGCGGGCCAGCCGCTGTCCGGCAGCGGCGAGGTGCGCTTGCGTGGCGAGAACCTGGAAATTCCTCGCCTCCTGCTTGCTTCCGGCGCAAACCGCCTGAACGCGGAAGGCCGCCTCACAGGCGACGATGCAGTGCTGTCCTTCCGGCTGGATGCACCGCAGCTGGGCCAGCTCGGTGCGGATTTCGGCGGCGCGATCGCGGCCAGCGGTACCGCGCGCGGCACACTGGATCGTCCCCGGATTTCCGCCGAATGGACGGCGCGTTCGGCGCGCGTTCCCGGCGGCATGCGCATCGAGCGCATGCAGGGCAAGGCGCAACTCGCACTCGACCGCAAGCGCTCGCTGCCGCTGGAGCGTGGCACCGCCGAGCTGGATGGTTCCGGGTTGCAGCTCGGCGACGAACGGATCGCGGCCTTGTCGGGCCGCCTCCAGTTCTCCCCCAATCCGGATGCGCCGCTCGACCTCGTCCTGCAGGCAAAAGGAATCGCCACCCAACGCTTGAAGGCGGAGCGGTTTGCCGCCACCGCCAAGGGCACGACGGGTGCGCATACGATCGACCTTGCGCTCGACGAGACGGGCCAGGCATGGACAATGCGCGCCTCGGGTGGCTTGGGCCAGATTGACACGGCGCCGCGCTGGAAGGGAAGCGTTCAGGCGCTCGATGCCAAGGGGCGATTTTCCGCGCGCCTGTCGTCACCCGCCCCGCTCCTCCTGTCCGCCGAGAAGGTGCAGCTTGAGCAGTTCCTGCTCGACGCCGACGCCGGCCGCTTCGCCGTCGAGATGTTCGCGCGCGACAGCACGGGCATCGTCACACGCGGCCACATCGAGCGGCTGCAGGTCGCGCGTCTTCTCGGCCAGATCGAACCCGCGCCGCGTGTTCGGACCGATCTCGTCCTCGCTGGAGAATGGAATGTGCGTCTCGCGGATACGCTCAACGGCACGCTGGCACTGCGCCGTCAGGGCGGCGACCTCACCGTCCTCGCCAACGCTCCGGTCACGCTCGGCCTGTCCGCCCTCTCCGCCAGCGCCACCCTGACCGCCGGCAGGCTCAACGCCGATATCCAGACCGAGGGAAAACGTCTCGGCCGCATTCGCGTGCAAGGCGCAACCACCATCGGCCATGGCGACAATCGCCTCGCCATCGCGCCCGATGCGCCCCTTTCCGGGAATGCCGACATCGACGTCCCATCGCTGGCATGGGTCGCTCCGCTGCTGTCACCCGCCATGACGCTCGAGGGAAGCCTGAAGGGCGATGTCTCCCTGGGCGGCAATGTGGAGCAGCCGCGGCTGGCAGGCCGCATCACCGGGCAAGCGCTGCGCGTGCTGCTTTCCGACCTCGGACTGGACCTGCGCCAGGGATCGCTGGACAGCGAGTTCCAGGGCAATCGCTGGCTGGTGCGCAACCTGAACTTCCAGGGCGCGGAAGGACGCATCACCCTTTCCGGTCCTATCGATGTCAGCGGCGGCAGTGTCACGGCCAACCTGTCTTTACTCGCGGAACGATTTGCCCTCCTCAACCGCAGCGACCGCCGCATCATCGTCAGCGGCGCCAGCGAGTTGGAGTGGCGCGGCAATCAGGGCAAGGCCACGGGCACCTTCACCGTCAATTCCGGTTTTGTCGACCTGGGCAGCGCCGACAAGCCGCGCCTGTCCGACGACGTTGTCATTGTCGGCCAGGAACACAAGAATGGCGCCAACAAAACCGCCTTCGATGTCGACATTAGCGTCGCCCTGGATGACAGCGTCGCGCTGAAAGGGCGCGGGCTGGACGCCATGCTGGGCGGACAGGTGCGCTTGCTGAGCAAGGCAGGCGAAGCGTTGCAGGCGCAGGGTTCCATCAATGTCGCCAAGGGAACGTACAGCGCCTACGGACGCGAGCTGGCCATCGAACAGGGCTTGCTGCGCTTCCGCGGCCCGCTCAACAATCCCTCGCTGGACATCCTCGCCATGCGCCGCGGCCAGGAGGTCGAGGCAGGCGTCTCGATCCGCGGCACTGCCCTCACGCCGCGCGTCACGCTCGTTTCTGAACCGCCTGTCCCGGATGCGGAGAAGCTTTCCTGGCTGGTGCTGGGCCGCGGCCTCGCCGCCGCCGGCGATACCGACATTGGCGCGCTGCAGAGCGCTGCCGGGGCCTTGCTGTCGGAAGGCGCAAAGGCCGGCGTGCAGTCGCGTATCGCCAGTACGTTCGGCCTCGATACCTTCAGCATCGGCACCAGCCAGGACACCTTGCAGCAACGCATCGTCACCATTGGCAAACAGGTCTCCTCGCGCCTCTACCTCAGCTACCAGCAAGGCCTGGAGAGCGCCGGCAGCGTGGTACAGGTCCGCTATGCCCTCTCACCCAAACTGTCGCTCGAGGCGGAAGCAGGTTCCCGCAGCGCAATCTCCCTGTTCTACAACATCGCATTCGATTGAACAAATTGCATGTATTCACGATCAAGAGGAATCAAGGATCGTAAAACCCGAGGAGGAATCCATGCAAACAGTCTCGTCCGGCATCCGCTGGTGGTTTGAGTCGCTGGACAAGGCGCGCAGGCGCCGGGGCGCCGCCATGGACCAGCTCGGCTATGGCCCGACCGAGAGCCCGTACCAGACCGCCCTCTCCGTCCCTGGCGTCCGGCTGCGCTTTTACGGCGGCAATCCGGCAAGCAACAGCATCGCGCTCATTGTGCCCGCGCCGATCAAGCGGCACTACATCTGGGACCTCGCGCCGGAATGCAGCGTGGTGCAGCATGCGATGCGCGAGGACCTGCAGGTTTACCTCGCGGAATGGACCGATCCGATGGAACAACCGAACCGCCTGGGACTGGCCGACTACGCCTACCGGCTCATCGACCAATGCGTGCGCGCCGTCCGCACCACCCATCCGTCGTCACAAGTGTTCCTGCTCAGTCATTCGCTGGGGGGCATCTTTGCGGCCATCTACGCGGCCATGCGGCCGGAGCAGGTGGCCGGACTGGTCCTGGTGGAATCGCCGCTGCATTTTGGCGGCGCCTCCGGCTCCTTTACACCGCTGGTCACGTTCGGTCCGCCGGCAGACAAGGTGGCGCAATTCTTTGACAGCGTGCCCGGATCGGTCCTGAACATGGCCAGTGTGATCGCCTCGCCTGCGACGTTCAATGTCGAGCGCTACGGAGACTTCGTTGCCAGCCTCGGCTCAACGCGCACGCTGCGCACGCATATGCTGGTGGAACGCTGGATGCTCGACGAGTCGCCCATGCCGGGACGCCTGTTCGAACAGGTGGTGGAAGACCTCTACCGACGCGACAGCCTGATGCGCGGAAGGCTGACAATCGCCGGACGCCCTGTCTCACCAAAGGATGTTGTGGCGCCGCTGCTGGCGGTCTACGATCCGCATAGCGTTGTCATCCCGCCGGACTCCGTGATCGCGTTCCATGACGCGGCGGGAAGCCGGCAGAAACGCCTTCTTGCCTACGAGGGAGATACCGGCGTAGCGCTCGCGCATGTCGGGGCGTTGATGGGAGAGAACGCGCACCGCACGCTGTGGCCGCAAATCTTTGCCTGGCTCAGCGTGATCGGTGCGCGGCGGCACTAGCAGTGCCTGGAGGGGCGCTATTTCGACGTTCCCGTATCCTGGCCTGAAGAGGAATCGGAACCGCTCGATGCACCGGAGCTGCTGTTGCTGCTGCCGCCGCCCTTGCCGCGCTTCATCGACTTCTTCGACTGCATGCGCTTGCCGGCTTTCTTCGTGGTTGTCGTGTCGCTTGCACCGGATGACATGTCGGAGCTGGACGTCTGACGGTTCTGGATTTCCTGTGCCCGCCGCATGACGTCGTCATAACGTGCCGGATCCGTGCTTTCACGGATTTCGGACGTCGGTGACGGGGTCTGCGACTGAGCAAAGCCGGCTCCGGAAAATGCCAGCAGTGATGCGGCCAATGCGATCGTTGCTTTCTTCATTGTTGCCTCCTTGAATGATGTGATTCGTCATTCCGGACAGCGTTGCTTGCCCGGCTGCCAGTAATAGGACTGCGCGGACGTCTTTCAGTTTCGTCATTGTCAGTAATTCAACGCGTCGCTACTCGAGGTGGCGGTCACCTTGCCGGATGTCATGTCGAAATGCACATTGAACAGGCGCGGGACCGTCGCGTCCTGATAACGCCAGTCCCATACTTCTTCGTTCTTGAGCTTGAATTGCGCCACCGAGCGCGGCTTGCCAAGCATCCGCCGGATCTCGTCGCGGCTCATGCCCTGCCGCACCCGCGAGAAGTTCTCCTGCGTGAGGAGCTGGCGGTAGTCCTTGAGCTTGCCGGACTTGTCGATGGTGAACTCCCAGGTCCGCACGCCTTCCGGCCCCTTGGGATACTGGAGTGCCCGTGTGCCGTCCTCTTCCTCCCAGACGGTTTCGGGCTGTCCCATGACGGTACGGACGTCGCCTTCCGAAGACACGCCCCTGGCAAGCTTGTCGAGCCCGAATTCTTCGACCGGTCTTCCCTGGCGATCGCAACCGGACAGGCCGACAGCCAGCAAGACGAGCAGAATTGCAGACAGTTTCAGCATGGCATCTGGCTCCCGTTAACGTTGCGCTTCCATGAGAGGAGCAAAAGCGGTGCGTGTTTCCCGCCACCTGCCCCAACTTGCGGGCCGTCAAACCAGGGGGGTCAGAAGCCGATGCGCCGACGACCGGCGTCGGATTTCAGACGGACGTCCTCGGGCACCAACGCCGTCCGCCCTTCCGCCACGGCAAAACCAAGACCATCGAGCAGCGTCTTGCGCATCTCGCGCGGCGAGATCGTCGACAACTTGTCCAGCACGCTGTCGGGCAAGTCTTCCTCGACATGCTTCAGCTTCAGTTCGCGCAGCAGCCCGATATAGACGCGCCTGGCGATGCCCGCTGCTTCATCCGGTGTCGGCGATGGCACTTCATATACCGCCATGCGCGACAGCAAGGCCGGCGGAATGCCTTCCAGGCTGTTGGCTGTCAGCACCCAGAACACCTGGCTGGCATCAAGGTCGACGTCGATGAATTCATCGTGAAAGGCACGCGAGGTTTCGGGCTCGAGCAACTGATACAGCGCAGCCATCGGATCGGATTGCGTGGAGCCGGTTGCCTTCTCGACCTCGTCGAGCAAAACCACGGGATTGGCGAACTTGCCGCGCACGAGGCGTTCCGCCACCTTGCCGCACTTCGCCCCTTTCCAGGTGGACGACGAGCCGGTAATGACAAAGCCTGCCGACAGGGCGTTCATGCTGATGAACTCGAACTCGGTGCCGAGCACGGCGGCAAGCCGCTTGCCGAAATGCGTCTTGCCGACACCCGGGTCGCCCAGCAGCAGCACCGGCATGACATTGATGCTGGAGCCGCCGGCAATCGACAGGCCGAGGTAACGCGTCAGGTCGTCGAGCACTTCCCGGAAGTTCGGGCAATCCTCGTAGAGCGGCTGGAGCGCACTGGTCGACGACGGTGTTGTGACGAAACGTTCTGCTCCTTTTTCGAGCATGTCTTCGTAAAAGGCTTCCAGCTCCGGCGATTTCAGTGCACGCGCCCGTTCCTGGGCGCTTTCGACAGCTTTCACGCAGTAGATCGGATGAGAGCGGGCGAGAGTAATCGTCATGGTGAGCAACCTCCTCGAAACATGCCATTCTGAACGGTCGAAACACAAGCGGTCATGCGGCCCTGCACAGGCAATATCGTCAGCAAGCCAGATTTCCTTGATGCAGCGATGAAAGCAATGCCGGACAGACCTGATTCATGCAAGCTTCATTCCACCTGTGTATCAATTGATTGCAAGAATCATTTGAGCGAAATCGACATGCGCTGTCAATCGACGGTAGAGGAATGTTGTGCGAATACAAGGCTGGCAGCAGCAGAGTGCGAGTGCTACTCCGCTGCTGCAGAGGAGACAGCCGAAACGAATCAGCTGTTCACGGGAAGAATGGCCATCAGTTCAACCGCGGCGACGGCAATCGCCTCGGCCACATCGATCTGGTTGGTCGCGTGGCTGATCGTATTGCAGCTGACGATCTTGTTCACGCCTGCGGCCTGCAAGTCCTCATACGCAGAACCGGCGAACACAGGATGCACGGACACACAAACTGGGGCCGGCAGGCCCGCTTCCTTCAGCTTGCCTACTGCGGCGATCATCGTGTGACCGGTAGAGGTGATGTCGTCAACCAGTACCGGCGTGCCGCCCTTCCATTGTGATGCATCCAGCGAAGACACTTCCACATCCCGGTCGCCCTTGCGTGTCTTCTCCAGCACGACGTAGGGGCAGCGAACCGACTTCGCGACCTTCGCCGCCCACTGCTCGCTTTCGGCGTCCGGACCGATAATGACCGGATTGTCGACATGCTCCGCAATCCAGTCGCCGATGGCCGGCGCCGCATGTACCACCTTGGTCGGAATGCTGTAGATCTCGTTGAGCTTGTGGTGGCGGTGCAGGTGCGGATCCACCGTAACGAGCCAGTCGAGAAAGTCGGACAGAAAGGCCGCAAAATGCGTCGAGGTAATGCCCTCGCCTTCCTTGAAACGCGCATCCTGGCGCATGTAGGCGAGGTAAGGCGCAATGAGGCCGACTCGCCGGGCGCCGAGCTCGCGCGCGGTACGCGCGGCGAGGTAAAGCGCCATGGCTTTTTCGTCGGGCCGGTCGAGCGTGCAGACGAAGATCACGTCACGACCATGCACCTGCGACTGCAGGCGGACATAGGTTTCGCCGTCGGGGAAGCGGCGCATTTCCATCTGTCCGACTTCGCAGGAAATGGCGCGATCGAGATGCAGCGTGAAGGCTTCGTTGCCCGGCATCGCGAAGAGGATCGGTATCATTTTCTTCTTACTCCAAGTGGTCAATGTTCCTGTACCTGCACAAGGTCTTCCTGTGCATCGGCATATGTTCGTGCATACGCAAGTTCGCCGGGCGAGTCGGCATGGATGGTCAGCATCGGTTGCCCTGCCACGAGCATCGTGCCCAGTGGCGCATGGAAAACCACCCCTGCCGCATGCGCCTTTGGCGCGCCGGCCAGCTTGGCGATGCGTGCCAGACGGCGGTTGTCGATGGCAACGACGCGACCATCGTGCCTTGCCTGGACGACATGCGTAAACCGCGCGACGGGTGGCACGCGCATTCCCCCCTGCGCCTCGCAGATCGACTGGAACTTGGTCCACGCGGCGCCGCTCGTCAGCACCGCTGCGGCCATCGTCCTGCCCTCGCCTTGCGGCGCCTTGCCGCCCAGCTCCAGCACGTGTCCGGCGAGCAGCAAGGCACGTTGCCGCAAATCGTCGGGTGCGCCTGGCTGGTTCTGCAGTACTGCAAGCACATCGTACGCCTCCAAGGCGGGTCCGATACCGCGTCCGACCGGTTGCGCTCCGTCGGTGATGATCGTCCGCAAGGTAATGCCGAGCGACTGTCCGACCGTGGTCAAGCGTTCTCCGAGGGATTGCGCCGCTTCCGCCGAACGCACCTTGGCGGTCGGTCCCACCGGGATATCGATCAGCACGTGCGTCGATCCTGCCGCGTATTTTTTCGATAGCACCGAGGCCACCAGTTGCCCGTCGCTGTCGAGACCCAGCGGCCGTTCGACCCGGATCAGGATGTCGTCGGCGGGACTGAGGTTGACGCCGCCGCCCCATGCGATGCATCCCTGTTCGCGTTCGACGACGCGGCGAATCTGCGCAATGTCGAGGTCGACCGGCGCCAGGGTTTCCATGGTGTCCGCACTGCCTGCTGGCGAGGTGATCGCGCGCGAGGATGTCTTCGGAATCGTCATGCCGCAGGCGGCAACGATCGGCACGACGATCAAGGTCGTGCGATTGGCCGGCAGACCGCCGACGCAATGTTTGTCGACGACGGGATGCACATTCCACTGCAGGCGCTTTCCAGCACCGATCATTGCACGCGTGATCGACGCCGTTTCCGCGATGTCCATCCGGTTTCCCGCACAGGTGGCGATGAAGGCAGCCATTTCGATGTCCGAATAGCGGCCGTCGACAATGTCCTGCACGATCTCGCTGGCGCCCTCCGAGGTAATCGGCGATCCGTAGATCTTGGCGCGGACATGGGAGAAGGATTGCACCGGCGCGGGATGGAAGACCTTGATGTGGTCGCCATCGCGTCCGCCCAGCGAGCGCCACGCCGCTTCCGACAGACCCGCCTCGTCAACCTGGAGCAAGGGGGCGTCGACGACGTTCAGGGTGGCGACGATGTGCTTGTTGCCGCGCCACACTTCCACGCGCGAATGGGCTTCGAAGCCTTCCGAGCGGCAGATATGGCAGTCGCGCCGCATGTAGATGACCGGTTCGAGATAGGTATCGATTCCCATTCGCCGCATGCGCAGTGCGTGGGCGGGACCGTCGGCCGGCTGCTTGTCTCGGTGATGCGATCCCATGGCTATCCCAGCTCGACGCTTTCAAGGTATTCGGGGACGCTGCAGGGCCATTTCAGGCTCTCCTCGATGCGCCGCCGCAGCGCATCGGCCGCCTCGGGTTCGCCGTGCGTAATGAACGTCCGCTTCGGCGGCTGCCTGAACCGGGAAACCCATTGCAGGATTTCGTCGGCGTCGGCATGCGCGGACAGGTTCTCGATCTGCACGACCTGCGCGCGCAAGGGCACGTACTCGCCATGGATCTTGATGGCATCGATGCCGCCGAGCATCGCCGCGCCGCGCGTGCCGCCTGCCTGGAAACCGGAGAACAGGATGGTATTGCGCGGATCGGAGGCGAACGCCTTGAGGTGATGCAGGACTCGTCCTCCGGTCGCCATGCCGCTCGCGGCAATGATGACCATCGGCATGTGCTTCATGTTCAGTGCCTTCGACTCTTCCACCGTGTTAACGAATTTCGCCGCATTGCACATGGCCCGGCACTGCGCGTCATCGAGCTTGTGATCCTTGCGGTACGCGCGATACAGGGCGGTGACGTCCGCCGCCATCGGGCTGTTCAGGTACACGGGCAGCACCGATGATATTGCGCCGGACTGCTTGAGTCGATCCATGTAGAAAAGCAAGGTCTGCGCACGTCCGACCGCGAACGACGGCACGATCACCAAGCCGCCCCGCGCGACGGTTTCCTGAATCGTCTTTCCCAGTAGATCCATGGGATCTGCGGGATCGTGCTTCCGGTTGCCGTAGGTCGACTCGAGCACAAGATAATCGGCGCGCTCGATCTGCGACGGCGGCGCGAGGATCGGGTCGTTCATGCGCCCGAGATCGCCTGAAAACGCCAGCGTCGTTTTCCCGTCGTCGAGGGTCACCATCGACGCGCCGAGAATATGTCCCGCACGGGCGAGTTCGGCGTGCAGGTGCCCCGCTACCGCGAACCGCTTGCCGAACTTCACCGGTGCAAAGTACTCGAGTGATTCCTCCGCGTCTTCCTCGGTATAGAGTGGCAAGGCAGGACTGTGCCTGGAATACGCATGACGATTTGCGTAGCCCGCCTCTTCCTCCATCAGGTGCCCGCTATCCGGCAACAGGATGCGGCAGAGGTCATAGGTAGCCTCGCTGCAATAGATCTTGCCGCGGAATCCGTTCTTTACCAGCAAGGGTATATAGCCGCTATGGTCGAGGTGTGCGTGGGTCAGGACGACTGCATCGATGGATGAAGGCGCGACGGGCAAATCGGACCAGTTGCGCAGGCGAAGTTGCTTGAAGCCCTGAAACAGTCCGCAGTCGACCAGGATTCTGGCGCGGCCGGTGGTGACGAGGTACTTCGACCCTGTCACTGTTCCTGTCGCGCCAAGGAATTGCAGATGCATTTGAAATCCTCTCCACGCCGCATGGTTGGCTGATGTTATTGAATAGCGGCAAGCATACGAACACTATGGACAACGGGACAAGCTTCGCCATTGATCCAGATCAACCATTCCGGAACGCTGCCGCAGTGCGCGTTTCTCGTGCTTCCTGCATGTAAGTTTTTCAAATTCATTTCTTTCCAGCGCCTCTTTTCCTTCCCTCTACGCGACGCCATCGGACAGCATGCCCCGCTGGATATGCTTGCATGCATCTTGCTACCTCGTTGTGTACCGATGTGCACAGATCAATCGACGTGGGGCGCGGAAACAGGGATAGCAGTGCATTCATTGACCATCCTCATCATTCGCACTTTTTGCAGCGCCCTATACTTAAATCGAGCGTGTCCTATCGAGAGTGACAGAAACGTAAACCCATTTCGGATGTCCATTCTGGGCAATCGATAAACTTACGGGGAGCACATGCAATGACCACGCATAGCGACGTCAATCGTACCGAGCAGCAAGACGACCTGCTGAAAAGCCTGATCGAGTTCACGAAGGATCATCGGGCAATCCACTGGTCCGGGACGGTCTCCGAATTCCTCGAAAGAGTGATGACGGCAGACCCGAAGGGAGCCGCGCGCACGTCGCACCAGTACATGTGGGACATGATCCGCTGGATGGGCTGCGAGGATGAAAGCGGCAATTTCCGCTGCAAACTGTTCGACCAGGAATTGTTCGGCGTTGACGAGTCGATCGAACGTGTCGTCGATTATTTCAAGGCGGCAGCGGCAGGATCGGAAGTCGGCCGCCGGCTGCTGTTGCTGCTCGGCCCGCCGTCGGGTGGCAAGTCCACCCTCGTCATCCTTCTCAAGCGCGGCCTCGAGGAATACAGCCGCACCGAAGCCGGCGCCATGTATGCCATCCAGGGATGCCCGGTCCACGAATCTCCGCTGCACCTGATCCCGCATTCGCTGCGTCCGCGCTTCCGCGATACGTATGGCGTGGATATCATCGGCGAGGTGTGCCCGCATTGCCGCACGCGGCTGGAGAATGACTACGCAGGCGACTTCCTGCGCATGCCCGTGGAGCGCATCTTCATTTCCGAAGCAGGCCGCGTCGGCATCGGCACGTATGCGCCGCATGATCCGACTACTGCCGACCTGGCCGACCTGGTCGGTTCGGTGGACCTGTCGAAAGTGGCGGAGTACGGCGACGAAGGCGACCCGCGCGCCTGGTCATGGTCCGGGGCTGTCTATGCCGCGAGTCGCGGCATGCTGGAGATGATCGAGATCCTGAAGGTCAAGCGCGAATTCCTTTACCTGCTGCTGACGCTCACGCAGGAAAAGAACGTGAAGGTGTCGCGCTTCCCGCTGATCTATCTTGACGAGACCATCCTCGCGCATACCAACCTTGCGGAATTCCGCAAGTTCCTGCAAGAGAGCGAGAACGAAGCCCTTCTCGATCGCATGGTCATCATCCAGGTTCCCTATACCTTGAATTACAAGGATGAGGCGCGAATTTACAAGAAACTGATTTCCTCGGCGGCACCCGCATTCCGCGAAGTGCATCTCGATCCGCATGTCCTTCATGCCGCTGCGGTCTTTGCGATCCTCACCCGCCTGCATGAGGCGGACGACAAGGAGGTTGAACTAAGCAAGAAAGTGCGCCTCTACGCCAATGAAGAGGTGGAAGGGTATGCCCACGCCGAGGCCGAGCGCATGAAGCAGCGCATGCCTGACGAGGGACTGGCGGGAATCTCGCCGCGCTTCGTCATCAACGCGCTGTCGAACGCGATCATCCAGACGAATGTGAAGAGCCTGACCACGATGGATGTGCTGCTCGCTCTCAAGGATGCGATCGAGAACGACGCCCGCATCGATCCGAAGCGCAAGCGTAAATGGATCGATTACCTGGTGCTGGCGCGCAAGGATTTCTACAACCGCTGGGTCAAGGAAGACGTGCACAAGGCCCTGTTCGTCTCTTTCGAACAGGAAGCACAGGACCTGCTCGACAAGTACCTGGACGAGGTGGAAGCGATGCTCGACAACCGCCAGATCAAGGACCCGATCACCAACGAGGAACGCAAGCCGGACGAGCGTTTCCTGCGCGCGGTCGAAGAGAAGATCCACATTTCCGATTCCGGCAAGCAGTCGTTCCGCCAGGAGGTGGTGCGCAAGGCGATGGGTGCGTACAAGCGCGGTGAGAAATTCACGCTCGACAGCCACGCCCAGTTGCACAACGCCGTGCAGCAATACCTGTTCGAGCAGCGGCGCGATGTATTGCGGCTGGTCAGTTCGACCACCCGTCCGGACGAGGAAGTCCGGCAGAAGATTTCGGTGGTCGAGAAGCGACTGGTCGATGAATACGGTTATGACAGCCACAGCGCACGTGAGGCGCTCAATTACGTGACCACGCTGATGGCACAGGAATGAGGCGGCATGCTCTATGACAGACCACATCACGATTTCTGCTGAAACACCCTGGTACGACCTGTTCTCCAGGGGCTCTCGCGACTGGCTGCGCCACAACCAGAAAGTGCGCGAGGCTGTCCAGCAGAATCTTCCCAACCTGGTCGCCGGCCCGGACGTCATGACCGGCGGAGAGGACCGCACCGTCCAGGTGCCGGTCCGCATGCTCGAACACGCGCGTTTCCGTCTTTCGGATTCGAACCAGAGCTATTCCAGTGCGGGCCAGGGAAAGGGCAAGCCGGGCGACGTGCTGCGCCAGGCGCAACCCGACATGGGCGGCGACGAAGGGGAAGGTGGGAACAACGATGGCGAAGTGAAATTGCTGCTCGAGTTCAAGGTCGACGACATCATCGACTGGCTGTGGGAAGAATTGCAATTGCCCGACCTGCAGCCGAAGCGCAATACCGCCGTCACCGACGACGAGTACGTGCGCGAAGGCTGGGACAAGCATGGCGCCCGCGCCCGCCTCGACCGGCGGCGCACCGTAAAGGAAGCCGTCAAGCGGCGGGCGACGCAGGAGAACCCGGTACCGTTCACCAATGAAGACTTGCGCTTCAAGCAGCTGGTGCAACGGCGCAAGCCGGCGACGAACGCGGTCGTGATCTTCGCTCTTGACGTATCGGCCAGCATGACCGATGCCGAGCGCAAGCTGGCGAAGAGCTTCTTCTTCTTCGTGTTGCAAGGTATCCGCCGCCGTTATGGCAAGGTGGAAACACGTTTCATTGCACACACGACGCAGGCGTGGGAATTCTCCGAAAGCGAGTTCTTCAACGTCAGCGGTACCGGTGGCACCGGGGCATCGACGGCATTCAAGCTTGCACTCGAGCTCATTGAAACAGAATACGATCCGTCGCAATACAACGGCTACCTGTTCTACGCCTCCGACGGCGAGAACTTCACGGAAGATCGCGCGGCGGCGACTGATTACCTGTCAAAGCTGGGCAGGCTGCTCAACTATATCGGCTATGTCGAAACCGTCCCGGGCTCCCCGCGCACGTCGGAAACGGAAATGAAGATGCTGTGCACCGAAGTCGAACGCAGCGGTGCACCGCTCGGCAGCAGCATCCTGACGAAGCACGAGGACGTGTGGAAAGCCATCCGCAAGTTCTTTGTGCAGCAGCAGGAGGAATAGGGAGACATCCAGATGTGCAATTCAGCAACCCATACTCCTGAGGCAATCGGCCAGCTGAAGGAGTATTCGACGCGCATCGAGAAACTTGCGCGCGATCTCGGCCTGGACTACTACCCGGTCGATTTCGAACTCGTGCCCAACAATTTCATGAATGAAATTGCGGTGTACGGCCTGCCGGTGCGCATGCATCACTGGTCATTCGGCGTGCGCTATATCCATCAGCTGATCCGGCAAGGCATGGGAAACTCGCGCATTTTCGAGGTGATGTTTCCCGGCGATCCGTGCCGCGCCTACCTGGTCAACGGCAATTCTCTCCCGGAGAACGCGCTCGTCACCGCGCACGTGCTGGGCCACGCGGACTTCGCCAAGAACAACCATCTCTTCGCGAAATTCATGGAGATGGCCGGAGGCCACATCCTCGAGCAGGCTGCGGAACGCGCGCACCGCATTGAAACCGCGATCCAGGAGCATGGACAGGAGCGCGTGGAAGCCGTGCTCGATGCCGCGCTTGCGCTGGAGCCGCACATTGACACCAACCGCGAACTGCATCGCCCGCTCTACCCCGTCCAGGCACCGAAGCCGGAACCGGAGCCCGCCCTGGATGCATTCCAAAAGCGTTTCCGCACCCTTCCCGGCGAACGCATGTTCGCCGAGGCGGCCCAGGCACAGAGCAAGCGTCCCGCCATCCCCCCTCAGCCGGAGTACGACCTGCTGTGGTTCATCGCGCAATATGCGCCCGAGATGGAAGACTGGGAACGCGACATCTTCCTCGCCGTGCGTGAAGAGTCGTACTACTTCTATCCGGTGTTCGCCTGCCAGATCATGAATGAAGGCTGGGCGTCCTACTGGCATGCGCGCCTGCTGCGCGAGGCGGATTTCCTGCCGCAGGACCTGTACCTGTCGGCGATCAAGGCGCACTCCGATGTGGTGCGCCCCTATGCGGCGGAGCGCCAGCTCGCACTGGCCGTCAACCCCTATCACCTGGGCTTCTCGATGTGGGAAGACATCATCGAGAAGCACGGACTGGAAAAGGCGCGTCAGATCGTCAAGGAAGAAGACGACTTCGGCTTCATCCGCAACTACCTGACCAAGGACTTGATCGAGAAGCTCGAACTGTTCGTGTACGAAGCACGGGACGATGGCGACATCCGGATTTCGGCCAACGAAGTACATGCCGTGCATGAAGCCATCCTGGCGCCGAAGTTCAATTACGGCGCACCACGCATCGCGGCCAATCACCTGCATGTGGACGGCAGCCTGCAACTCATGCACGACCACCAGAGCGACGGCCGCGGTGTCGACCTCAGCCGCGCCGAACGCGTGCTGGAATACATCGGCCGTGTCTGGCGGCGTCCGGTCACGCTGCACACCGTCGGTGACCGGGGCGAAGCGCGCGTCGTCACCAGCAAGCGCCTGTAACGCGTCGCATTCCGCAGCCCGCGTTGTCTTTACGGCCACGCGGGATGTTGCATTTCGGCTGAAAATGGACAAAAGGGCAAGGCTTCAAGCGAAAAGATCTACTTCAAATCAATCTTATTTTTCCGCACAGGGCTATAATCAGCATGTATTCCGCCTAAGACTGATCGAGCCATGCGCCTGACCGACTACACCGACTATTCCCTGCGTACCCTCATGTACCTGGGCACCCACCGCGAAAACCTCGCTACCATCCAGGACATCGCCGATGCCTATGGCATCTCCAAAAGCCACTTGATGAAGGTTGTCCACCAGCTGGGCCTGGCCGGACTCGTGGAGACCATCCGCGGGCGCAGCGGCGGGCTTCGCCTTGGGAAGGAACCGGAAGACATCAATATTGGCGACGTCGTGCGCGGAACGGAACCCGATTTCATGATGGTGGAATGCTTCAGCCGCGAGACGAACGAATGCATCCTGTCGCCCTCCTGCGAGCTGCATGACGTCCTTCGCCGCGCCACCAACGCTTACCTCGAAGTGCTGAGCGGCGTGACGCTGGCAGACTTGCTGCGCAACAGTGGCGCCCTGCGCCGGCTGGCGCGCGTGCAGGTGTACCCGCGCGAAAAGGCCAAGGCGGCCTGATCCCCCTCCCCGCTATACGCCGATCGCCACGCGTGCCGCAGCCAGGTCCCAGGCTGCCTGCCCGACCGTCTTGAAGACAGGGATGGCGGCCGGCCGCGGCACTTTGCCCGACAGCACGTCGCCCACACCAAAGACCGTCGTCCAATCCACGTTCGCCTGAATCAGGTCGCCCGCCTCATGTTTCGCGCCGTCGCGGTCATCGACGATGATTTGCCGGGCATGAAGCAGTTCGGGCGGGAATTCGGCCATGTTCGGCTTGAATGCGCCGACACCAATGGCAAGGGTATCGCCCGAAATAGTTGCCGGAATCACGGGCGTGGTGGAAGTCGTGAGGGCGATGATGACATCGGTTTCCGGCACTTCCTGCTTCAGCGCTTCAGCAACCATGGCTTGCACCGTCAGCCCCGGGTGACGCTGTCTCAATGCGGACGCCAATGCCTCGGCGCTAGCAAGCGTACGGCCCGCAATCCAGAATCGCTGCACACCGAAATAATCGATGAGGGCATCGGCATGGGCGACCGCCTGCGTTCCTGTGCCAATCAGAAGCGCCGACGCGGGCTGTCCTCGGGCGAGCGTTTCAATTCCCAGGAGCGTCATGGCGGCGGTCCTGCGCGCGGTGACCGTCGGTCCGTCCAGCAAGGCAAGCCTGCGGCCTGTCGCCGTCTCGAAAACGACAACTTCACCCTGGATTGCCGGTAGCCGGTGCTTCGCGTTGTTCGCGTGGACGGTAATCAGCTTGGTAACACTGATATCGCTTCCGATGGCCGGCATGCTCAACAGGACACTGGCGGCATCGATGGTGACGACCTGGCGCTCGGGAGCGATGATCGTCCCGGTCGACAATTCCCTCGCCGCCTGGGCAACTGCAGGAACAAGCCGGGAATACGGGAGCGCATGAACCGTCTGGTCTTGGTCGAGGATTTGCATGATGAGTGTTTATCGAAAGAAGAAGCCGGTCGGGAACGGGTCGGAATCTTCCAGCACCCATTGATTGAAACCGCTGATATGCGCACTCCCCGTGACCTCGGTGATGGCGCCGTCGAACGCGCCGACCTTCACTGCCTCGATCACACGGACCGCAAAGCTGCTGCCCACAATACTGCCGTTGATATAGGACTGGTTCAACGGTAGCCTGCCCCGCAAATACAACTGCGCCGCCCGCCCAGACGTTCCCGTTCCGGTCGGAGACCGGTCCACTTCCCGGTCCGCGAAGATGCACACGTTCGACTGATCGACGCCTGGCCGATTGGGCGGACCGTCGATGATGGTCCCGTACAGCGTATCCAGTCCCGGTTCAATGGGGTGGCGGATCTGGATTCTTTCTTTCACGGCGGCCTTCGTTTCAGCGCCAAGCTGGATCAGGGAACGAACCAGTTCCGGACGGATCTCCAAACCAGCCTGTTTGCCGTCGATATAGTAATAAAACGCGCCGCCAAAGACGATGTCGCCGACGAGACGACCGAAGGATGGCGTCTCGACCTCGAGATCCCGCATGAAAATGAACGCCGGGACATTCCGGAACGTGACCGCGCCGGCGCGGGTGCCGTCCCATTCGACATGGGCCTCGATGAAACCCGCCGGTGCATCGAAGCCAATCCTTGTCGTCGGACTCGTCCGCTCGACGTATCCCATTTCCACCAGCACCTTGCCCAGAGCGATGATGCCGTGGCCGCACATGTCGCTGTAGCCCTCGTTGTGGATGAAAATCACGCCAAAATCCGCACCGGGAGTGGTCGGCGGGAGCAGGTAGGCCCCGTACATGTCCGCGTGACCGCGCGGCTCGTTCATCAGGAATTGCCGGAGGTCGTCCCGGTGTTCCTTGAGCCATGCGCGCTTTTCCAGGATGTTCTTGCCCGGCACCGCCGGCATGCCCGAGATCAGGATGCGCAGCGGTTCGCCCCCGGTGTGGGCGTCAATGGTGTGAATCGTGCGAAGGAAATTCAGCATGGACCTTTTCCGTGATGAGAACGACGGGTGTATTGCTCGCCAAAAGTGGTTATAGTATAACCAGATTGGTTCTTTCAATAATCCAAATTTAAAATGAATTTTCCACCCGCGGACAAGCTTTCCTCCGCCCTCAGGGCGCCGCAACGGTATGAACTGGTGGCGGACCGGCTCAAGAACCTGATCCTGGACGGGACCTATCCGCCTGGCGCCAGGCTTCCCGCTGAACGGTTCCTGGCGTCGTCACTGGCCGTCGGCCGTGCCACGGTACGCGAAGCCATCGCGGAACTGGTCAACCAGGGGATCATCGAGACAAAGCGCAATTCCGGTTCCTATGTCCTGCAGGAAGCGGTCGACGTAATCCGCAGCGGAAATACGCCCTCCAGTCCCGACACCAGCCCCCATTCCACGCTGGAAGCGCGGCTGGCCGTGGAGCCCTTGATTGCGCGGTTTGCCGCAGCGCTGGGAAAACGTGACGCGGAAATGGAACGGCTCCTGGATTCGATGGAGGCAATGAGCGATTTGTCCGACCCCGACCTGCGCCAGAAATGGAATGCATGCGACAGGCAATTCCACGAGCGGATCGCGCAGATGACGTGCAACCCCGTCATGATCGGCATAGCGCGCGTGGTCGCGTCCGCCGTCGATGAGCCTCTCTGGCGGCAGTTGCGCGATACCGGGATCCATGATCCCGCCCGGGCACGCCTGTATGTCTACGAGCACCGGTTGATATACGAAGCCATCGCCACGGGGAATCAGGAAGCGGCGGCTTTTTATGTCCGGCAGCACCTGGAGCGCGTGCAGAAAGACATGCTCACGTTCGGGTGAAATCGGGGCGCCGCGCCCTCTTCCTCAAACGAGCTCGCAACGGATCGTCGCCGGCTCGTTGCACAGCTTGCGCAGCAATTCCTTCGAGATTGGCGCTTCCACATCGGTGATGACATAGCCAATCGCCCCCCGAGTCTGCAAATGCTGCGCAACGATGTTCAGCCCCGCCTCGGCGAAATCCGCGTTCATCCGCGCGATCACGCCCGGTTCATTGCGATGGACATGCAGCACCCTGCTGCGCGCCTGTTTCTCGACGTGGGAAATTTCCGGGAAATTGACCGCCCAGCGCGTGGTCCCCGCCTTCAGGAAACGCGCCAGCTTGTCCGAAACTTCCCGGCCGATGTTTTCCTGCGCCTCTTCCGTGCTGCCGCCGATATGCGGCGTAAGGATCACGTTGTCCAGCCCGCGCAGCGGCGAGACGAATTCCTCCTTGTCGTTGCGCGGCTCGACGGGATACACATCCAGGGCCGCCCCCGCAAGTTTCTTTTCGCGCAACGCCGCGTTGAGCGCATCGATATCGACGACGGTCCCACGCGAGGCATTGATCAGCACGGCCGTCGGCTTCATCCGTGCGATCCGCTCTGCCGTCATCATGTTTTCCGTCGTACTGCCACCGGGAACATGCAGGGTGACCACATCGGCCTGCTCCAGCAGCGCGTCCAGCGTCGGCACCGGCTTTGCATTCCCGAGCGGCAGCTTGCTCTCGACGTCGTAGTAGCACACGCGCATGCCGACGCTTTCGGCAAGAATGCCCACCTGCGCGCCGATATTGCCGTAGCCGATGATGCCAAGCAGCTTGTTGCGCACCTCGTAGGCGCCCTGCGCCGATTTATCCCATTGACCGCGGTGGGTGCGCGCATTCTTCTCCGGGATACGCCGCAACAGCAGGATGGATTGCGCAATCACCAGCTCCGCCACCGAGCGCGTATTGGAAAACGGCGCATTGAACACCGGGATGCCGTGCGCTGCGGCGGCATTCAGGTCCACCTGGTTGGTGCCAATGCAGAAGCAACCGATTGCCTTCAGACGCGGAAGCGCCTGAAGGGCATCGGCAGTGATATGTGTCGTCGAGCGGATACCCACCGCATCGGCGTCCGCCAATGCCGCCTTCAAGTCTTCTGTCTTCAAGGCCGTCGGAATCTGCACAATCTCGGAAAAGCCTTCCGCGTTCAGGTGCGCCGCCGCGCTCGCATGTATTTTCTCCAGCAGGACGATCCTGGCCATTGCTCACCTCGCTCTTAAGATTCATTTACAATAGATATTAATACGCGTCGCGAATTCCTGCTCATGACGGGTAGAAAGGACTGGCATGCTTATCGACCCAAAAACCGCAGAAAAGGCAACTGTGGAGAAAGTGCTCCGCCTGCAATGGTGGACTGACAAGCTCCTCACCTTTACGACAACGCGGCCGCCCGGATATTCCTTCGCCGCCGGCCAGTACGCACGACTGGGCTTGCGTGACGCCAACGGCCTGGTCTGGCGCGCCTACTCGATGGTGTCCTCCCCCGGGCAGGAGTTCCTTGAGTTCTACGGGGTCCTGGTTCCCAATGGACTATTCACGACACAGATGAAGGCGCTGAAAGAAGGCGACGGCGTCCTTGTCGAGAAGCAGTGTTACGGCTTCATGACGCCGGACCGTTTCACGGATGGCGAAGACCTCTGGATGATCGCCACCGGCACGGGCGTCGGCCCGTTCATTTCCATGCTGCGCGAGCCTTATGTGTGGGAAAAGTTTCGCAATCTCATTCTCGTGCACGGTGTGCGTCATGCGGATGAATTCCCCTACCGGGACGAACTGGCGAGTTACTGCCGCGAGGCGCCCTTCGGCACGAATGCGCCGCTGCGCCTCGTCCGTTCAGTGACGCGCGACGAGAGGCCGGCGCCCGATTCCCTGACATTGAACGGCCGGGTAACGACGCTGTTCGAGAACGGTGCGCTCGAAAAGGCCGCCGATCTTCCGGTGACGGAAGCAGCCTCCCGCTTCATGATGTGCGGCAATCCGGAGATGATCGACGACATGCGCAAGCTGCTGCACGGACGCGGCATGCGGCCGGTCCGCCGCGCCTTGCCCGGACACTTCGTGACGGAGAACTACTGGTAGGGGCTAACGTTCGAGGAAGGTCTTCGCGAAAACCTTCGCCGCGTAGCGGCCCTTCATGACATAGACAGCGTCCGACGGATGCAGTCCGTCGGGACACAGGATCGTCGGACTTTGCCCGCCGAGATATTCGGTCAGGTACCGGTACTGGTCGATGAGGGGAACCCTTTCCTCCAACGCGACCTTCCTCATCGCATTGACATAGACATCCAGGCTGTCGGGTCCGCTGTCGCGCGTCGGATTGGGCGTCTCGAAAATCATCTGCTTGCCGTGCGCTTGCGCGCCACGGGCAAGCGCGCGCAGGCAACCGGTGTAGCTGGCGAGATCATGCTTCCACTGGTCGTTGATGGCGAAATTGACGAGCACATAGCGCGCCTTCGATTTGGCCATCTGCTCCCGCCACGGCGCATGCCGCCCGTCCGTGCCGTTCAAGAGCTCGCACGCGGTGCTGCCGTTGACGCCTTCATTCCTGACCTCGAACCGCGACGAAGTTGGCAAAGACTCGGCGAATACGGCGGGCGCGGGCTTCGCGACGCGTTCCCCGGTCTGGGATTGGTAGCCCCAGATCGTCGAGTCGCCGTAGTATTCAATCAGCTGCGTGCCCTGCGCGCCGTGTCCATCCGCGGCGACGCATAACGCCAATGGCAACAAGGCCATGCGCATGAGGGATCGCATCACACACTCCTGCTGCCTGCGCCGACCGGCACGCGTGCGGCGAGCCTGTTGAAACGGTCCCGCAAAGGGCTCTCCACGAACCGGTAGGTCCATCCCGAAATGACGTACAGCACGATCACGTACGCCACGAGGATGATGACGTTCGACACGAGACCGTTGGCGCGCTTGGTGAGATTTTCGAATACCAGCAGAAGCGGCATGTGCATCAGGTAGATCGAGTACGAACGCTGGCCGAGCACCTGGAACAGCGCAGGCTTGAGTGCGTCCGCGAGCGGGCCGCTGTCCTTCGCCAGGCTGAGCACCATCACGGCGAACGCGACAGGGAACACAAACGCCGCGACCGACACGTGGTCCACCAGTGCGAGCAACATGAAGAGCCCAAACGATACGGTGATCTGCACCGCCGTCACGTTGATCTTCAGGACGCGGCTGGAATGGAAGGCAAGCGCGCCGAGGCAGAATGCGTGGACGCTTCGCGCCAGCCCGAAATCATAGGTCAGGGACAAGCAACCTTTCTCCGCAATGCAATTGTGCAGATTCACCGACGCCCACACGGAGATGATCAGGCCGGCGATGCTGAGCAACGACAGCATGACGATGCGCGCCCCTCCCGACAGGAACATGCACACGATCGCGAACAGAAGATAGGTATAGAACTCGACGCTGATGCTCCAGGTCGGCGTATTGAGAATCAGATGGTCATAGATGCCCAGTGCGTGCGTAAAGGTGAGCGTGGAAAGAATTTCACCGAAGCTCGGAACGAGATATTCAAGCGCCCCCGGATTATTCAGCACGCCCGCGTGTCCTGATGCAATGGCCAGCTTCTTGGCAAGGACGATGGCATTGGAGCCGAGCACGAACACGATGGTCGAGAAGACCAGAAGCGGAAAGAGACGGCCGATGCGCCGAAGGATGAAGGCGCGCAGGTCGGCGGTGTTCCGCATGGAATTTCCGTAGGCCGCAGCGATGACGAATCCGCTCAGCACGAAGAAGAGATCGACAAACAGATAGCCATTGCGGATCAGGGAAAAATGGTCACTGCCGATCTTCAGATGGTATAAGGCGACCAATAGCGCGGCTAAGCCGCGTACTCCTTCGATCGATTTGATCATAGTCTCGCGCGGGAGAATGTTGAACGGGTATGCCAGCCAGTATCAGTTGGTGCCCGCAACGGAAACTTGATGACGCTCATTCAACATCGCCGCCGATATTGAGATGACGCGAACAATGATGATCCCGGCGAGAAATGAAAAAGCCCCGCGGTGCGATGCACGGCGGGGCCGAAGGTGAAGCGTAGCTGATTTACTTGATGAACAGGCTGGTGAAGACACCGGCGGCGTACTTGCCCTTCAGGATGTAGACAGCGTCGGTCGGATGCAGTCCGTCAGGAACGATCGTGTAGACGCTCTGGCCGTTCAGGTACTGCCTCAGGTAGGTGTACTGGTCCACCACCGGCACGTTCTCCAGCGCCGCCACTTCCTTCATCGCGTTGGCCATGACACTCACGTCGTCGCGCGTCGGGTTCGGTGTCTCGAAGATCATCTGCTTGCCGTACTGCTTGGCCGTCTGTGCCAGCGAGCGCAGGCAGTCCTTGTACGTGTTCAGGTCCATCTTCCACTGGTCGTTGATGCCGTGATTGACGAACACATAGCGTGCCTTCGATGCGGCCATCTGCTCCGTCCAGCGCGGATGCCGGCCATCGGTGCCATTGAGCAGCTCGCACGCGGTCGAACCGCTCACGCCCTCATTCCTTACGATATAGGCGGACGGGTTGGGCAGCGCTGCGGCAAATGCCGCCGGCGCCGGGACGGCGACCTGCCCGCCTGTATTCGTGCGGTAGCCCCATACGGTGGAGTCGCCATAGTATTCAATGGTCTGGACCGTCCCCGTCGCGGGCGTCGTTGTCGAAGTGGACGTTGCTACCTGGCACACCTTGCTGGCTCCCGGATAGGGGTCGCCGAAGACAGCATTGTTGCATCCGATCGAACCGGTGGCCGTCCGCGTTGCCCAACGGTCACCGAGGCCGTATCGGACCTGCAGCGTTCCGGAGAACGTGCATGTGCCGTACTCCACCGCGCACTGCGTCCACGAAGTTGCCGGTGCAGGTGCAGGCGCCGGTGCGGGCGCTGGTGCGGTTGTGCCGGTGGCAGGCGCGTAGTCGCACACCTTGCTCGCGCCAGGATAAGGATCGCCGAAGACGGTATTGTTGCACCCGATCGAACCCGTTGCCGACCGAGTCGCCCAGCGGTCTCCCCAGCCATAACGGACTTGCATCGTGCCGCTGAATGAACAGGTCCCGTACTCGGTTGCACAACGTGTCCAGGAAGTCGTCGCATCGGGCGTCGGGCTTGGCGCGGGTGCAGGAGCCGGTGCGGGTGCGGGTGCAGGAGCCGGTGCTGTCGTCGTTGCCTGATAATCGCAAACCTTGTTCGCCCCCGGATAAGGATCGCCAAAGACGGCGTTATTGCATCCGATCGAACCAATAGCCGTGCGCGTCGCCCATCGGTCTCCAAATCCATAACGGACCTGCATGGTTCCACTGAATGAACAGGTCCCGTACTCGGTCGCGCAGCGTGTCCATGAAGTCGACGGAGCCGGCGCCGGGCTCGGCGCCGGTGCAGGAGCGGTCGTCGGGGCCTGGTATTCGCACACCTTGTTCGCTCCCGGATAAGGATCGCCGAAGACGGCGTTGTTGCAGCCGATCGAACCGGTCGCCGTGCGCGTCGCCCATCGGTCGCCAAGTCCGTAACGCACCTGCATGGTGCCAGTAAAGGAACAGGTGCCGTATTCGACGGCGCATCGTGTCCAGCCTGTGCTGACTGTCGTTTCCGGCGCCATGAGTGAGGTACCGGCGGTGGTGTAACTGGCGTCGGATTCGGTCTTGTCCGATCCACCGCAAGCGGCGAGAAGAACCGCTGCGCAGGCAGCGGCAAGGGTCGCTGGTGTGCAGCGATAGGCGTTGGTGTAGCGCACGATGAGTCCCCGAGGAAGGTTGGAATGCAGTCCATCCCTTCCGCCCGGCGCGCCGGGAGCAAACGGACAGCATCATGAAAATACCCCGCTGTGCAGAGCGGGGTATCTGGTTAAGGCGCGATAGTTCTTACTTGATGAACAGGCTGGCGAAGACACCGGCGGCGTACTTGCCCTTCAGGATGTAGACGGCGTCGGTCGGATGCAGTCCGTCGGGAACGATCGAGAACACGCTCTGGCCGTTCAGGTACTGCCTCAGGTAGGTGTACTGGTCCACCACCGGCAGGTTCTCCTGCGCGGCCACTTCCTTCATCGCATTGGCCATGACACTCACGTCGTCGCGTGTCGGATTCGGTGTCTCGAAGATCATCTGCTTGCCGTACTGCTTGGCCGTCTGCGCCAGCGAGCGCAGGCAACCCTTGTACGTGTTCAGGTCCATCTTCCACTGGTCATTGATGCCGTGATTGACGAACACATAACGTGCCTTCGATGCGGCCATTTGCTCGGACCAGCGCGGATGACGGCCATCCGTGCCATTAAGCAGTTCGCATGCCGTCGTGCCACTCACGCCTTCGTTGCGCACGACATAGGCGGACGGGTTGGGCAGCGCAGCGGCGAATGCTGCCGGCGCGGGGACGGAAACCTGCCCGCCGGTATTCGTGCGGTAACCCCATACGGTGGAGTCGCCGTAGTATTCGATGACCTCCGGTGTGGCAGGCGCGGTAACTGGCGTCGTTTGGACCGGCGTCGGCGTGCTTACCGGCTGCTGCACCGGGGAAGTCGTCGTGCCGGATGTTTCGGTCGTGCTTTGCGTCGGGCTTGCGGTCGCGGTGGACGTCGATGTCGCTCCTGCGGGCGATACCGTGGCGCTGCTCGCGGCCGGGGCCGATTCCGCCGCCATGGCAACCTGCTGGACACCGCTTGCCGTCGATGTCGTGGCCGGCGCCTCACCGGATCCACCGCCGCCGCCACAGGCAGCGAGGATCAGGGTCATGGCGAGAAGGGAGGGATAGATTGGCTGTTTCAATTGCAACTCCATGCATGGTTCGGATACGCCGCTCGTGCTACGCGTGCAACACACTGCGATAGCAAGGCACCTTGTTGTTCGTGTTATGCAACCCGGCGTTTCCGGGCCCATGCGTTAAAGAGTTTTCCCTGGAGAAAAAGTTCCAGAGAGAATGATTGTTCTGAGGAATGATTGCCGCTTGATGAATGCTGCAAAGGCAAGCAGGCGAGCCATGCGAATCAGGCCCGCAACCGGGACGCGCGCGGTTCAGGCCAGGACTGCGCCTTCGTCGTGTATTGATGACGAAGGCGAGAAGGACTTAACAATCGATGGGCCCCGTGGTGGTCGGGGAAGTCGTTGTTGTTGTCGTCGTGGTCGTCGGAGTCGTCGTCGTTGTCGTTGTCGTGACCGGATCCGTGGCAGGTTGCTGCTGAACCGGCGTGGTCGAGCTGTCCGAGGTCGTCGGGGCGGTGGTCGTGTCGTTCTTCTTTTTTCCCGCCGTCGAGGATGCCGATGCGGCCACGGTTATGCTGGTGCCAGCGTCAAGTGTTGTCGATTCGGACGTTGCCATCTGCGGCGTGCCGCTTGCCGTTGTCGCCGATGATGTCATCTCGCCGGATCCGCCTCCGCTACAGGCAGCAAGGACCAGGGACATCGCGAGAAGGGAAGGATAGAGGAAATATTTCAATTGCAACTCCATGCGTGGATCAGACAAGCCGCCGTTGCCCCCGACATGCACGGGCAAGGCAGACAACTTGTCTTTGTGTCAGGCAGCCCGGCGTATTCCGGGCTCACGCTTAAAAGAGTTTGCCGTGGAGAAAAAGTTCCAAAGAGAAAAATTGCGCGTTTTGCCAGAAGGCTTCCGCGGCAGCGCTATTCAGGCGGCCGCCGGAGCCGGAAGCGTCGCCTCCCGGTAAGGCAACCACACCATGAACTCGGAGCCTTGTTGCAGTTCGCTTCGCACCGTCATCACGCCGCCATGCAGTTCGACGAGCTGTTTGACCAGCGCCAGGCCAAGGCCGGTTCCTTCGTACTTGCGCGCGAGGCCGCTGTCGAGTTGCACGAAGGGTTGGAACAAGCGTCCCACGTCCGCTTCGCTGATGCCTATTCCGGTATCGATGATGCAAATGGTGAGGAATTGCCGGACCGACGGATCGGGCCCCTCCTCGCCTACCAGCCGATGCGATTGCAGTGCCCCGGCGTCCTGGCTGCACATGCGCAGCGTGACCGAACCGCCCGGCTGCGTGAACTTGACTGCGTTGGAAAGGAGGTTGTAGACGATCTGGCGCGTCTTGCGGCGGTCGACCAGCATGGTATCGACGGTTTCCATTTCCAGGCGCAGGCGAATCTGTCCGGCGATCGCCTTGTCCTTGAACACGGTCAGCGTGTTCTGCATCAGGTCCTGCATGTCGGTGGGCTCGAGCTCGAGCTCCATCTTTCCGGCCTCGATCTTGGACAAGTCAAGGATGTCGTTGATCAGCAGCAGCAGATGCTTGCCGCTGTCGTAGATATCCCCTGCCGCGTCCTGCTGCGCCGGCGCCAGCGCCCCCAGCAGGCCATCGCGCAGTGCCTCCGAAAATCCGATGATGGCATTCAGCGGCGTGCGCAGTTCGTGCGACATGTTGGCGAGGAACTCCGACTTCATCCGGTTTGCCTGCTCGAGTTCGACGTTCTTGCGCGCGATCTCGCGGTTGGTGGCTTCGAGCTGGGCCGCATGGTGTCCGAGGCGCACATTGAGTTCGTTGACCTGCCGCTCGCGCGCCTGCAACTCTTCATTGACAAGCACTGCCTGCTCGTAAGTAGACACAAGGAGGTCGAGGATCTGCTGACGGTCCGCGTTGACGATATGTTTTTCGCCGTTGAGATAGATGGCGGTGCCGCCAGATTCCCCGTCTTGCCGCAGACGGAAATTCCTCAGCACGTGCTCGATGCGAACCAGCAGGTATTCATCGGCATAGGGCTTGCGCACAAAATTGTCGGCGCCGCATTCCAGCCCGCGCACGATGTCCCCCGGGTCGATGAGCGAGGTCACCAGGATCACCGGCACGGAGCGAATCGCCGGATCCGATTTGATTGCCTGGCACAAGGCATACCCATCCATCTCCGGCATGATGATGTCCGAGAGCACGAGATCGGGGCGGCGGGTGTGCATGGATTGCAGCGCAAGCATGCCGTTGCCCGCCACTTGGACGCGGTAGCCCTTTCCCTCAAGGAGAATGCGAAGCTTCGCAGCCTGGGTCGGGCTGTCCTCCACGACCAGGATCTCGATCACTTCCTGCGGCTTCTGACTCTCTGCCTGCACCTTTACGCTCCTGTTTTCCCCGACGGCACGGCCGCGGCGTTCAATCTGTTATTGGAGCCGTTGCACCGGGATCAATTCCATGATCCGGATCAAGTTGACGCCAAATCATCCTTTCCTCAATTCATAACGCCGGTATGCATCGCGGATGCATGCCTGCACCTTGTCCGGGCTGGCCGGTTTCATGAGCACCCGGAAGACCTCCCCGCGATTGACCGCGTCGACCACCTTGTCGAGATCTGTATCGCCGGCGAGAAGGACGCGCATCGATTCCGGATACATATCGCGCACGCGATGCAGAAACGCGCTGGCCTCGCCGTCCAGCGCGCAGACCACGATGCCGACGTGGTTCGCGGCCAGCAGTGAGAACGCCTCTGCCGTATTCGTCGCGGCCAGGACGCGCCAGTCGTCGCGCTCCAGGCTCTGCCGCAATTCCTCCAGCGTCGCCGAATCCTCGCCCACCACGAGCACGCCGCGTTGGGCGACTGACGCCGCTTCCGCGGACAACAGCCTGCTGCCGTCGGCAAGCAGGCGCGCAATCTCGGGTGCGGGAACGGCCCGGCTGAAGAGGAAACCCTGCATCTCGTCGCAGGGCTGCTTGCGCAGATATTCGAATTGTTCGGTCGTCTCGACGCCCTCGGCAATCGTTTCCAGGCCGAGGTTGTGCGCCATCGCGAGGATACTGCGCACCAGCGCCGCACTGCCCGCATGGAGCACCATGTCGCGGATGAAGGACTGGTCGATCTTGATCCGGTCCACCGGGTAGCGCCGCAGGTAGCTGAGCGACGAATAGCCGGTGCCGAAATCGTCCAGCGACAGGCTGACGCCGAGCTGCTTGAGCTCATGCATGGCCTGGATGGTCTGTTCGACATTCTCTAGGATCAGGCTCTCGGTCAGCTCCAGCTCCAGGAATTCCGGCGCCAGTCCGGCATCGTCGAGGGCCCCGCGCACGATGGACACCAGTTCTGCCAGCCTGAACTGCAGCGCGGACAAGTTGACGCCCATGCGCAGCGGCGCCAAGCCCATGTCCTGCCATTCCTTCGCTTGCCGGCAGGCCTGCCGCAGCGCCCAGCCGCCGACGGCCGGCATCAGGCCGCATTCTTCCAGCAAGGGGACAAAATGGCCGGGGCCGAGCAGGCCGCGCTGCGGATGCTGCCACTGCAGCAAGGCCTCGACGCCAACCATCCAGCCGGTGCGCAGGCTGAGCTGGGGCTGGTAGAAAAGCTGGAACTCGCCGCGCTCCAGCGCCCTGTGCAGTTCCGCTTCGGTGCGGGCGCGCAGTTCAAGCCCGCGATCAAGGGCCGCGTTATAGACGAGGAATCCGCCTTCCGCGCCATTATGGTCAGCCGCCGCCCGCGCCCGCCGCAAGAGCTGGCCGATCTCTTCCTCATGGGTCGGAAATAGCGCCGCGCCGACGCTCGCTCCAAGGAAAATTTCACGCTCCCCGAGACGAACCGGCTCTTCCAGGGCCGCAAGCATGCGGCGGGCAATCGATTCGATTTCCGCGGCTTCCTCGCGCCCCGGGAGCGCCAGCACAAACTCATCCTGCCCGATCTGTGCGAGAAATCCATCGCCGCGCAGCATCTCCAGCCGCTGTGCCAGCTGGCGCAGCACGTCGTCCATCGCGAGGCGGCCGAACAGGTGCCAGGCGCGATCAAGCCGCAATACGCGGATATCGAGCAGCGACAGGCTCGGCGCTTTTTTCGCTAGTGCCGGAAGCCGTTCGTCGAGCAAGGCGCGGTTCGGCAAGCCGGTCTGCGCATCGTAGAAAGCCATGTAATACAACTTCGATTCCGCCGCAAGACGACGCTGCTCGACCAGCATGTGTTCGAGCGAGAACGACATGTCCTGGCCGACTTCATGCAGCAGCGCGACCGTCGCTTCATCCAGCAAGTCGGCACGCGCGGCATAGAGCATGAACACGCCGGCAACGCGGCCGTTCTCGTGCAACGGCAAGGCGGCCACCGCGGCAATGCCAAGCTGCGCCCAGCCCTCGCTGGACAGGTCCTTTCGGACACACGCCTGGCCGGTGTCACGCACGGTATCCGCAATCGCCTGTGCCAGCTCAAACGCCCCATCTCCCGCGCTGTCGCCGGCATGTGCCAGCATCCGCAGTTCATGCCCAAAAGGATCGGAAAGGCCTACCCACGCAAAGCGAAACAGCCCGCAATCCACAGCAATGCGGCAGGCGTCGCTGTAAAGCATGTCCGGAGAATCCGCGCGGACCGCGGCGCGCACGATACCGCTCAGCATCGACAGCACGCGATGGGTATGGCCGGGAAGGGGGCCTGGCTTGCTCATCGCTCGCCAGAGCCCGCTTTCAGGAGCCGTGCGACGTGCTGGGAAAGCTCCCAGCGGTCCACGGGTTTGTGAATGACTTCATCCGCGCCAGCGGAGGTGACGCGGCGGCGCGACGCAATATCGTCGAGCGACGAAACGACAATCAATGGAATGTGACGCAGCGACGCATCCCCTTTCAGCGTGCGCGCCACGTCAAAGCCGTCCATGCCGGGCATCATCATGTCGAGGAGGACCAGGTCCGGGCGTTCGCGCGCCGCGATGGCCACCGCCTCGCGTCCATCGCCGACGGAAATCGTGCGGTAGCCTTCGGCCTGCATGAACACTTCGAGCAATTTTCGGTTCCGCTCCTCATCGTCGACAATCAGGATGGTGGCGGTGACGGATGCTTGCATGCGACGCCTTGTTCTGTTTATGGGAAAAGACAATGCCCTTGGACTAGGGGCGTCCGGTGTTGTTGCATGTTCTGTCCGGACGCGTTGCAGGAGTGATCCGCCAACGGCATGGAGCTATCTTAGCAAGATACGGAAATTGCTTCACGCCCCGATTAATTGCCAATTGGAATGGAAAATAAAAAAGCCCGGAGGCATGCCCCGGGCTTTCCTTGTTGAGACTAAGACTTAGTTGAAGGACTTGCCTTCGGTAGCCAGTTTCGCCAACAGCGGCGCCGGTTTCCAGGCGTCGCCATGACGGCCCTTCGCATATTTCTCCATCGCCATGACGACGTTCTGCAGGCCGACCGTGTCGGCGTAGAACATCGGACCACCGCGGAATACGGGGAAACCGTAGCCGGTCAGGTACACCATGTCGACGTCGGAAGCACGCTGGGCGATGCCTTCCTCGAGGATGTAGGCGGCCTCATTCACCAGCGCAAACACGAGGCGCTCGACGATTTCCTGGTCGCTGATCTTGCGGCGCTCGATGCCGAGGTCGGCCGAATGCTTGACGATCATGTCATTCACGACCTGCGAGGGATACGGCTTGCGGTCACCCGGCTTGTAGTCGTACCAGCCTGCCGAAGTCTTCTGCCCGAAGCGGCCCATTTCGCACAGCAGGTCGGCGGTCTTTGAATAGGTAACTTCCGGCTTCTCGATGTAGCGGCGCTTGCGGATGTACCAGCCGATGTCGTTGCCGGCCAGGTCGCCCATGCGGAACGGGCCCATGGCGAAACCAAACTTCTCGATGGCCTTGTCCACCTGCTCCGGCAGCGCACCCTCTTCCAGCAGGAAACCGGCCTGGCGGCTGTACTGCTCGATCATGCGGTTGCCGATGAAGCCGTCGCACACGCCGGACACGACACCGGTCTTCTTGATCTTCTTCGAGAGCGCCAGCGATGTCGCCAGCACGTCCTTGGCGGTCTTCTCACCGCGCACGATTTCCAGCAGCTTCATGACGTTGGCTGGGCTGAAGAAGTGCAGGCCGATCACGTCCTGCGGACGCTTGGTGAAGCTGGCGATCTTGTTGACGTCGAGCGTGGACGTGTTGGAGGCCAGGATCGCACCGGGCTTCATGACTTCATCCAGCTTCTTGAACACCTGCTCCTTGACGCCGATATCTTCAAACACCGCTTCAACCACGATATCTGCCTGGCCAATGTCTTCATACGACAAGGTACCGGTAATCAGGCCGACGCGCTGCTCGAACTTCTCTTGCGTCAGCTTGCCCTTCTTCATCGTGTTTTCGTAATTTTTGCGGATGGTGGCGAGGCCCTTCTCCAGCGCTTCCGGCTTCATCTCGAGGATCTTGACCGGGATACCGGCGTTCGCGAAGTTCATCGCGATGCCGCCGCCCATGGTGCCGGCGCCAATCACCGCCGCGCTCTTGATCTGGCGGACCGGGGTATCTTCCGGCACATCCGGAATCTTGCTGGCGGCGCGCTCGCCAAAGAATGCGTGGCGCAACGCCTTCGATTCGGTGGTCTGCACCAGTTCAACGAACAGGTCGCGCTCGAACTTGATGCCGTCGTCGAATTTCTTCGTTACGGCTGCAGCGACGGCCTCGACGCATTTGAGCGGTGCCGGGAACGGGCCCGCCATCGCCCTGACCGTATTGCGGGAGAACTGCAGGAAGCCTTCATGGTTCGGGTAATCGATCTTGATGTCGCGCACCTTCGGCAGCGGACGCACATCGGCGACCTTGTTGGCGAAAGCGATGGCGGCTTCCATCAGGTCGCCATCGACCAGCTGGTTGAACAGCGCGGTCTTGGCCAGCTTTTCGGACGGGACCGGCGTGCCGGACACGATCATGTTCAGCGCCAGCTCCAGGCCGACAACGCGCGGCAGGCGTTGCGTGCCGCCTGCGCCGGGCAGGATGCCCAGCTTCACTTCCGGCAGCGCGATCTGCGCGCCCGGCGAGACAACGCGGTAGTGGCAGCCGAGCGCCAGTTCCAGGCCGCCGCCCATGCAGACGGTATGGATCGCGGCGACAACCGGCTTGGTGGAATTTTCGATGACGTTGATGACCGTATGCAGGGTCGGCTCGGCGAGCGCCTTGGGCGAGTTGAATTCCTTGATGTCCGCACCGCCCGAGAATGCCTTGCCGGCGCCAGTGATCACGACTGCCTTCACGGCATCGTCGTTCTGGGCCTGCTTCATGCCTTCCACAATCGCACTGCGGGTCGAGTGGCCGAGGCCGTTGACCGGCGGATTGTTGAGCGTGATGACGGCGACGGAGCCGTTGACCTTGTAATCGGCAGTCATATCTCTTCCTTATAAGTTTGGTGTTGGGTCTGTGAAGCGGTCTTGTTTGTTTTGTAGCGCTTAACTATAACCCAAAATAGAACGATCGTATTATTTTCGAAGAAAAAAATACGGCAGTCCCGCGAAGGACTGCCGTATTGCTTGCCGGGCAAGCTTATTGCGCTTTCATGCGAAGCAGCGCGCCGCGCTTCTGGTCGTCCGCGTACGCATAATCGACGCGCCCGTTCGTCACCACGCCCATGATCAGCATGTTCTGCGTAATCGCATCGTGATCTTCCTTCGAGAACGGCTTGTTGTAACTGGTGATCACGCCCTGATAGCGGCTCTTCAGGTTTTCCAGCGCGTCCTTGATCTTCGTTCCCTCGGTGGAATTCGCCTGCCGCAGGGCAAGGTAAAGCAGATGCATGCCATCGTAGCCTTGCGCTGCACTCATCGGTGAAGGGATGCGGTCCGTCTTGAACGTACGCTTGTAGGCGAGCAGGAAACTGTTCTTGCTGCTGGATCCCATGTCCTGGATGAAGGTTTGCGGCATCAACGCGCCCTCGCCCGCCTTTCCCGACCCGTCAATAAAGTTGCGCATGGAGAAGGTCCAGCTTCCCAGCATTGGCGCCTTCCAACCGAGCGCCTCCTTGTTGCGCGCAATTGCGGCGAGTTCCGGGCCGATCCCCCATACCACCAGTGCCTGCGCGCCGGTTGCCTTCGCATTCTTTACCTGGGCGGTCATGTCCTGGTCGCCGATCTTGAAACGCTCCTCGCCGGATACTTCCACACCGGCGCCTTTTGCTTGTTCCTGGAACGCCTTCAGGCCCGCATCGCCGTAGGCGGTCGTGTCGGCAAGAATGGCGACCTTCTGGGCGCCCTTGCGCTTGAGCTCGGCCACGACCACCTTCGCCTCAAGATCGAGCGTCGGCGAGATTCGGAAGATGTAGTTTTCGGGCGCAGCGGGCGGCGCGTACTTGCGTGTCAGCGAAGTCCCGGTCGACACGGCGATCAGCAGCGGCACCTTTGCCTTCTGGTACGCGTCGATCGATGCAAGACCTACACCGGTATTGACGATGCCCACGGTCGCGACAACTTTCATGCGCGCCAGCTCCTCGGCGATTTTTGCGCCCAGCTCCGGATTGGCTTGATCATCGCGCTCGACCAGCTCGATCTTCCGGCCATTCAGACCGCCGATGTTGTTGATCTCTTCTACCGCGATGCGGATGCCGTTGCGCATGCTCTCACCCATTGGGCTGGAGCCGCCGGTGAAAGGCCCGGAGACACCGATGCGAATCGGGGACGTCTCCTCAGACTGAGCGATGGCAAACGCGGGAATCAGGGAAATGGCGCCAAGAAGCAGCGCACGGCGGCCAGGAATGAACATCGTTTTCTTCTCCTTGCGGGAATGATTGCCCGCCCTGCTTTTGACGACGGGCAGCAGTTGTCAGCGGAGTGTGGGCCACTGCCGCCGGGGCAACAAGCGTAGAAATACGCAGACTACGCAAGTGTAACCACACTTTCCATGCAGCAACAAGCCAAGGGTGTTGCGAAGACGATGAATTTTTTACGCCGGGGCGCCGGGGCCGTCGCCCGACAGAAGGAGTGTCAGGCGTTGCATTTCCGCCATCATCTCAGGCGGGAAGGATGCCTCATCCCAAGCGCGGTAGTTCCCGCAAGCATAGGCAAGCGCATTCTTGTAATACGCATATGCGTTGAGCCGGTTGCGCACGAAGTTGTTCTGCACGCGTGTGACTTTACCCGGCGCGCCCACCACGATGGAATTCGGCGGAACGACCGTGCCTTCCTTCAGGTAGGTATGCCCGCCGACGATGCTGTTTTCGCCAATCACGCAACCGTCCATGATCGTGGCATTGATGCCGATGAGGCAATTGTCGCCGATGGTGCAGCCGTGGATGGTGCAATGGTGGGTGATTGAACAGTGGCTGCCGATGATGGTATCGGTACGGTCGCCGATATGGAGCATCACAAAGTCCTGGATGTTGGTGTACGCGCCGATCACGATCTGCTTGTGCTCGGCGCGCGCCACGACATTGGCCCAGATCGACGCATGTTCCTCGACAGTCACCTTGCCGTACAGGTAAGCAGTCTCGTGTACATACGCCGGCTTGCGGAGGACGACATCCGGACCAATGAATCCCATCACACCTCCAGCCATTCCTTGCGGATCGTGGCGTTGGCCCGCAAGTCCGACGGCGAGCCTTCGAACACGATGGAGCCATGGCCCATGACGTAGACGCGCTGGGAAATTTCCAGCGCAATCGCCAGCTTCTGCTCCACCAGCAGCACCGAGATGCCGCGATTCTTCAGTTCCTTCAGGTACTCTGCAACCAGGTCAACGATCTTCGGTGCCAGCCCCTCGGTCGGCTCGTCGATCATGATCAGGTCCGGGTCGCCCATCAGGGTGCGGCAGAGCGTCAGCATCTGCTGCTCGCCGCCGGACAGCACGCCCGCGGGCGTGTGCTGGCGCTCCCGCAGGCGCGGGAACATCTTGTACATGTCGTCCAGGCTCCAGCGCGACTTCTTGCCTTTCTTCTCGCCGAGGATCAGGTTCTGTTCCACCGTCAGTGTCGGAAACACGTCGCGATTTTCCGGCACGTAGCCCAGTCCCTTGTGCGCGATCTCGAAGGCCTTCAGGCCGGTAATTTCCTCGCCCTTGAACTTGATCGAGCCTTCCACGTCCACATGGCCCATGGTGGCCTTCACTGTGGTCGAACGCCCTACACCGTTACGACCCAGCAGGCTGACGATCTCTCCCTCACCGACGCTCATGTCCACGCCGTGCAGCACGTGGCTCTTGCCGTAGAAAGCGTGCAGGTCTTTGATTTCGAGTAGTGCCATTTATGCTGCCTCCACAGGAGCATGGCCGCCAAGATAGGCTTCCTGCACCTTTGCATTGTTGCGGATGTTCTGCGGTGTATCGCAGGCGATCACCTCGCCATACACCACCACAGCGATCTTGTCGGCCAGGCCGAACACCACGCTCATGTCGTGTTCCACCATCAGCAGCGTCTTGCCGACCGTCACCTTGCGAATCAGTTCGACCGCCGCGTCGGACTCCGAACGGCTCATGCCGGCCGTCGGTTCATCGAGCAGGATGACGTCGGCACCGCCCGCAATGGTGATGCCGATTTCCAGTGCCCGCTGTTCCGCATAGGTCAGCAGGCCGGCCATCGTGTCGCGGCGGCGGCGCAGGCCGATCTGCTCCAGCACCTGTTCGGCGCGCTCGTGCGCATCCTTCAAGCCGTTCAGGCGATGCCAGAAGGAATACTTGTAGCCCAGCGACCAGAGCACGGCGCAGCGCAGGTTTTCATACACCGACAGCCGGTGGAAGATATTGGTGATCTGGAAGCTGCGCGACAATCCGCGACGGTTGATCTCGAAAGGCTTCAGGCCGAGGATGCTCTCGCCGTTGAGGCGGATGTCACCCGAGGACACCGGGAAGCGGCCCGAGATCAGGTTGAACAGCGTCGACTTGCCGGCACCGTTCGGCCCGATGATCGCGAAGCGCTCCCCCTTCGGGACTTGCAAGTTTGCACCGCGAATGATCTCGGACTTGCCGAAGCTCTTGCGGACGTCTTTCAGTTCGAGGGACAGGTTGCTCATGCTTCCGCCCTCCGGATCAGGTCTTCAATTTCGGTATTCACTTCGCCCCACGCGTGTTTGAAAGACTTCCTTGCATGCCAGAAGCCGTAGATGCCAATGGCCAGTAATGTTCCCGCGAAGAACCAGCCCGATGGCGCAGCCGTATCGACCATGAAGCCGAACAGCTTCATTTCGGTGCCGTTGGCCGATTCAAGCGTCAGGTGGTACAGCATCTCGATGACCATCACGAGGCCGAACAGGCACACGAGCGCCATGGCAGACACCGCCCACAGATGCGGCCACACCCTGCCAAACCGGCCGTACTTCGCCACCCGCAGGTTCAGCATGATCAGGCTGGCGATACCGCCCGGCGCATACATGACCATGACGATGAAGAACACGCCGAGATACAGCTGCCAGGCCTTGGTGAAATCGGACAGCATCACCGACAGGAACACGCCCACGATGGCACCGATCATCGGGCCAAAGAAGAAGCCCACGCCGCCGATGAAGGTGAACAGCAGGACGCCGCCCGAACGGATCGCGCTGACGTTTTCCGCCGTGACGATTTCGAAGTTGATCGCTGACAGGCCGCCCGAGATGCCGGCGAAGAAGCCGGACAGGATCAGCGTCAGGTAACGCGCCCACTGCGTGTCGTAGCCGATGAACTCGACCCGCTCCGGGTTGTCGCGCACTGCGTTGATGATGCGGCCCAGCGGCGTCTGCGTGAAGGCGAACATGCCGATCGTGCTGATGAACAGCCAGAACGCAATCAGGTAATACACCTGGATCTGCGGACCGAAGGTGATGCCGAGGAACTTCTCGCCGTACACGCGGTTCGTCGAGATGCCGCCTTCGCCGCCGAAGAATTCCGGGAACATCAGCGAGCAGGCGAAGACCAGTTCGACGATACCCAGCGTAATCATCGCAAAGGTCGTACCCGACTTCTTGGTCGTTACATAGCCGAACAGGATGCCGAAGAACATGCCGGCAAAGCCGCCCACCAGCGGGATCATCGTCACCGGCATCCAGATCTTGCCGGCTGTCGCCAGGTTCATTGCATGGATCGCGAAGAACGCGCCAAGGCCCGAATACACCGCATGGCCGAAGGACAGCATGCCGCCCTGCCCCAGCAGCATGTTGTAGGACAGGCCGAAGATCATCACGGTACCGATCTGCGACAGCAGCGAGATCGAGGAACCCGAGCTGAACAGCATGGGCGCGAAGATCAGGACCAGGGCGAACAGGCCCCAGACAATCCAGCGTCCCAGGTTCATGGGCTTGTAGGTCATGGAATTGGTCATTGTGATTGCATTCATCGGATCAGCCCTCGCGAGTGCCCATCAGACCGCGCGGCCTGAAGATCAGGATCAGCACCAGCAGCAGGTAAGGCATGATCGGTGCGACTTGGGAAATGGTGAGTTTCAGGACGGGATAGCCGAAGGTTTCCGGCGTGATGGTGGCCCCGAAACTGGTGAACAGGGTCATGATCGAGTGGTCCAGCGCGACGGCGAAGGTCTGCAGGCTGCCGATCAGGAGCGACGCCAGCAAGGCACCGGTGAGGGAGCCCATGCCGCCAACCACGACCACCACGAAGATGATGCTGCCAACCGTGGCGGCCATGCCCGGTTCGGTCACGAAGGCATTGCCGCCGATCACGCCGGCAAGGCCGGCCAGCGCGCAGCCGCCGCCGAAGACCAGCATGAACACGCGCGGCACGTTGTGGCCGAGCGCCTCTACCATTTCGGGATGGGTCAGCGCCGCCTGGATCACGAGACCAATGCGCGTCTTGGTCAGCACCAGGAAGATCGACACCAGCATCAGCACCGCGATCAGCATCATGAAGCCGCGATACATCGGGAAAGTGGTCGTGAACAGGGTGAACAGCGGACCGTCCAGTTCCGCCGGAATCGGATACGGCACGGCAGCACGGCCCCAGACCAGCTGCACCATTTCCACCAGCACATAGGACAGGCCGAAGGTGAACAGCAGCTCGGGAATGTGGCCGTACTTGTGCACGGTGCGCAGGCCGTAGCGTTCGACCACACCACCGATCACGCCGACCAGCAGCGGCGCGACGATCAGCGCCGGCCAGAAGCCGATCTTGACGCTGATCGCGTAAGCGAAGTAGGCACCGAGCATGTAGAAGCTCGCATGCGCAAAGTTGAGCACACCCATCATCGAAAAGATGAGCGTCAGCCCGGAGGAAAGCATGAACAGCAGGAGCCCGTAGCTCAGACCGTTAAGCAATGTGATTAAAGTAAACTCCACGAGGCACCCCTATGTCTTACAACCTAGAATTAAATTCTTGTACGACCGTACTATTTTTTGCCCGAAAAAACGCAGCGTGACGGTTGGGCCGTCACGCTGCCCTGCAGAAACGATCAGGACGGACGCTTCATCTGGCACGAGGTCGGCTGTGCGCCGACGTGCGTGTCGAACTTGACGTCTGTCTTCCACCCGTAGCCGGTATTCTCCTGGTCGAACTTCACATCCTTGCCGTTGACCTTGGTCCAGGTGGCGATGTAGAGCGGCTGCTGGAGCTGGTGATCCTGCTTCCGCATTTCGACCTCGCCGTTCAGGCTGGTCATCTTCATGCCCTCCATCGCGAAAGCCACCTTCACCGGATCGGTCGACTTGGCTTGCTTGATGGCCTGGCCAATCATGTTCAGGCTGGTATACGTCGCCAGAACATAGTAGTCGTCGTTGAATTTCTTCTTGTAGCCCTCAACGATTTCCTTGCCGGTGAACTTCTCGTTGTTCACGTTCCAGTACCCGGCATACTTCACGCGTTCCGCGCCGGCCGCGCCCATGGCGGTTGGCACGCCCGTGGTCGATGCGTAGTAGGTATAGAAGTTGGCCTCCAGGTTGGCATCCTTGGCTGCCTTGATCAGCAGCGCCAGATCCGCGCCCCAGTTGCCGGTGATGATGGTGTCGGCACCCGACGCCTTCATCTTGGCCACATAGGGCGAGAAGTCCTTCACCTGGCCGATCGGATGCAGGTCGTCGCCGACGATCTGGATATCCGGGCGCTTGCGTTTCAGGTACTCCTTCGCGGCGCGCGTGACCTGGTGGCCGAACGCATAGTTCTGGCCGATGATGTAGACCTTCTTGATGTTCGGGTTCTTCTCGATGAAGGAGGTCATCGCCTCCATCTTCTGGTCGGAGTTCGCATCGAAGCGGAAGTGCCAGAAGCTGCACTTGCTGTTGGTCAGGTCGGGGTCGACCGCCGCGTAGTTGATGAACACGATCTCCTTGCCGGGATTGCGTTCATTGTGCTTGTTGACCGCGTCGAGCAGTGCCGCCGCCGCACCCGAGCCGTTGCCCTGGATGATGTAGCGGTAACCCTGGTCGATGACCGTCTTCAGCACCGACAGCGATTCCTGCGGGCTGGCCTTGTTGTCAAAGCCGGTGATCTCGAACTTGTGCTCGCCGGCCCACTTCTCGTTGTTCGCCTTTTCGGCGATGTACTGGAAGCTCTTGAGGATGCCCTGCCCCACGGGAGCAAACGGACCGGACAAGGGATCGATGAATGCCATCTTCACCGTCTCCGCGCTTGCCGAAGCAGGCAATGCAAACGCGGCGGCCAAGGAAAGCGGAATGATCAGTTTCTTGAATTGAGTAGCCATTGTCTCTTCCTTTATCAGTGTTATGTGGTTTACAGCATATCGGTGGTTATACCCAGTGTAAAGCACTGATCTAGCTTGTATTGGCCATAGCTTTTTCCCTTCACGCGTGGTTCGTTTTTGTCGTCTTTGAGTCGCCAAGAGCACGCCGCTGCAATGATCTCTGCCGGGTCATTCTGCAGCACCACGGCGCGGGCGGAGCATCTCCGCCTGCCGTGAGTTCAGGTCTGTTGAATCACTTTCGCTGCGCCGCAGCGAACTACGGCACGGACCGCTTCGGTCCGCGCCGCGACCATCGATCGATGGATTAGGAAGGACGTGCCGGACGCTTCATCTGGCACGAAGTCGGCTGGGTGGCCACGTAGCTTTCGACCTTCTGGTCCATCAGCCAGCCATAGCCGGTGTTTTCCTGGTCGTACTTGACCTTCTTGCCGTCGACTTTTGCCCAGGTGGAAATGTAGAGCGGCTGCTGCAGCTGGTGGTCGACGGCGCGCATTTCGACATCGCCGTTGATCGCCTTGACCTTGGCGCCTTCCATGGCGAACGCGACCTTCACCGGATCGACCGAGTTGGTGTCCTTCGCCGCCTTGGATACCATCTGCACAAGGGTGTAGATGTCCTGGACGTAGAAGTCGTCGTTGTACTTCTTCTTGAAGGCTTCGACGATTTCCTTGCCCGAGAAGGTTTCGTTGTTCGGGATCCAGTAGGCAACCTGCTTCACCAGTCCGGCAGTCGCGCCGCCCATGGCGGTCGGCACGCCGGAAGTGCCGGCGTAGTAGGTATAGAACTTGGCGGTCAGGCCGGCATCCTTGGCAGCCTTGACCAGCAGCGCCAGGTCGGCGCCCCAGTTGCCGGTGATCACTGCATCAGCACCGGCAGCCTTGATCTTGGCGACGTAGGGTGCGAAGTCTTTCACCGTTGCAATCGGATGCAGGTCGTCACCGACGATCTGGACGTCCGGACGCTTGCGTTTCAGGTATTCCTTTGCAGCGCGGGTGACCTGATGACCGTGGGCGTAGTTCTGGCCGATGATGTAGACCTTCTTCAGGTCCTGGTCCTTGGCCATGTAGGAGGTCAGCGCCTCCATCTTCATGTCCGAGTTGGCGTCGAAGCGGAAGTGCCAGAAGCTGCACTTGCTGTTGGTCAGGTCGGGATCGATCGCGGAGTAGTTCAGGAAGACGATTTCCTTGCCCGGGTTACGCTCGTTGTGCTTGTTGACTGCATCAATCAGTGCGAGCGCCACGCCGGAGCCGTTACCCTGGGCAATGTAACGATAGCCCTGGTCGATCACGGTCTTGAGCTGGTTCAGCGACTCCTGCGGGCTGCCCTTGCCGTCAAATGCATTGACCTCGACAGTATGATTGCCGGCCCACTTCTGCTGGTTGGCCATTTCCGTGAACATACGGAAGGTATTGAGCTGGTTCTGGCCGATCGGTGCAAAGGCACCGGACATCGTTTCGATCATGGCGATCTTGATGGTGTCGGCGTGGACCGCGGGTGCTGCGCATGCTGCTGCTACGGATAATGCCAAAACGAGGGGGCGCATCTTCATCATCTGTCTCTTTTCCTTTGGTGGGATTGCTCTAGTTATAAAAACGATGGCTGATTAGCTTCTGTTCTTGTACATCAATTCGATTACGCAGTCGGCAGTTTGTACTCCTTGAATTGCTCTCGAATACGGTTCTTCAGGACCTTGCCGGTCGCGCCGATCGGCAGCGCTTCGACAAAGACCACGTCATCCGGCGTCCACCACTTGGCGATCTTGCCGTCGTAGAACTTGACCAGTTCTTCCTTGGAGACTTCCGCGCCCGGCTTCTTCACGACGACCAGCAGCGGACGTTCGTCCCACTTCGGATGGAAGACGCCGATACAGGCGGCTTGCTGCACAGCGGGATGCGCCATGGCGATGTTTTCCAGGTCGATGGAGCCGATCCACTCGCCGCCGGACTTGATCACGTCCTTGCTGCGGTCGGTGATCTGCATGTAGCCGTCGGGACTGATGATCGCGACGTCGCCGGTCGGGAACCAGCCGTCCTGCAGCACGTCGCCGCCCTCGCCCTTGAAATAGCTGTTGATGATCCACGGGCCGCGCACCAGCAGGTTGCCGTAGGTCTTGCCGTCCCACGGCAGTTCCTCGCCGTCGTCGCCCACGATCTTCATGTCGACGCCGTAGATCGCATGCCCCTGCTTTTCGAGAACGGCCTGCTTCTGTTCCTCCGGCAAATCCAGGTGATGGGCCTGCAGCGTGCAGGCGGTACCCAGCGGCGACATCTCGGTCATCCCCCAGGCGTGCACGACTTCCACGTTGTATTGGTGGCGGAAGGTCTTCATCATCGCGGGCGGGCATGCCGAGCCGCCGATGACGGTACGCTTGAACGTGGAGAATTTCAGGTTGTTCTGGCCGACGTAATTCAAGAGGCCCAGCCAAACCGTAGGCACGCCCGCAGAGAACGTCACCTTCTCCTGCTCGAACAATTCGTAGACCGATTTGCCGTCGAGCGCCGGCCCCGGGAACACCATCTTGGCGCCGGTCAGCGGCACCGAATACGGCAGTCCCCAGGCGTTGACGTGGAACATCGGCACGACCGGGAGGACGGCGTCGCGCGCGGACACGTTCAGCGCATCCGGCATGGTCGACGCATACGAATGCAGTACGGTCGACCGATGGGAGTACAGCGCCCCTTTCGGATTGCCGGTGGTGCCCGAGGTGTAGCACAGGCTCGACGCCGAGTTCTCGTCGAACAGCGGCCACACGTACTGGTCGGAATTCTTCTCGATCAGGTCCTCGTAGCACATCAGGTTCGGGATCTTCGACTCGGCCGGCATGCGGTCCTTGTCGGCCATCAGGATGAAGCCCTTGACCGTCTTGCAGTGGGCGGCGAAAGCCTCGACCAGCGGCACGAAAGTCAGGTCGAAGAACAGGTACTGGTCCTCGGCGTGGTTGGCGATGTAGGCGATCTGCTCCGGATGCAGGCGCGGGTTGATCGTGTGCATGACGGCACCCGAGCCGGAGATGGCGTAATACAGCTCCAGGTGGCGGTAGCCATTCCAGGCCAGGGTCGCCACGCGATCCCCCATCTTGACGCCGAGCGCGCCGAGGGCATTGGCCATCTGGCGGGCGCGCTTGTGGCAATCGCGGTAGGTATAGCGGTGGATGTCTCCTTCAACCCGCCGCGACACGATTTCATTGCCGCCGAAATAGCGATCCGCGTGCTGGATGATGCTGGAAATGAGCAAAGGCTGGCTCATCATCTGGCCCATGAGCGGGCTCTTCGGGTACTGCGACATCCTGCCTCCTGGATATTGTGGTTAGAGTATTGCCACTAATTCTAGGTGTGATTTTTGAACGACCGTACGAAAATCGTCAACGATTTTCGATGGTGCGTCGCACCAATGTCACCTGTGCGACGTTTCATTCCACCACGGTTTTATAGAGCGTATTCTTGGGACGAGCCATCACGCGGCGCAACATAGGCTCGAAGAAATCGAGCGGCAGCGTCTCGTAGTCGGGATCAAACGCGGGCGCGTCGTACTTCTCGCAGAACTCCAGCGTCCGGTCATACAAAGGCTGTCCGGCAAACTGATCGCGCAGGTTGCGATCCATACCCAAGTGATGGAAGAAATAGTGGCCCTGAAAAATGCCATGCTTTTCGACCATCGCGTGGTTCTCCGGACTGACGAAGGGTTTCAGGATCGCCGCGGCGATGTCTGGATGGTTGTAGCTGCCGAGCGTGTCACCGATGTCATGAAGCAAGGCACAAATAATGTATTCCTCATCCCGACCGTCCCGAAAAGCGCGAGTTGCCGTCTGCAGGCTGTGCGTAAGCCGGTCGACCGGGAAGCCCCCGCAATCGCCATCGAGCAGACGCAGATGCGCGAGGACGCGATCGGGCAAGGCGGCAGCATACGGCTGGAATTCGCCGGCAATGATTTTCCAGTCGTCGGCGGTGCTCTCCTGCATGTCTTTGAAGTTGGCGCGTGCGTTCATGGTTTGTCTCCAGTGAGAGGTGATGTACCCGCAGTCTGTGCAGCGGGCAAGGACGAAAAGCGGAAAGCCGCCGGCGAGCGCGTGCTGCCGGCGGACAGGGGCGTGGAGAAGATGCTGCTTCAGGTCCGATAGGACGGATCGATGCGGTCAAGACGGCGCAGCAGTGCCGGCCATGCCAGCATGCCGCCCTGCGACTTGGTCACGGTTTTTGCCTGTTGCTGCGCACCGTCGATGATGGCTTGCGGGACACGGACGAGCTCGCCCCCTCCCGCCTGCGCGCGGACCTGGATCATGCAGGTTGCCTCAAAGATGTACATGTTGACGAAGGCGTCGGCGATCGTCTTGCCCAGCGTGAGCAGGCCATGGTTGCGCAGCATCAGGTAGGTCTTGTCGCCGAGGTCGGCCACGAGCCGCGGTTTTTCTTCCGCGTTCAGCGCCACGCCCTCATAGCCGTGGTAGGCCAGGCTGGACAGCACGAAGATCGATTGCTGCGAAATCGGCAGTACACCTTCTTTCTGCGCGGACACCGCGACGCCGTTCACGCTGTGCGTGTGCAACACGCATTGCGCATCGTGACGGACGGCGTGGATTGCCGAATGAATGGTGAAACCGGCCGGATTGACCGGGAACGGCGACTCCTCGACCTTGTTGCCGTCAAGGTCGATCTTCACCAGCGAGGACGCGGTGATTTCGTCGAACATCATCCCATAGGGGTTGATCAGGAACCGGTCCTCTTCGCCGGGTACGCGTGCAGTGATGTGCGTGAAAACGAGGTCGCTCCAGCCGAAGTTGGCCACCAGCCGGTAGCATGCGGCGAGATCGACGCGCGTCTGCCATTCCTCTGGAGAAACACGGGCTTGTAACGAAGGGATCGCCAGCTTTTCAGGGGCGTTCATATGGGGTCTCCTCTTCTCTGTCAAAATATGGGCGCCTGCCTGGTGCAGATCTGGTCTTGTCGTTCTAGTATCGGCATAACGCACTGCACAAGACTGTCAACTTCTTAACATTCGCCATGGTTATCCGCCGCCCGCATGACATCGACAAATCCGAATTGCTGCGCAAGTCGTGGCTCGCGGGATTTCCCGATGAGGTCATTGCGGATGCAGCGGCCTGCGGAAGCCTGCGCCCGGTCGGCGACGGCACCCTGCTGCATGCGCGGGGTGCCGAAGCCGACGGCTTTTATACGATTGCGAGCGGCTCCGTGCGCTTTACCCGGACAACGGAAGACGGGCACGCCACCACGATCGGCGTACTCGACGCGCCAAGCTGGTTCGGGGAGATTTCGCTGTTCGACGGGCTCCCCCGCTCCCATGACGGCTATGCGGTAGGCCCGACGACGGTGCTGTTTCATTCGAAATCCGATTTCAAGCGATTGCTCGACAACTACCCGGCCATCTACGAACGCTTTGCGAAGATGTTGTGCCTGCGTTTGCGTGCCACTTTCGACCTCGTTGAAGAAGCCGCTGTCGCGCCCCTGCCGCAGCGCCTCGCGCGACGCCTGCTCGAACTGGCGCATCTGAAGCCGTCCATGCTGGAAGCAGCGACGACTGCAGGCATACGCGAAGTCCCGCTGACACAGGAAGAGCTCGGCCATCTGCTCGGCAAGTCGCGACAGAGCATTTCGAAGTTGCTGCAAGGATGGGAACAAAACGGCTTGATCCAGACCAAATATGGCCGCATATCGATCAAGCAGCCCGACGCGTTGCACAAGGTCGCTTTTCCGGACCTTGCCCAGCAACGCGGTCGAAGCCCGTCAGGCGCCGTTGGCCATCATGCCAGGCGCAGCAAGGAAACCACATGAACGCACCGGACACTGGCCTCTTCTGCCACACCGCAGAATCATTGCCGCTTGAAAACTCTTTCGCGGGACTGCCGGAGGATTTTTACACACGTCTTCGCCCGACGCCGATTCGCGCCCCCTATCTCGTCGGCGCAAGCACAAGTGCCGCTGAGCTGATTAACCTCGACCCGGCCGAATTTGCGCACGAAGCTTTTGTGGAGGCCTTCGCCGGGAACAGCACGCTGCCCGGCTCGACGCCGCTCGCGGCAGTCTATTCGGGTCACCAGTTCGGCGTCTGGGCCGGCCAGTTGGGCGACGGGCGCGCCATTCTCCTCGGCGACGTCCCTGCCGGCGCTCCTTCGGCGGAAAACCCGAGCGGCCGCATGGAACTGCAGTTGAAGGGATCGGGCCTGACGCCCTACTCCCGCATGGGCGACGGCCGTGCCGTCCTGCGCTCCTCGATCCGCGAATTCCTGTGCTCCGAGGCGATGGCGGCGCTCGGCATCCCGACCTCCCGCGCGCTCTGCGTCGTCGGCACCGACATGCTTGTCATGCGCGAGACGCCCGAGACCGGCGCGGTCGCGACACGGATGGCCCCGACATTCGTGCGCTTCGGCTCGTTCGAGCACTGGTTCTACAACAACCGCAAGGATGAGCTGAAGATACTCGCGGACTACGTCATCGATCATTTCTACCCGGCGCTTCGCGACGCGACGAATCCGTACCAGGCGCTGCTGAAAGAAGTCACGCGCCGCACGGCCGAACTGATCGCACAATGGCAAGCGATCGGTTTCATGCACGGAGTCATGAATACGGACAACATGTCCATTCTCGGCATTACCATCGACTACGGCCCATTCGGCTTCATGGAGGCATTCGATGCGCGTCACATCTGCAATCACAGCGATCACCAAGGGCGCTACGCGTATCAGATGCAGCCGCGTATCGGTCAGTGGAACTGCTTCGCACTCGGCCAGGCATTGCTGCCGCTGATCGGGGAAGTCGACGATGCACAGGCTGCGCTTGAAATCTACAAGCCGGCCTACGACGACAAGCTCGAGCAACTGGTGCATGCCAAGCTTGGCCTGCAATCGACGCTGCCGGAAGATGGCGCCCTCATCGACGCCATGTTCAACATGATGCAGGGCAGTCATGTGGACTTCACCCTCTTCTTCCGCCGCCTTGGCGACCTGAAGATGGACGATCCGGCGTCCGACGAGCCTTTGCGCGACCTCTTCATCGACCGCCCGGCCTTCGACGCCTGGGCCGTGCAATACCGTCTGCGGCTAAAACAGGAAAACAGCGAGGACGCCGCACGCCGTGCCGCCATGCACGCGGTGAATCCGAAATTCGTCCTCCGCAACTACCTGGCGCAAATCGCCATTGAAAAGGCGCAAAATAAGGATTTCTCGGAAGTTGCCAAATTGCTCAAGATTCTCGAACGCCCCTTTGACGAGCAACCGGAGCACGAGGCATATGCGAACCTGCCGCCCGACTGGGCGAGCGAACTGGAAGTGAGCTGCTCATCATGAACAAGGTAGTGAAAACCGACGCCGAATGGCGGGCCCAACTTGACCCCATCGAATACCAGGTGACCCGGAACGCCGCAACCGAACGCGCGTTTACCGGACGCTACTGGGACCATCACGAACATGGCATCTATACCTGCGTCTGCTGCGGCACGCCACTGTTTGAATCGGATGCGAAGTTCGACTCCGGCTGCGGCTGGCCCAGTTACTTCAAGCCGCTTGATCCCGAGCATGTAACCGAGCGCGTGGACCGCAGTCATGGCATGATACGCACCGAAATCCTGTGCAATGTTTGCGACGCGCATCTCGGCCATGTCTTTCCGGATGGACCGCCGCCTACGGGATTGCGCTATTGCATCAACTCCGCGTCATTGCGGTTTGACCCCAAGTAACGGAAAGCCTGGCTCAATGAAGTTCCTATTCGATCTTTTCCCTGTCATCCTGTTCTTCGCCATGTTCAAGTGGGGTGAAGGACACCCTGATGCAGCCCAGGCCCTCGCCCAGCAATTCCTGTCCGGCGTGACTTCCGGAGCGGCCACCTCGGTCCAGGCGCCGATCATGCTCGCGACAGCGGTCGCCATCCTCGCCACCTTCGCGCAGATCGGCTACCTGCTGCTGCGCCGTCGCAAGGTGGACGGCATGCTCTGGGTTTCACTCGCAATCATTACCGTCTTCGGTGGCGCCACCATCTACTTCAACAACGAAACCTTCATCAAGTGGAAGCCGACCGTGCTCTACTGGTGCTTCGGTGCGGCGCTGCTGATTGCGCAGACGCTGTTCGGAAAGAACCTGATCCGCATGATGATGGAGAAGCAGATTTCGCTGCCCGATCCCGTATGGCAGCGCCTCAGCCTCTCATGGGCGGGCTTCTTCGCTGCAATGGGCGTCGTCAATCTTTATGTCGCCTACAGTTTTCCAACGTCGTTCTGGGTGAACTTCAAGCTCTTCGGCTTCACCGGGCTGATGATCGCCTTCGTCGTCGCACAGAGCGTTTTCCTGTCCAAACATGTGAAGGACCAGCGATGAGCGAACGTATCGAAAAAATGCGGAGCCGGCTGACCGCAACTTTTGCACCTCTTGAATGTCAACTTGTCGATGATTCGCACCTGCATGTGGGGCATGCAGGCGCCGCCTCGGGCGCAGGACATTACAGCGTCCGCATTGTTTCCGACCGTTTTGATGGGTTAAACCGCGTGGCGCGCCATCGGCTGGTGTATGATTGCCTCCGTGACATGATGACCAGCGACATACACGCCCTCAACATCATCGCATTGGCGCCGTCGGAAGTTGCGAAATAGCGCGCCGCATTTACAATCTTTCATCCCTCGTAACTAGGAACGAAAACAATGACACTGAAACCCGCTCGCCTGCTGATGCTGCTCGTCACCGCAGTTGCACTGCCCGCTTTCGCACAGAACCTCGCAGTGGTCAACGGCAAGCCCGTTCCCTCCTCCCGCGCTGACGCGATGATCAAGCAACTGGCAGCACAGGGCCAGCCGGATTCACCGCAACTGCGTGCCATGGTCAAGGAAGAGCTGATCAACCGTGAAATCCTGATCCAGGAAGCCGACAAGCTCGGCCTGTCCAACTCGGCCGACGTCAAGAACCAAGTCGAGATCGCCCGCCAGTCGATCGCGATCCGCGCACTGGTGCAGGACTACCTGAAGAAGAACCCGGTCAAGGACGCGGAAATCCAGGCCGAGTACGACAAGTTCAAGTCCCAGGCCGGCGACAAGGAATACCACGCACGCCATATCCTCGTCGACAAGGAAGACGAAGCCAAGGCCATCATCACCAAGCTGAAGGGCGGCGCCAAGTTCGAAGACCTGGCCAAGCAGTCCAAGGATCCGGGCTCCGCAGCCAACGGCGGCGACCTCGACTGGGCCTCCCCGGCCTCCTTCGTAAAGCCGTTCTCCGACGCGATGGTTGGCCTCCAGAAGGGCCAGATCACCGAAGCACCGGTGAAGACCCAATACGGCTACCACGTGATCAAACTGGAAGACGTGCGCACGGCCAAGCTGCCGGCCCTGGAAGAAGTAAAGCCGCAGATCGCGGAATCGCTGCAGCAGAAGAAGCTGCAGGCTTACCAGGAAGACCTGCGCAAGAAGGCCAAGATCCAGTAAAGGCCGAATGCATCAACAAGAAGGCGCTCCACTGGAGCGCCTTTTTTTATATGCTTGTCATCCTGCACCACTCTCACGGAGGCGAGCGATGAATGAACTCGAGTTCTACACCAACCCGCAATCCCGCGGGCGCATCGTCCACTGGATGCTGGAAGAAACCGGGGCCGATTACAAGACGGCATGGCTGGACTTCGGCTCGACAATGAAGGACAGTGCCTATCTCGCCCTCAACCCCATGGGCAAAGTACCCGCACTCAGGCACGGAAATGTCGTCGTCACGGAAGCAGCCGCCATTTGCGCATATCTGGCCGACCTGTTCCCGGAAAAGATGCTGGCTCCACCCGCAGGTGAACCGACGCGCGGGACCTACTACCGCTGGCTGTTTTTCGCAGCAGGACCACTCGAGGCCGCTGCGACTGCCAGATCGCTGGGCTGGCAGGTGCCGCCTGGGAAGAGCAAATTCGTGGGTTTCGGCAGCTACGACGACGCGATCAATGCTGTCGAAAAAGCGCTTGCCGACGGTCCGTACGTCTGCGGCGAGCAGTTCACCGCGGCCGATGTGTACGTCGGCTCCAGTCTCGGCTGGGGAATGATGTCTGGCTCGATCGACAAGCGCCCGGTGTTCGAAGCCTATGTCGGGCGTCTGTATGCCCGTCCTGCCTGGCAACGTGCCAACGCGATCAACAATGATTTCCTGAAATCGTCCAAGCACTGACCAAAAGCAAAAAAGGCACTCCGCGGGGAGTGCCTTTCATTAGTGGAAGCAAATCTGTCTTAGCCGACCCACTTGCGCGCATTGCGGAACATGCGCATCCACGGCGAGTACTCGCCCCAGCCGTCCGGATGCCAGGAGTGCTGCACCGTGCGGAACACGCGTTCCGCATGGGGCATCATAACCGTGAACCGGCCGTCCGGCGTCGTCACCGAGGTAATCCCCTGCGGCGAGCCGTTCGGATTGAACGGATAAGCCTCGGTCGCCTGGCCCTTGTTGTCGACCCAGCGCATCGCGATTAGAGCCTGGTTGATGTCACCGGTCTGCGAGAAGTCGGCAAAGCCTTCACCATGCGCAACGGCGATCGGCGTCTGCGTTCCCGCCATGCCCGCGAAGAAGATCGACGGCGAATCCGCCACTTCGACCATCGCAAATCGCCCTTCGAACTGTTCCGACTTGTTGCGGGTGAACTTCGGCCATGCCTGCGCGCCGGGAATGATGGACTTGAGATTGCTCATCATCTGGCAGCCATTGCAAATGCCCAGCGCGAAGGTATCGCCGCGATTGAAGAATCCGGCGAACTGTTCGGCCAACCTGGCATTGAACAGGACCGTCTTCGCCCAGCCCTCGCCTGCACCGAGGACGTCACCGTAGGAGAAACCGCCCACGGCGATGAATCCCTTGAAATCATCCAGTCGCGCACGTCCGGCGATCAGGTCGCTCATATGGACGTCCACGGCTTCAAAACCGGACTTGTGCATCACGTAGGCGGTCTCGATATGCGAATTGACGCCCTGCTCGCGCAGGATCGCTACCTTCGGCTTCGCACCAGTCGCAATGTAAGGCGCGGCGATATCCTCCTGCGGATCGAAGGCCAGCTTCGGCGTCATGCCCGGATCGGACGTGTCGAGGATGCGGTCGTATTCCGCGTCGGCACAAGCCGGGTTGTCGCGCAGGCGCGCGATGCGCCAGCTGGTCTCACTCCACAGGCGCTGCAGCTCGACGCGCTGCTGGCTGAAGATCACCTTCGCATCGCGCGTGAACTCGACAGCATCACGGTCATTGAGCTTGCCGATGATATGGCTGCACGCACCAAGGTTGTATGACCGCAGCACGTTCATCACCTCCGACTTCTCGTCGGCGCGCACTTGGATCACTGCGCCCAGCTCTTCGCTGAGCAGGGCGCGCAGCGTCATGTCGTTGCGTCGCTCGGCGATCTGGCCCGCCCAATTCTTCGCCTCGCCGGAATCCGAGGCATGCTCGCCTTCCATGGTCAGGATGTCGAGGTTGACTGAGACGCCAGTACGGCCGGCGAAGGACATCTCGCACAGCGTGGCGAACAGGCCACCATCCGAACGATCGTGATAGGCGAGCAGCTTGCGCTCAGTGTTGAGCTGCTGGATGGCATTGAAGAAGGCCTTGAGGTCTTCCGCGCTGTCGACGTCGGGCACATCGTTGCCGATCTGCTGCATCACCTGCGTGAGCGCCGACGCGCCCATGCGGTTCTTGCCGCGGCCGAGGTCGATCAGGATGAGCGCGGTGTCGCCGAGATCCTTGCGCAGTTGCGGCGTGAGCGACAGGCGCACATCCGGCACAGGCGCGAACGCAGATACGATCAGCGACACAGGCGAAACGACTTCCTTGCTGCCTTCCGCATCCTTCCACGTCGTCCGCATGGACAGCGAATCCTTGCCCACCGGGATGCTGACTCCCAGCGCCGGGCACAGCTCCATGCCGACCGCTTTCACGGTGTCGAACAAGGCAGCATCCTGACCAGGCTGGCCGCATGCGGCCATCCAGTTGGCGGACAGCTTGATGTCCGAAATATCTGCGATAGGCGCAGCGGCAATGTTCGTGATTGCTTCGCCGACGGCCATGCGCCCCGATGCCGCCGCATTGACGACGGCCAGTGGCGTACGCTCGCCCATGGCCATGGCTTCGCCACGATAGCCTTCAAAGCTCATTGCAGTGACCGCGCAATCGGCCACCGGCACCTGCCATGGACCGACCATCTGGTCGCGCACCGAGGTTGCGCCGACGGTGCGGTCGCCGATGGTGATCAGGAAGGATTTGTCTGCCACGGTCGGCAGGCGCAGGACGCGCTGCGCAGCATCTTCGAGTTCAATGCCGGTGAGGTCGACAGCGGGGAAGTTGTTGGCCACGTGCGCCACGTTGCGGTGCATCTTCGGCGGCTTGCCCAGCAGGACTTCCATCGGCATGTCGACCGGATTGTTGTCGTGTTCCGGATCGATCACCTTCAGCTGGCGCTCTTCGGTCGCCGTACCGACAACCGCGAACGGTGAACGCTCGCGTTCGCACAGGAACTGGAACAGCGGCAGGCTTTCCGGCGCAATCGCCAGCACATAGCGTTCCTGCGACTCGTTGCTCCAGATTTCCTTGGGCGCCATTCCGCTTTCTTCCAGCGGCACCTTGCGCAGGTCGAAGATCGCGCCACGCTTCGCGTCATTGGTGATTTCGGGGAAGGCATTGGACAAACCGCCCGCACCGACGTCATGGATGGAAAGGATGGGATTGTCATCACCCATCGCCCAGCAGGCATTGATGACTTCCTGCGCACGGCGTTCCATCTCCGGATTGCCGCGCTGCACGGAATCAAAATCGAGGTCGGCTGTATTGGTGCCCGTCGCCATCGACGACGCGGCACTCCCCCCCATGCCGATACGCATGCCGGGTCCACCGAGCTGGATGAGCAGGCTGCCCACCGGCAGGTCATGCTTTTTCGTGTGCTTGGCCGAGATGTTGCCCATGCCGCCGGCAATCATGATCGGCTTGTGATAGCCGTAAACCTTGCCCGCGACCTTCTGTTCATAGGTACGGAAGTAGCCGCCGAGGTTCGGGCGGCCGAATTCGTTGTTGAACGCCGCGCCGCCGATGGGGCCATCGATCATGATCTGCAGGGGAGATGCGATGCGGTCCGGCTTGCCGTAGATGCCGGACTGGCCGTGATGCTCGCGCTGTGCGACCGGTTCGGTCGCATCGCGCGCATTTTCCCAAGGCTGGACGGAATGCGTCAGCATCAGGTTGGAAACCGTGAAGCCGGTCAGGCCCGCCTTCGGCTTCGCGCCGCGGCCGGTTGCGCCTTCGTCGCGGATTTCACCGCCGGCGCCGGTGGACGCACCGGGGAACGGCGAAATCGCCGTCGGGTGGTTGTGCGTCTCGACCTTCATCAGGATATGGGTGAGTTCTTCCTTCTCCTCGTACACGTTGCCGTTCTTCGCGCCGTTCGGGAAGAAACGCATCACTGACGCGCCTTCGATGATGGACGAATTGTCGCTGTAGGCAACCACCGTGCCCTTCGGATTGAGCTGGTGCGTATTCTTGATCATCGCAAACAGCGACTTGTCCTGCGCAACGCCGTCGATCGTCCAGTCCGCATTGAAAATCTTGTGGCGGCAATGTTCGCTGTTGGCCTGCGCGAACATCATCAGCTCGACGTCGGTCGGGTTGCGCTTCGCCTGGGTGAACGCGTTGAGCAGGTAGTCGATCTCGTCTTCCGACAGCGCGAGGCCAAGGTCGGTGTTGGCGGTGACGAGTGCTTGCCTGCCGCCAGCCAGGACGTCGATGAACTCCAGCGGTTTGGCATCGAGTTCGCGGAACAAGCCCGCAGCGTCGTTCGCATTGCGCAGCACGGCCTCGGTCATGCGGTCATGCAGCAAGGCCGCGACTTCCAGGATCGCCGCCTCCGACAATTTCTTCGCGCCGCCAAGCAGGCCGGTCTTGAGCTGCACGTGATAGGACACGCCGCGCTCAACGCGCTTGATGTGCGTCATGCCGCAATTGTGGACGATGTCGGTCGCCTTGCTAGCCCACGGCGAAATCGTGCCGAATCGCGGGATGACCACGAATTCATCGCCGTCCGCCGACGCCGTGAAGGGCTCGCCATAGGTGAGCAGCGCGTTCAGGCGTCCGATGTCATCCTGGCTCGGTGCGTTTGCCGCATCGACAAAATGGAGGAAGCGCCCGGTGACCCCGATGATGGCGGGCTCGACTGCTTGCAATTGTGACAAAAGACGCTGGGTACGGAAGGCAGACAGGGCATTGGAGCCCGGCAGAATCAACATGGCGGCAAGAGAATTGATGCAGCGCGGCCGTGGACGGGCACGGCGTGGTTGCAGGTTAAATCGGAATCCGAGATTATACCGCGAGGAGCCATCATGGCAGCTTGTCAATGCACCGGCCGCGCCGCCTGGCAATCCGCTCCGTGTGCTATTGTTGGCGAGCCGCACCCACCCTTGGACCAATCGTATTCCGCATGAATCCGCTGACCGCCAAATCGATACCCGCCCTTGACCGCTATTCCCGCTTTTCACTCGTGGAAGTCAGCCTGGACGAGGCGGCAAAATTCCCCTCCGTCTTCACCCGCCTTTATCCCGAAGCCGCTCGCGCCGCCGGAGAACATGCGGACAGCATGCGTGCCGCAGGGGTTGAAGTCTCGCCGCTTGCCGGCCTGCCTGTGTCGATCAAGGACCTGATCGATGTTGCAGGCGAAACGACCCTTGCAGGGTCGACGGTGCTGCGTGATTCCGCCCCGGCAAAAGCCGACGCGCCGGTCGTCAAACGCTTGCGCATTGCCGGTGCTGCCATTATCGGCAAGACGAACATGACGGAATTCGCGTACTCCGGCGTCGGCTTGAATCCGCACTACGGGACACCCGCCAATCCGGCCGATACCGCAGTCGCCCGCATTCCGGGCGGTTCGTCCTCGGGCGCGGCCGTCTCCGTCGCTACTGGCCTGTGCGTGGCGGCGATCGGTTCCGATACTGGCGGATCCATCCGCATTCCCGCGGCGCTGTGCGGCGTCGTCGGCTTCAAGCCGACTGCCCGCCGCGTACCGACTGCCGGGACCATACCGCTATCCACGACACTCGACACGATCTGCGCGATGACGCGCTCCGTGGATGACTGCATCCTGGTCGACAACATCATCGCCAATACTGTCCTGTCCATTCCCGACCTGCCTCTGGCCGGGCTGCGCCTGGCAGTACCGCAGACGGTCATGCTCGACAGTCTCGAACCACATGTTGCCGCATCCTTCTCCGACGCTTTGTCACGACTTTCCAAAGCAGACGCGAAGATCGTCGACGTGCCCTTTGGACTACTTGCGGAAGCGTCCTCCCTCAATCGTTTCTCCGGCCCGGAATCCTTTGCCTGGCACCGGAGCCTCCTGTCGACACGCGAGGCGGAGTACGACTTCCGCGTCGCCAAGCGCATCAGAATGGGCGAATCGGTGAGTGCCGCCGACTACATCGACATGCATCGGAATCGCCGCGACTGGATCACGCGCATGGAAGAGGCGCTCGCCCCCTTCGATTCGCTGATCATGCCAACGGTGCCGATCGTTGCGCCAGCCATTGCCGAGCTCGAAGGATCGGAGGAAGCCTTCTTCAAGGCGAACAGCCTGCTGCTGCGCAATCCGTCCACCATCAACCTCCTCGACGGCTGTGCGGTTTCCCTGCCCTGCCATGCGGAGGGCACGCTGCCCGTGGGCCTGATGGTTGCAGGTCCCGCAATGTCCGACCGCAAGATCCTTGCTGTGGCCCGCGCGATCGAACGCACACTGCAAGCGCAATAAAAAAAGCGCATGCCGGATCCGGCATGCGCCAACTTCCCGCACCGTTGTCGAATGGATTACTTGTAGACGCCCGACCCCACGATCAGGTTGTCGACTTTTTCAACGTAACCCGATTTCTGTTCCACCGCCTTGGTCACGGGATTCGGCCACTTGTAGTCCACCCAGCCCTTGCCCTTGGCATTCGCGACGTCGATGAAGCCCTTGATGATGAATTTGCCATCATGGTCCTTCATTTCCAGCAGGTTCTTTCCGACCATCTTCGGATTGTTCCCGTGCGCCACGCTGTTACCGTTCAGGTCATACACAAAGATGTACAAGTCGCGATCGTGGAATGCGGCGTTCCCAGGGTTGCCGAACTCGGCAAAGGCTTTTTCCTTGCCGTTCTCTTTCATGTAGGCGATCGCCTTCTTGACCATGGCAACCGCCTCGTCGGCGGAGCCCCGGTCCGCAGCCGTCGCGCTTGCATGAATGAGCAATGCAAGCATTGCCGTCGTGATCGTTTTCAGCAGATGTTTCATGTTGTCTCTCCCTGACTGGAATCTGTTGATTGTTCTTGGTGACGCCCACCGTCACCTGCCGCAAAGTATTCTGCCGTTGGCAACGCGGCACAAGCGTACAACTACGCACCGCGCCTTACGTACCATCACGTACGTCAGGCGGCAATCATCGATCCGAGAAAGAAAACCGGTCGCCGATACCGAGGCGCGAAGGCGGGGTATCATCGTGTTTTCTCCGTTGACCGACAGACAATGCATCGCCTGCCCCGCGCTTCCTCGCGCTTTCTCGTTTCCCTTGCCATCGCACTCGCGCCGCTGACGACAAGCTTTGCAGCGCCTCAATGCAGCCGGGACATTCCACTCAACGCGACATGTGAAATCAACCTCGCCACGCTGCACCCCACCCAATCCGCCGTAGGCATGATCCAGGTCGAGGAGCGCGCGGCGCGCATGACGGGTGACACCGATTTTGTGCGCTCTACGGCCAGGCGCCCCATTCCGGTCGTACAAGGGCCCGACGGCCACTTTTACCTGACCGACAGCCATCACCTTGCAAGCGTCCTCGTACGGGTAGGCGCGCAACGCGCCACTGCCCAAGTCATTGGGCGTTTCGACAATTCCGCGACGTTCTGGCAGGAGATGCAAGCCCGGCGCTGGGTCTACCTGTACGATGCGAAGGGCAAACCCATCGAGCCGTCCGCGCTGCCCAGGCGGCTGGTGGACATGGCCGACGATCCGTACCGCGCGCTTGCCGGATATGCGCAGGATGCCGGTTACTACCGCAAGACGGATGCGTATTTCATGGAATTCCACTGGGCACGGTATTTCGGTGACCGCATGGGATGGCGGCCGATAGACCGCCTCAACCTTCTGGAGGCCATGCAGGCAGCCGAGGTGCTTGCATGCCAGCCGGAAGCCCGGGACCTGCCCGGCTACCCAGGTCCCTGCAAGCACTGAGCACGACGCGGATGCCGCATGGTCCGTCGTCGAATAAAATTACGGCTTTGAACTAGAAATATGTCCGGCGGTCTACGATTTCTTGACCCGGGCGAACATCGCCTGCCCGCATTCCGGCTTATCCTCTCGACTGCGGTCCATAGCAATCAGGTTATTCTGTGACACAAAAACAAGTAGCAGTGGTCGGTGGTGGCGTCGTCGGCGTCTGTACCGCATACTTCCTTGCGGAAGCCGGGCATGACGTCGTGGTCATCGAACGGCACCAGAACGTCGCCCAGGAGGCGAGCTTTGCCCATGGCGGCATGGTGGCCCCGGGCTATGCCGCTCCCTGGGCGTCTCCCGGCATGCCGAAAAGGATTCTCTCCCAGCTCTTTCGCGCCGAAGCCCCGGTCAGGCTGAAGCCCAGCCTGGATCGCACGATGTGGCACTGGGTGCGCCGCTGGATGGCGGAATGCGAACTGGAGCGTTATCGCATCAACCGCTCGCGCATGCAGCGCCTGGCGCTGTACAGTCGCGACATCCTTCGCCAGATGCGCGACTATTACCAGATCGACTATGAGCAGACGCAAGGCGTGCTGCAACTGTTCCGGACGGAGAAGGACCGCCTGCTCGCCGCGCCGGGTATCGAACTCCTGGCCGAGAACGGATTGCCGCACGAGATCCTGGACGCCGAAGGCGTCCGCGCGATCGAACCGGCGCTTGCATCCGACACGCCGCTGGCTGGCGGCATCTACCTTCCTCAGGACGAGGCCGGCAACTGCCCGCTGTTCACCAAGCGCCTCAAGCAGATCGCCAGTTCCATCGGTGTGCAGTTCCACTTTACGAGCACCGTGCACGCGATCGAAACGGAGTCGAGAGGCGTTGCCCTGCAGATTGACGAAGGCCGCTATCCTGCCGACGCCGTGGTCGTCGCTGCAGGCATCGACAGCGCCAGCCTGCTCAAGCCACTGGGAATCCATGTGCCAATGTATCCGGTAACGGGTTATTCGGCGACCGCGCACATCAAGAACTTCGAACACGCCCCGCAGGCCGCCGTCGTGGACGAGGCCTACCGCGTCGCCATCACGCGCCTTGGAGGACGCGTGCGGATCGCGGGCACCGCAGAACTGGGTGCACGTTCCGACGCGTTGCGTGACCGCGCCCTGCGCACACTGCTCAAGGTAGGCAGCGACTGGTTTCCCGACGCCGCCAATTATTCGCAGGCCAATTTCTGGACCGGCATTCGACCGATGCTGCCCGATGGGCCGCCGCTTATCGGCGCAACGCCGGTACGCAATGTATTCGTCAACATTGGCCACGGTTCCAACGGCTGGACCATGGCGGCCGGTTCCGGCAAGGTTCTCGCCGATGTCATCTCCGGCTATGCGCCGGACATCGACATGGACGGGCTGACGTTGTCGCGCTATGGATAGGATTGACTGTGCCGTCATCGGTGCGGGCGTCATCGGTCTGGCGATTGCAAGGGAGCTTGCCCGCGAGGGACGCGAAGTCATCGTGATCGAACGGTATCCGGCGATCGGCATGGAAACAAGCTCACGCAACAGCGAGGTCATTCACGCCGGTCTGTACTACCCGACGGGAAGCCTCAAGGCGCGCCTCTGCGTGCAAGGCCGCGATGCGCTCTATGACTACTGCGATGCGAAGGGCATTGCTTACCGGCGTTGCGGAAAACTCGTGGTGGCCACCTCCGACCAGCAGATACCAAAGCTGGCAGCGATCCTCAGGCAAGCGCAGGACAATGGTTGCGCCGAAGTTCATTGGCTCGATGGCAAAAGCGCAAGGGCGATGGAGTCCTCGCTTTCCTGTGTTGCCGCCCTCGCATCCCCCAACACCGGCATCATCGATACGCATGGCTACATGCTGGCGTTGCAGGGCGATGCGGAACATGACGGTGCCGTATTTGCGATGGACAGCAGAGTGGTGTCGGGACGGCTGACAGACGCAGGCGTCGTATTGCAAGTCAAAACGGGGGAAGGTGAAGAAACCGAGCTGGAGGCGTCCACGCTCGTGAACTGTGGAGGGTTGTGGGCGCCGCATCTTGCGCACGCCATTGAAGGACTGGATCCGGTATCCATTCCTGGCGCCCATTTCGCGAAAGGCAATTACTATTCCCTCGCCGGCAAGGCTCCGTTTTCTCGCCTGATCTATCCCGTGCCCGAACCAGGCGGTCTCGGTGTGCACCTCACCCTCGACATGGGAGGCCAGGCGCGCTTCGGCCCGGATGTCGAATGGCTGTCAGCGCCGCAGGAGGAAATCGACTACAGCGTCGACGCGTCCCGCGCCGCAGCTTTTTACCGCGAGATCCGCGCGTACTGGCCGGATCTCGGCGACGATGCTTTACAGCCGGCCTATTCCGGCGTGCGCCCGAAGATCACTCCACCCGGCGCACCGGCCGCCGACTTCCTGTTCGCAGCGCATGGCAGCCCGCACTACCTTGGCCTTTACGGCATCGAATCGCCGGGATTGACGGCCTCCCTCGCGATCGCGGCACATGCGGCTGCCCTATTACGCAAATAGCTTCAGGAAGCGACCAGGAAGTCGATGACGATTTCGCCCGGCTCGCGGCTGACGTAGGCCATCTTGATGCGCGGTCCGAAGTAGTTGTCGATTTGCGCCAGCAGGGGCAAGGGATCATGGTCATTGCAGAACCGCATCGTTTCGCCCGGTTCGAGCGCATCGAGCGCGCCGAAAATCGCTGCGTGGCGGAAACGCTTCGCTACACCACGTGCATCGAACGGATAAATGCCTCCATTAACTAGCGGACGGGAACAATCGTGTGACATGCCAGGACTCCTTGGGTTAAACGATGTGGAAAGACGCGATTCAAGACAATCGCCATTAACATTCATCATAAATGAATCTTTAAACCAGGGCAACGAAAACAGCGACATTTTCGCGACAGCGTTGGACTTGGCATAAAATCCATTCACGCCCACCGACCACCCGCCTCCATGTCCGCCCAGACCGCGCTCTACACCGTTGCCGAGATTCGCGAGATCGAACAGGCCAGCCTTGCCGCCCTGCCCGAGGGGACGCTGATGCAGCGTGCAGGCAAGTCTGCCGCCGAATTCGCTCTTGGAGTCCTGGCCCATGCATCTACCGACGCACGCGTCATTGCATTTGCGGGACCCGGCAATAATGGCGGCGACGCAGTCGAAGCAGCGCGACTTCTCGCAGAGCACGGACTGGATGCAACACTGCTGATGTGCGCCGATCCTGCGCGCCTACCCGACGATGCACGCCGCATGCTGGAGCGTGCCCGGCACAGCCCACTGCACATTGTCGATGCCGCAACGGCGCTGCCCGACGAGACGTTCCCCTGCGACCTTGCGATCGACGGCCTGTTCGGAATTGGTCTCACGCGGCCGATTGCCGGGATTTACCGCGATCTGGTCGAACGCATCAATGCACTCTCTTGCCCGGTGATCGCACTCGATGTCCCGAGCGGGCTCGACGCCGACACTGGCGCAATCGTCGGCGAAGACGGCACCGCCGTTCGTGCTACGCACACCATCACATTCATTGCAGACAAGCCGGGCCTCCATACCCTGCACGGTCGTGACTACGCCGGCCTCGTCCATGTAGCAGGACTCGACCTTGACGCCTGCCGTTTCAGCCCCTCCCAAATGCGTCTGAATTCGGTTGATGCCTTTGCCAGCTTCCTCAGGAAGCGCCCACACCATTCCCATAAAGGGAGCTTCGGCGACGTCGTCATTATCGGCGGCGCAACGGGCATGGCGGGCGCGCCCATTCTTGCGGCCAGGACCGCCGCCAAATGCGGGGCCGGCCGCGTCTATGCAGCCTTCATCGGCGATACTCCGTCGTACGACAGTGTGCAACCGGAATTGATGTGCCGTTCCGCCGCCGCCATGGATTTTTCCTCCGGCGCGCTCGTTGCCGGGCCCGGCATGGGCTCATCGCAAGAAGCAAATGATGTACTGGCGAGCGTCCTGCTTGCCTCTGTACCGCTGGTCGCCGACGCAGACGCCCTGAACTTGATCGCAGCCGAGCCCGGACTGCAAACCCGGATGGCAGAACGGTCGGCACCCACGATCATTACGCCCCATCCGCTTGAAGCAGCACGGCTTCTCGATTCAACGACGAAAGAAGTGCAATCGGATCGCCCCCTGGCCGCGCGCGAACTCGCCCGCCGCTTCCATGCTGTGGTTATCCTGAAAGGATCCGGCAGCATCATCGCGCGGCAGGATGGAGAAATCGCCATCAACACGACCGGCAATCCCGCGCTGGCGACAGCTGGTACCGGCGATGTACTGGCAGGAATTTGCGGTGCCCTGCTGGCGCAAGGTTTCCCAGCCTGGAATGCGGCGCTGGCATCTGTATGGCTTCACGGACAAGCGGCGGATACGCTGGTACGGCAAGGCGCCGGCCCCATCGGACTGACGGCAAGCGAACTGATCCCCGCCATACGCATCCTCTTGAACCAGCTTACAGAAGCGCATGCCGACAGCCACTCCCCGCGCTAAGCTCTGGTTGGGCATCGCCTGCCTCGTCCTTGGACAATGGACGCTTTCCCTGCTTGATACCGCAGGCAAGCTGCTGGCCCAATCCGGTTATCACGTGGTCATGATCGCGTGGATGCGGTACTCGCTGAACACCCTGATGATGGCCGCCGTCCTGGCGCCGCACTTTTACCGCAAGTATGGTCACAGCATCCTACGTACGCGCCGCCCTCGCCTGCAGCTATTCCGAGCGGCGCTCCTCCTCCTCTCCACGATCGTCTTTTTCTCGGTGCTGAAAATCGTCCCGCTATCCGAAGGCACGGCGATGAATTTCTGCGCGCCGCTTTTCGTGCTCGCCATCTCGCCCTGGCTGCTCAAGGAAAAGTCTTATGCCTCGCGATGGGTTGCCGTAGCAGTCGGTTTTACCGGCATGCTGATTGTCATGCGCCCTGGGGGAAACATTGTGCCGGTCGGTGTGATGCTCGGCCTCCTCTCCGCGCTGATCTTCGCCGCCGTGGTCGTCCTCACCCGCAAAACGAATCAGTTCGACCACCCGATGGTGACGCTTTTCTACGGCGGACTGGTGGGAATGGTCATCAGCTCTGCCATCGTTCCCTTTTTCTGGACACCACATGTCCCGACGACGGCCGAATGGCTGATCCTCGCATCGACCGGCATTACCAGCACGATCGGGCACCTGCTCGTGAACAGTGCCTACAAGCACGCCGAGGCATCGCTCCTCGCGCCGTACGCCTACCTGCAAATCATTTCGGCAACGACAATGGGATGGCTGGTCTTTGGCCAGCTGCCGGACAGTCTTACTGCCGTGGGAATAGGAATCATCTGTGCGGGCGGCGTCGGTATCGCCTTTGTCGAGCATCGCCGTGTCCACGTCGATGCACCGGCATCGCGCTGACGCTAGGTCAATTGGCCGGCAGCGATCGTAATCGTGCGCCGGCAGCGCGCGGCAATCGAAGAGTCATGCGTCACAAGTACCAGTGTCGATCCGCGCTCTTCATTCAGTTCGAACATCAGTTTGATCACCGCCTCGCCAGTCACCGCGTCGAGGCTGCCCGTCGGCTCATCCGCGAACAGCAAGGGCGGCTCCGTCACGAACGCGCGCGCCAATGCCACGCGCTGCTGCTCCCCCCCGGAAAGGTATTTCGGGTAATGCCGCAACCGGCTGGATAGGCCGACACGCCCCAGCATTGCTTCCGCCTTCGCACGCGCATCGTCATCTCGCCGCAGTTCGAGCGGCAGCATCACGTTTTCCAACGCGGTGAGATGCGAAAGCAACTGAAACGACTGGAACACGAACCCGAGCTTCGCCTGCCTCAACCCGGCCCGGCCATCTTCACTCAGCTCGAAGATGTCGACGCCATCGAGCTTCACCGTCCCTTCCGAGGGGGTATCGAGGCCGGCGAGCAAGCCAAGCAAAGTGGACTTGCCCGAACCTGACGCACCGACGATCGCCAGCGTCTCCCCTGCCTGCACGGTAAAATCGATATCACGCAGAATCGTCAACTCACCCGTCGCATCCGCGACACGCTTGCTCAAATGAATGGTTTCAATCGCAGCAGTTTTCGAGGAAGGTCCAGGCATGCAGGATAACGTCAGTAAATTGGGAAAAGGAATTGGGTGGATACAGATGGCGGCGGCGTTGACGCTGGTCTTCTTCGCAACGTGCGCCTATTCTGCATCAAAAACTGTGCTTGTGCTCGGTGACAGCCTCTCCGCAGAGTATGGCATCGCACGCGGTGCCGGATGGGTCACATTGCTTGAGCAACGCCTGAAGGCGGAGCAAATCGACGCCAGTATCGTCAATGCCAGCATCAGCGGCGAAACAACCAGCGGCGGCAAGGCACGGCTCTCGGAATTGCTCGGACAGCACCGCCCTTCCATCGTGGTCATTGAGTTGGGCGGGAATGACGGACTACGCGGCCTTCCGCTTGCCTCGGCGGAAGCGAATCTCCGCGCGATGATCCAGGAGTCGCAGAAGGCAAAGGCCAAGGTCCTGCTGGTTGGGATGCAAATTCCGCCCAACTACGGACGAGAATATGCCGACCGGTTCTCTGGTCTTTACCAGAAGCTGTCGAAGGAAGCCAAAGTCCCGCTTGTGCCGTTTCTGCTCGAAGGCGTTGCCAACCGGCCGCAATTGTTTCAGGCGGATCGGATACACCCGCTCGCCGAAGCACAACCAATTATGCTGGACAATATCTGGCCGCACTTGAAATCCCTGCTGCAAAGGTAAAGAGCAGAAGGCAAAAAAAAACCGCTCGACAATGCGAGCGGTTTTTCATTTCCAGACCCGGTTACTTTCCTTCGTTCGACGCTCCGTCGGCCGGTTTGCCCGGCTTGCTCAGGATTTCCACCTTCGCCTTCTTTTTCAGCGCCTCGAGGTACGCATGAGACTCGAGCTGAGCGAGTGCTCCGGCGATCTGTTGCTGTTCGGCCTGGCGGCGTGCGGTATCGACATTGGCCGGTTGGTTGACCTTGTTGACGCGGTAGAGCGCGTAGCCCTGGCCCGGCAATTCGACACTGACGTAGGACGGCAGCTTGGTCGTATCCGCCTTCATGATTGCGCCCAGCGCCTCTGGACGTACGCCCTGGTTCTTCACGCGGGACACCGTCTTCGCGTCCGAGAATCCCGCCGCTTCACCGCCGCTCTTGAGCGCCGCAAGCTTTTCTTCACCTGCCTTGCGGGCAAGGTTCGCAGCCTCGATCTGGATCACGCGCTCTCGCACGGTGGACTGCACTTCTTCGAACGGACGCTTCGTTACCGGCTTGTACTCAAGGACGCGACCTGCGACCAACGTGCTCGGCGCCACCTCGACTGCTTCGGTATTGCGCTTGTTCTTGATTGCATCGTCAGAGAACAGTACGCCGAGGAATTTCGGATGGTTGAACGGTGCATTAGGCGCTGCCGACGGGCTCGGCTTGCGCGTCAGTCCGGCAGCAGTCTCGATCTTGAGGCCCAGCTTGTCGGCAACAGGCTTCAAGCTGTCGGACTGCTCGTACACCATATTCGTGAATTGCTCGGCCATCTCGGAAAACTTCTTCCCCGCGAGTTGCTTCTTGATCTCGCCTGCAATCTGGCCCTTCACAGCGTCGAGGCTCTTTGCCGATCCCGGCTTGATTCCGGTGACCTGGATGATGTGGAAACCGAAATCGGACTGGACGACATCGCTGATCTCGCCCTGCTTCAGCTTGAACGCCGCCTCTTCGAATGGCGGCACCATCATGCCCTTGCTGAAGAAATCGAGGTCGCCCCCGCGTTCGGCGGATCCCGGGTCCTGCGAATTTTCCTTGGCCAGCTTGGCAAAATCGGCCGGGTTCTTGCGCAACTGCGCAAGCAGTTTTTCCGCCTTCTCCTTGGCCGCAGCCTTATCCGATGCCGAAGCGCCTTTCTCGGCCTTGATCAGGATGTGACTGGCGCGGCGCTGTTCCTCTTCTACAAAGCGCTTTGCATTCTGCTCGTAGTATGACTTGATGTCCGCGTCATTGACGGAGATTTGCGCAGCGACAGTGTCGCTGTTCAGCACGACATATTCTGCCTTGACCTGCTCCGGAATCTCGAACTGCGCACCGTTCTTCTCGTAATACGCCTTCAGCATCTCGTCGGTGACCTTCACCTGCGAAGCAAAGTCCGACGCCTTGAACACCAGTTCCTGCACCTCGCGTTCCTGGTCGCTGAGGTCGGACAGGCGGTTTGCCACCGACTTCGGTGCAAATGCCGTCCCCTGAATCGCGCCACCCACCTGCTGGAGGGTAAGGTCACGGCGCAATTGCGCTTCGAACATCGCAGGTGTCATGCCTTGCGCGGCTAGCGCGGACTTGTAGCGCTCAACATCGAACTTGCCGTCGGGACCGGTCAGGCCTTGCATCGCGAGGATGTTCTGCTGCAAGGTCTGGTCGCTCACGGACAGACGGCTCTTTGCCGCCTCGGCTGCCACGACACGCTGCGCAATCAGGCCTTCTAGGATTTCCTGCTTGGCTTCGGGCGTATCCAGCATCTTCGGATCGAACTGTGCACCGAACATCTGACGGAATCGCTCCATCTGCTCACGCTGTGCAGCGTCAAGCTCCTGCTGAGTGATCGAGTTGCCGCCCACTTTTGCGACGGCATTGCCTGCATCGCTGAGACGGGTATAGCCTTCGAGCCCGAAAAACACAAATGAGGGGAAAATGAACAGCAGGAGCACGAACTGCATCAGGCGTTGATGCGTACGAATAAAATCAAACATGGGCGATCCTACAGGCGTACAGATTGTGAAAACGAAATTTCGATAACGCGGTTCGCCGGAGCGCTGCTTAGCACGCAACGGATCAAACCATTCCTAGCTGCCATTCGACACCATGGGGCCGAGGGCATTCTGGGAAATACTTCAAAAATCCTTCGCGCATAAGAAAAAAGGCGAACTTTCGTTCGCCTTTTTCGTTTTTGGCGGAGTGGACGGGACTCGAACCCGCGACCCCCGGCGTGACAGGCCGGTATTCTAACCGACTGAACTACCACTCCTGAAACTCTACTGCATAGCTTGGCTGCTTTTGGTGGGTGCTGAGAGGCTCGAACTCCCGACCTACGCCTTGTAAGGGCGCCGCTCTACCAACTGAGCTAAGCACCCTGAAACCACACTTAGTCAGCCAAACTTCACGACGTTTGTCACCACGTCGTAAAAAACAAGATTATAGCGTATCTTTTTTCGAGATGCACTACCTAATTGTTAGTTCAGTGCATCCTTGAGTGCTTTGCCCGGGCGGAACTTCGGCACCTTGGCGGCCTTGATCTTGATTGCGTCGCCGGTGCGCGGATTACGTCCGGTACGAGCGGCACGCTTGCCAACCGTGAAAGTACCGAAACCGACCAGGGTCACGGAACCGTTCTTTTTCAATGTGGTTTTGACTGCACCGATCAGTGCGTCGAGCGCGCGCGTTGCGGCGGCTTTCGAGATGTCCGCGGTCCCGGAGATGTGATCGATTAGTTCGGTTTTATTCACTGACGCCCCCTCAAAAAAGTTGGATTTTGTGGTGCCTGTTTATGGCTCTTTTTAGTAGCACAAGCGACACAAAATGCAGATAAGAAATTTTCTGCAGCACGTATTAAACAAGCCGCAAAGCCTTGTGTCAAGCGCTTTCCCGGGCGATCGCCTAACGCCGATCAAGGCATACAGACAAAATCTGACGCTTATTTTTTAAGCAGTGAAATGACATAAAAAAAGCGCTCCGAAGAGCGCTTTCTTATGCGGTTTTGGATTAATGCTTGACCACCGTCGGATCAGCAGTTCCTGTTGCCGCAGTGACCGCAGTATCAACCGGCGCGTCGACATCGGTCAGGGGAACAGGCTGACGTTCCAGGGCAACCTCAAGCACTTTTTCGATCCAGCGGACCGGAACGATTTCGAGCTTGTTCTTGACGTTGTCCGGGATCTCGGCCAAGTCCTTCACGTTCTGCTCCGGAATCAAGACGGTCTTGATGCCACCGCGATGCGCCGCCAACAGCTTTTCCTTCAGCCCGCCGATCGGAAGCACCTCACCACGCAGCGTGATTTCGCCCGTCATCGCGACGTCTGCGCGGACCGGGATACCGGTCAGTACGGATACCAGGGCAGTCGTCATTGCGATACCTGCAGACGGACCATCCTTCGGCGTCGCACCTTCCGGCACGTGGATGTGAATATCACTCTTGCCGAACAACTCGTTCTTGATACCCAATCGCTTGGCGCGGCTGCGCACGACGGTACGCGCCGCCTCGATCGATTCCTTCATCACGTCGCCCAGCGTACCGGTACGAATGATGTCGCCCTTGCCCGGCATCGTCATCGCTTCGATCGTCAGCAGGTCGCCGCCCACTTCCGTCCATGCGAGGCCGACCACCTGGCCGATCTGATTCTCTTTCTCGGCAATACCGAAGTCGTAGCGGCGTACGCCGAGGAACTTGTCGAGATTCTTGGACGAGACGACCACCTTGCGATCCTGCTTCTTCAGCAGCAGCATCTTCACAACCTTGCGGCAGATCTTCGACACCTCGCGCTCGAGCGAACGCACACCTGCTTCGCGGGTGTAGTAGCGAATGATGTCGCGAATGGCCGACTCCGATACCGTGATCTCGTCTTCCTTCAGGCCGTTGTTCGTAATTTGCTTCGGCAGCAAGTAACGCAGGGCGATGTTTGTCTTTTCATCTTCGGTGTACCCCGAGAGGCGAATGACTTCCATGCGATCCAGCAGTGCAGGCGGAATGTTGAACGAGTTCGACGTCGCAACGAACATTACGTCTGACAGGTCGAAGTCCACTTCAACATAGTGATCCGAGAACGTGTGGTTCTGCTCCGGGTCCAGCACTTCGAGAAGCGCGGACGACGGGTCGCCGCGGAAGTCCTGACCAAGCTTGTCCACCTCATCGAGCAGGAACAACGGATTGCGCACACCGACCTTCGAGAGGCTCTGAAGGATCTTGCCCGGCATGGAGCCGATATACGTACGACGGTGGCCGCGGATTTCAGCTTCGTCACGCACGCCGCCGAGCGCCATGCGCACAAACTTGCGGTTGGTAGCACGTGCGATCGACTGGCCGAGCGAGGTCTTGCCGACGCCCGGAGGGCCAACCAGGCACAGGATCGGTGCCTTCAGCTTGTCGACGCGCTGTTGCACCGCGAGGTATTCAAGGATACGTTCCTTGACCTTCTCGAGGCCGTAGTGCTCGCTTTCCAGCACCTTCTCGGCATTGGACAGCTCGTTGTTGACCTTGGACTTCTTCCGCCACGGCAGGCCGATCAGCGTGTCGATGTAGTTGCGCACAACGGTCGCTTCAGCGGACATCGGCGACATCAGCTTGAGCTTCTTCAGTTCTGACTGCGCCTTCTCGCGTGCCTCTTTCGGCATGCGGGCGGCGATAATCTTCTTCTCGAGTTCTTCGAGATCCGCTCCCTCCTCGCCTTCGCCGAGCTCCTTCTGGATCGCCTTGACCTGCTCGTTCAGGTAGTACTCGCGCTGCGACTTTTCCATCTGGCGCTTTACGCGGCCGCGAATGCGCTTCTCGACTTGCAGGATGTCGAGCTCTGCCTCGAGTTGGCCGAGCAGATGCTCGTGGCGCTTCGCGACGTTGAAGATCTCGAGAATGATCTGTTTTTGCTCAAGCTTAAGCGGCAGGTGCGCTGCTATGGTGTCAGCTAGGCGGCCTGCATCGTCTATTCCAGCTAAAGAAGTAAGAATCTCAGGCGGAATCTTCTTGTTCAGTTTGACGTACTGGTCGAACTGCTGGACGATCGCGCGGCGCATCGCTTCCACTTCAGACTCATCGCCAGGCTCGGATTCGACCGGGGTGAGTTCAGCAACGAAGTGGGTATCAAGCTCGCTGATGTGATGAATGCGTGCGCGCTGTGCGCCTTCGACAAGCACCTTTACGGTGCCGTCAGGCAACTTCAGCATCTGGAGGATATTGGCAACGCAGCCGATTTCATAAATATCGGACGCAGAAGGTTCGTCCTTGGCAGCAGCTTTCTGTGCGGCAAGCATGATGCTCTTGCCTTGTTCCATCGCAGCTTCAAGAGCCTTGATCGACTTGGGCCGGCCAACGAAGAGCGGGATCACCATATGCGGGAAGACAACAACGTCCCGCAGCGGCAAAAGCGGCAGTTGGGTGTGTTCAGTTAGTGTTGTAGAAGTCGTCATGGCGAACCTTATTTAATAGCTTGTTAATGATGTAGGCACTAGCAGCCAAAACTCAAGTCCAAGCGGCAATAAAAAACACTCTGTTTCAACCCTTTCTTTCAATGCTTGCAATAAAAAAAGCCACACACGAAGTCGCCCTCGGGTGGCTTTGCGATGGAAGCCTGTAGTGATTCCTGTATCTCAAATTTTACTGCTTCTGGAAAAAAACGGGCTTGAGTCCATAGTGTTTTAACGGGTCTGGTCTACTACTACTTTGCCCCGGAAACCTTGGGCTGCTCGTGGTAAATCAACAAGGGTTTCGCTCCGTTGATGATGCAATTTTCATCGATCACCACCTTGGCGACATTCTGCTGGCTCGGCAATTCAAACATCACCTCCAGCAACGCATGCTCCAGGATAGAGCGCAACCCGCGTGCACCAGTCTTGCGTTCAAGCGCTTTTCTAGCAATTGCGTGCAATGCTGCTGGCCGAACTTCCAGTTCCGCGCCTTCCATCTGCAGCAGCTTCGCATACTGCTTGATCAGGGCATTCTTGGGTTCAAGCAATATTTGGATTAGAGCTTCCTCGTTTAGTTCACTCAGCGTCGCAACAACCGGAAGACGGCCGACGAGCTCCGGAATCAAGCCAAATTTGATCAGATCTTCAGGTTCCACACCAAGCAGCACATCGCTCGCATTGCGCTCCTGCTGGCTCTTCACGGATGCCGAGAAACCAATGCCGCTCTTTTCAGAACGGTTGGAGATGATCTTGGCCAGGCCATCAAATGCCCCACCACAGATGAACATGATGTTCGTCGTGTCGATCTGCACGAAGTCTTGGTTCGGATGCTTGCGGCCACCTTGTGGCGGGACCGAAGCCATCGTCCCTTCGATCAGTTTCAGCAGTGCCTGTTGCACGCCTTCGCCCGACACGTCGCGGGTGATCGAGGGGTTGTCGGACTTGCGGGAGATCTTGTCGATCTCATCGATGTACACGATGCCCTTTTGTGCCTTGTCGACTTCGTAATTGCAATTTTGCAACAACTTCTGGATGATGTTTTCGACATCCTCGCCGACATAACCGGCCTCGGTCAGTGTCGTCGCATCCGCAATGACAAAAGGCACATTCAGCATGCGCGCGAGCGTCTGCGCCAGCAAGGTCTTGCCGGAACCGGTTGGGCCGATGAGCAGGATATTGCTCTTCGCCAACTCGACGTCATCCTTCTTGCCGAGGTGCTTCAGGCGTTTGTAGTGGTTATATACAGCCACTGACAGAATGCGTTTTGCCGTCTCCTGGCCGATCACGTATTGGCCCAGCAACTCGTAGATTTCCTGCGGCGTCGGCAGATCGGACTTGGGTCCAGCGACAGATTCGATGCTGGAGGCCTCGTCACGGATGATGTCATTGCACAGGTCAATGCATTCGTCGCAGATAAATACCGACGGGCCGGCAATGAGCTTCTTTACCTCGTGTTGGCTCTTACCGCAGAAGGAGCAGTAAAGCAATTTTTCGCCGCTGGAGGATTTTTTGTCAGACATAAAGCAAATTTTGGGTGGAGATTGAACTGATATTACCTGCGAAATCCAAATTCGTCACGACGGTGCGCAATAAATTGAACAAATCGGCGCGATACGTCGCCGCAAAACAAAAACGCCCGGACGGTGCTCCCGCCCGGGCGTTTTTCGCTTGAACAGACGCGTCAGACGCGGGACGTCAGCACCTTATCAATCATGCCATACTCGGCAGCCTCTGCAGCAGACATGAAATTATCTCTGTCTGTATCTTTGCTGATTTGTTCCACGCTCCGGCCGGTTTTTTCGGCCAGGATATGGTTCAGACGGTCACGGAGGTACAGGATCTCGCGAGCCTGGATCTCGATGTCCGCTGCCTGTCCTTGCGCACCGCCCAAGGGCTGGTGAATCATGATGCGCGAGTTCGGCAGAGAAAAACGCTTGCCCTTGGCACCGGCAGCCAGCAGGAAGGCGCCCATGGACGCCGCCAAGCCGGTGCACAGCGTGGACACGTCCGGCTTGATGAACTGCATGGTGTCATAGATCGCCATGCCGGCCGATACCGAGCCACCGGGCGAGTTGATGTACAGCGAAATGTCCTTGTCCGGATTTTCGCTTTCCAGGAACAGCAGCTGCGCGACAATCAGGTTGGCGCTGTGGTCGTTGACCGGGCCAACCAGGAAGATCACGCGTTCCTTAAGCAGGCGCGAATAAATATCGTATGCGCGCTCGCCTCGGCCGCTCTGTTCAATCACCATCGGCACCATACCGAGCATTTCGGTATCGAGTGCGGAATTTCTCATCATGCCTGACATGTGCTTTCCTTATGGAGTTCGCACCGGCCGGATCAGCCTTGTGCGGTGTTGCCCATCAATTCGTCGAATGCGACCGGCTTCTCGGTCACCTTGGCCTTGCCAAGCACATAGTTAACGACATTATCCTCCAATACAAGGGCTTCCACTTCGGCGAGACGGCGACGGTCGCTGAAATAGAACTTGATCACTTGCTGCGGATCTTCGTAGCTCTGTGCGAATTCCTCGACTTGGGTCTTGACCTGCTCCGGGGTTGCTTCCAGCTTGTTGGCCTTGACGACTTCGGCGAGGATCAAACCGAGGCGGACGCGGCGCTCAGCCTGTGCGGTGAACAGTTCGGGCGGAAACGGCATATCCTTGACGTTCATGCCGCGCTGGGCCATGTCCTGACGCGCCATTTCGATCAGGCGTTCGACGTCCTGGTCGACCAGTGCCTTCGGCACATCAAGCTCCGCGACCTTGATCAGGGCATTCATCACGCTGTCCTTGGTCTTGGCTTTGACACGACCATTGACTTCACGTTCGAGGTTGACCTTGATGTCTTCGCGCATCTTGGCGAGGTCGCCGTCGGCGATGCCGAGCGACTTGGCGAATTCGGCATCGACTTCCGGCAGATGCGCCCATTCGATCTTCTTCATCGTAATGGTGAATTCCGCCGTCTTGCCCGCGACGTCCTTGCCGTGGTAATCCTCCGGGAAGGTCAGCGGGAAGGTCTTGGCTTCGCCAACCTTCAAGCCGAGGGCTGCGTCTTCGAATTCCTTGAGCATACGGCCTTCGCCGAGGACGAAGACGAAGTCTTCTGCCTTGCCACCCTGGAATTCGACGCCGTCGATCTTGCCAACGAAATCGATGGTGACGCGATCACCGTTCTGCGCGGAAGCATCTGCGCCGCCGTCGCCATGGGCGCTGTGCTCGCCCTTGGTGTGATAGTGCACGCGCTGCTTGCGGAGGATGTCGACGGTCTTGTCGATCTCGGCGTCAGTAACTTCACTCTTGATCTTTTCGACTTCGGCTGCGGCCAGATCGCCCATCTTCACTTCCGGATAGACCTCGAAAGTGGCGTCGAATGCAACGACGTCTTCAGCAGTGCCGGTCTTCGGCTCGAGCTTCGGGTAGCCGGCGACGCGCAGGTTGTTCTCGCTAGCGGCTTCGCTGAACGCACGACCCACTTTGTCGTTCAACACTTCGGTCTCAACCTGGTAACCATACTGCTGAGCGACCATCTTCATCGGGACCTTGCCCGGGCGGAAGCCGGGAGCCTTCGCGGTGCGGGCGCGGATCTTCAGGCGCTTCTCAACTTCCGCCTTGACGTCCGACAGCGGCACGGTGATGGTCATCCGACGCTCGAGTTTTTCCAAAGTTTCGACTGCAGTTGCCATGTGAATCATCCAAAAAATTGTTTGTGCTGTGGTGCGAGGAGGGGGACTCGAACCCCCACACCATTGCTGGCGTCAGGACCTAAACCTGGTGCGTCTACCAATTTCGCCATCCTCGCGGGAATGTGTCTTGATCATGCACAAAAGCAAAGGGCGACCCTGAAGTGAATACCCGGTCGCCCTACCAGACTTCCCAAGCCGTCAATCATTGACCATGCCCAAGCCGCCCGCCTTTGTTATTAGCTCTTCAACTTCAACCCGGCATTTTACTGGATTTTTATATCCGCTGTCCCGATTTTTCATCCAGCGGAAACGAAGGGGCTTTGCCATATAAGCCCCTCCTCCTTGCGCCGTTATGGAATAACCGCGACGTCAGGCACTGGCTTCCTGACACGGAACCAGGCTGCATACAGCGCGGGCAAGAACAACAGCGTGAGCGCCGTGGCAATGATCAGGCCGCCCATGATTGCCACCGCCATCGGCCCCCAGAAGACGGAACGAGACAGCGGGATCATCGCAAGCACCGCCGCTGCCGCGGTCAGGATGATCGGACGGAAACGCCGGACGGCTGCTTCCACGATCGCGTTCCAGGGAGCGACGCCCTCAGCAATGTCGTGTTCGATCTGATCGACCAGGATCACGGAGTTCCGGATGATCATGCCGAACAGCGCAATCACGCCGAGTTGGGCGACGAAGCCAAAAGGCCTTTGCAGGATCAGCAAGGCCATGGCAGCACCAGCCACGCCGAGCGGTCCCGTCAGAAACACCATCACCGACCGCGAGAAGCTGTGCAATTGCAGCATCAGCAAGGTGAAAATAATGAAGATCACCAGCGGGACATTCGCCGCGATAGAGTCCTGTGCCTTTCCGCTATCGGCAGCCGCACCGGCCAGTTCAATGCGGTAGCCGGCAGGCAGCGACGCGCGCAGTTGCTGAAGCTGCGGATCGATCTGTTTGGATACCGTCGGCCCCTGAATGCCGTCGACGACATCGGATTGCACCGTAATCGCCCATTCGCGACCCTCGCGCCATACGACGCCGGGCTCCCAGACGAACTGGGCGCGAGCGACCTGCGCCATGGGCACGGTGCGCCCGCTGGCGGTCTGGATATTGGCTTCGTTCAAGGCTGCAATTGTCGAACGCTCTTCGACGGGCTGGCGCATCACGATATCGATCAGCCTGTTGCCTTCGCGGAACTGGCCGACGGTACTGCCGGACAGGATCGTGTTGGCTGCCCGCATGACCGTCTGAGAACTGACGCCAAGCGCACGCAATCTGTCCTGGTCGAGATCAAGACGCAGGACCTTGACCGACTCGTTCCAGTTGTCGTTGACGCCCATCGTGTTGGGATTGGCACGCATGACCTCCTTCACCTGATCGGCAATCTCCCGCACTTTCGGCACCTCGAAGCCCGAGACGCGGAACTGAACAGGGTAAGGCACCGGCGGCCCGTTCGGCAGCAGCTTGACGCGGCCGCGCACTTCCGGGAAATCATTCTTGAAAGCGTCAATGATCTTGAGACGCAGGATTTCTCGCGACTTCAGGTCCTTGGGCAATACGACCACCTGCGAGACATTGGTCTGCGGGAAAATCTGGTCGAGGGGGAGATAGAAGCGCGGGCTGCCAGTGCCGACGTAGGTCGTCACGCTTTCCACGCCCTCCTGCTTGCTGATGAAGGCTTCGAATTTCTTGGCCTGCGCCTCGGTCGCAGTAAAGGAACTGCCTTCCGGCATCCACAGTTCGACCATCAATTCCGGCCTGCTGGAATCGGGGAAGAATTGCTGCTCGATGAACCGGAAGCCGAACACGCCCAGCGCAAACGAGGCCAGCGTCAGCAGGATGGTGGTCTTGCGCCACTCCACGCACCAGTTCACGACAGCGCGGAAGCGCTTGTAGAACGGGCCGTCAAACAGTTCGTGATGGCCGTCCGCATTCGCCGCTGGCTTCACCTTGAGCAGTACGTAGCCGATATATGGCGTGAAAAGCACGGCGACGAACCAGGAGATCACGAGGGCGAGTGCGTTGACCGAAAACATCGAAAACGTATATTCGCCGGCAGCGGACTTGGCCAGGCCGATGGGCAGGAAACCCGCCGCGGTAATCAGTGTGCCGGTCAGCATCGGCATCGCGGTCGATGTATAGGCGAACGTCGCCGCATCGAAACGCGAGAAGCCCTCCTCCATCTTTCGCACCATCATCTCGACGGCGATGATCGCGTCGTCGACGAGCAGGCCGAGCGCGATGATGAGAGCGCCCAACGAAATCTTGTGCAGATCGATACTGAACACGCGCATGAACAGAAAGGTCACCGCGAGCACCAACGGAATGGTGAATGCGACAACAAGTCCAGGCCGAACGTCGAGCCGGAAGGGTTTGGTGTGCAGGCCAAGCGACAGGAAGCTGACCGCAAGGACGATCAATACGGCTTCCGCCAGCGTGCGAAGGAATTCATTGACCGACGACGCCACTGCCTTGGGCTGGTCGGCCACGCGTTCGAGCTCGATGCCGACCGGGAGCTTGTCCTTGATTCCCGTTACCGTGGCGTCCAGGTCTCGTCCCATCTGGATGATGTCGCCGCCCTTCTCCATCGAGATGCCAAGGCCGATCACCTCCTTGCCGTTGAAGCGCATCTTGTCCTGCGGAGGATCCTTGTACTCGCGCTTGATCGTGGCGAAGTCGCCGAGGCGGAACATGGCATTGCCCGCCCGCAGCTCAAGGTCTTCCAGGTCCTTGACGGTATACATTGCCCCGCTCACGCGAACCTGCAAGTTATCCGTTGGCGTGACCAGAACACCCGTTGCCTCCAGTGCGTTCTGCGTGTTCAGCTGCTGCACCACGGATTCGAACGGGATACCAAGCTGGGCGAACTTTTTGTGCGAGAACTCGATGTTGATCTTCTCGTCCTGCACGCCGAAGAGTTCGACCTTGGAGACCGAGGGCACCTTCAGCAATTGCTGGCGCACGAAATCCGCATAGTCCTTTACGTCGGCATAGCTGAAACCGTCTCCCGACAGCGCAATGATCGAGCCATAGGTATCGCCAAACTCGTCGTTGAAGAACGGACCGACGACACCGGCCGGCAGGGTGCCGCGCATGTCGCCGATCTTCTTTCGGACCTGGTACCAGGCGCCCGGCGTTTCCTTTGGTGGTGTCGACTCGCGCAGTTGCAGGATGATGAGCGTCTCGCCCGGCTTCGAGTAGCTGCGGATCTTGTCGATGTAGGGGGTTTCCTGCAGCTTCTTTTCCAGCTTGTCGGTGACCTGCTCCGCCATCTGCAATGAGGTCGCGCCGGGCCAGAACGCGCGGACCACCATGCCGCGAAAAGTGAACGGCGGGTCCTCGTCCTGGCCAAGGCGGCCATAACTGAGGACGCCACCAATGAGCAGCGCAACAATCAGGTAACGCGTGAGGGGAATGTGTTCGAGCGCCCAGCGGGATAGGTTGAATCCCGACCTCATTTGGCATCTCCGGCGGAGGCAGCGACCGCGCTCGCCTTCGTTGTGTCGGCGGCAACCCGGTTATCCATCCTGGCCGACGGCTCCGACGCGAGTATCTTTACCTTTTGCCCAGGCTTGAGCTGGTTGACGCCGGCGGTAACGACGGTTTGGCCCGGGGTCACGCCACCGGCAACCAGGATTTCGTTACCCGAGGAGCCCGCAACCTGTACCGGCACCAGTTTTACGCCGCCGTTTTCCACGACCCACACCGAGGTTGCGCCCTTATCGTTGAATAGCGCGGCGAGGGGCAGCTTGAGCATGGCATTTTGCGATTTGGCCGAGAAGGTCACGTATCCGGTCATGCCGAGCTTGATGCGCTCTGCGGAAGCATCGGGAATGGAGACCTTCGCTGCATAGGTCCGGGTCGCGGGATCGGCAACAGGTGAGAGCTCGCGCAGGATGCCGGGAATGACGTCGGTCGGGTTCGCCCAGGTACGTACTTTCACGTCGGTTACCTTCCGCAGGACGTCGACCTTGTCTTCCGGTATGGCGATCACAATTTCTTTTTCGCCGGCTTGCGCAACCCGCAATACCGGCGTTCCAGCCCCCACTACCTGGCCGACCTCGGCATCGACCCCAGTGACGACCCCGTCAACATCCGATACCAGGCTGGCGTAACCGGCCTGGTTGGACTGGTTCCTGTAGCCCGCCAGCGCCTGGTCATAACTCGCCTGCGCTGCCTTGAAAGTCGTTTCCTTGCTATCGAGGATGGCCTGGCTGACGAAGTTCTTTTCGCGCAGGTCCTGGTAGCGCTTCAGCTCCGCCTTCGCGAGGTCGCGATTGCTTTCAGCGGCCTTCAGGCCGGCACTGGCCTGCGCCTGCGCCAGCTTCAGGTCCTGGGGATCGAGCTGCATCAAGAGCTGGCCGCGCTTGACCTCCGTGCCCGCATCGACCTTGCGACCGACGATCTTTCCCGCAATTCTGAAGCCAAGCCGCGACTCCACACGGGCCCGTACTTCCCCGGGAAACTCTGCCACAACGTCGATGTTGTCGGCAGCCAGGACAACGGCACGGACCGGACGTATGTCCGCCTGCTTTTCAACCGGTTTCGAACATCCAGCCAACGCGAGAACAGCAGCGGCCGACACGACGGCGGTGACACGAAGGCGGGACAAGGGTTTGCGGGGACGGCGGATGATCGGAGCCACGTTTTTTCCTTTACTATTCGGGCTGAAAAAAGCACACCATGGGGCATTTCTGAAATGCCAACCATTTAATGACTGACCGGTTAGTAATTATAATCACGCCGTACGTCGTTTGCCTACGGCTTTCTTTTCATTAACAACATAACCATGCCGGTCGAACATTACGAGAACTTTCCGGTTGCATCGCTCCTGATGCCCGCGCGATTGCGCCCTGCCGTAGAAGCAATCTATGCCTTCGCCCGCAGCGCCGACGACCTTGCCGACGAAGGCAATGCGGAGCCGGAAGCACGGCTGGCGTCACTTTCCCGCTATGAGGACGCGCTCGACCGGATCGAAGCGGGCTCCCCTGTCGACGGCGACATATTCACCAACATCGCATCGGTCACGAAACAGTACGGCTTGCCATTGCGTCCGCTGCGCGACCTGATTTCCGCCTTCAAGCAGGACGTCGTAACGACGCGGTACGCGAAATTAGAGGACTTGCTCGATTACTGCCGCAGGTCGGCGAATCCTGTAGGACACTTAATGCTCTTTTTATACGGTACGGCCTCCCCCCGCAACCTCGAAGATTCGGATGCGGTCTGTTCCGCCCTTCAACTCATCAATTTCTGGCAGGACGTCGCGATCGACTGGAAGAAGGAGCGCATCTACCTTCCGCTCTCCGACATGGCGCAATTTGGTGTGACGGAAGCGCACATCGCGGAAGGCCGTGTCGACGATGCCTGGCGCGGCCTGATGCGATTTGAAGTGAACCGGGCGCGCGCAATGATGCTGTCCGGAGCACCGCTGGCCACGCGCCTCCCAGGGCGCATTGGCTGGGAACTGCGACTCGTTGTCCAGGGCGGCTTGCGCATTCTCGATCGCATCGAGGCCGCCGGTTATGATGTTTTCCGACACAGGCCGACACTCGGGCCAATCGACTGGCTTTGCATGGCATGGCGCGCTGCGATCATGAAAATCCGTTTGTCGCGCATGGCGCATGTCGGCTAGCATTACGGCTTCCCATCGATCCCACGCCCAAGATTTCATGTCTCCGGACGAATACTGCCAACAAAAAGCCGTCCAGAGCGGCTCCAGCTTCTACTACAGCTTCCTGTTCCTTCCCGCGGAAAGGCGGCGAGCGATCACCGCCCTGTATGCCTTTTGCCGGGAAGTCGACGACACAGTGGATGAATGCACCGATCCGACAATCGCCCGCAACAAGCTGATGTGGTGGCGCAAGGAGATCAAGGCGATGCTCGACGGCTCTCCCTCGCATCCGGTGACCCAAGCCTTGCTTCCGCATGTGCCGGCCTATTCCCTGGAGGGCAAGCACCTGCAGGCCATCATCGACGGCATGGAAATGGACCTCGACCAGACGCGTTATCTGGACTTCAAGGGTTTGCAGCGCTACTGCTGGCATGTGGCGAGCGTGGTCGGCATCCTATCCGCGAGCATCTTCGGGGCCACGCGGCCGGAAACGCTGCAGTACGCCGAAAAGCTAGGCCTTGCGTTCCAACTCACCAATATCATCCGCGACGTCGGTGAAGATGCACGCAAGGGCCGGATCTACCTTCCGGTCAACGAGCTGCAGCAGTTCAATGTGACGGCGGCCGATATCCTGAAAGCCCAGCACAGCGAAAATTTCGAAAAGCTCATGCGCTTCCAGGCGGAACGTGCCCGAACAGCTTATGCAGAAGCTTTCGCGCTGCTGCCGAAGGAAGATCGTCGTGCACAACGCCCCGGCCTGATCATGGCGTCGATCTATAGCGCGCTGCTGGAAGAGATCGAACGCGAGCGATTCCAGGTACTCAACCAGAAAATCTCCCTGACGCCAATCCGCAAGCTCTGGTTGGCGTGGAAGACCTACATCCGCGGATGATGCAAAGGGTCGCGGTCATCGGCGGGGGATGGGCCGGATGCGCGGCCGGCGTCGAACTCGCACGGTCGGGCACCCAAGTCACGCTATTTGAGGCGTCACGCACGCTCGGCGGCCGCGCACGCGCCGTGGATATGGATGGCCGCCTGCTCGATAACGGACAGCATATCCTGCTCGGCGCCTATTCCGAATCCATGCGCCTCATGCGGTCGACGGGCATTGCGCTTGACGACGTGCTGATGCGGCTGCCGCTGCAGATGCGCTACCCTGCCGGAAGCGGTATGCAATTCGTCGCGCCGCGCTTGCCGGCGCCGCTGCACGTGCTGGCCGGACTGCTGAGGACAACTGGACTTGATCGCGCGGACAAGCTGGCGCTCGCCCGATTCTCGACGACCGCGCGATGGATGGACTGGAAACTGAATGACGATTGCAGCGTCGCCGAACTTCTCGATCGCTTCGACCAGACCGACCGGCTGACGCAGTTGATGTGGCGGCCGCTCTGCATCGCGGCATTGAATACGCCGCCCGAACGCGCCTCCGCGCAAGTATTCCTCAACGTGCTGCGGGACAGTCTGGGGGCGCGGCGTTCCGCCTCCGACATGCTCATTCCCAAGGTCGACCTCACCGCTCTCTTCCCGCGACGCGCCGGCGCCTTTGTCGAGGAGCACGGCGGTGTTGTGCAATGCGGCGCGATGGTGAAGCGGATAGTACGTGCCGGGGAAGGCTGGCGTGTAGAACGACAGGGAACTGCCGATCCGGCTGACCTCTTCGATGCCATCGTCGTGGCGACAGCACCTGCGGCAGCCGCCACCTTGCTGGAGGGACTGGCGGACATCCCTGCCCTGTCTGCGTTCGAGTATGAGCCGATCACGACGTGCTATCTGCAATACGGCCGGGAGCTTCGGCTGGACAGCCCTCTCTTCGCGCTGGAAGAGCAGCCGGACCTGGGTGGATGGGGCCAGTTCGTCTTTGACCGCGGCCTGCTCGATCCGGAACGCGCCGGATTGCTGGCGGTCGTCGTGAGCGCGTCGCGAGAGGCGATCGCACCGGGTCATGATGTCCTTGCCGCAGCAGTTGCAACACAGCTGGCGAATGTCTTCCGAAGGCCGGAAATGAAGAATCCGCTGTGGAGCAAGGTGATCACTGAAAAACGTGCGACCTTTTCCTGCCGGCCCGCACTTGTGCGTCCCTCGAACGACATCGGGGTGGCAGGGCTGGCGCTGGCCGGCGATTACACGGCCTGCGATTATCCCGCCACGCTGGAATCGGCGACAAGAAGCGGCGTGCTGGCCGCACGCCTTATTTCAGACACCCTCAGTCGAGCTCGCGCAGCCGGTTAAGCGCTTCGTCGATGCGCTCGACGCCGATCACGTTCAAGCCTTCGACCTTTTGCTTCGGCGCATTCGATTTCGGAATCAATGCAATCGAGAAACCAAGCTTTGCCGCTTCGCGCAGGCGTTCCTGTCCGCGCGGCGCAGGACGGATTTCGCCCGCCAGGCCCACCTCACCGAATACCACGAGTCCGCGTGGCAAAGGCTTGTTGCGCATTGATGAATGAATGGCCAGCAGCACGGCGAGGTCAGCGGCGGGCTCGGTGATCTTCACCCCGCCGACCGCGTTGATGAACACGTCCTGGTCGAACACGGCGATGGAGGCATGACGGTGCAGGACGGCAAGCAGCATGGCCAGGCGGTTCTGCTCCAGGCCAACCGAGAGTCGCCGGGCATTGGGGACATGCGAGGTATCGACCAGGGCCTGGATTTCGACCAGCAAGGGACGCGTGCCTTCCTGGGTCACCATCACGCAGGAACCCGGCACCTGGCTGTCATGTTGCGACAGGAACAGCGCCGACGGATTGGACACGCCCTTGAGCCCCTTCTCCGTCATTGCAAACACGCCTAGCTCGTTGACTGCGCCAAAGCGGTTCTTGAAGGCGCGCACGAGGCGGAAACTGGAGTGCGTGTCGCCCTCGAAATACAGCACGGTGTCGACAATGTGTTCCAGCACCCGCGGCCCGGCCAGCGCACCTTCTTTTGTGACGTGACCTACCATGATGATGGTGATGCCCGACTGCTTTGCGACGCGCGTCAGTTGCGCCGCGCATTCCCTCACTTGAGCGACAGAGCCGGGTGCGGACGTGAGCGCGTCGGAATAGATCGTCTGAATGGAGTCGATGACGGCGACCTGCGGCTTGTGTTCGGCCAGGGTGTTGAGGATCTTTTCGAGCTGGATCTCTGCCTGCAACTGCAGCTCCCCGGCGTCAATCGCCAGCCGCTTCGCGCGCAGGGCAATTTGTGCGCCTGACTCTTCGCCGCTGACGTACAAGACTTTTTTCAGCTTCGACATATTGGCAAGCGCCTGCAGCAGCAGGGTCGACTTTCCGATGCCCGGGTCGCCGCCAATCAATACGACGCCGCCTGCCACGAGGCCGCCGCCGAGTACCCGGTCGAATTCGTCGATGCCAGTGCCGAAGCGTGGAACGTCGATGGCTTCGATATCGGCAAGGCTGAGGACCGGTGCCGTCTGCGCCAGTCCCTGATATTGACCGGAGAAGCGATTACCGCCGGACTCGACGACGGTTTCGACAAGGGTATTCCACTGTCCGCAGGACGGACATTGGCCGGCCCATTTATTGACCACGCCGCCGCACTCGGTGCACGTGTAATTGGTTTTCTCTTTTTTTGCCATGGAAAGAATGAAATGGTGCGTGCCGGTTACTCTTCAATTACCCGTACGCGCGGCGCCACGGCGCACATGAGCTCGTATCCAATGGTGCCTGCGGCGTTGGCGACTTCATCAATGGGAAGTGCGTTGCCCCACAGCTCCACCCTGCTGCCGACGTGCGCATCCGGGATGCCGGTCAGGTCGACAGTGATCATGTCCATGGAGACGCGACCGGCTAGAACTGTCCTGTGTCCGTCCACGAGGATCGGCGTACCGCCAGGCGCGTGGCGCGGATAGCCGTCTGCGTACCCGCAGGCCACGACACCGATCGTCATTGGCTGCTGGGCAATAAAGCGGCTGCCGTAGCCGACCGACTCGCCTTGATCAATATGCTGGATGCCGATGATCTCGCTTGCGAGCGTCATTGCCGGCTTCAGCCCAAAATCGTGTGCGCTTCGACCACCTGGCGTTCCGCCGTAAAGCATGATGCCCGGACGGACCCAGTCAAAGGCCAGATCCGGATGACTCAGCACGGCTGCCGAATTGGCAAGGCTGCGCGGACCAGACAGGCCATCGGCGGCATGCTCGAAGCGACGCACCTGCTCGGAAAGCGACAACCCGGCATTGGACGGATCATCCGCGTTGGCGAAGTGGGTCATGAGAGTGATGCTGCGCACCGCGCCGACGCGACTTAGTCTCGCATGGGCGTCCTTGTAGGCTTCCGGCGTAAATCCCAGGCGGTTCATGCCGCTGTTGAGTTTCAGATGGACATCGACCGGAGCCTGCAAGTTTGCCTTTTTTAGCATGTCGATTTGTTCACGGCAATGGACAGCGAATTGAATGCCGTGTGCCGCACAAACCGGCAGATCGGCCGGTTCGAAAAAACCTTCGAGCAATAGAATGGGCTTCGTCCATCCGGCCTCGCGCAGGCGCACGGCGGCATCGACTTCGATCAGCGCAAGTCCGTCGGCATCGGCAAAGGCCCGCATTGCCCGGGACAGTCCATGACCATACGCGTTGGCCTTGACAACAGCCCATGTTTTCGCGCGCGGCGCACGTGATTTTGCGACGGAAAGGTTGTGCCGCAAGGCAGCGAGGTGAATGGTGGCGACGAGTGGTCTTGGCATGAAACGAATCGAAAAGACGAAGAAGCATGGAGATCCCGCATTTTACCGGAGGCTTATATTCCGATGCGGAACAAATCCCCAGTGGCCCTATATTTTCATGGTATAAAGCAAGCCGGAGACACTAGAGAGTTACTGGTATACCCCAATATGCGGATGAATCGCGGTTTCTACACCATCATGGCGGCGCAGTTTTTTTCGTCGCTTGCGGATAACGCACTTCTGATCGCGGCCATCGCGCTGTTAACCACCATGCAAGCCCCGGCGTGGATGACGCCGCTGCTCAAGCTGTTCTTTGTCCTCTCCTACGTCCTGCTCGCCGCCTTCGTCGGCGCCTTCGCGGACTCCATGCCCAAGGGTCGCGTCATGTTCGTGACGAACATGATCAAGATCGTCGGCTGCGCAATGATGTTTTTCGATGTCCATCCGTTGCTGGCCTATGCGGTCGTCGGTTTCGGCGCCGCGGCCTACTCGCCAGCGAAGTACGGCATCCTCACCGAACTGCTGCCACCGGAAAAACTTGTCGCCGCCAATGGCTGGATCGAAGGACTCACCGTGATTTCGATCATCCTCGGGACCGTGATGGGCGGTGCACTGGTCAATTCGAAGATCTCCGCCATGCTGCTGAACATTGACTTCCCGGGCATTGATGTCGGCATTGATACCTCGGCCGAAGCTGCCTTGTCGGTCATCATGGTGACCTATGTGCTCGCTGCGATATTCAATCTGAAGATTCCCGATACCGGCGCCCGTTATCCGCATCAGGAACGAAATCCCATCCGCCTCGTGGCGGATTTCGCTGGCTGTTTCACGACCTTGTGGAAGGACAAGCTCGGCCAGATTTCGCTGGCGGTCACGACGCTCTTCTGGGGCGCCGGCGCGACGCTGCAATTCATTGTGCTGAAATGGGCGGAGAAGTCGCTCAACATGCCGCTCGACAAGGCGGCAATCCTGCAAGGCGTCTTTGCCGTGGGCGTCGCGGTTGGCGCAACGACGGCGGCGCGTTTCGTCCCATTGAAGAAGGCGTTGACCGTCATGCCGCTCGGCGTCGGCATGGGCCTGATTGTGACCACCATGACAATGGTTCACACGGTCTGGATTGCGTATGTGCTCCTCGTGCTGATCGGTGCGCTGGCCGGCTATTTCGTCGTGCCGATGAATGCCCTGCTCCAGCATCGCGGTCACGTCCTGCTCAGTGCGGGTCACTCGATTGCCGTGCAGAATTTCAACGAGAACCTCTCCGTGCTTACCATGTTGATGCTCTACGCCCTCATGGTGAAGCTGAACCTGGATATCAATTTCGTGATCGTCCTGTTCGGCCTGTTCGTGGCGGGCACCATGCTGCTGGCGATGAAGAAGCACGCAGCCAACCAGCGTGAACACGACAACCTCGCGCTGATCGGCGAGCACAAGCATTAAGCCGGGTCAGGCCGAGCGCTTGATCCGGATTTCTGCGCGATTGCGCCAATCGTCGGGGACGACGAATCCGCGGTCGGCTTCCAGCAGCGCATCGCCTTTCCGCTCCAACAGCGCAACCAGTACCGGCGTCGAGCTTTCCTCAAAATGCCTTGCGAGCTGTTCGCGCAATGCCTCCCGGTCCATGCCTTCCTCCACCCGCAAGCGCGCAGGTGCAAGCCAGGACAGGCGCGGCAGTACCGCGTAGCCTTCAGCCTCGAGCACGCCCGACTCTTCCAGAGTGCACCAGAAACCTCTGCAATGCACGGTTGAAATCCCTTGCGGCCGCTCGCTTGCGGGCGTCTTGCCGTGATAAAAAAGCCAGCCCTTTACCAGAGCCTGTGCCGCAATGACCGGCAGGGGCAGCTGTTGCATGGCGGCGGGATGACGGGACAGCGTGAGTTGCTGGTCCATGATCTTGCGTACTTTCGCGCCCAGCGTGTCAGCGAGATTCGGTCCGACGAAGTAATCGGCATGCCGACCGTGGCCGCTGGATTCGAGCAGGTAAAGCTTGGTGGCGAACTCCCAGTGCACCAGTCCGTCGCCGCGTTTCAGGAGGAAGTCGAATTCGCCGATCGTTTCGCTTTTGTCTGATCGAATCTGTACGCCGTGCGCGTACAGGCACCCGCTCTGCTGCAGGTACCAGGCCATCAGCTTTTCCGCGTACCTCCCAAGCCGGGTGAACGGCTGGATGTCCAGCCAGGCATGCAGTGTCTCGGGAGCCGCGTCGAGGTCGCCAAGCCACGCGCGCACCGCCTCGTCCGGCGGCTCGATGCTCGCAATCCTGCCCTGCCATTCCTCCGCTTGCGCATCGAGCAAGTCTGGCGCATCGAGCAGCCACGCAAGCGTGCGTACATGCGGGTCGTTCAGGTAATTCCAGCGTTCGTGGAAATAGGTTTGGTAACTCTCGGAGTCGCTTCGTCTATGCGTTTGCATAGGTCGTCATGGCCAGGCACAGGTCGGTCCACGCCTTCCGCTTTTCCGGCAGACTGCGCAGCAGGTAAGCGGGATGGTAGGTGACGACCAGCGGCAGGCCGGCGTAACGGTGAACCGTGCCACGGAGTTTCGAAACCGGGGTTTCCGGATCGAGTCCGAGCAGCGACAGTGCAGCAGTCTTGCCGAGGGCGACCAGTACGGTCGGCTGGATGAGGGCAATCTGGCGCTCGAGGTAAGGCATGCAGGCAGCTGTCTCTTCCTGCGTCGGAGGACGATCACGTCCATTGCCATCGGTCGGACGGCATTTGACGATGTTCGCGATATAGGCGTTCTCGCCACGCTTGACGCCGATGGCACGCAGCATGTTGTCGAGCAGCTTGCCGGCCGGACCGACGAACGGTTCGCCGGTCTGATCCTCGTTGCGTCCAGGACCTTCGCCGATGAACAGCCATTTCGCCTTCTCGTCGCCGACGCCGAATACCGTCTTCGTCCGGCCATTGCACAGGCCGCACTTCACGCAACCAGCCACGCTCTCCTTGAGCTGCATCCAATTCATGCCAGCGACCGCGCTGCTTGGCGGCGCTTCCGGCGCTCGCGGAACCGCCGCGATTACCGAAGCTTGCTCTGCAACGGTGCGTTCTTCGGCAAGCGCGACCGCCGGCATCGGCTCAAGAGCGGCCGGCGTTTCAGTGGCGACGGGCATGTCGCGCCGCTGCCAGAGCGGGCCAATACCCATTTCATCGAGGAAGACTGCGCGGCGTTCCAGTGTCATACGTGAAACCTCATTACGATCGCGTCCTCGCGCCCATTGTCGCCAGCCGGGTAATAGCCCTTGCGTACGCCGATCTGTTCGAATCCATACTGCTTGTATACTGCAAGTGCGCGCAGGTTTGACGGGCGGACTTCGAGCAGGATGGATGTCATGCCCTTTTCCTTCACCACTTCGACCACCTTGTCGAGCTGCATGCGTCCGATGCCCTTGCCGTGCAGGTCGCGGCGCACGCTGATGTTGAGCAGGTGCGCCTCGTCGACGGCGAGCATGACAAGGAAATACCCTGCGAGCATCCGTGCGGGATCGCGCAACGTCCATGCTTCATATCCGCTATAGAGCGAGTCGAGGAAATTGCCGCGGCTCCAGGGATGGGGGTAAACATCATTTTCTATCGCGAGCACTTCGGGGAGGTCGCCCACCTGCATGCGTGCGAACAGCAAGGACGACGATGCCGGCGATTCGGCAACGACCTTGTGGATGGCGCTCATGCGGCCACCTTCGCCATGCGCTCCGCGGTTGTCAATGCGACCTTGTTGCGAAGGTAGATCGGCTGTGCCTCATGTGCCTTCACGGTGCGGCCGGCCAAGAATTCGGATTCTGCGAGTCGGGCAATCTGCGCAGCATGCGGTGCAATTTCCGGCATTGCGCCAGTCCATCCCGCAAACGCGGAAGCATAAGCGGACAGGCCGTTGCCACACACTACGGGTGCGCCCGTCATCTTCACGTCTGCGGCTGCGGACAAAGCGGGCGCCGTAACGACCTGCCATCCCTCCGCGTAGCGATACTGCGCCCAGTACACCTCTTCCATGCGCGCATCCAGCACGACCAGTACGTCGTCGGCATTGCTTGCGTCGCGGCAGGCGGCTGCCATGGAGAGCAGGGTCACGACAGGGACGACCGGCAAGTCGGCACCGAACGCCAGACCTTGCGCAACACCGCAGGCGGTGCGCACCCCGGTAAACGAACCGGGACCGGCCCCATAGGCGATGGCGTCGCAATCCGAGAGCGGCATGCCGGCTTGGGCGAGCAAGGCTTGCACCATCGGCAACACGGTCTGCGAATGGGTTTGCACACCCGCGGCTTCCTGGGAAATCAGTTGTCCGTGATGCAACAGAGCGACCGAGGCGAGCTCGGACGACGTTTCGATGGCAAGAATGTTAGGCATGGCGGTATTTTACCGTGACCACCACCCTAAATTGCGGCCCGTTGCTGCCGTTAACAACAGAACAGCAGCGGAGGAATTCATGGAAGTCAATCAAATTGCCCAACTGGCTACGTCACTTGCGACGACGACAACGAACCAGGCCATCGGCATCGCCGTCATGAAGAAGGCAATGGATGTGCAAGCCAGCACCGCCACGGCTATGCTGGAAGCATTGCCGCCCGCGACCGGCGCCAACCTCCCGCCCCACCTTGGCCAGAACGTCAACACGACCGCCTGAGCTGTCCTCCCACGTCTTTGCTGCAAGCGTTGCGGCGTGCCTTCCCTTACAATAGGCACCCATTCCCACCCGCGACCGATCCATGTCCGCCAACTGCATCACCCTCGACAACGACAACCGTCACCAGCTCGCCGCATGGCTAGACCAGGACGAATGGCTGGTCGCGTGCCTTTGCGCTGCGTGGTGCGATACCTGCCGCGGTTATCGTAGCGGTTTCGAGCAACTGGCCACGCAGCATCCGGACAAGCGTTTCGTCTGGATCGACATCGAGGACCAGGCGGATTTCATCGGCGACATTGATGTGGAGAATTTCCCGACGCTGCTTATCCAGCGTCGGGACGCGGTTGCCTTCTTCGGCACCGTCCTTCCCGATCTCAAAATCGCTGACCGGCTGATCCAGGCACAGGCCGAGAAAAGCCGGGACGACCTGCGCGCCGAAGCGAGCGGATCGTCCGAACGCGCCGAATGGCAGCGCATCTGCAACCTGCATACAAGGCTGCAGGAAGCCGCCGGCTGAATTACGACAGCCGCAGCGGCAGGCTGCGCAGGCGCTTGCCCGTCAATGCAAATACCGCGTTGGCGACGGCCGGCGCGATCGGCGGCGTTCCCGGCTCGCCCACGCCTTCCGGCGGCTCAGCATTCCTGATCACAATCGTCTCCACGTGCGGCGCCTGATTCATTCGCAGGACCGGATAGTCGTGGAAATTCTGCTGCTCGACCTTGCCGTCCTTGATCGTAACCTCGCCGAACAGCGCGGCGCTCAGGCCAAAGACCACTGCGGATTCCGTCTGCTGCGCGATGATGTTCGGATTGACTGCGATGCCGCAATCAATGGCGCAAGTCACCTTGTGTACCGTGATCTCCGCGCCTTGGACCGACACCTCGGCCACTTCGGCCACGATGGAGCCGAAGGACTGGTGCAAAGCGATGCCGTGCGCGCGTCCGTCGGCGGGTTTGCCTGCCTTGGCAACAGCAGCGTCGAGGACCGCGAGATGGCGCGGATGCTGTTTCAACAGACTGCGCCGGAATTCGACCGGATTCTTGCCGGCTTCGTGCGCAAGCTCGTCGATGAAGCTTTCCTTGAAAAACGCATTGTGCGAATGCCCGACCGAGCGCCAGTAGCCGATCGGCACCGGCGTCGGCACGGTGACGTGCGCAATCTTCTGGTGGGTGAATTCGTAGGGCATGTCGAAGGCGCCTTCCGCCGTGGTCTTGTCGGGACCCGCACCAAGGAGGCCGAAAGTGCGTTCCATCACCTGGTGGGTGATGGCGCCGGAAGCCAGCTTGTTCTCGTAGGAGACGACATTGCCGCTGCCGTCGAGCGACGCCGAGAAGCGTGCCAGCGCGGCCGGGCGGTAGAAGTCGTGGGTCGTGTCCTCTTCCCGGCTCCAGATCACCTGCACCGGCAGACCGTCGGCTTGGGCGGCAATGGCGACGCCCTGCGCGATCATGTCGACTTCGAGACGTCGTCCGAGACCGCAGCCAATATAGGTGACGTTGACCGTCACATCCTCGGGTTTGACCTTCGCCACGCGGACCGCCGTATCCGCCGCGATGCTCGGCACCTGGGTCGATGCCCATAGCGTGACCTTGCCGTCCTTGACCTGCGCAGTGCAATTGATTGGCTCCATGGTGGCGTGGGCAAGGAATGGCGCACGATACTCGGCCTTCAGGTGCTTGACCGCCGCCTTTCCTGGATCAGGCTCTCCTGCGCTGTGATAGGTAAAGCCCGAGTCGCTGTTCAGCCGGGCAGCCAGCTCCTGGAAGACGGAAGCCGACGACAGGGCTGCATTCGGCCCGGGATTCCATGTTACGGGCAAGGCCGCGACCGCCTGCTTCGCCTGCCAGTACGATCTGGCGATGACGGCAACGCCGACCATGCCGGGGGCGGCCCCGGTGAAGTCGACTACGCGGATCACGCCGGGCATGTGTTTCACCGCATCGGCGTCGATCTTCTGGATGCTTCCGCCGATGGTCGGACTCATCTTTACTGCTGCGTACACCAGCCCTTTCGGTCGCGGGTCCAGTCCATACACCGCCGTGCCGTTGACTTTTGATGCCGAGTCACGGCGAGGTTGCGGCGTGCCGATGAGCTTGAATTCCCCTGGCTCCTTGAGGCGAATCGCGCCGGGCGTGCTATGGACGGCCTTGGCAGCGAGTTCGCCATAAGTCGCCTTTTTCCCGCTTGCGTGGAGAACAGTACCGTCCTCAGTGCGGCACTGTTCAGGCGCGACGCCCCACTCCTTCGCAGCCGCTGCCACCAGCATCGCGCGCGCAGTCGCGCCAGCCTCACGCATGGGCCGCCACGCATCCTTGATGGAGGACGAACCTCCGGTAATCATCAGTCCGAACTCGCGGGCGGCCTTGCCAGTGAACCAGACGACGGCTTCCTTGAAGGTGCCGGCGCCGTCCGGATGGAACGGCAGACCGTCCTGGAGCACGGCGACATTGCCGAAGATCTTGTCGATCGGCGCGCGCTCCAGCCTGACCGATGACAGTGAAACATCAAGCTCCTCCGCCAGCAGCATCGGCAAGGCCGTATAAACGCCCTGGCCCATCTCGCACTGGGGCATGGCGACCGTGACGGTGCCATCGGGCGCGAGCTTGACCCAGCCGTTCAGGCGTACTTCACCTTCCGATGCAGGCAAGGGATTGGCGGGATGCAGGCGCTGGCGCGGGGGCATCATTCCCCAACCGACAATCAAGGCGCCGGTGACGCCGAGGCCGCCGAGCAAAAATCGGCGGCGGGAAGTGTTTTTGGGCTTGTTCTTCGATTCGGCAGGCTGCATCGAGTCTCCGTATTTTGTTTTGTGCGTCCTGTGGCATCCTAGCCGACCCGCGTTTTACTTGTCTCGGCGCAGTGTCGAGCGTTTACTCTATAAATTCCAGAAGAAAACATGACCGAGAATTTTTTCCAGTCCTTCATCATCCTCCTGCTCGTTACCGATCCGTTCGGCAACGTGCCACTATTCGCCGCCGCCCTCGCCGGCGTGCCGGCGGAACGCCGCGGCCGTGTCATCGTGCGCGAATGCTCGATTGCATTCGTGCTGCTGTTGCTGTTCATGTTTTTCGGGCGCCATTTTCTGGCCGCGCTTCAACTGAGCGATATCGCGCTACGTATCGGTGGCGGCGTCATTCTTTTCCTGATTGCCCTGCGCATGGTGTTTCCGCAACCCGGCGGCGTGTTTGGCGACGGTGAAGCGGACAGCGAACCATTCATCGTGCCGCTGGCCATCCCCGCACTCGCGGGCCCATCGGCCTTGGTGACAGTGCTCCTGTTCTCGTCCAACTCGGCAAAGGAAACGGCACTGCACGTCGGCGTGCTGTCGCTGGTGGCGGTCATCTGGCTGGTGGTGCTGCTCAGCGCGGAGCGGATGCAACGCGTCCTGGGGCCGCGTGTCATGACCGCGTTCGAACGGCTGATGGGATTGATCCTGACGGCGATGGCGGTGGAGATGCTGCTGGCCGGCATCCGCGCGTATGTCAAATCACTTTCCTGATACTTCTTTTATTTTCAGATAGTTAGAAGCATCATTAAATGTAATTGATGAGCTTTTCACAAATAGCCGCGCACCCAGTTTGCCAAGCCCGGCTCGTCGAGAACGGCCGCGCTGGCTTGCCAGATCACGTCGGCCGCCTCTTGCGGCGGCGCATCCAACCGCCAGTCGTTCAGGTACAGGAACAGGCCCATGGCAAGCAAAGCCACCCGTTCGTTGCCGACCGCGAACGGCCGGTAGCGGAGAATGCCGCAAGCATATGCCGCCGCAATGTCGGCAATGTCTACCGGGCGCGTGACCGCCTGGCTGAGCGGGTGCGACAAGGCGGCTTCCAGCAGTGCATCGTCACACAACCCTGCCTTGGCGCCTTGGTCACCAAGGCTTTCCTCGTGCAGCAGCAGCAAGGCGTCGGGTTCGATACAGAACAGGTTCATCCGGACAGCGCGCGCAGCGCCTCCTTGTAATCTTCGATGAATGCCCTCCCCGCATCCACCTGCTCCTGGATAACGGGGTGATTGGAGGACAGGATCAGTCCGTCGGCGGTTTCTGTCAGGTAGATCGTGCCGCCCGGACCGGCCTGAAGTTTGGCCAGCACCTCGCGCGGCAGGACCACCCCGCAGGCGTCGCCCAGGGGGATCAGTTTGAGTGCATGCATGACGTCCCTGGTCAAAAGGGTCTTCAGTACATGTTAGTCAACGCCCCCCGGATAGCAACTAGAGGGTCTTGTAGAAATAGAAGATCGTCAGCGTGAACCCGACCACGATGATGAAGCGACGCAACCAGGCCGCAGGGATCTTGCGGGCGATGCGGGCGCCCCAGTATCCGCCAAGCGTCGCCGTTGCAAGCATGATGAGCGTGTACGGCCAGTCGACGGCGCCGGCAACCACGAAGGTCAGCACCGTGACACTGTAGATGATGGCCGACAGCAGGTTCTTGATGGCGTTGATCTCATGCACATCATCGTGTCCTGCCATGGCAAGGCTGGCGAGCATGAGGATACCCATGCCGGCGCCAAAGAAGCCGCCGTAGATGGACACCACGGCCTGTCCCGCCAGGGCTGTCGGCGAGTTGCTTGGCTTGCCGGCATCCGCGCCGCGCAGCATCGCGGAGAGCCTGCCGGAAAACGCAAACAGCACCGTGGCGAACAAGAGCAGCCAGGGGATGAGCTTGGAGAACGTGGCGTCCTTTGTCGAGAGCAGCAGCAGGCCGCCGCCGATGCCCCCAATGAAGGAGATAATGCCCATCGGTATCAGGTAACGCTTGTAGCGCGCGAGTTCGGTGCGATAGGCCCAGGCGCCCGACAGGCTGGCCGGCCACAGGGCGACCGAATTGCTCGCATTGGCGGCGACAGGCGGCACGCCTGCGGCCAGCAAGGCCGGAAAAGAGAAGAAGGTGCCACCGCCCGCCACCGAATTCATGGCCCCGGCGCAGAAGGCCGCCATGCCGACCAGTGCAATCTGCCATGGCGTCATTTCGCGCTCCTCAGTTGCTGCACATAGGCCAGGAGCGCATTCATGTCCCTGCCGGTGGCGTCCAGCGTGACGCCGAGTTCTTCCAGCGGCGCGTTCGCACGGTTGACCCAGAAGGTGGTGTAGCCGAACCAGGTCGCGCCACAGGCATCCCAGCAGTTGCTGGACACGAACAGGATATTCCGTGCCGAGAGGCCGAACACGTCGGGCGCCAGCTGGTAGGCTTCGGGCGCCGTCTTGAATTTCTTCACCGTATCGACTGACAAGATGTGGTGGAAGATACCGCGCATGCCATTGGCCTCCACCACGGCTTCCAGCATCTGCGGATTGCCGTTGGAAAGGATGGCCAGCTTCAGCCCCATCTCCTGCAGCTCTTGCAACACGCCGAGGTTTTCCGGAAAGGCCTGCAGTTTCGCGTACTGCCCCATCAGGCTGTTCTGCGCATCCAGGGTCAGGTTGAGGCCAAGCTTCTTGCAGCTGAAGACCAGCGCGTCCTGCGTCACTTCCCAGAACGGCTTGTAGGTGGCGCAGAGCGTGCGCAGACGGGTGTACTCAATCTGCTTGTCGCGCCAGAGTTCCGCCAGGGCGGTCCCGCGTTTCGGAAACAGCTTTTCGGCGAGCTCGCCAATCGAATACACGTCGAAAAGCGTGCCGTAGGCGTCGAAAGCAATGGCTTGGATGGTCATGGATGCGGTTCGTGATTCTGTGGATTCCGAGTATATGCAATCTAAATAGACATAAACAAAACTAAAAATCACTTTATTATTGCGTTTAAGTATCAGATCAAATATTGTCGGGACATGGACCAGTTCAAGCAGATTTCCACTTTTGTTGAAGTGGCCGCCAAGGGCAGCCTGACGGCGGCCGCACGGGCGGAAGGCATCGCGCCGGCCATGATCGGACGGCGGCTGGATGCGCTTGAAGAGCGTCTGGGGGTCAAGCTGCTGCAGCGGACGACGCGCAAGATCGCGCTGACCAATGAGGGCGTTGCCTTCCTCGAAGATTGCCAGCGCATCCTGGCCGAACTGGAAGAAGCAGAGACTGCGGTCTCCGAGCGCAGCGCACGCGCCAGCGGCCACCTGTTGATTTCCGCGCCGGCCGGATTCGGCCGCCAGCACGTGGCGCCGCTCATCCCCTCCTTCCTTGCCCATCACGGCAACGTCAGCGTGACGCTGAACCTGAACGATCGGGTCGTCGACCTGATCGGCGAAGGCATCGACGTTGCAATCCGCATCGCAGCGCTCTCCGATTCCAGCCTGATCGGCGTGAAGCTGGCCGATAACAAGCGCGTCGTCGTGGCGTCACCCGCCTATATCAAGAAGCATGGTGCGCCGGGATCACTCGATGAACTGGCAAAGCACAACTGCCTCGCCATGAGCAGCGAAGGCAGCCAGCGTGGCTGGACGTTCAGGCAGAACGGCAAGAACGTGACGCTGAAAGTGACCGGCAACATGGTGTGCAACGATGGCGCGGTGCTGCATGACTGGGCGCTCTCCGGCAAGGGGCTCGCATGGCGTTCCATGTGGGAAGTCGGGAATGCGATCGAATCGGGCCAGCTGATCACCGTCCTGGATGAGTTCGCCGCGCCGGGAAATGATATCTACGCTGTCTTTGCGCAGCGCCGCCACCTGCCCTTGCGCATTCGCGCCTTTGTCGATTTCCTCCGGCATGCCTACGCCCAGCCGGGCTACTGGCGCAAGTCCTGAGCAGGCGCATGCAAGTCTTTCACGCTTCGCTTGCATGCTTTTCACCCACCCCCGCCGGCACGCGTGCCAGAATTCCCCACGCTATTTCCACCAAGAAAACTGTCTTGGGTCAATAAGAACGAAAAAAGAAATATCCGCGCAACAGACGCCGAATATTTCCAAATGGGAATAGTTAGAATCGACGGAACCGTCAGTATTGACGGCGTTCACGTCGAGCCACATCGACATTCAGCAAAATCGAAGGAGAGACCTATGAAAGCCTTGTTCAAGGGAGTTGCATTAGTGGCATTTGCCGGTTTTATGGCTTCATCCGCCGTTGCCGCGGATCGTGGCACGGCAGAGGAAGCGTCTGCCCTGGTCAAGAAGGCCGTTGCCTACATCAAGGCCAACGGCAAGGAAAAGGCAGTCGCGGCAATCAACGACCCGAAAGGTCCGTTCGTCGATCGCGACCTGTATATCTTCGTGTATGACATGAAGGGCAACAACGTGGCCATCGGCAATGGCAACGCATCGAAGATGAACGGCAAGAACATGCTCGAGATGCGCGATGCCGACGGCAAGTACATCATCAAGGGATTCATCGACATCCTCGGCACCAAGAACAGCGGCTGGTTCGACTACAAGTGGCCGAACCCGGTCACCAAGGCGGTCGAGGCGAAGTCGAGCTATGTGGAGAAGGTGGACGACCTGATCGTCGGATCCGGCATCTACAAGCAGTAAGCAGGGACAATAAAAAACGGCCACTTCGGTGGCCGTTTTTTTTGCGCTCAGAACTGGTAGCCGATGCGCAATGCGCCCCAGTGTTTGCCGTTGACGAAGAGCGGCACGGACAGGTCCTTCATCACGGCAAAATTCCCGCCGCCCATGTCCCGGCGATAGGTTTGCAGCAGGAAGGATTTTCGATTGTTGATCGCTGCCCATTCCGTGCGGCCGACGAAGAAACGCCGGTTGCGTGAATTGGCCTGGTTCCAGAGGGGATCACCGCCCTGGGGTTTCGAGAACTTCCGGTTGTGCGTGGGAATGTAGCCCTTGCGATCGGTCGCGACACTGAAGACCACCTTGGGCGAGAGCGTCAGAAGGTTCTCCAGCACATCGGGCAGGACCTTGTCGCAGTACGGTGTGCACTTCGCCATGAACTGCTCGGGGTTCGTTCCCGGGATCCGCTGGTAATGTTCATCGAACATATCCGCCATCGACAGCACTCCCTTGCGGACGCCATCTTCAAGCAGTCCTGCAATGCGCTTGCCGGCATCCAGCGCCGCTTCGATGAACGGCGTGTCTTCCGTCCTCACGCCGCTTTCCGCCGCCATTTCAATGAGGGATTCCGACAGGGACAGGAAACTCTCCGTGCGCTTGCGTGCGTTCTGCAGGGCCGTCGCCGTACTGGCAACCTGTTCCGAGAGTCCGCGAACGGAATCCAGCACGCCGGCGCAACTGTCCAGGTTGTGTTGCGCCGTGGTCGCGATGGCCGCGACGCCGCGCTCCACTTCGGAGACTGCGGCGTCGAAGGTGCCGCCTTTTCCATCGCCTGTGCCCTGCCGGTTTTCCTTCGACTGGATATCGTCGGCAAGCGCCTTGATGCGCGCATCGAGCTGGGTGACGGTGCTCATGATGAGCTTGGAGGATTGCTCGACCTTGGCAGCGAGATCGCGCACCGCGTCGGCCACGACGGCGAAACCGCGACCGGCCTCCCCCGCGCGCTTGGCCTCGACTGAAGCATTGAACGCGACCAGCCGGGTCTGCAGGGCAATCTGGGTAATTTCGTTGGCGGCGTCCGCAACCTCGGAGAGGTTATCCGTCACTGCGATCACGCCTTGCCCGATCTGCTCGACAGTCTTGCGCGCGCGCCGGACAGACTCGGTGCTGGCCTTGGTCACTGCCTCGATCTCGTGGTTGGCCTTGACCATGGCGCCGATTTCGTCGGCAAGCGCCTTGAAAGTATCGGCCTGCTTGCCGCTCATGGCGGCAAGGTCATCGATCAGGCCGTTGAGGTCGGCCGATTCCTTGCCGATGCCGGCCGCGCGATGCGCGATGCCACCGACAACACGCTCCAGGTCCACGGCCGGCGCTTCCTGGCGGATTTCCGGCTCGTGCATTGCTTTTCCGAACTTGAACATCATGCCCCCGATAGTTTTCTTGTATGTTTCTCAGGTGCATCGTACACCTTCGGCTGCAGTTGTCGAGGGGGAAGATGGCGTGAAAGCCTTAGCCGAGGTGGAGTGAGGCTCGTGTTTGCAACAGGAGTATGGGGGGTGCTCCGTGGCTGTCCGGCCCTAGGGTTGGCGAGTCGACTCGACGCGCGCAGCATATTCGCGGCTCTTGTTGGTGCGCCACCATTCGAGGAAACGGTCGAACTCGCTATCGAATTTCTCGGCCTTGAGGCGTTCGAACACGCTGCTGCAGACATGCGCATCGTCGAAGTCCAGCATGTGCCGGCTCCCCTTGAAATCGCAGTCCCAGAATACCTGCTCGACCTCCTTGAGCGGCAAGTCACCGAGGACGGTGGATGCCACAAAGGTCATCGCCGCTAGTGTGCTTGCCATCGCGCCTCCCGTTTGCAATGCACTCCATTCAGTGTAGACGCTACGCGGCAAGATTCGAATGCGGCAGCACAAACAAAAATGCCGTCCAGTGTTTCCACTGGACGGCATTCGATCAAACCTGGTTCAGCTTACAGCGGCTGGATTGCCGATGCTTGCTTGCCCTTCGGGCCGGTCGTGACTTCGAAGGAAACACGCTGGTTTTCCTTCAGCGACTTGAAGCCGCTGGACTGGATCGCGGAGAAGTGCGCGAACAGATCTTCGCCGCCTTCGTCCGGAGTAATGAAGCCAAAACCTTTAGCGTCGTTGAACCACTTGACAGTACCTGTTGCCATTACATTTCCTTTAAAACAGTTAAATGGGCTTTCGCCCGGTTGATTCCTTGAAGCTAGAAAGAAATGACAGACAAATACTGCACTACTAGTTCAAACTTCAATTGGAGGATCATTGTACTGCATATTCACGAAAGCGGTGAATTATCTTATTCACATGAATTCTCACTAATTCTCACTCTCATTTGCTGGCATGCTTGGTGCATGAAGGACAACAAAACCTGTTTCCCTTCATCGCACTCTCATCATGCACGCAACCTCACCTTACGCTGAATCTCCAGACGAAGATCACTCTCCGCCCACGCCCCGCCACCGCCCTTCCGAGCTGAAGGTGGTGCCTGGGGACAAGACGCTGCGAAAGACACTGCACGAAACCTTCGGCATCAGCCATTTGCGGCCGGGCCAGCATGAGGTGATCGAGAGTGTCCTCCAGGGAAACAATACGTTGGCAATCATGCCAACCGGTGCAGGCAAATCCTTGTGTTACCAGTTGCCGGCGCTGAAGTTGCCGGGCATGACGCTGGTGGTATCGCCCCTCATTTCGCTGATGAAGGACCAGGCGGGCAAGCTGGAAACCGCGGGCGTGCCTGCGGCAGAGGTGAATAGCACGCTCAGCACGCGCGAAGAAGAATCGGTGCTGGAAAGTATCAGGCAGGCCGATGCCGAATTCATCTTCGCCACACCGGAGCGCCTGTCCGATCCGGACTTCCTTGCCACCATCCGCGAAAACCGCGTGAGCCTGTTCGTGATCGACGAGGCGCACTGCATTTCTCATTGGGGACACGACTTCCGCCCCGCCTACCTGCACCTCGGCGCGGTCATCGAGGCGCTCGGCAATCCCACCGTGCTGGCGTTGACCGCGACGGCCACGGACAAGGTCATCGAAGACATCGGCAGGCAGCTCGCCCTGCCCGACATGCATGTCATAAATACCGGTATCTACCGGTCAAATCTGCATTACCGCGTCGTGACCGCAACCAGCGAACAGGAAAAACTTTCCCTCGCGCTGGCCCTTGCGCGCGAGTCGCAGGGTTCGGGCATCCTCTATACCGCGACCGTGAAGGCGGTCGAGGAAGTGCATGCCGCGCTGAAGGAAGCGGGTGAAAGCGTTACCTTCTATCACGGTCAGTTGTCGGCGAAGGTACGCAGCCAGAACCAGGACGCGTTCATGAGCGGCGCCAGCCGGATCATGGTTGCGACCAATGCATTCGGCATGGGTATCGACAAGCCTGACATCCGGTTCGTGATCCATTACCAGATCCCGGCGAACCTCGAGGCCTACTATCAGGAATCCGGCCGTGCGGGCCGCGATGGCGAGGACGCGGACTGCATCCTGCTCTTCCATGCGAAGGACAAGCAGGTGCAGCAGTTCTTCCTCGCGCGACGCTATCCCGGCGCCGAGGATCTTGGCGCCGTGTATTCGGCATTGCAATCGCTGTCCGCCGACCGGGAGGCTGTTTCCATTGCGCAGTTGCAGGAACAGCTTGAGCAGGTATCGGACACGCGGCTGCAGGTCGCGTTGAAGCTGATGAAGGATGGCGGCCTGGTGGAGCAGGATACGAACCTCGCGTACCACCTCGCGCGGCTGCGCGTGAAGCCGAAGGAGTTGAAGGAGCTGGTCCATACCTACCGCGACAAGAGTGCGCGCGACCATGAAGCGCTGGAGCGCCTGGTGTTCTACGCGCAGACCGGTTTTTGCCGATGGAAGGTCCTGCTGGAATATTTCAATGAGCACGTGGACTGGTCGCATTGCGGCGTCTGCGACAACTGCCGGCAACCACCGGCCGAGGCGCTCAGCCCTGAGCATCCGCGTCGGCAGGCTGCACAGCCCGCGCGAAAACCGCAGGGCGTGTCGCTGCAGGCGGGGACGACGGTCACGGTTCCCCGCTACGGCGAAGGCCAGGTGCTTTCCGCCGAAGGCGACAAGGTCACCATTCGCTTCCCGGACAGCAGCAAGCGCACCTTTCTCCGCAGTTACGTCAGCCCGGCGTGATTACGAGCGGAGTGCAGAAAATGCCTGCGCGTCCTCATGCAGGAGGCGCTCGAACAACTCCGCGGGCACCGGCTTGCTGAAGTAAAAGCCCTGCATTTCGTTGCAGCCGTGACTCTGCAGATAAGTAAGCTGCTCGAGCGTCTCCACGCCCTCGGCGATGACGTGCCGGCGGAGATTGCGGGCAAGGGAAATGATGGAAGCCACGATTGCCGCGTCATCCGGCGTCTGATTGATGTCGCGCACGAAGGACTGGTCGATCTTGAGCGCATCGATGGGCAGACGCTTGAGATAGGACAGGCTGGAATGGCCGGTGCCGAAATCGTCGAGAGAGAGCTGCACGCCGAGTGACTTGAGTTCGCCGAGCACGCCGATGGCGCGGTCGACATCAGTCATCACGAGGCTCTCTGTCAGTTCCAGTTCGAGCAAGTGCGGAGGAAGGCCCGTCTCCTGCAACGTGCCGGCAACCAGATGCACGAGATCGTGCTGCGCAAACTGGCGTGCCGACAGGTTGACGGCGACGCGAAGTGCGCCGAGTCCCGCGCGCTGCCATGCAACCGCTTGTGCGCAAGCGGTACGCAGCACCCACTCGCCGATTGAAACGATCAGGCCTGTTTCCTCGGCCAGACCGATGAAGCGCAACGGCGGGATCATGCCCAGCGAAGGATGCGCCCAGCGGATCAATGCTTCCATCCCGACCGTGCGCCCGGTGTCCAGGTCGATCTGCGGCTGGTAGTGCAGCACGAACTCGCCGCGCTCCAGGGCATTGCGCAGGTCCCCTTCAATGCGCAGGCGTTCGAGCAGGCGTTCGTTCATCGCCGCGGTATAGAACTGGAAGTTGTTGCGCCCGCTTTCCTTGGCGCGGTACATGGCGATGTCGGCATTCTTGACCAGAGTTTCAGGGTCATCCCCATCGGACGGATAAACCGCCACGCCAATGCTGCAGCCAAGGAAAAACTCGTGACCTTCGACCACCAGGGGAGCGGCAACGGCATCCATGATGCGCTGGACGACACTGGTGTTGAGGGTTTCGTCGGCGCGTTCCGGGAGCACGAGCACGAATTCGTCGCCACCGAGGCGCGCGACGGTATCCGTCTCGCGCACCGACGCCTCCAGGCGCGCCGCGATTGTCTTGAGCACGGCGTCGCCCGCCTTGTGTCCGAGACTGTCATTGACGAACTTGAAGCGGTCGAGGTCGAGGAACAGGACCCACACCGAATAGCAGTAACGCGACGCATATGCGATCGCCTGGTTCAGCCGGTCCTGCAGCAACGCCCGGTTGGGCAACCCGGTGAGAATGTCATGTCCGGCATGGTATTCGAGCTGCTGCGCGTAGCGGCGGCGCGCCGCCTCGGCACGCAACGCGCTGATGCCGTAGGCCAGGTTATCAGCCAGTTCCTCCGCGACCCTGACCTCATTCGGGCCGAAGGCGTTCGCCTCGTGCGAATACAGCGTCAGCGCGCCGATGATCGTATTGCTGGTCTTCAGGGGTAACGACATCGCGGAGACGATCTTGTAGCGGACCATGAACTCCCGCCAGGGCGCATGCACGGCGCCGGTCTGCATGTCGTGCACGACCGCCACCCTGCCCTCGCGGATGGCGGTGCCGGTGACACCTTTGGCGGTCGCCTCGTCCCCCCAGGTGACATGATTGATCGTCGACACCAGCGCACCGTCTTCCATCTCGGCAAGCGCGGCGGGGCGCACGAGCCGTCTTGCGCCTTGTTCCGCATACCCGACCCAGGCGAAGGGAAAACCGCTGATGTCGCGGAAAATGCGGCAGACCTCGGTCAGCAGCGCGGTTTCGTCGGTGGCGCGCACCAGTGCCTGATTGCAGGCACTCAGCACGCGGAGCGCGAGGTCCAGCCGCTTGCGCTCGGAAATATCGAGCATGATGCCGATGGTCGCGTTCTCTCCGTCGATGGGCATGGTCGAGCCGAACACCTCGACGTCGAACAGCGAGCCATCCTTGCGGCGGGCCTGCCTCTCGTAGTGCACTTCACTGATTTCGCCGCGCAGACGCTTGCGCACGTTTTCTTCGACGATATCGCGGTCACTTTCGACGACGAGGTCGTAGACCTGCACCGACGACTCCATTTCCTCCGGCGTGTACCCGAACATCTGCGCCATTTTCGGATTCACAAAACGGAAGCCCCCGTGCTGCGCGATGTAGACGCCCACCACCGAGTTTTCGGCGAATCCGCGGAACATCGACTCGGCCTGCTGCAGGCTGACGCGCTCCTGCTCGATATTGCGGATCAATTCTCCGATGTGACGCGCAGAATCGTTGAAGCGTCCCGCAAGCAGGCCGATCTCGTCATTGGAACGGCATTCGACGCTCACCCGGTAATTGCCGGCGGCGAGCTCGCCGCTGCTTTTCGCGAGCTGACGCAACGGCTGGACAATGCGTGTGCGGACCAGTGCGAAGACGGCTAGCAGGACGAGGGCATCCATCAGGAGCAGCGCATACATCTTTTGCAGCGCGCGTTCCTGGGCCTGCTGTGCCTCCTGCGTCAGCGAACCGACCAGCGCCTCGGCGTCCGACAGGAGGCGGGATGCGCCATCCGTGATCTGCTCCGCGGCGCCCTGTACCGCACGTCCGCGCGCCGCCAGCGCGGATTCCACCTGGGCGCGATAGCGTGTCCAGTCCGCGCGGGTGGCGTCGAGAAGCGGAAGATGCGCCAGCGAAAGCTTGCCGATCTGATAACCGAAGACATCCCCGCCGTTTGCGAGGACGTTCAAGGCATTATCGAAATCGGCGAGTGCGGCATGGACGTCCGCGGTGCCTGACTGGGGCAGCTGGATGGCTTTGCTTGTCTCGAAAGCGATCTTCTGGCTCAGCATGCGCAGCTTGCCGGCCACGTTGATCGTCTCGGCGACGCCGTTGACGTCGTTGAGCATGGCGCGCACGACCACCAGGTTGGCGATGGCGAATACCAGGATGATCGAGAATACCGCCGCGATTTTTCTGCTGATTGAGGTTCCCCGCAATGCAATCTCCCTTGTGATGCGAGACGGATGCGAAGCCTGGTCGCCGGCCACATGTCCCTGATCTTTTTATGGTTTTACCGCCAGTATGACTGGTTTCCGGAAGAAAATAAATTGCCAACAGGAACTAGTTGATTGTGCTTGAGCGCCGGATGGCACTAGGCAATAGTGATTACCTCGCCGCCTTGCGAATACGCTTGGTGTCAAACATGCGCTTGTCCGCGATCTTGAGCAAGGCGTCCACGTCCTCGCCATCCTCGGGAAACAGTGCCCAGCCGATGGACACGCCGACGCTGGCCTTGCCATGGTCCAGTTGCACCGGCTGCTCGACAATGCGGCGAATCTTTTCCTCCATCGCGATGACGTCGTCCACATTCGTCACACCCTTGAGCAGCACGACGAATTCATCGCCCCCGTAGCGCGCGACCACATCCGTGACGCGGACGGAATCCTTGAGCCGGCTCGCGACCGCCACCAGCATCCTGTCGCCGGCGCCATGACCGAACTGGTCGTTGATTTTTTTGAAATGGTCGAGGTCAATGAAGAGCAAGGCGAAATTCGGCCGGTCGCCGGATTTCTGCTCCAGCTGACGGCGCAGCGAAGCGATCTGCGCGATCAGGGAGGCTCGGTTGAAGACAGCGGTCAGCTTGTCGATGCGCAGGTTGTATTCCATTTCCGAGAAGCTCTGCGCCAGCTGGCCGATTTCATCGCGGCGGCGGATGTCGAGCGATGGCAAGGGCTCGCCGTCGCCGATCTTTTTCGCCGCATCGGTCAGGACCCGTATGTCGCGCAGAACGCGGTTAAGGACGGACAGACCGAGGATCAAGGCAACCATCACGCATAGCGCTGCAATGGCCATCCCCTGAACGAAGCTGCCCGTCACGCCGCGCATGAAGGCCGACTTCGGCATCACGACGACGGTCGTCCAGTCGAGGCCGAGCGCGCGTCCTGTGCTGCTCGCCGCAATGTCGAGCGCTCCGGCATCGGTGGCGAACTCGAGCGACAGCGGTTCAGGCGCATCGGGTGACGACTTCTTCCATTCCTGGACCCTGGCGTAGGCATCCCGGATCAGGGGTGATTCCATCTCATCCACGCGCAGGCGCACCGGTGTTGCGTCGACCATCCTGAACGGCTGCTCATCGCCTGAGGTGGCAATCACGTAGCCCTCCCCGTCCATGATGAACGCTACGCCATTGCCGCTGATGTTTGCCGAACGCAGCGCATGCGTCAGCACCATGAGCGTGACGTCGGTCGCGAGCACACCGGCGAGGCTGCGGTCCGGTTTGAACGCGGCGCGCGCCAGGGTGATCGTCGGCTCCCTTGACGTGAAGTCGTTGTAGACCGGCGACCACACCGGTCCCGCCTTGTGTGCGGCAACGCCGTACCACGCACGCTGCCGGGGATCGAAATCATCGGAGCGCAAGAGACGGTCGCGATCGCCCGGTGCGTTGACGGAATAGACGTTGCGCGCGGGCGCTCCGGGTTCGCGCAGGTAGAGCTCGACACTATTCCTGTTGACGCGATTGAGTCCGATGAAACTGCCGTCCGCGCCCCCGAAGTAGACGTAATTGCTGACGTCCATGTTCAGGCCGCTGGCGATCCAGAGCCGCTCTTCCAATGTTGTCGTTTGCGTGTTGAACGGCTGGGCGCCAGGCAAGGCGGCAGGATCGGGGGCCACTGCGTTGAGCGCGACCACCGCACCGGCAAGATGCTGCTCCGTGACCGCGCCAATCCGGTCCGCCATATCCGCCAGGACGCGTCGCGAAAGCGTGCCGACGGCCTCTTCGCCCGCCCGATAGGACACCCAGGCGATCGCGGCGGAGACGAATAGCACAAGAAGCACATACGGCAGCACAAGCTGCCGGCGCAAGGAAGAGTTGTTCATGGGTCCTCGAATAACCGAGGCCATGGGGGGCGGCTCCGGTTGCGTTTTTATGTTCTTTTCAGCCCATTATATATCTTTATGGCAATTAATTTCCCTACGTCAATTATGGTTAAAACAAGCGGACGGTCGCGATACCCGTATTGAAATAAACATATCGTCATTGAGATTTATCAAACTCTCCGCAGGCACTTAACACTCTCTGGTTTCTCCAATTAGCCGAGAACGCAACATTGGAGCCCGTTCAACCATGTGAGATGAGTGGAAATGGGTTCTACAACTATATTTTCTTGAGAGGAACCAACATGAAATACTCAGTATTGCTCGCGGCGCTTGTCGCCACTCTGACACTCGGCGCATGCAACAAGGATTCGGGCAGTGCTGGCGCTGGAGCAGGCGGGACGGGCGCAACAGGATCCGCAGGCAGCACCTCCAGCGGGACGGCAGCCACGACACCCGGCTCCACGGGCAGCACCACCGGAAGCTCGACGGCAGGAACGACTGGCGGAACGACGGACAGCACCGGCGGCGCTGGTGGATCAAGCTCGAGCGCAGGGGCTGGCGGTACAACGGGATCGACTCCCTCGACCACGGGTAGTGCAGGCAGCACAACCGGCAGCACCGACAGCACGGCTTCCGGCGCAGGCAGCGCCGGCGGCACGACTGGATCGACGGGCAGCACGGCAAGCACCCCAAGCTCCGGCACGGGTGGCGCCAGCGGCGGCACGAGCGGTGGAACGACTGGTGGAACGGGCAGCAGCGCGGGCGGCTCCAGTGGCTCTACTGGCAGCACCAGCGGCTCGACTGAGTCGAGCAGCGGCTCCACCGGCAGCTCCAGCAGCACGATGCCGGGCAGCAGCAGTAGCAGCAGCTCGACGACGCCGGGTTCGACCTCGAAGTAAGTTCAGGCAGGTAACGTGGTGCAGGCAGCACAACCGGTGTCATACCGGTTGGGCTGCTTTTTTTGTTGGCAGGCGCGCGCTAGACGGGCTCAACACCGGCAAGAAACAAGTTGGGGCTCGCGCGGCTGTATCCCTCCTGTCCGACCAGTACATCCAGCATCAGCGACGCAAGGTCGTCGGCGATCGGGTCGACATCCGGATCCTTGTCCTGGAAGTAGGTCTTGACGTATCCATGGCAATGGTCGCAGCACTCCGCCTGCACCGCGGCGTTGCCGCCTTCAAGGCCCAGATAGTTGACGACGCTGCCCTCGTCGCACAGCGTGCAATGCGCGCGCACGGCATGCCAGCGCGTGGCACACAGGCAGCACTCCAGATAGCGCAAGCCTGCCTTCCCCTCGCCTGCCAGGACGACACCACCGACCGGTTCGGCATTGCAATGCGGGCACTGCTTGTGCGTCCCGCCATGCACGTGTTCGATCGCTGCAGCCGAACTCGCCGCGGCGCTCCATGCCACCTGCATGGCCGCCGCAATCAGATAGTCCTGATCTCCCCGGGTGCCGGCGACGATCTCGCCGCGGGCGAGTTGCAGGCAGACCTCGCCTGCTGCATCCAGCGCATTGCCTTCCAATGGTTGCGCGCCTTGCGGGGCAAGCGGCGAACCTGCCATGGTCGAAAACAGGTTGCGATAAATGCCTTGCCAGACCGCCTTCAATTCCGATTCCGCGGGCGGTTCCGACAGGGCGCTGAACGCCGTTTGCTGATGACGGGAAAGCATCGCAAGGCTTGCCAGCCAGACGTTGTCCGGCTGCCTGGCTGCAAGTTGTTCGAGACGCGTTGCGCGACGGGCAAAGTGATCGTCGCGCGGAGCCAGAAGCGTTGAGGTGCCGGAAAGAATCTGAGAAGAAGATTGCATCGGATCTATTCGTCGGATGAGGCCAGCGCCATGACGCCGCGCAGGTTCATGTTGGCCAGCGTGTCGCCACGCAAGCGCTCTTGTTGAGTATAGGCGACAAAGCGCTCGCCGTTGGCGAATCCGGCGAGGAGCAGTCCGGCCTTCTCGGCGAGACGCACGGCCATGCCAGTGGGTGCCGAGAGGGCGACGATGGCATGGATGCCGGTGTTGACGGCCTTCTGCACCATTTCGTACGAAGCGCGGCTGGTGATGAGAACGAAACCGCGCGCCGTGTCGATGCGCCGGGTGGCAAGGCAACCGATGAGCTTGTCGAGCGCATTGTGGCGTCCGACGTCCTCGCGCACGTGCAGGATGCGGCCGTCCATGTCGACCCAGGCGGCGCCGTGCGCTGCGCCCGTGGATTCGCGCAAGGGCTGGCGTCCCGGCAGGTCGCGCAAGGCGGCATGAATGGAAGCAATACTGAGCGGCGTTGCGGCAAGGGATTTTTCCTGCGCCATGCCGGCCAGCGCATCGAGGCTGTCGATCCCGCACAGTCCGCAGCCGGTGCGGCCGGCGAGATTGCGGCGGCGCTGCTTCAACTCAAGGAAGCGTTCCGTCGCAATTCTCAGCTCCACCGACACGCCCGCACAATGCGCCGTCACGTCCAGGTCGTAGATTTCTCCAGGCCGCGCAACGATGCCCTCGCTCAGGCTGAAACCGACCGCGAAGTCTTCAAGATCGGTCGGCGAGGCAAGCATGACGGCGTGGGAAATACCGTTGTAGACGAGCGCAACCGGCGTTTCCTCGATCACGACGTCGGGAATGGACATCGGTATCCCGTGTCGATAGCGCGTCACATTCCGCGTTGACGCGCTGGCCGGCAAAGGCAGCTCAGTGGCGTCGAGTGCACATCCTGGATTTGATTCTTGGGGAGTCACAAAACACTCCTGCATGGAAAAACGAAGGCCGGGCAAACCTGCCGCCCGGCACGAGGTCTTACTTGCCGGTCATCTGGCGATACCAGTCGCGGTGATGCTGCTTGGCCCACGCACGCGTGACCGTGCCGTACCACATCGCCCGGACGGTACCCTTGACCCAGATGGCGGCGTACACGTGGACCATGATGAAGCCGATCATCGCGGCGCCGATGGCGGCATGCACCACGGCGCCGAGGCGGACGACGTTCACGTCGAAGCCGAACCACGCGCGCCAGATCAGGAGGCCGGATGCCGTCATCAGCAGCATGCACGCGGCGAGCGCCCAGAACATCACTTTTTGCCCGCCGTTGTACTTGCCCTGCTCCGGCATGTCGTGGTCGTTGCCGTCCACCATGTTCTTCGCCTTGGCCAGCCATTCCTTGTCCGCCTGCGTGATCTTGTTCAGGTGCTTGAAGCGCAGGAAGATGGACAGGAAGGACACTGCCATCAGCACGCCGACGTAGGGATGCAGGATGCGCGTCCAGGTCGGGCTGCCGAACAGCTGCGTCAGCGGGAAGAAAGCAGGATGGAAAAAGGCCAGGCCGGACAGCGCGAGCAGGATGAAGCACATGCCGACCACCCAGTGGTTGGCCCGCTCGGATGCCTTGTAGCGCGGCAGGTCTTTCGGATCGCGGATCATTTTGCTTCCTCCTTGTCTTCACGTTCGATCTCGTCCTCGATCTCCTTCGAGATCTCGTTCGGGCCCTTGGTCACGTAGTGGAACAGGCTGCCGATGGCGAGGCCGGCCAGCGCCAGCGTCGCGAACGGCTTAGTCACGCCCTTCCACAGGGAGACCATCGGGCTGATGGTGGGATCGGCAGGCAGGCCGGAATACAGTTCCGGCTGGTCCGCATGGTGCAGCACGTACATGACGTGCGTGCCGCCGACACCCTGCGGGTCGTAGAGCCCCGCCTTGTCGTAGCCGCGCGACTTGAGGTCGGCGATGCGCTGGGCGGCGACTTCCTTCATGTCTTCCTTGGAACCGAACTGGATCGCGCCGGTTGGGCAGGTCTTCACGCAGGCCGGCTCCTGGCCCACGGCGACGCGGTCGGAACACATCGTGCACTTGTACGCCTTGCCGTCATCCTTGGAGATGCGCGGCACGTCGAACGGGCAGGCAGTGACGCAGTAGCCGCAGCCGACGCAGTTTTCCTGGTGGAAGTCGACGATGCCGTTCTTGTACTGGATGATCGCGCCCGGCGACGGGCAGGCTTTCAGGCAGGCCGGATCGGCGCAGTGCATGCAGCCATCCTTGCGGATGAGCCACTCCAGCTTGCCCTTCTGTTCCACTTCGGCGAAGCGGATGACGGTCCAGGCCTTGTCGGAACGGTCGGTCGGATTGTCATAGACGCCGACGCAGGTGCCGACGTCGGCGCGGATGTCGTTCCACTCCGAGCACGCGACTTGGCAGCCCTTGCAGCCGATGCAGGTCGAGACGTCGATGAGCTTGGCGATTTCCGTGGTCTGGCGCACGCCCGGCTGCGGCGTGGTGGTCGCCGAGCGTTGCTTGATATCGAGAGATTGCAATGCCATGTTTCAACTACCTCAGATTTTTTGGATATTGACCAGGAAGGCCTTGTACTCCGGCGTCTGCGTATTGCAGTCGCCCACCGCCGGCGGCAGCACGTTGGTCAGGAAGCCCTTCTTGGCGACGGTCTCCCAGCCCCAGTGCAGCGGAATGCCGATCTGGTGGACGGTCTTGCCGTTGACCGCCAGCGCCTTGATGCGCTTGGTCACCACCGCCTTCGCCTTGATGTAGCCGCGCTTGGAGCTGACCTTCACCATGTCGCCCTGGGCGATGTTCTTTTCCTTGGCCAGCGTCTCGCTGATTTCGACGAACTGCTCCGGCTGCGCGATGGCATTCAGCTTCACGGACTTGGTCCAGAACTGGAAGTGCTCGGTCAGCCGGTAAGTCGTGCCCACGAACGGGAACTCGTCAGGCGTACCGAGGCGAGCCTTGTCTCCCTTGAAGATGCGCACGGCCGGGCTGTTGACCACCTTCGGATGCAGCGGGTTGGTGCCCAGCGGCGTTTCCATCGGCTCGTAGTGCTCCGGGAACGGGCCGTCGACCAGCTTGTCCACGCAGAACAGGCGACCGATGCCTTCCGGATTCATGATGAACGGGCCCATGCCGTCAGCCGGTGCAGAGTCGGCCTTGAAGTCGGGCACGTCGATGCCGGCCCAGCGTTCGCCATTCCATGCAATCAGCTTGCGCTTCGGATCCCACGGCTTGCCTTCCGGCGTGCAGGAGGCGCGGTTGTACAGGATGCGGCGGTTGGCCGGCCAGGACCACGCCCAGCCTGGCGTATTGCCGAGGCCGACGTCGGTGTTGTCGCGACGTGCCATCTGGTTGCCGGCCTGCGTCCACGAACCGGAGAAGATCCAGCACGCGCAGCTGGTCGAGCCGTCGTCCTGCAGCACGGCGAAACCGGGCAGCTGCTCGCCCTTCTTAGCCAGGAACTTGGTCGGGTCCTTCGGATCGGGAATGTCGGCCAGCGCGCGGCCGTTCATTTCCTTCGCCAGTTCTTCCGCCGATGGCGAGGCCGGGTCACGGTAGTTCCATGCCACGTTGAGGATAGGCTCGGCGGCCTTGCCGCCATCCTTGCGATACAGCTCGCGCAGCGCGACGAACAGCTCGCCCAGGATTTCCTGGTCGGCCTTGGCTTCGCCCGGCGGCTCGGCGCCCTTCCAGTGCCATTGCAGCCAGCGCGCGGAGTTGACGATCGCGCCGTCTTCTTCGGCGAAGCAGGTCGACGGCAGGCGGAACACCTCGGTTGCGATCTTCGACGGATCGACGTTGTTGGATTCGCCCTGGTTTTGCCAGAAGGTCGAGGTCTCGGTCGCCATCGGATCGATGATGACCATGTACTTCAGCTTGGAGAACGACTCGACGACCTTGTTCGCATCCGGGAAGGACGCCAGCGGGTTGAAGCCCTGCACGATGAAGCCGTTGACCTGCCCGTGGTTCATCATTTCGACGACCTGCAGGATGTCATACAGCTTGTCCCACTTTGGCAGCCAGTCATAGCCCCAGTTGTTGTCCTTGGTCGCCTTGTCGCCCCAGAACCACTTCATCAGGCTGACGAAGAACTTCGGCGTGTTCGACCAGTAGTTGAACTGGTTGTCGCGCAGTGCCTTGGGCGTGGTCTTCGCGATGTACTCGGCGAAGGTCGGATGCTGCTTTTCGTTCGGCAGCGTCAGGTAACCCGGCAGCGCAGTCGACAGCAGGCCGACGTCCGACAGGCCCTGGATATTGGAGTGGCCGCGCAGCGCGTTCACGCCGCCGCCCGGCATGCCGATGTTGCCGAGCATGAGCTGGATCATCGCCATGGTGCGGATGTTCTGCGCGCCGACGGTGTGCTGGGTCCAGCCGAGTGCGTAGAGGATGGTGCCGACCTTGCCGGGCACGGCGGTTTCGCCCAGCAGTTCGCACACTTTCAGGAAGTCTTCCTTCGGCGTGCCGGTCAGGTTGGTGACGACGTCCGGCGTGTAGCGCGCGTAGTGCGCCTTCATCAGGTTCCAGACGCAACGCGGGTTTTCCAGCGTCGGGTCGGTCTTGACCTGGCCGTTAGCGTCGAGCTCGTAGCTCCAGCTGGCGCGGTCGTACTTGCCCTTCTCCGCGTCGTAGCCGGAGAACAGGCCTTCGTCGAAGCTGTAGCCCTCGCCGACGATTGCCGCCGCGTTGGTATAGGCCTTGACGTAATCCCACTGGATCTTGTCGTTGGCCAGCAGCCAGTTGATGACGCCGCCGAGGAAGACGATGTCGGAACCGGCGCGGATCGGCATGTAGTGGTCGGCGACGGCTGCCGTGCGGTTGAAGCGCGGATCGACCACGACCAGCTTGGCGCCGCGCTGCTTCTTCGCTTCGATCGCCCAGCGGAATCCGACCGGATGCGCTTCGGCGGCATTGCCGCCCATGACGAGGATGAAGTCGGCGTTCTTGATGTCGACCCAGCTGTTGGTCATCGCGCCGCGGCCGAAGGTCGCCGCGAGTGCGGACACGGTCGGACCGTGGCAGACGCGCGCCTGTGCATCGGTCGCGATGATGCCCAGAGAACGGAGGAATTTCTGGGTGAGGATGCCGGTTTCGTTGGACGCGGCGGATGCGGTCAGCATGGCAGTTGACAGCCAGCGGTTGACTGGCACGCCGTCGGCATTCTTCTCGACGACATTCGCGTCGCGGTCGGCCTTCATGTGTTTGGCAATGCGATCGACCGCTTCATGCCAGCTGATGCGCTTCCACTCGTTGCTGCCGGCTTCGCGCACTTCCGGATACTTCAGGCGCTTGGGGCTGTGGATGAAGTCGAGCACGCCCGCGCCCTTCGGGCACAATGCGCCGCGATTGACCGGATGGTCCGGGTCGCCTTCGATATGGATGATTTCGGCTTTCGCGTTCTTCGCGCCGCTGCCCATGCTGTACATGAGCATGCCGCAGCCTACCGAGCAGTAGGTACAGGTGTTGCGGATTTCCTTGGCGCGCGTGAGCTTGTACTCCCGCACTTCGGCGTGGGCGGCGGTCGGTGCCATGCCTGCGAGGGCGAGACCGGAAGCGCCGAGACCGGCGGTCGACACCTTGAAGAACTGCCGCCTCGAGATTTTCACGGGGGCGGAGCCTTTCTTACTTTCCATACATATCTCCAGATGATCCTTGGGGGCGGAACGATTTGGAGCAGGAAGGCAGAAAGCAGGACGGGACGCAGGGTGAACTGCGTCGCGCTGGCCATCGAACTCCGCGAAAGGGGTGTTCCGGCTTGGATGGCCATTACTAAACACGACGTTTGAAACACGCGGAGCTTGATACAACGGACCAAAAAGCGCGCGGAGTGTAGCACCCGGTTTCTCTAGGCAAATTTGTCCGCGATCAAGGATTTACGACAAGCAACAGTTTCGTACGAGAAACTACTGATGCTTTCGAACCGCTTCTACGGACTTTTTCCTACGCTGCGGTCTCATTGACGTTTATCAGGGTCTACACAAATTGTCACAAAACAAGTACGACCGTTCGGAACCGGGCTTTATCCGGCGCAATCAAAGAAGTACATCGGCAAACCCCGGGATACACCGGGTGCATAAAAAAGCGGAGACAAGAATGCGTCCAGACGGAACTTCAAACGGCATCGCCACCCCTCCCCGATTCTCCGCGCATCATCGTCTGCGACCTCGCTGACACCGTCTTTCCATCCCCTCGCAGTTCCCGTCGTGCCTGAATCGCCGGCGCCATAAGCGCGCGATGCCCGGCACGCGTGCGTCACGCCGCCACGATCCGTGCCGGCGGCGTCGGCGCCACTCGTCCAACAACAAGGAGCATCCATGCGACTACGAATGAACCCGCCCGCACTACCCTTGATCTGCAGTGCCGTGGCCGTGCTGCTTTCCGCCTGCGGCGGCACCGAGCCTGCCGGGATGAGCCCGTCCACAGTCAAACCCGAGACGGTCCTCGGCCTGCTGGACCCATTGGCCCCGGATACCGACCTTGGCGGCGCGGATACCCCGCAAGTGGATTACCGCAGCCGCTCCCTCTACAGCGGCCCCGGTCCGCGGCCCGGGCCTGACATCCTGTACGCCGCGCCCCCGCGTGCGCCGCAGCTCGAAAATACCGGCATCTGGCGCGCCGCGCCCATCCTGATTTCGGGAGCCAGCGCGTACCGCCGGGGCGAGTTCCTGTACCAGGATTTCCTGTACGACGATCGCGGCGCCAACGGCAATGCCTTCGATCCGACCGACGCCCGCCGGAGCAACGAGACTTTCTCCCGCGCCAACGGCACCTACACCTATCCCACGGATGCGGCGTATGCCGGCAATGCCGCCGATATCGTCGAGCTGCGCATCAAGCCGCAATCCACCTACACTGCATTCCGCGTCACGCTCAACGCCCTGATCGACCCCGAGCGCGTGGGCTTCACGATCGCACTCGGCGAGTCGGCAACACCGCGCGCCTTCCCCTTCGGCGCAAACGTCTCGGCCCCTGCGCAGTTCTTCCTGACCGTGCACGGCAGCCAGGCCGTGCTGACAGATGCGGCGACCGGCGCCCCCCTCTCTCCCGCACCCGCCGTGACCATCGACCTGACGCGTCGCCAGTTCGAAGTGCGTGTCCCGGCAGCCGCATGGAACCCAGGGCGGAACGTGATACGAGTCGCCGCCGGCGCCGGCCTGTGGGACCGCACGAACAACCGCTATCTCGTTCCGCAGCTCACCGCCAGTGCAAATACGCCCGGCGGCTCGGGCACGCTCACGGCGCCGGCAGCTTTCTTCAACGTCGCATTCCGCTTCACCGAGCCCATGTTTGGTCCGGGGCAGACCACATCCGGTACCTCGTACTGGCGCGAGAACGCGCAGGCCAAGGCCCTTGCATCGGGCGATATCAGCGCGTTCTTTGCGCGCGTCGACTTTGCCAAGCTCGCCGCCGGCACCAACGACGACATGCCGGGTCAACCGCAAGGCGTGCCGCAGTCGGGGCCGATGAACCGGATCTTCGCGAGCGCGGTCGAGACGAAGCAAGGCGTGGACTATTCGGTGGAATGCGGCAGCGCGCCCGTCTGCAAGGGGGAATACCGCGGCCAGCTCCAGCCCTACGCGCTCTATGTGCCGGTCAAGCCGATACCGTCGTCGGGATACGGCCTGACGCTGCTGCTGCATTCACTGGGCGGCAACCATAACCAGTACCTGAACTCGCGCAACCAGTCGCAGCTCGGCGAGCGCGGCGCAGGACATCTCGTTGCCACCGCGCTCGGCCGTGGTCCGGACGGCTGGTATGTGGATGATGCCGCAGCGGATACCTTCGAGATGTGGGCCGATATCGCGCGGCACTATCCGCTCGATCCCGCACTGACGTCGATCAGCGGCTACTCGATGGGCGGCCACGCGACCTACAAGTTCGCCACGCGCTATCCGGACCTGTTCGCCAAGGCCCATGCCGTGGTCGGCCCACCGGCACTCGGGATCTGGGCACCGCCGGCGGAACCGACGGGAGGCGATGGAACGAATACCTACCACCTGTTGCCGGGATTGCGAAACATCCCGATCATGATGTGGGTGCAGGCCGCCGATGAACTCGTCCCCTACACCGGCACGTCGACGCAGGCCCTGCGACTGGATGAGCTCGGCTACCGGTATCGTTTCGATACCTTCACCACCGGCGAGCACCTGACCCTGGCGCTACACGACCAGTACGAGGAAAGCGCCCGCTTCCTCGGCGATGCCCGGGTGGACCGCAATCCCGCCCATGTCACCTACGTCGCCAATCCCGCCATGGATGTTCCCGCGCGCGGACTCGTCGGAAACCATGCCTACTGGCTCTCGGGCATCACCGTGCGTGACACGGGCGCCGCCGCGCCGCGCGGCACCATCGATGTCCTGTCGCGCGGCTTCGGCGAAGGAGATCCGGCTGTTTCGCCGACGCAAAGCGGAGCCGGCGTGGTCACCGGGAATCTCGGCATCCAGGCCTATGTGAGCCGCTTCCGTACGTGGGGACTCCCGACCTTGACCCCGGCGGCAAACAGGCTCGACATCGTGGCGCGCAATGTCGACGCGGTGACCGTGCACCCGCAACGCGCCAAGGTGAATTGCGATGCGCAGCTGGTCGTTGATACGGATGGACCGCTGACCGTGACGCTTGAAGGATGCAACCGGCAGGTGCGATATCCGTAAGCCGGCTTATGCCTGATAAAAAGCCACCGGCGATGCGAGCCGGTTGGTTAACGTATTGAAAAACGACCGGCTCGCTGATGAAGTCCCGCTGCAAAGGCGTCCGCAGCGGGGCATCCTGGATGAAAAATCTTATCCGGCATCTTTTTGCCCTTTGCATTACACACGGTTGACTGCTTTCGGCCAAGAGCAGCCGGTGACGGGAAGAAGGAGCAAAGGCGGACGCGTTTCTGTACGTCGCGGGCGAATAGCAATCTCATTGCCTAAAAGACGTCGCGGTTCGCCGATGGAGCCGCACGGAGCGGCGGTTAAGCACTGGGAGACCTCAAACTGATGCAAGCAAAGTCAACAGGCGTGAGAGGTCGACTGGCTTCGTCATGTAGTGATCAAAGCCGGCCGCCAGCGCTTTTTCACGGTCGTCCAATTGCCCGTAGCCTGTCACCGCGATTAGTATGGCGCTCGACGTTTCTGGACGTGCGCGCAGTAGCCGCGCGACCTCGTTTCCATCCATTTGGGGCAAACCAATATCCAGCAGGTAGACATCGGGAATGTCTTTCAGCGCTGTCTCGAGCGCTCGTCGTGGACAATGCTCCACACTGACCTCGTGCCCGGCTGCCGTCAGGACGATGAATAACGCCTGTGCCGCATCGACGTTGTCATCGACAATCAAGACTTTCACCCGCTTGGCTGACGGAGCAGGCACACGAGAACGTGCGTCTGGTTCAGGCTTCTCGTCCCAATTTGGTAATCGCGGCAGGTATATGCTGAATTCGCTACCTTTGCCTGGGCCTGCGCTGGTGCAGGTCACCTTGCCGTTATGGAGGTCGACAAGACTCTTGACGAGAGTGAGTCCCAGTCCCAAGCCGCCTGAGGACCTGTCTGAAGTTCTTTTGGCTTGTACGAAGGGCTCGAACAAATGCTCGATCAGATCAGGCGTCATACCGACACCATTATCTCGCACGGTGACGATCACTTGCTCTTGGCTAACATCCGTCCTCAGGACGATGCGTCCTCCGGCGGGCGTGTATTTGGCCGCGTTGGTTAGCAAATTGGACACGATTTGCACCAGGCGCTTCCGGTCGCCGCGCACAACTGCAATGTCAGGCGATTCTTCGGTCGTTAGCTGGTGACCACGCGCCTGTATGAGCGGGAGTGCTTGCTCAGTAGCATCGAGAATGATGCCACGCAGGTTCAGTACCTCTACCTGTAGTTCGATTAAGCCTCCCGTCAGCCGTGAGACATCCAGCAAGTCGTCGATCAGCCCGGCCATATGCTCGACTTGCCTCTCAATGATGGCAGTGGCTCGGCGGGTGACGGTCTCGTCGGTCTTACCCCATTTCAATAGTGCGGTGGCCGAGGTAATTGGGGCGAGCGGGTTCCGTAGTTCGTGTGCCAGCATCGCCAAGAACTCATCCCTGCATGTCTGTTCAAAATGAAGTGCTGAGCGTGATTCCTGAGCAAAACTGCGGACCGATGCAGCCAGCAACTGGTCAATCGCCTCGTTAAACCGGCTAATGTCTTTCAAGTCACATTGGGAGCTTGCTTCGGCTCCCTTACTCCAAAGACGCAGAACGCTGGCCCGGAGTGCCCGGTATTCCGCTAAGAGTTGCTCAATGGTGAAGTTTGACCTTAGTCGAGCGGATCCGTGCTTGCCTCCTGCAGCACCTGTACACCCTGGATTCGCATGTCCTTTTGACTTATCGGCTTGCTCCTGGGCTGTTTGCGGACGGCAAAGTTCTGCAGCGATAGCGTTGAGCATCGTTGAAGCATGATCCCTCAACTCTTCGCTGGTCATGTGCGAATCCGACGGCGCAGCTTCAGCAGCAAAACTCTCCCACTCTTGGAGAATCTTCTCTAAATTGTCAATAATGAAGTCGGCTAGACGCACAGCGGAACACGGGCCGGGGTGTTACCCCGCTCCCCCTTATGGCGGAGACTGAGGGAGATGCATAACTTGTACCGGCCTTGTTGCTGTTGGAGTTCAACACATACGTCGTCTTGCCCAAGGCTTTTGCAGCAGTAAAAACAGGTTGCCCCATGGTTCGCTTTCTATCGCCGGTAGCACTCAGTCATCTCGAAGCATTCCGCTATTGGCTGCGCGGCGCAGTTGAAGATTGGGACATTGCATTGCCAAAGGACGAAGTAGTCGAAGTCGGCAAGGAATATCCATTCTTTCAGCTCTATCAGCGTGGAGTGCCCGTCGGTCTTGTTGATTCCCCCATTGCGGCGCTGGAAAGGATTGGCGACAGTAAGTTACTGGAAGAGTATCTGCGGATTGTCACCGAAGATCCCGACGATCCAGTGGCGTGATGTCTTTAGGGGACATCCGTTCTCTGGCCTGAACACTGGTGCCGATCAACTACAGTTGTTAGATCGAACAACTATCGCATCATTGCCTCATGTGGGATTCTTTCGCTTCTGTGGCGTTATCCGTCCCGAGAAAATGCCTGAATTCTTCAGCCGGTATCGCCGCACCGAATAAATACCCCTGTCCTTCATCGCAGTGATGCTCATTGAGAAAGTCAAGTTGCTCCTGGGTTTCGACACCCTCCGCGATGACCCTTTGATTGAGACTCGTCCCCATGCCGATGACCGCGCTGACGATAATGCCGTTACCCTTATTGCCGGTGATTGTCTGTACAAATGACTGGTCGATCTTCAGCACGTCGATAGGAAATTGACTCAGGTAACTCAAACTTGAATAGCCGGTCCCGAAATCGTCGATGGCGAGCTGCACGCCCATTTCCTTCAATTCATGGAGGACAGAAATGCTTGTATCGATGTTCCGCATAAGAACGGATTCGGTCAGCTCAAGCTGGAGAAGGTTCGGAGGCACGCCCGTTTCTGCAAGCGTCTGGCGAACTTTGCTTACGAAACGTCTGTCCCGGAATTCCAGTGCCGACACATTAACAGAGACGGCGAACTCTTCGAATCCGGCAGCAAGCCATTCCTTAAGTTGTTCACATGCTTTTCGAAGGACAACACCGCCTATTGGGACGATAAGTCCTGAGTCCTCGGCAACCGCAATGAACGAGTCCGGTAAAACCATGCCACGTTGGGCGTGCTGCCATCGAATCAATGCCTCTGCTCCCGTCACTTTGCCGGACGCAAGGTCGACCTTGGGCTGGTAGTGCAACACGAACTCATTTCCGTCAATCGCGCGGCGCAGTTCAACTTCCGTTAGCTGCCGTTCGACGGCACGCGCATTCATGTCACCGTTGAAGAACTGAAAGTTGTTTTTTCCCTTTTTCTTCGCGTAATACATTGCTGTGTCGGCATTCTTTATCAGCGTTTCAGCGTCTGCGCCATCTGCGGGAAACAGGCTGATCCCGATGCTTGTCGTGATGTGCAGTTCATTTCCGGAAAGGTGATGCGGTTCCGATAATGCACCGATAATTTTCTCCGCAGTGATGGTGGAATGCTCCGCATTCGTGTCTTCCAATACCAGTACAACGAACTCATCACCACCCAGACGGCTTACCGTATCCGAATGACGGACTTGCGCGACCAGGCGTTTCGAGACGGATTCCAGCAACGCGTCGCCAATACTGTGGCCAAGAGAGTCGTTGATATGCTTGAAGTTGTCGAGGTCCAGAAAGAGGACCGCTATTGCGGTGTGATGCCGCTCCGCGTAGGCAATTGCCTGGGTCAGGCGGTCGTAAAGCAGGAGACGGTTCGGCAAACCTGTAAGGTAATCATGTTCTGCGAGGTGTGCCATTTTGCGCGCCATTGCGTGCGCTTCCGACACATCACGAAAAGTGACGACCGCGCCGGTGACTTGCCCATGCCTGTCAAAAATCGGCGCGATCGAGTCTTCGATTGGTGCTTCGTAGCCATCCCTTCGAACCAGAAGTGACCTGGCGTACATCGCCATGTTCTTTTTGTTTGCAATAACGGTTTCAACGGGATTCCGCGCTGGCTGCCGGGTCTCGCTGTCAATGAGATGAAGTACCTCAGCAATCGGTCGGCCGAGTGCCTCTTGCCGCGTCCACCCGGTGAGGCGCTCTGCTTCGGCATTAAGATAGGTGACATTGCATGCAACGTCAGTGCTTAGCACCCCGTCGCCAATCGACTCAAGGGTGACACGGGCACGTTCCTTCTCGACGAATAGTGCTTCTTCAACCTTCTTGCGTTCAATAATGCTGCGCAGGGCTTGCGGAGTCAGGGCGTTGCTGAAAAACCCCTTGGAAAGATAGCCCTGTGCGCCGCGTTGCACCGCCTCAATTGCGGCTGGCTCGTTTTCGTCATCAGCTAGTACCATGATCGGGACAGGCGGCACCAGCTGAAAAAGTGCGTCAAAGGTGTTCACCCCCACGCTATCCTGAAGATATAAATCAACCAGAACAATGTCGATGCCGCCTTTTCGCAGTCGTTGCAGCCCGGCTGACAATTCCTGTACCCATTCGGTAATAAACGGGCCGTCTCTCGCCTTCGAAAGTGTTTCTTCGATCATCGCGGCATCCCCAGGATCGCCCGTGATTACAAGCACAATATAGGCTGACATCGGCGCTCTTTCTCGAATTGATCTTGCATGTCGTTAATGGCGAGCGTTGCTTCCTGCCGTTAAGTAGGACAAGTGCCGGTAATCTCAGTTCTTTGGACTGGTTACCGGCGTCATCAGCGCCTCCCTGCAGTACACTGAAACCTGGAAAATGGAGGCGCAATGAGTCCAGACGATGTCATTGAGATGTTCAGAAAGCATGCCGGAGAGATCTCGCTCGAAGCACAGGGACCGATGCTTGCCAATGTGATTCAAGAGCTGGCCGAGTTGCTCGCCGATTCACGTGGAAGACTGCCGAAAGAAACTTTCGAGGCCTTGACTAGAATTGGCGGCGTGCTTTTTCGCGAGGGTGAAAGTCAATTTTTCGCCAGGACCGATGTGGACGCAATCATGAAAACGTCGCACAGGGAATAAGTCGATGCCGTTGCTCGGGACACATTTATCCGGGTAAGCCAGCTCGCTCCCGCAAGGAGGCGTATGACAGTTCTGGTATCGGTCAAGATCAACGATGGCGTCGTCATGGCTGCGGACAGCGCCAGTTCATACGCCAGTGGAATGATCTATAACAACTCCCGGAAGATCGTGAATATCCGCGAAGGCCTTCCTGTTGGCGTGATGGTAACGGGGGCTGGAGGAATCGGGAACGAGTCGTTCGAAACGCTGCTGAAGGACCTGCGACAAAGTTTCAGCGACAAGAGCGGGGGTCATGCGGGTGCGTGGCTCGATCCGGACAGCTATACCATTGAAAGCATTGCACGGACAATGCGCCATTTTCTCTTCGAAGAAAAGTCTGTCGCACACGGAGCAAGCACCTGGACCAAGCTTCGTGTATGCGGGTACTCCGCGGGGCGGCCGTTAGCGGAAGTATGGGAAATCAATTTGATGGGAAATACATGCCCGCCTCCGGCATGCGTGCAGTCCGAGCAGCAGTTCGGACTGCGCTGGGATGGAGAGTACGAGGCTCTCGATAGGCTGATATTCGGTTTGGGCACCCGATTCAACGAATTTGCTGTCAAGCACGGCCTCTCAATGGAACAGGCTGCCGAATTGCGGGAAAAGCTCGTACCGGAGCTGTACGAACTGATGTTTGTCGAAGCCATGCCCATTCAGGATGCAGTCGACCTGGCGCGTTATCTGGCCGAAACGACCATTGGTTTTATCCGGTTTTCAGTGTCTCGCCCAAAGACAGTAGGCGGGCCGGTAGAAATTGCGACGATCACAAAGCATGAGGGATTCCAGTGGGTGCAGTGCCGACCTGCCCAACCGGCCTCTCCCTGAACATTTCCGTTTGACCGGCAAATTCTCCGTCAGGAGGTTAGAAGCTGATGCCAATACTCGTCGTGATGAGAAGTTAATGTGCCCGACGCAATACGCCTCGGCAAAACTTCGCAAGACTTTCCAATGAGCCCAGAACTTGGTATCGGTACGGGTGGGTAACTTGAGCGCCGACCGTCAGCTTTGTAGAGGTCAAATGGTCTGGTTTGGGGCGTTCTCGTTGATATGCGGCACGACGGCGACCAGCAGTAACCTCGCGCAAAGCTGTCAGCCCTGGCAAAGAACCTCGCCGCAGAGTTCGGCCAGAACCGGCCTTCTGCGCCCCGTTTGTACCGCACCTTGGCGTTCGGAACCTTTTCCCTCTTCGAACTCTCGGATATATCAGGGATGGGAAAAATAACGATCTATCCCCTACGAGGTCCGCGATGAGAAAAGCGACGCTGATGGCTTCCATCATGCTGACGCTGGCCAGCTTTCATGCAGCAGGGACGGCGGAGGCGGGAGGCGCGATCCACCACCGAAAAGACGCTGGAGAAGAAAAAGAACGGTTGCCAATCCGCGTCGCCCCCGGCGACTGGGGCAATGCCAGAGCGGACGAGATTGAGTTGCTGCTCAATTCTGTCGGCGACGAAATGCTGAAGCACTTTCCCGGACGGAACCTCCCTCCCATCGTCGTGGCTTCGTCACGACATGGCCCCCTAGTCATGTACCAGAAGGGGCCAAGCAACGAGTACCAGGTTTTATTGGCGGCAAAGGATGACCACTGGGCGGAGTATGTCTACGAGTTCAGCCATGAACTCCTTCATATCCTTGCCGGTTACGATTTGCGGGCACCGACGCGCCTGGCAAGGAATCAATGGTTCGAAGAGATGCTCTGCGAGACGGCTTCCCTGTACATGCTGAAGCACTACGCATCATTGTGGAACGAGCTGTCGCCCCGCCCGGAATGGCAGGGGTACGCACCGGAAATTCAGCGGTTCACGAATCGCGCCTTGTCCGAGAAGCACCGGCGCTTGCCTGCCAATTTGACGTTTGATGACTGGTTCCGGGAGAATGGCCGTGACTTGGTCGCCAAGCCCTACATGCGCGAAAAGAACGAACTGGTCGCCATGATGTTCCTGCCGCTGCTGCAACAAACGACGGACTGGCGGGCAATTGAATATCTCAATCGGGATAATCGCGAGGGCGCACCGGCATTTTACGACTACCTTTCGCGGTGGTATCGGGAAACGCCCGCGCCGCAGCGTTGGCTCGTTAGCAGCACGTTTCGTCTTTTTCATTTTGGCCTGCCGTCGGAGCAGGCAGGCCCGATGGCCTCCGGCACGCATGCTGCAGTCCAGTCTCAGGTCCTCGGGCAAGATCAGGGGCCGGCAGGGAAACCCGGACGGTGACGATTTCGCGGCTGCCAGTCCGAACGAAGGCATTGCTGTAACTGACGTTGAATCCCGACGGCACGCGACATATACTGATCTACCCGTTGCCCCTCCCGGGCCATTGCGCCCACGGTTACCTCAGCTCTCGAAATCGGGCCACTCATACTTTATCTGCGCAGACAGGGCTGCGACAAAGTTAGTAGGCCAAGCCCAGCGTCCTTACTCCCGCACTCCCCGAGCAAGGGTGGTTTCCCTTCCTGACGTAGCACACGACGTCCATTCGCCGGCAATGGGTGATCTGGCGATCAGGGATTTCGATTGAACATTTTGCGACTGCCGCGCGAGCGATTCGGCTTGACAGCAACGTCGCCCTCCACAAAGCCGGCGGCCGCAATCCTACAGGAGTTAGACATGAAAGTCTCAAATTGGAAGGCAGGGCTTGCCGCTGGCGTAGTGCTCGCAGCGAGTGGAACTTGTTTTGCAGCAGTAGGATTGATTGATGGGGCGGATCCGTTTCCCAATTTCCAATCCACAAAGTCGCGCGCGGAGGTGAATCAGGAATATTTGGATGCGAAAGCCCAGGGCCTGCTGTCGCATGGCGACGCCAATCTTTCGCCTTCGAACGGAGCCAGCACGGATATCGGCGCCCGTGGCCCGGCAGGCTCTCGTTACCAGGCGCGAACTCGGGAAGAAGTGATGGAAGAATTGCGAGAATATCAGCAGACCAAAAAGCCAAACGGAACAAACGATTTTTATTTTGGCGGGTAGTCTCGACAATTAACTACCCCCCTGAATGACGCAAAGCCTGTTTCATATCTAGAACTTTAGGCCATTTCGAGCCGGGGAGGTCGCCAGATGTTCCCGGTTCGGCTCATCTGCACTCAGGCCCCGCCATTGCTGGCCTTATATCAGCATTCAGACAAATCTGACCAGCACAATGCCTTCAGCGGATCGTCCGCAGGATAACTACAAGTGTCACCGACCGAGAGTGGCCGGGACCTTATGCGCAATTGCCAGTCGATTCGCCCCAAGCCGGGATGAACCAGGGAGACCGTAAACGGCAGCTTTTAGGCAGCGCCAATTTCCGCTTCGGGTCGTTCTCTTTGATTCGCGGCACTGTCGTGGACGGCAGGAACTCGGTTTTCAAAACAGCCGGCCAACATGGAGTCCAATTCCTCTAAGATTGGCCGGCCAAGAGCGGTCATTGAAGCAAAAACTCGATACTCGTCATTCACACCTATGACTAGACATCGTTCGAATCCAGTACAGTAGACGAAAACAGGTCCCAGGCAGCAATGAACAGTGCGGCGATCACAGGGCCGATGACAAAGCCGTTGAGGCCGAAAAGTGCCAGCCCTCCGAGCGTCGAGATCAGCACGACGTAGTCGGGCATTTGCGTGTCCTTTCCAACCAATATCGGCCGCAATACATTATCGACGAGACCGATTACAAGGACGCCGAAAACGATCAAGACCAACCCCTGCCAGATTGCTCCCGTGAGAAGAAAATAGATTGCCACCGGCGCCCAGATCAACGCAGCGCCGATTGCGGGAAGCAATGAAAGAAACGCCATCACGACGCCCCAAACCAGCGGACTGTGAATTCCGAGAATCCAGAATATGAGGCCGCCCAAGGCACCTTGCACTGCAGCGACAGCGATATTGCCCTTGACGGTCGCCCGGATGACGGTCGTGAACTTGCCGAACAGGTTGTGCTTGTGCTCGCCGCTAAGCGGTATCGCCCGTTTGATTTTGAGCGTCAAGGCCCGGCCGTCACGGAGAAAAAAGAATAGGAGGTACAGCATGATGCCGAAGCTGATGACGAACTCGAAGGTGTTCTGACCGATGGTGAACGCCCGCGTGGCGATCATTTGGCTGCCTTGGGCAGCCGCGGCGGAGAGCTTTTCCTGTAGCGCCATGAGATTGCCCACGTCAAAACGGTTAAGCAACCTGACGATCCATGGTGGCAGCGCACTGACGATTTGCTGGAAATACGCACCGAAATCCAGCGTCCCCGACCGTATTTCCTGATAGACCGCAGTTCCTTCCTGTACCAGTGCGGCGGCAATCAACGCGAGCGGGAAAATCACGATAACCAGTGACAGCAACAGCGTCGTGAGCGCAGCCAGGTTTGGCCTCCCAGGCATTGCGCGAACTAGTTTACGGTGGAACGGTGCAAACAAGATGGCGAGAACAGTCCCCCAAAACAGCGCGCCGTAGAACGGCCAAAGAATCCATCCGAATGCGAGGGAGACCGCCAGCAAGAGCCATAGAAAGGCCTTTTGATGAAGTTCGGGGTGATCCATCGGTTCCTCCTTTTGGAGGCACCTTGCCCCAAATGCGATGGGGCCAAATTGCGGGCCGTCATCCCGTCACGAAAAAAGAACACCGGTACGAGGCTGATCGTCGTATAGAAAGGCAGCGCACGAGGGCAATGGGCGCAGCATTCCACATGATGCCCCAAGAGCGGCGCATTAAATGAAATCGCATGTCCCTTGGCAAACCTGGACGCCCCGTCGGCCAATGCCCATCGCGGTTTCGAAACTCAGTTTGTTCGGTCACGACCGGCTCTGCGTCCATGCCCGCTTGAAGAAATCGATCGTTATCCGAAGTTGCTCGCGTTTCGGGACCAGAAATGCGGTAACCCCGCAGTTGACCGCGACCGGATCGCTTGCCGGAAAGGTGAAGCCCAACGCTTCGTCCAGGGCGGTGTCGCGGCGTTCCTGTTCGCGCATGTTCTCGCGGTGCTGCAGGACGCTTGCATCCTCGTTGGATACCGCTAAAAAGTATTTGTCCATGATGAAGTTCCTTCATAAAATCATTGAGACGCCGGACCATTCGACAGCTGCAACCGCCATTCGGCACTGCAGAACGGCATAACCATCATTGATTAAAACAGCTGTCTCGTCGGTGTCCTGGCGTACATAGGACTTCTTACCTGCACTCCCCTGTAGCGTTCCGGGAATACGATGTCCGTCTTGCACACTCCACAGCAGAACCATCTTTTGGCGGCATTGCCTCCCGACGAATTCGGGCGCCTGCAGGCGCACCTTGAGCTAGTCTCGATGCCTCTGGGAAAGGTACTGTACGAATCGGGCAGTCAGATGCAGCACGTCTACTTTCCGACAACCAGTATCGTGTCCTTGCTCTATGTTATGGAGGACGGCGCCTCCGCCGAGATCGCCGTGGTTGGGAACGAAGGAATACTGGGGATTGCGCTGTTCATGGGGGGCGGAACGACGCCGAGCCGAGCCATCGTGCAAAGTGCCGGGCACGGCTACCGCTTGCAGGCGGCTTTTCTCCGGGACGAGTTCAATCGCGCCGGTCCGATGCTGCATCTGTTGCTGCGTTATACGCAGGCCCTGATTACTCAAATGGCGCAGACCGCGGTCTGCAACCGTCACCATACCGTCGATCAACAACTCTGCCGCTGGCTGCTGATGAGCCTTGACCGTCTTTCCTCCAATGAGCTGTTCATGACGCAGGAACTGATCGCCAACATGCTCGGAGTCCGCCGCGAAGGCGTGACCGAGGCGGCAGGCAAACTGCAAAGCGCCGGTTTGATTCAGTATCGCCGCGGCCATATTACGGTGGTCGATCGAGCCGGCCTGGAGTCGCGCGCCTGCGAATGCTATCAAGTCGTGAAAAAGGAATTTGACCGGCTCCTGCCTGACCTCATCGCCACCTGACCGCTTTGCATTGTCAGCGCTTTGCACTTAAGGATGACCACGCTGCATAGAGCATGTCCCGATGTTCGGTCCATGAACGCACGGCGTTCGACCAAGTCAGGCGACCGGCGCCAACCGAAAAATCGAGGCCGCCGGGCTTCAGTCCGTCTTGCATGAACCGGAAGCCTGCGGTCTTCGCATTCGCATCTGCCGCAGCAATCGATGACCGGACTTTGACCTGGCTGTTGACGCCATGGACGCTGAGAAGGCCGGCAATCTCGGTTTCTGCAATCCAGCGCTCATAGCCTTCGGCAACGTTTCCCGACAAGGTAACCCAGCCGTGCGACACCAGGACCCCGATTGCGTAATCAGTCTTCGGCGTCAGCCGTCCCAGCACCCGTTCGCAGTCAAGCGCAATATCTTCGTCGGCAGGCGTGATATCCGGGGCGAAGGAGGTTAATTGTCCTGACACGCCTCGTACGCCGGCGATACGCCACGCCGCCGCTTCGATCAGCCACCGCTCGCCATCTCCGTCGACGATACCGGCCAATGTGACCATTCCGTCTTTGACGTGGATGCTGATGGCGTCCGCATGCACCGAGGGCTCGATTTCCAATTCTTCGCGCACGTCCTGCTCAATCTGCATGTCCGTCCTTGCAGTGCCACACGGCTTCGCGGCACGCGCTTCGTCTTCTGATGCAGAAGAACTCTCCGACCGCATGGCAGGACTTCTGAAAGCGGCGAAATATGAGTTGTGTTGGGGCCAATAGGCCGTTTGATAGCGGTGCATACAGTTTTCCATTGGTGGCTTGAGCGAGCCTGATTGCGCATGAAGTCGATAACGTGCCGCATCGTTGCCATGTCGGCGATCCGGGCCATTTGAAACAGGATGCGCCTTCAGCTGGTCGGCGTCTGTGTGACACCGAACATAGAGGCGCGCCAGATGTCCTTTCGCGTGTCAGGCCTTCTCTGCATGTTTGAACCTCCTGACCGTGTTAGCAATCGAACCCGAGCGACACGTTCTTTCTAAAAGAAAGGAGATGACATGAATCGCGATCAGATCATGGGCGGCTTTAAAGACACCGCCGGCAGAATTCAAAGGAAATTGGGTCAACTGGTTGGAAGCCGTCGACAGGAAGCAAAAGGCACGGGAACACAAGCGGAAGGCAAAACGCAAGGCGCTGTAGGCGACGCCAGCGACGCTTTTGAAAAGACGACTGAAACTGTGAAAAACGTCTCGAGACGGTAAGAAACCGACGGAGTTCGGCGTGTTTGTTGAGAGCGGCGGGTTTTTCCGCCGCTTTTCATTTTTCAGCTATGTTCGCTTCCGCACCGACAACGATGCTGCCATGTCCGATTATCGAATTTGGCGCCACTCCCTGTCATGACTTGGCTGGATCCTGGGGCTCGGCTTTCGTCGCAATGAGCCAATCATCCGGCTTACCAACGCAAAGGATTCATCATGTCTATTCCTACACTTGAATACAAAGGGAATGAGTTACGCGCCTACGCCCACCAAACGCTGCCGCCTATTGGCGATCCCTATGCAGCGGGCCCGCATCGATTCGCGGCCGTCGTCCGGATCGACACCATGCCCCCGGGTGACGGGACAGCGCGGCGTTACCAGACCGAGTTCAAAGGCGGCGATCCGGCGACGGCTGTTGACGCGCTTGACCGCGCGATGCAGTACGCAAGGGACATCGTCGACGGCAAGGTGCAAGCACAAATGCTTTAATCCTGCTGGCGAATCTGCCTCCGTGCATGAGGCGATCGCGATTTATCAGCCATCACAGGAGAGCGCGCCATGGCTACCAACGGATCGGAAAATAGCAATGTGAGTCCGGGCATTCAGTTAGAAAAAGAAAGTGAGCGCCACGCCCTGCTTGCTGCTGAGAGAGAGGTTGCGGCGCCAATGGGTATCGGATTTGACGGCCGGTTTTATCGGTACAGAACGTATCGCTATGAACGATTCGCCGATGCAATCAATTACGCCAGGCTGGATCGCGGCAATCCCGCATATCGAGCAAAGGTGATTGATGCTGCCCCGTGGGAAGAACCGGTTGAGCCGACGAATCAGGAGCGGCGCGTCATGGCGGCGTTGGGCATCACCTTTGACGGACGAGACTTTCGCTATGACGGTTTTCGGTACGAACAATGCTCTGACGCAGCGAACTATGCGCAATTGCGGATTCGCACACTTCGGCATTGACTGTTCAATTCGATTCGCAGGTGGTCTTGAGGGGGCGCATTTTTTCGGAAATCGCACAGCGTGAATCGACAAGTCCCTCGCCTGCTTTCACACAAACCATGAAGCAGATATACAGCCGTCTCCGCGCATTCGCTCACGCAGCCAGTCGGATGCCGAGGAAACCGCAAACAGCGCCAGTCATGGAATCGGGTTTGTTGCGGTAATTGCCGGTACGCCGTTTTTGATCATGCACGCGTTCAGGTACAGCGATGCAGTCGTGGTCGTCGCAACGGCGCTGTTTGCGGCGAGCATGATCACGCTTTACCTTGCCTCTACGCTCTATCATGCGTTTCCGCCCAGAGGAGTAAAGCGGGCGTTCCGGGCGATCGAGCATTCTGCAAAATTTCTCCTGATTGCCGGAACGTACACGCCTTTTACACTCGCGATTCTCCGGGGGTGGCTCAGTGTAGACGGTTGCAATCGTCGGGATTGTGCTCAAAAGATTTGGAAAACTGCCCATTCGGTGTTATCGACCGTCCTTTATATGGTGGTGGGATGGCTTATCGCCGTCGGCTTGTCCTATTCGGTCGGCGTAGCGTTCTTTGCGCTCGATGCGCGAATTGAAATACGGTCACTTCATCTGGCATCTCTTCGTTCCTTGCGGGAGCGCATGCCATTATTTTGCCGTGCTCTGGTATGCCGCTTGGTGAATCGATCGCACGTGTGGTCGGAGATAGCAGTGACGATCAGGCCGGGAAGTGAAGACCCAAGCGTTGCACCATGGGATTTCTGCCGTGTTTGAAAAGGCCTACGCAACTCGAACGCTGGGCGACGATCAAAAGAGGCCCCTTTACACGTGTTTGCTGCATGGAGGTTCATATGGGTCTATCCCGCATCCGGCAGTTTGGCATGATCGTATGCGCTGCAGCCGCTGCAAGCCTGTCGGCGCACGCCGGCAGCCGCACAACGGCAAGCAGCAGTTCAACAGGCGCATCTGGATCCAGCAGCGAGATTGCTTTCACAGCCAACGAGGGAAGGCACACGGTGAACAGCGACGTGCTGGAAGTCAAGGGGAACGAACTTTTTCTGAATGGTATTTCATACGGAAAAGTAAACCGCTCATCGAATGTCAAATATCGCGTTCACGGAAACGAGAAAGCCGTGTACGTGGACGGGAAGAGCCGTCAACCGGTCAAGTGAGCTTGCGCCGAAATGAAACCGGGAGACGCGTCGGCGCGTTTGTTACTATTCCCATGACCCGGGCGCAAGGGAAATAACTGAAGAAAAATAAACCATTAGCGACTTGGATCCCTATCCCGACAAACCCGGCAGGCCACACAAACTTCCGTTGCGGCGAGTCAACGACCGGCTCGCTGTCGAAAGACGCATTCTTGCCTATAGCTAAAGGGCTCCCTGCACCGTCTGCTTTGGGTCGATAGCGGACGCAAAGAAGTAGCCTTTCGACATAAGCCTGGAAAAATAAAGCCGCTGTTTGACCAGCGGCTTTATTTTTTGCAACAGCGCTTACATCGGCGAAGCTATCAACACGTTAACCAACCGACTCGCCGGCAATGTCGGATGGCTTTTTCGCTAGCGGGCAAGCTTCACCGGTTCAAGCCGCAACTCCCCGCGCAGCATCGGCCTGACCAGGATCTTGTAGGTATCGACATCGAAAGTCCGGCGCGCGGGCTGCTTCACCGGCTTCGCGCCTTTCACGTGGTCGATCGATCCGATGTAGAACCAGCGGTCGATCACGTGCACCTGCTTCCACCCGTCGCACTCTTCCACGATGCCCATCGGCCCCGGATACGGCCAGACAATGATGCGCATCTCTTCCAATGCGGCGCGCAGCCGGAGGTAATGGTCCTCGACGGGCTCCTCGCCGACACAGGCGCCGAGACAGCGCGCGATCTGCCGTGCGAAGCAGGCGCGTCCGCGCACGGCGGTTTCCAGCCCCGACATTGCAGGACACAGGCGCTCCATCTCGACAATCATCCGCAGCCGCTCCAGCGCCGCCTTGCGCGTGGCAAATAGGCCGTAGAGGTCGGCCGTGACCGCGAAGTCATGGTCGCGCGCATAGACGATCTCGGGCACGGCATTCACTTCCGGCCCGAGGCGCAGCGTGCACATCTCGCGCGTGCGGCGCAGTTTCTTGTTGTGCAAGGGCTGCATCTCCTTGATCAGGCGCGACTCCAGCAGCAAGGCGCCGATCTCGCCGGCAGTGCGCCGGAATTCCACATGGCGGCTGGCCTGCAGCATGCGCGCCTCTTCCGGTGTGCGCAGGTGCGACAGCACGCGGCTGCGGATGTTGACGCTCTTGCCGATGTACAGCGGCCGCTCCTGCTCGTCGCGGAAGATGTAGATGCCGGGCTTGGATGGCAAGGCATCGAGGCTGCCGCGGTCGATGTGATCAGGATAAGTGAAGCGGTCAGCGGGGTCGGGCTTGATCAGGAGTCCGACGGAGGTGATGCGGGATTGCATGAAAGACAAAAAAGGTTGTGAAGCAATATAAAGACAGATCAATCACATAACCAATTTGACTAATCGTCGTTCGGATTCTACTGTATATTCATACAGCATATTGAGGAGCAATTTCTTGCTCAAAAGAAGAATTAAGAGGTCCGCATGTCCGCATTAGTTTCCTCCATCGCGTCGCCGAATGCGACGCTTTCCTCGCTGCCGCATTCCGTCTGGCGCGCCGACCAGATGGGCTCGTACCAGGCAGCCGTCACGCAGACCGGCCACCCCGAGCTCGACCGCGAATTGCCCAACGGCGGATGGCCCAGCGCCGCATTGATCGAATTGCTGCTCCAGCAAGCCGGCATCGGCGAAATGCGCCTGCTGCGTCCCGCGCTCGACGTCATCTCGCGCAAGCGCCGCATTGCCCTGCTCCAGCCGCCCCATCTCCCGCAGATTGCCGCCTGGACTGCATGGGGTCTGCCAGCCGATCGTCTTCTGTGGATCAAGACCGCCCGCAGCGCCGATGCGTTGTGGAGCGCGGAACAGGTCCTGCGCAACGGCAGCTGCGGCGCGCTGGTGTTCTGGCAACAGCAGGTGCGGCCCGAATCGCTGCGCCGCCTGCACCTCGCCGCACAAGGCACCGACATCCTGTTCTGGATGATGCGCCCGCTTGCCTGCGCACAGGATGCCTCCCCCTCGCCCCTGCGCCTGGCCCTGCGTCCCGCCATGGGCGGCATCGATATCGGCATCGTCAAGCGGCGCGGCCCGCACCGTGACGAATCCCTTTTCCTGCGGCTCGACGGCATGCCTGCCGGGCCGGAATTTTCCAACTCCACCGTTTCTCCCGCTCATGCGCACATGGATCAGCGTGCACCTGCCGCACCTGCCGCTCGAAACCTTCCGGCCGCGCTGGTCTGAACCGGGACTGCATGTCGTCGTCGACCGCGAGCGCGTGCTGTCCATGAGTGCGGAGGCCGCCGCTGCCGGCGTGCGCAAGGACATGCGGCGCGGCGGCGTGCAGACCCTCTGCCCCGACGCGATCCTGCACGAGCACGACGCACTGCGCGAGCAGGAAGCGCTCGAAGGCATCGCACTCGCCCTGCTGCAGTACACGCCGGAAGTCGCGCTGGCCGAGGAAGCTAGCCTGCTGCTCGACGTCACCGCCAGCCTGCGTTTTTTCGGCGGACGGCCGACGCTCTGCCGGCTGGTGCGCAACAGCATCCACGCGCTCGGCTTCACACCGCAGCTGGGCATGGCGCCGACTGCGCAAGGTGCCTGGCTGCTCGCGCGCTACCGTACCGAGCGCAGGAATGCGCAGCGCCGCAGCGTGCGCATGGAGACCATGATGCGGCGCATTGATGCCCTGCGCTGCACGCTGCTGCCCGCGCTGCGCCCCTTCCAGGAATGGCTGGAAGGCATCGGCTGCATCACCTTCGCCGACCTGCGCCGATTGCCGCGCGCCGGCCTGCAGCGCCGCTGCGGCAAGGAGGTGCTGGAAGGCCTCGACCGCGCCTACGGACAGGCACCGGAACTCTTCGAATGGGTACAGGCGCCAAAGACCTTCGCCGCGCAGCTCGAACTGCCCGACCGCATCGAGCATGCGGAAGCCGTCCTGTTCGCCGCGCGCCGGCTGCTGCTGCAGATGACCGGCTGGCTGGTCGCGCAGCAGCTCGCCGTCTCGCGCTTCGTCCTGCTGCTGCAGCACGAACGCGGGCGCACCGCCATCCCGCCCACGCCGGTCGAGATCGCGCTGGCCGATCCCGTGTGGCATGAGGAACACCTCACCCGCCTGCTGAAGGAAAGGCTGGGCCGCATCGAACTCGCCGCCCCCGTCATCGGCCTGCGCCTCGAAGCCGGACAGGTCAGCCCCATGCTGCCGCCCACCGAATCGCTGTTCCCCGATCCCGGCAGCTCCCCCGCCGACTACCACCGCCTGCTGGAACTGCTGACCGCGCGCTTGGGCGACCGCAGCGTGCTCGCCCCCTCTCCACGCGCCGACCACCGGCCGGAAGTGTGCAACGCATGGATGCCCGCCGCCACCGTCAAGCGCCCCTCGCCCTTGCCGCTGCAGAACGAGCGGCCATTCTGGATACTGGAGACGCCGCTCGCCTTGATGGTGCGGGAGCACCGGCCGTTTTACGGTTCTCCGCTGCGACTGATCAAAGGGCCGGAGCGCATCGAATGCGGCTGGTGGGATGGTGGGCTGGTGGTGCGGGATTACTTCATTGCGCAGGGAACGACGTCGACTTGCTATTGGGTATACCGGGAGAGGATGGGGGAAGAAGTTTGCTGGTATTTGCAGGGGTTGTTTGGGTAGGAGTGGATGTCCGGAGGGGGGGGGGCAAAGCAGACAGCGACTTTTCGATGCGCTGGCGTTTGATCAAGGCTCGTTTTTCTCGAATGCTCCCACATGGCGAACGTATTTCCGACAGCCGCATGCGCAAAGGGGAACGCGGCATTTGGCAGCGACGATATTGGGAGCATGTGATCCGGGACGAGCGCGACTTGCATCGCCATCTCGATTACCTCCACTACAACCCGGTCAAGCATGGGCATGTGGAACGGGTGATCGATTGGCCGTATTCTTCATTTCATCGTTATGTGGCGCGCGGCGTTTATCCGAATAATTGGGCCGCGTCGCCGGATGTGCTGAATCTTGAGATGGGTGAATGAGGTGATTTGCTGGGATTGCATCCCAGCCTACGACATCCCTCATACATGCAGCAATCAACTTACCTTGAAACAATCATTATCCCCGCGCCTTGACAGCCCCTTCCCCTTGGCAAGATGCGTTTCTTCATCGTTCTCAAGAAATCCCTCTCTCATACCCAATATCCCTGCATCTTTTCTGATCGAACGCGTCGAAGCAATAGGCCGCCAATCAATGGCGAACGGCAACACTTCTATTTGTTGCGTCGGACCATGCGATCCAACGCAAGGCAATTTGGCGGGAAACCATTCATCATGCATCGGTGGAATCACTCCGCCCTTTCGCATAAGGGCAAGGGCAAGCATATGGGGGCAAAAAAGACAGGAGGAGAAAACCGCGTCCAGGTTCTTCTTGTCGCATTCCTCACCCTCATCTTCATCGCCATCATTGCCAATCTCGTCTTTACCCTGTCCCAGGCGCGCCAGCGCGTGCTGGAGGGCCAGTATGTAACGCTCGAGAAGCTGGTCCAGGTCCTCGAACAACAAACGGTTGACAGCTTCAATGCGGTGGAAATCGCACTGCAGGCGTCATCACGCGCCATCCAGCTTCTTCCGCCGCAAGCGCCCGGCCGTGACGAAGCGGTGCAGGACATCCTTGTCAGCAGCATCCACAACCTGCCCTTTGTCAGGGCCATCTGGGTCCTTGATCCAGCAGGGAACATGATTCACGACAGTGAACGCCTCCCGGGAAAATACAACCTCGCCGATCGCGAATACTTCAAGGTTCATCGCGACAAAACCGTACAGGGGCTTTACATCGACCGCCCGATGCTGAGCAAGCACGGCGTCTGGTTCATCGGCGTCAGCCTGCGCATGACCAATCCTGACGGTTCCTTTGCCGGCGTGATCGCAGCGGCATTCGAGCCCAAACATTTCCGGCGCTTCTACGAATCGATCAAGCTAGGCAACGAAGGCATCGTGTCACTCGTGGGAGCCGACGGAACGCTGATGCTGCGGGTACCGGAAGTCGCCGGGGCAGAAGGAAAGCGCCTCCATCCGCTTCCGGGATTCATCAAGATGCTGTCGCAGTCCAATACGGGCAAATATCGTGCAGCAAGCAGCGTGGACAAGACCGAACGCATCTACTTTTACCGCAGTATCGGCAAGCGTCCGCTGGTTGTCGTCGTCGGCGTAGGTGAGCGCGAAGTCCTCGAACCGTGGCGAAATACGGCAAAGGCATACACCGCCGTGTCGATCGCCTTCCTGGCACTTGTGGCCTGGCTGGGGCATTTGGGGATCACTGAATTACGGCGCAGGACTGCGCTTCACCAAGCGTTGACGGAGAGCGAGTCGGCCCTGACGTCGGCCCAGCGAATCGCGCGGCTCGGGAGCTGGGAACTGGATTTTTCGAGCAAGCAAGGGAGATGGTCGGATGAAATGTTCGCCCTCCTGAGAATGGAAAAAACATCGCAAGCGCCGCCGCTTTCCGACTTTCTGGCCACCCTGCATCCGGAAGACCGGCTTGCAATTGAAGAGGCTGTCCGCAGCAGGGCGGCGTGGTCCGGCACCCTGCGCACCAACCCTGATCTCGGCCCCGTGCGTTACCTGTATGCGAGCGGCGTGGAGCATTTGAACGATCAGGGCGACGTGGTTGCGATGACGGGAACCCTGCAGGATGTCACGGAGCGCCACCATGCGGACGAAAAACTGCGCGTCGCAGCCCGGGTATTCGATCACATGCAGGACGCCATTGTCGTTACCAATACCGACGGCATGATCGCGGCGGTCAACGATGCCTTCGAGCGAATCACCGGCTATCGCGAAGAAGAAGTGTTCGGTCAACATCCGCGTCTGCTTCGGTCTGAGCGGCACGACGAAGCGTTCTACAACGCAATCTGGCATGCCCTTGAGACGACGGGAGAGTGGCGCGGCGAAATCTGGGGAAAAAGAAAAAGCGGCGTCACCTATCCACAATGGATGACCATCAGTGCCATGCATGATGCGCAGGCACGTTGCACGGGTTACCTCGCGGTGATTACCGACACGAGCGAAATCAAGGAGGCAACCTCCCAACTTGCATTCCTTTCCAACCATGATCCGCTCACACGCCTCCCCAACCGCCGCCTGCTCAGCGACCGCCTGCAGCAAGCCATCGACACCAGCCATCCGGAGCAGCCGTCCGTCGCGGTGTTGATTCTGAATATCGATCGCCTGCAGCGCATTAACGACAGCATGGGCCACGGCGCAGGCGATGATGTCATTTGCAAAACGGGCGCGCGCCTGATGGCGCGCGTGCCGCACGGCGACACCCTTGCCCGCCCGGGAAGCGATGAATTCGTCGTGGTGCTGACGCAGTTTGACGACATCCACGGCGTTATCACGTTTTCACACCAACTGCTCGATACCGTGGCAGAGCCGCTACAACTCCATGAACAGACGCTATCAGTGACCGCGAGCGTCGGCATTGCCCTGTATCCGCAGGACGGCGCAACGGCCAGCGAACTGCTGAAGAATGCGGACGCGGCACTTTCTCATGCCAAGCAGAGCGGTCCGGGAATCATGCGTTTCTTCAAGGCCGAAATGAATGCGCAGGCACTGCACTAGATCTCCCTTGAAAACGCTCTGCGCAGCGCCCTTCAAAACGACGAGTTCATCCTTTATTACCAACCCCAGGCAAGCATGGCTGACGGAAGTCTGTGCGGAGTGGAAACACTGCTGCGCTGGCAGCATCCTGAACTGGGGATGGTCATGCCGGCCGACTTTATTTCGATAGCGGAGGACATCGGTCTAATCGTACCGATTGGAGACTGGGTCATTCACCAGGCATGCAGGCAAGCAAGAGCGTGGTTGGATATGGGCCTGCCTCCGCTCTCGGTGGCAGTGAATGTATCAAGCCACCAGTTTTCCACCGGCGGCCTCGTGCAGACGATAGAGAGCGCCCTCGCGCAAGCACGCCTGCCTGCCGCCCACCTTGAAATCGAACTCACCGAGAGCGTCCTCATGCGCGATGCTGAAACCGCGATGAGGCAGATCGATGCCCTCAGAAGAATCGGTGTGCGCGTCTCACTGGATGATTTCGGCACCGGCTATTCGTCGCTCGGCTACCTGAGCCGGTTCACCCTGGACAAGCTGAAGATCGACCAGTGCTTCGTGCGTAACATCACGACCGACGCACGCAGCGCCGCCATCGCCCGCGCCACAACTGCACTCGCCCATGGCTTGGGCATGACTGTTGTTGCGGAGGGTGTCGAAACGGATGAACAGCTCGATTACCTGCAAAGTGCAGGGTGCGACGAGATCCAGGGTTTCCTCATCGGACGCCCCCTTCCTCCGGACCAGCTCATCGACCTGCAAATGAATCAGCAGACCTTGACCCGGTTGCTGTCCCGATTTACCTCGAAGAATCCCGGCTCTTCCTGAGGGCGACAGCCTACACACTGGCAACTTTTCAATGCTGACCTACACTGAGTACGCGCATACCGCGCGTCCCTCGGTCCGATCATGCTGTATTGAAACAGGAATACCATCATGAACAACAATAACGCCAGAGCGAAGATCGAAACCGTCGAAGCCATTCCCCTGCGCATTCCCTTCACCGCGGGAGGCCGATCGGACGCCGGCGCCTGGGGCGGCAAGGACCTGAAAAGCGTCGATTCCCTGATTGTGAAAGTCACGACGGATCAAGGCGTTGTCGGCTGGGGCGAAAGCTTCGGGTTCACCTCGGTGCCTGCCGTGAAAGTGGCCATTGACGAGATCATTGCGCCGCTTTGTACCGGCCGCGATCCCGCGCTGATCGGCAAGCTCATGCACGAGCTTCAAGTGAAACTCCACATCTTTGGACGCAGCGGGGCCATCATGTTCGGCCTGTCGGCGCTTGATATCGCGTTGTGGGACATCGCCGGCAAGATGGCCGGCCAACCGGTTCATCAGTTGCTGGGCGGTAGCGACGCCGAAAGCCTGCCCTGCTATGCGAGCCTGATTCGCTACACCGATCCCGAGCTGGTTGCGGAAAATACCCGGCGTGCGCTGCGCGACGGTTACCGGTATATCAAACTGCATGAAGTGGACATCCGCGGTGTGCAAGCGGCGCGCGAGGCTGCAGGGAGCGACGTGGAAATCACGCTCGACGTCAACTGTCCGTGGTCGGTGCGCGAAGCGCTGGACATGGCCAACAAGCTGCGCCCCTACCAGTTGCGCTGGCTGGAAGAGCCGGTGTGGCCGCCGGAAAATTACGATGGCCTTGCACGCGTGCGCCGGGAGGGAGGCATCCCTGTTGCAGCAGGTGAAAATGCCTCGACCTTGATGGATTTCCAGCACCTCCTGCAAGCGCAGGCCGTCGACTTCGTGCAACCCAGCCCGTCGAAGATGGGCGGCATCACCGAACTGCGAAAGGTATTCGCTCTGGCCAATGCGCATAACACGACCGTCATGGTGCACACTTTTTACGACGGCCCGGGATTGCTCGCCAGCGTGAACGCGAGTGCCGCATTGGGCGGCCCCAAAGCGCTGGTCGAGTGGCGCTACTTCGACCTGGAAGCGCAGTTGTACGGCGACGCGATCATCCCGAGGAACGGTGCGATCGCCGTGCCCCAAGGCCCCGGGCTTGGCATTGAACCGAATCCGGATGTCATTCGCGACTATCGGGTGACGTGACGGCGCCGTCGCTCCCGTCAGGCGATTGGCATGCATGAAACGCATGCCAAGCATGCATAAATGCCGGTTGAGTTGAATTCCCCGAATCTGTTTAATGCCGGACAGGCGTGAAGGATTCCGCCGCGATCAACTCAACAGGAGATGCAGATGATTATCGCCGTCACGACGTTTACTTTGCCGAAGCCGATCACGCTCGACGAAGCCCGCACCATCTTCCTGAGCACCGCGCCAAAATATCGCGGTGTGCAAGGTCTGCTTCGGAAGCACTACGTGCTCTCGGAAGACGGCAGCACGGCAGGCGGTGTTTACCTCTGGAATTCGAGGGCAGAGGCGGAAGCCATGTACACGGAATCATGGCGTGCGTTCGTCCGCGAAAAATACGGCACCGATCCGGTCGTCACCTACTTTGAAAGTCCCGTCGTGGTCGACAACGTGGCGCAGGAAGTCCTCGCCGGCGAGTAGGAAAGCAGCGCCTCCTCCTACCGCGCCATCCTCTCGTCAAACGCCTCAGCGAAGGCAATGTGATTTCCATCGGGGTCACGAATCATCAGCGTCGCCACTTTCTCGCTCGAAGTCTTGGTGCTTGTATCGATCCCGAACTTGCTTACGTGCGCCACGACTTCGTCCAGTCCCGTCACCGCAAGGGTGACGGAGCCTTGGCCGGCTCGCTCAGGGGCCTGATAGACCTGCAACCAACCGCCGCGCTCGAACTTCCACTCTGCAACTTCTGGCATCGGCCTTGAATCCGCCGGCCTGTCGAAGAGTCGCGCATACCATGCTTCTGCTTCCTCCAGGTTCTTCACTGCCACGCTGGCTATTGCGTTATCGATGGACATCCCGTTACCTCTTTTTTGACATTGGGAAAAACGGTTGTGGCGCTGTTCCATGCTCAATCCCGTTATCCAGAATTGACCTTCCTGCAATTGAAACGTTGCATCGAGACAGGGCCTGCATCCACGATGCCGTTACAGCTTGTTGCAATATCAGCACCGAACCCCCTTCGCTTTTTTCTGCCTAAGGAAAAGGCACATGACGAAGGAGAAAAGCCATGAAATCCGGACTCAAACAAAAACTCACCTGTGTTGCATTGGCCTCGGCCTTTGGACTGGCAGCGTCGATGCCATCCTTTGCTGCCTCCGATGCGAAAGAACATCCAACGGCAAGCAAAGCCTCTGCTGACGCGAAGCAGACTGGCCGCGATGTTCGCGCAAGCAAAATCATCGGCAAGAACGTCGAAAACGCTCAGGGCGAAAACCTGGGTGAAATCAAAGACCTGATCGTCGACGTCGGCAGCCAGCGCGTCCACTATGCCGTCCTCGAGGGCGGCGGAACGCTGGGGATGGGCGACAAGCTGTTCGCATATCCGATCAGCGCATTCAAGTCGCAATCGGACAGCGACAAGCTCGTCCTGAACGTCGACAAGGACCGGCTCAAGAAGGCACCAGGATTCGACAAGGACAAATGGCCGGACTGGAATGACAATCGCTACCGCGGCGAAGTCGACCGCTACTTCAAGTCCGACACGGCAAAAGCCGTCCCGCGCAGCGCGAGGATGGTGCGTGCTTCCGAGCTGGTCGGCAAGAATGTCAATGACCGTGCCGGCAAGGACGCCGGCGAGATCGAGGACGTCGTCGTGAACATGAGTAGCGGCCGCGTGTCGTACGCTGTCCTGGACTTCGACAAGGCCTGGAGCCCGGACGACAAGCTCCTGCCGATGCCGCTCACGGCCTTCACCTTCCCGACCGACAAGAAGAAGGACATCGTGCTCAACCTCGCACGCAACCAGATCGACATGAAAACGGGATTCGATGAGAAGGATTGGCCCGACCTCAATGCGGCCGAGTTCCGCCGCGATGTGAGGGCGCATCTTGCCAGTATCGAGAGAGGTGCCCATCGCACCGCCCGTGCTGCGCACGATGGAATGACTTCGTCCGGCCGGTAAGAACGGTCTTCAGGACGAACGCCGGACGGCCGGGAAACCGGCCGGGCGGCTTTTGCGTGTCACGCAAGGACTTGACCCTGCGAGCCACGCAGTCGAGGGTTTAATCTAACGCAAACAAACAGCCCTCTCCCCCCGTAGAGTAAGATCGCCGTATTCCGGTACAAGACAACAAGACTCACTGGGGACAATCCATGCGTTTTTCCGAGGACAGGCTGGCCACGCTCACCTGCAGCGACAAGGTCGGCCGCGCCATCCATATCTGGGAGCCGCCGCAGCCGCGCGCCGTCATCCTCGCCATTCATGGCGGCCTCGCGCACGCCGGCGATTATGTGACGCCGGGGCGCTGGTTCCGTGACAAGGGTTTCGCTACCATCAGCTATGACATGGTCGGGCACGACGGCAAGAAGCGCGTGGATATTCCCGGCTTCCGCAGCTTCCTCGATGACGGCGAACTGTTCCTGCAGTGGGTGAAGCGCCATTACCCGGGACTGCCTGTCTTCGTGATGGGGCACTCCATGGGCGCGCTCATCGCGACCCATCTCGGCCTGGAATGCTTCCCGCGCGATCCGGCCATCAAGGGTTTCATCCTGTCGTCTCCGTACTACGTGAATGCGATCAAGGTGCCTGCCGTCCTGCTCAAGCTGTCGAAGGTGCTGGCCGCACTGTTCCCGACCGGGAAGGTGCCGCTGGAGTCGATGACCCACGTGCTCACGCACGATACAGCGATCACGAAACGGCACTACGAGGACGAGCGCGACAACATCCGCGCCACGGAGGCGAGTTTCCGGTTCGCGAAGGCGCTGCAGACGGCGCAGGAAGGACTGGCGCAGAAGATGCCGGCCTGGCGTTATCCCACCTTTGCGGTCGTCGCGGGGGATGACAAGCTGGCCGATGCGCGCGCGTCGGAATCGATGCTGAAGAGCGTCAACCCCGCGCTGATGGAATACCACTTCTGTCCCGAGAATTACCACGAGAACTTCAACGAACTGAACCGCGAGACAATCTTTGCCGACATCCTGCAGTGGATGGAAGCACGGTTGGCCGGACAGGATGCCGGCCGCGCGCTCAGGGCTTGAAAGCGCTGTCGGGAAGGTCGCGGGGATAGGACACCTTTTCGATCACGGAATAACCGGTGTGCTGTCCCATCGCGTAGTGCTCCTCGCGCGCCGCATGCAATCGTCCGTTGACAGTGCGGAAATCCGAGTAGGCGGTAGCGAATTCCATCGTCCCCTCCCCCATGCGGTAAATGCCGCGCGAGCGCAGGATGCGGCCGCTGGCAGGATCGACCTCGACCACCAGCTTGAGCTGTTCTTCCAGCGGGAATTCGATGGCGTGTCCTCCCGCAGGAACCGGGCCGAGATCGACGAGTGAGGAACGCTTCGCGAGCATGTTCCATGGCAAGGCAATGCGGGCGACCTGAAGGGCGATGGCGCCGCGCAGCATGGGATTGGCCGGCGCGCCCTGCTGCCATGCCTTCTCGCCCACCATTACCCTGGCCTCGCTGCCGGTGCTGTAATCGATGCGGATGCTGAAGCGGTCCGGCGACTGGTATTGCCGCAGCAGCTTGCCGTCGCCGCGCCGGAAGGAGGTGGTTGTGCCCTCTTCCACGATGGCCGTCGGCGCGGTCGTGCCGTAAGCCGCGGCAATCCTGGCGAGGAGGTCCTTGGACGGTTCGGCTGCCATCGCTGTGCCGCATAACAAGACAAGCATTATTCCAAGGCTGCGTACTGGCAAGTTCAAGATTTTTCCTTCGCGTCATTTGCTGAAGCTCCTGACAATAGCGACGCTTCCCGGCAGCGTCAATCCGGCTTGCCGGACACAAAGAAAACCATCACAGGCTTTCGCGGTCACACGGCATATCTTCCACAGCCGAAAACACAACATGCCCTGCCCCGATTGCCTTGCCCTTGAAGGAGCGAACGTCTCCGTTTCCCCGCACGCCAACCTGCTGCTGCATTCCGACGCCGGTATCAATTTCGGCGCGACGGCAAGCGGGCACGTGGAGTATTACGTGTGCAATGCCTGCAAGACAAAGTGGGAACGGATACGGGCGAGGAGCGAACCGGAGGCGGAGTGGCGGCATACGGAGAAGGAGCTGGAGTAGGCGGAGGACCGTTGCCCGGAGGCGTACGTTCGAAGGTGGGCTTCGACAGTTGTCCCGATCACCGCACCCCACCCCGTCATCCCCGCGAAGGCGGGGATCCATAAGCCCGGTACTCGAACTGACTCACCATGGGTCCCCGCCTTCGCGGGGACGACGGGGAGAGGATATTGCCGAAGGAACTGGCAGTGCCCGCATACAAGCTCACCGACGCACGCAAAGTTCGGCAAACCGCAAACGCTTCACTGATAACTCAACTCCCGCGCCTTCCCCCAGAACACCCGATACGAAAACACCGTGTACCCAATGATCGTCGGCAGCACCACAGCTACGCCGTACAGGATGATCTTCAGCGACTCTGGCGCACTGGCCGCCTGCCAGATGGTCAGCTTGTCCACCACGAGATACGGGAACACGCTGTACGCCAGCCCATTGAACGCCAGCAGGAAAATCCCCACCGTCGCCGCAAACGGCAGCCAGCACAATGCCTGGTTATCGGTCGATGCCTGCAAGCGACGCAGCACATACTCCGCAAGGAAGAACAGCGCCGCCGTCATCAGCGGAATCGGCGCCAGCAACAGCAGGTTCGGGAAGGAGAACCACTTGTCGAAGATCTGCTGGCTCACCATCGGCGTCACAATGGACACGGCCGCCACGCCGAGTGCACACAGCAGCAGGCTGCCGCGCGCCCACGCAATCGCCTTGCGCTGCAGGCGTCCTTCCGTCTTCATGATCAGCCAGGTGGCGCCGAGCAGCGCATAGCCGGCCAGCAGTGACAGTCCGGTGAACAGCGCGAACAGGATCTGCGGCGTGCCGTGGCTGAAGCCGACGATGTACAACCCGATCATCATCCCCTGAGCGCCGGTGGCAAGAATGGAACCGGCATAGAACGCCATGTTCCATGCCTGCTTGTGCGACGCCCTCGCCTTCACGCGGAAATCGAAGGCGACGCCGCGCAGGATCAGTCCGGCCAGCATCAGCGCGACCGGAAAGTACAGCTCGCCGAGGATAACGCCATGCGCCATCGGAAAGGCGACGAGCAGGATGCCCACGCCAAGGACCAGCCAGGTTTCATTGGCATCCCAGAAGGGGCCGATGGAGGCGATCATCATGTCCTTTTCGTGGTCATCCGCGCGGCGCAGCAGGATGCCGACGCCAAGGTCGAAACCGTCGAGGATCACGTAGGCCATCATGGCAATGCCCATCAGGCCGAGGAAAACGAGCGGCAGCCAGCCGCCAGGTTGGGTCAGTTCAGTCATGGCGGTTCTCCTCAGGCGTTGGCGAGTTGCGTGTGCATCGAAGGCGCAAGGGCTTCATGCTTGCCGTATCCCGCCTTGCGCGCGAGGAAGAACAGCACGGTGACGTAGGCCAGCGTCAGCACCGCATACAGGGACAGGTACATCGCCAGCGTCGTCGCAATCATCGGCGCGGGGACGGTCGAGGTTGCCTGGGCGGTGGTCAGGACGCCCTGCACAAGGTAAGGCTGCCGCCCGATCTCGGTCACATACCAGCCTGCCACAGTCGCCAGCCAGCCGGAGAAGGTCATCACGACGAGCGCACGCGCGAGCCACGGCGCCGGTTCGCCATTGCGCTTGAGCTGCCATGCGCCCATCCATGAGAAAAGCAGCATCAGCACGCCGGTTCCCACCATCACGCGGAAGCCGAAGAACAGCGGAGTTACCGGCGGATGCTTGTCGCCGAATGCATCGATGCCCTTCAGCTCGCCATCGACGTCGTGCTTGAGGATCAGACTTGCCAAGCGCGGGATACCGATTTCAAGATGATTCGCGCGTTCCTTTGCATCCGGCACGGCAAACAGCAGCAACGGCGCGCCGCGTTCGGTTTCCCAGATGCCTTCCATCGCCGCGATCTTTGCCGGCTGGTGTTCCAGCGTATTGAGGCCGTGCATGTCGCCGACGAAGATCTGCACCGGGATCAGCAAGGCGGCGATGGCGACACCCGTCCTGAGTGCCGCAATGACAGAGGCCGCACGATCACCGCGCAGCCAGCGATAAGCCGAGATGCCCGCAACAAGGAAGGCAACCGTCAAGCCCGACGCGAGCAGCATGTGCGTTAGGCGATACGGCATGGAGGGATTGAAGATGATCGCCAGCCAGTCCACCGCATGCGCCTTGCCGTCGATCATCTCGAAACCGACGGGCGTGTGCATCCAGGAGTTGAGCGCGATGATCCAGAAGGCCGACAAGGTCGTGCCGGCAGCAACGAGGAAAGTCGCCAGCGTATGCACGCGATTCGAAACGCGCTGCGCGCCGAACAGCATGATGCCGAGGAACGTTGCCTCGAGGAAGAAGGCGGTCAGCACTTCGTACGCGAGCAGCGGGCCGGCGATATTGCCGACGGTTTGCATGAAGCCTGGCCAGTTGGTCCCGAACTGGAAACTCATGGTGATGCCGGATACGACGCCCAGCGCGAAGGTCAGCGCAAAGATTTTCACCCAGAACTGGTAGGCCTCCGCCCATTTCGCATCGCCCGTTTTGCCGTGGCGCAGCTTGAAGAACAGCAGCACCCAGCCCAGCGCGATCGAGATCGTCGGGAACAGGATGTGGAAGGTGATATTGCTTGCGAACTGGATGCGCGCAAGCATGAGCGGGTCAGTCATCGATGTGCCTCACGTATGGTGGAAATTCGTCGGCGACGGGCATGGAGCACAGTCGAATGACGCGCAACATCACACTCGTCTCCCTCGCAAATCACAGTCGGCGGCTGTGCCGCTCTTGCCGCGTATCCACGCGCACTGCTGTGCGCCGGCTCGCGTGTCTCCATACTCTTGCAGCCATTGATGACACCGGAAGGTATCGCCTTGAATTGATCCCGTAGGTGCAACTCCGTATGCGCCGACAGACAAAAAGGACTATATATGCAAAGAAAACACAAGAAAAATTAATTTTTCTGCCGATTCGATAAGCATTTGCTTATAGGTTTTCTCTCGTTCACTGGCGGCGCCAATGGTGCCGCTTGCTGAAACGAAGGAATTTTTCTCTGTCTGGCAAGTCTGTCAATCGTTCCCCTCGTGCAGGCAGTCCTTAACCATAAGGAAGAAATTCTTGGGCGCCACCACTGAAGCGATCCCTGCCTTGCCGGCGGCCTCCCGCTGGCGCTACCTCGATACCGGGGCGACCCGCGACTTGCGCATCGACTTCATGCGCGGGCTGGTTTTCGTCCTGCTGTTTACCGCGCACTTCCGCTACTTTTCGTGGTTTTCCCTGGTCGCCTGGGAGCGGGTCGGTGTCGTGTCGTCGGCGGAGACCTTCATCATCCTCGCGGGCGTCGTTACCGGCGCGGTGTATGGCAAGAAGTTGAAGTCGGAAGGACTGGGGCCGTGCACGATCAAGCTGTTCAGCCGCGCATGGACGCTCTACAAGATCGCCGTGATCGTCGGCGCGGCGATCGCGCTGCTGCGGCTGGTTCCATGGATTGCCACCGAGTCCGTTACCCACTTCACCGACCCGGTCACACGGCGTGAATACTCGTTGTATCCACCGGTGGAACAAGGCCTGCTCACCTTCTACCATGTGCTCTTCCTGAAGACCGGACCGGACCAGTTCCAGGTGATCGGCCTGTATGTCGTGCTGTTCCTGCTCACGCCGCCGGTTTTCTGGGCGCTGGAACGCAACAAGCCCGGCGCCCTGCTGACCCTGAGCTGGGCTGCCTACCTGATCAATTACTTCGCCCCCGAAAGCGAACCGGGGACGGCCGCCATCCGCCTGAGCGGCGCGCAATTCGAATTTGCGTTTCCCCTGCTTGCCTGGCAATTGCCGTTTGTGAACGGCATCGTTGTGGGCTACTACAAGAAGCAGATCGTCCGGTTCTTCCGGACGCGCGCAGGCAAAGTGCTCGTCGCCCTCTGTATCGTGCTCTCCATGCTGCTGGCCCTCTTCTCGCTCAACCACCCGCTTCCCGAGCTGCCGGACTGGGCAAGGCTATCCTTCATCCAGCCCGAAACCTTTCAATGGTGGTATGACAAGTTTTTCCTGAAATACAAGCTCGGCCCGGGACGCCTGCTGAACAACCTCGTCCTGCTCGTCACCGTGTATGCCCTGCTCACCGTGGCATGGCAACCGATCAACCGAGCGTTGGGATGGTTCTTCATCCCTCTCGGGCAGGAATCCATGTATGTCTTTTTCGTCCACGTTTTCCTGGTCCTCGCGGTTGCCAACTCGCCGCTGCCCGCAATGAACAGCGCGATGGTGAACACGGCCATCCACGCCGGTGCGCTGCTGTTGTGCTGGGCGATGGTAAAGAAACGCCTCTTCTTCCCCTGGATCCCCCATTGATGTCGCGTCGAAGCGACAAATACATTTCGTTACTGCATTGTTGACCTGTGTTACTCCTGCCCACCGCATGTAGTGGTAATGTTTCCGTATGGAAATTAGTTTCCGGTATTTCTACCGGAGGCGGAAACACAGAGGTCCGACATGAAGTTCAGGAAGCTGGCCGGTGCGCTGCTCTGTGCGGCAGGACTGGCAGTGGGTAGCAACGTGGGCGCACAGGTGACGCAGGTCTTTTACGACGACTTCAGCAACAAGGGGAAGCTGGGCGCTGCCTGGGACATTGCGTCCTGGGTGAATGGCCACCCGTTCGGCTGCACCTTCTCTGAACAGGACGTGAGCAAGTCCAAGGGCATGCTCACGCTGAGCTTTAGCGGCAGCTCTGGCAAATGCGCGGAAGTGCGCACGAAGCAGTTCTGGCGCTACGGCACTTTCATCGTGGACATGAAACCGTCCGACGTGAAAGGCACGATTAGTTCCTTCTTCCTTTATGACGGCAAGGCCGGGACCGAAAGCCATTTCGAAATCGACATCGAATTCATCGGCGGCACGACGCTGCTGCACACCAATTACTGGATCGGCGGCCGGCAGGATCCCCTCGACGTCGACCTGACCACGCTCGGCATCAATCCCGCCTCCGCCCTGCGCCGCTACAGCTTCGTCTGGCAGCCCGACTCCATCGCGTGGCACGTCATGAACGATGCGGGACAGTGGGTAGAGATCCGCCGCGTGTATGTGGCGCTGGCCGCACCAATGAAGCTGATGATGAACGCCTGGTATGGCGACAACACCGGCTCGGCGATCTACTTTCCCGGCTACTACGACGGCACGCCGGGCAAGGCGGAATACAGCTCGGTCTGGATCGGCCAGTAAGCCTATTGGCCAAGACTGCCGCGGCGCCTTTGCTGCGGCTTGCACACCGGCCGCTCGGCCGGAAGGCACGTTCCTGGTCGATCGAAGACATCCGCCAGCCGGCGATCGAAGTATCCCGCCGGCGTTTCCTCCGGATGCAGCCGTCCGCGCACCTTGAACAGCAGAGTTTCCAGCACCATCGCATTCGTCGACAGTGAAATGCTCTCCAGCGCCCCGCCGCTGTGCTCGAGCCGCCCTTCATACCATCCGCGGTTGGGCTGGTGCAGCGCCTCGACTGCCTGCAGCAGCCTGTCGGTGTACTCGCCCGGCCACAGTACCCACATGCCGAACGCGGCGCGGGTCGAGACCAGCGCCAGCTTCTCCTGCTCCTTGCCGTCCGGCCCGGCGGTGCTCCATGGCACGCCCGCGTTGTAGATCGCATCCGTCACTGCGTACGGCGCCTCGCGCACCTGGTAGTCGGTTCTTGCAGTAAGCACGCCCTGCTTGCGGTAGCGCGTCTCCTGCACCGCATACACCTGCTGCGCGATCCGGCGCAGGTCAACCCTTTCGCCCGCGCTTGCCACACTTCTGCCCGGATAGCGCCAGCCGTACTCCATCCCTAGGAGGACATGGGGCATGGTCAGCACAGGCGCCTGCGCGCCGGTCTCGCGCGGATCGCGCGGATCGAAGGGCACGGGAGCCCCGAGGATGGTCACGCTCGCCAGCTTCGGCGGGCTCCAGATTCGCGACGCGTCGAATCCCCAGGCAGAAAACCCTGCGGCGGCGGCCTGCTCATACCCGAACCTGCCCTCCTGGTAGCGATGGCGCTGCCCCTTGGCGCGCGAGGTGCCGAACATCGTCCCGCAGTCGTCGATCACCTGGCAGAAATTCCAGCGCAGGACAGCCTTGTCGAGATACTCGCGGTACTGCGGGTAACGCGCGCCGACGATCTTCATCCAGGTCAGGAGGCGGCCGGTTTCCACGGCCGACCAGCCGATGTCCTCGGGCTGGTTGCTGTAGTTGACCATCTTGCCGGTGACGCTGTTGTACAGCTTGTTCGGCACGCTGCCTTCCGACAGGTCCATCGTATTCAGGAACTTGAGCACGCGCGACATGCGTTCATCGAATTCGCGCAGCTCGATCAGGCCGAGGTCGCGCGCCGCTGACAGCGCGGCCATGTAATCGGCGACATGCCACATCGAGAAGGCCGGATAGCGGTCGAAGCCGTTGACCAGGCCGTTCTCCGGATTGGTGTTGTTCTCGAAATAACGCCATGCGACCTTCGCCCATTGCATTTCCTGCTCGGTCAGGCGGCCGTAGCGCCCGACGTCGCCGACATGGCGGCTGTAATCGATAGCGCGATTGGCCTGGCGCACGACGATGCCGCATCCGGGCAGGGCCAGCGCGGCGACCAGCGCCAGGGCGACGGGGAGCACGCGTGCCCCCGTCCGATGCGTCCGGCGGCTCAGCACGCCGGCCGTCCGCTTTCCGCGCCGTCGGACGAACAGGCTTCCCCCGCCCTGCGGAAATTGAAGCGCGTGAGCGCATTGGTGCCGTAGGGCTCGTTCATCGATTTTTCCCACAGCCCCGGCTTGCCCTGGCCCCAGCGCAGCAGCTTGCCCTGCGCCTTGTAGAGCAGCGATTCGAGCATGATGCCGTTGTTGTTGGCAGTGAAGGTCTTGATCGGCCCTTTTCCGTTTTCCAGGATGCCTTCGAAATAGCCCTTTGCAGGGTCGTAGGTGTTGACGATTTTCTGGAACAGCAGGTCGGTGTATTCCGATTTCCACAGCACCCACATGCCGAGCGCCGCCTTCAGCGAGACGGCGGCGAATTGCGGCACGTGCTTGCCGGTATCCGTGATCGTGTTCCAGGCAAAGCCGTCGGTGTAGACGGTGTCGTAGACGAAGTACGGCTCCTGGTCGAGCTGGTGTTCCGAGCGCGCGGTCACGATGCCGGTGTCGCGGTGGCGATTTTCCTGCGCCTGGTAGACGCGGTGCGCGAATTCCTCCATCCATTCGTGGCTGTGGCGGCGATCGCTGGTGTCGCGATCCTGCGCAAGGTCCCAGTTGAACTCGACGCCGTCGAGCACATAGCTCTCGGACACCACATAATTGTGCTGGTGCGTCTTGCGCGGATCGCGCGAATCGAACGGCACGTCCACACAATGCGCCGTGATGATTTCGTAAGGCTCGGGCTTCGATGCGAGCTCGGTGCCGATGCCCCACAGCTCGAACCCCTTGGCTGCATATTCCTCATAGCCGAGGCGGCCTTCCTGCACGTACTCCACCTTCTTCTGTTCGTTCAGGCGGGCGCCGAACAGCGTGCCGGTCTTGTCCACGATGTTGTCGAACTTCCAGCGCAGCACGAAGCGGTCGATGCCCTCGGCGTGTTCCGGATAGCGCTCCTTCACGATTTTCAGCCAGATCAGCAGCCGGCCCAGGTCGATGGCGGAAAAGCCGATTTCGCCGGGCTTGTTGGTGTAGTCCACCTTCTCCACCGTCTTGGCGTGATAAACCTTGTTGGGCAGCTCGTCGCGGAAGAAGGCCATGCGGTTGAAGGTCTGGATCACGGCAGCAAGGCGGTCGTGCGCCTCCTTGCGCGGAATGATGCCGAGCTCGACGGCGGAGACGATGGCGGCGATGTAGGAAGCGGTGTCCCACATGGTCGTCGACGGATAGCCGTCCACCGCATTCACCAGGCCGGATTCCTTGTGCAGGTTGTTCTCGAAATACTTCCAGGCGACGCGTGCCATCGTCATTTCCGCTTCGGTCAGTGCACCGTTGCGCTGGCTGTAGCGGGCGGCAGGAAGTTCGGGACCGGAACAGGCCGCGGCTGTTGCCACGCCATATGCGCAGAAAAGCATCGCGGCGATCGCCATCCTCGCACGAGCACCCATCATGGCTTTTCCTCCTGTCTGTAGTTCACCAGGCGGCCGCTGGCGATGAAGGCGAGGCTTTCCAGCACGACGGCGTTGGTATTGGCCGTGATTGCCTTGTTCGGCGCGCCGCCCTCTTCGTACATGCCGGCGTACCAGCCGCGCTCCGGATCGAACAGCTTCGCCGCGGCCCCCACCAGTTTTGCCGTGTAGTCTGACCGGTACAGCGCGTGCCAGCCGAAGGCGGCCTTCACGCTCAGACTGCGCAGCTTCGAGGCATCCTCTCCCTTCTCGGTCAGCGTGTTCCACGCCTTGCCGTTGCTGTAGACGGTGTTGTAGACGAAGTACGGCGCCCGGTCGATGTGGTCTTCGGTCACGGCCGTCAGCGTACCGGTGCGACGGTACCGCTCTTCCTGCGCGCGGTAGACACGCCACGCGAATTCGCGCGAGACGCGATCCCAGCCGAACTCGAGGCCATCGAGCACATAGGGTTCGCTCACCACGTAGTTATGCCCGCCGGTGGCGCGCGCATCGCGGCGGTCGTGCGGAAGCTGGATGCCATACACATCCGCATAGTCGAGCTGCGCACGGTAGTCGAGCGCCTCCGCCACATCAAGTCCGACCAGACTGGCTGCCTTGGCGGCGTATTGCTCATAACCCAGCCTGCCCTCCTGCAGGTGCTGGAACTCGCCGGCATTGACCACGTGGACGCCGAACAGCGCGCCCTCGTGCGTCAGCCGCTGCATGTTCCAGCGCGCAATCACGCGGCGTGCCGATTCGCCATGCGCCGGGTAACTCCAGGCGATGATGTTGAGCGGCACCAGCAGGCGGCTGATGTCGATAGCCGACCAGCCGATGCCGTTGGGCGTGGGCTTGTTGGCATAGTCCACCATCGATAGTGTCGCGGTACTGTAGGATTTGTTCGGCAACGCAGCATCGAACAGCGGCAGGCGGCCCAGCGCGGCCAGTGCTTTTGCCATCCGCGCGTCGAACTCCTTCATCGGGATCAGTTCCAGCCGTGCCGCTGAAATCAGCGCGAGCAGGTAGGACGCCGTATCCCACATGGTCGCCGCCTCGTACTTGTCCACCGAGTTCACCAGCCCGGTCTCGGGATGGGTGTTGTTGTCGAAATATTTCCACGCGACCTGCGCCCACTCGCGCTCGCGCGCATCCAGCGGCCGGGGCTCGGGCAATGCCGGAATACCCTGGCTATAAGTAATGGTGCGCGGCACGTTACCGGGTCCCCAATTGCGTCCCTGTGCGAGCACTGCCGCATCCTGCCCTGGCGGTGCGACGCTGTGCTTTTCCACCCACATGACCAGGCCGAAGCCTACCAGCAGGGCGATGATGAAAACGATGTTGCTCCGGGCGCGCAGCAGGTTCTCGTTGTTCATCTTGCCCCCGCCGCTTCCAGTGCCACGGCCGGAGACACCCCGGATTCCTCCGGCGGGGTCCATTGCGCTGCCCGGATCATGGGCAGCATGACGAGGATATTGTTCAGTCCCCAAGCCGTGTTGACGATCCAGCTCTGCAATTCCTGCGTCTGCCCGAGCGCAAACACCACGTAGGAGCCATACACGATGCCGGCGATGGTCAGCGCGACCACAGCCATCTGCGGGATCACCAGCGCGAGGAAATTGCCTTCCTGCCGCTCCTTCGGGGTGACCGGGAACTTGATCTTTTCGCCCTTGAGCACCGTCCATAGCGCCCGGAAATTGATCGAGAAGAACGACAGGTAAGAAGACTTCCCTTCCCACGAGCGCGCGCCCCACATGCCGAACATGAAGGCCAGTTCAGTTGTCAGCAGGAAGGGAATCGAATGCAGGTAGAACGAGGTCGAGTAAGCGGACAACGGCGGAATGCCGGTGAACAGGTAGATGATGGGCGCGGCGATGAACACCACATTCCACAGGCAGCCGAAATACGACCAGAAAGTCGACAGGTACATCGCCCGTTGCGCCCAGCTCATTCGGCCGCGGAACAAGGGATTGTCGCGAAAGCAGATGTCCAGCGTGCCGCCCGCATACTTGAACCGCTGGATCACCCAGGAAAGCAGGTCTTGCGGCGACAACATCTTCGACTCCACCTCCGGATGCAGCACCGACTTCCAGCGCCGTGCCTCGTCGTTGTGCAGGACGATGGAGGTATAGATATCTTCGGAAACGTGGAATTTGTAGGGCGTAAACTCGGTTTCCAGGATCATCTGCCGGCGCATCTCATCGCTGAAATCCTGCCGCAGCGCGGCGTCCTGGATGTCCGACGCGTAGCGCTGGACTTCCCGGTCCACGGTCAGCGCGAAGGCGCGCAAGGCCGCCTGCATCACCGCTTCCCGCCGATGGATGGAACCCGCACCGCAGCAGAACGAGGCATTGGCCCAGTTGCGGCGGCGCATGATGATGTCGTAGAACATTTGCGCGTCGCTCACGAACGGGTCCTCGCCAATGCGCACCGGCCCGACGACACGCTCCACGCATTTGCCCAGCAGCCGTCCGGCACGGCCGCCGCGCTTGCCGAGGATCTCCGGCAGCCGCTCGCCTTCGGGAATGTCGTAGAACCACTGCGGCGTCTGCACCCATGCCACGTCGACGTCGCGGAAATAGCCGAGCGTATGCTCGAGGAAGGTCGGAAACAGGCGCGTATCCGCATCGCAGATCACGATGAAGTCGCCGCTCGTATGCTCCATCGCATTGCGCAAGTTACCCGCCTTGAAACCGATGTTGCTCGCTCGCGTGATGTAGTTGACGCCTTCCTCTTCCGCCACCTGGCGCATGGCCGGGCGCTTGCCGTCGTCCAGCACATGGATGCGGATGTCGATCGGATGCGGATAGCGGACCACCTTCGCGTCGCGGATCGACATGCGCACGAGCTCTTCTTCCTCGTTGTAGGTGGTCAGGAAGATGTCGACGGCAATGCGGCGATGCTCGTCGCCCGGGTTATCCGCGCATTCGCCGATCTCGCGCGGCGGCGGGCGGCGCGGATAATCGCGCACCGTCCACAGGTTGATCGCGAACAGGATGAGTCCGATGTAGGCCAGTGTTTCCGCCACTACAAGCGGAATGGCAAACCACAATGCATCGAAATTGAGCGACTCCATCCATCGCCAGCGGATGTAGTTGGCGCCGAGAATGAGCGCGACGACGACGAGGAACTGCCAAGTCAGTTCGATGGCCGGCGAATGCGGCAACGGTGGTGGCGGCCTGCGGTGTTCGAATTGCCTGAAATAAAAATCCAAGTTCACTCCTGCATTCAATGCCCTTATCCGATCTCCACTTCCGGTGCGCCGAAACGCTTGGCCAGCGTCAGGCGGTTGACGCCATCGCTGGATTCGTATTGCACGGCATCGAATACCGTCCGGATGATGGACAAGCCCATGCCGCCTTCCGGCAGCTGCGAAATATCCGCCGGATCGAAATCGAATTTACCGAGCCCGGCACTGCCCAGCGCCGGCATGGGAATCGGCCGTCCCGCATCGATGATTTCCACGATGGCCGCGTCCGCGGACTGCTCGAAAGAGAGCTCGACTGCTCCCGGCTCCAGTCCGCCATATCCATGCATCACGATATTGGTCAGCGCCTCGACGATCCCGAGTTCGATCGCGTTGCATGCTTCTTCCGGCAGGCTACGCGACATGAAGGCGCGCAATGCCTCCGCGGTCGCGGACACATTGTCCAGCTCCGCAGGCATGGTGAAGCGCACGCGGCGAGTCATTTTGGTCGGCGTACCGGACATGGCGGCTCACCAAGGTCCCTGGCCGTGCTGCACCATTTCGCGCAACACGTCGTGCACCGGATCCGTCACCAGTCCCTTGCGCGCGTCGTCGAGCAGCCATCCGATGTCGGCATCCTCGATGTCGACCACGGCACCGTGCGGATCGATGAGCTTGCCGGCGAACACGATGCGGTCGGAGACCGATGCAACTGACGCTACCCGGGTATAGTCGCCGATGATGCTTTGCCGTACCTGCGCGCCCGGTTCGATCACGCAGTTCGCGCCGATGACTGCCGGCCCCTCGATCACCGCCCCGTCACCGATGGCGGTCGCCGCGCCGATATAGACTGGCCCATTCACCTGAACTTTGTCCCAGTCAGCGCGTATCCCGAGACCCGTCCGGATGCCGGGCCGGATTTCCTCGCCCGGCAGGCGGTATCCGCGCACCTGCCCCGTCAGCGCCAGGCGCGTCGCCTGCCAGAAGTCCGTCACCGAACCGATATCGACCCACTGGAACGGCTGCGCCGTCGCAAACACCGGCGCACCTTCGTCGGCCAGTGTCGGGAAGAGCTGTCCGCCGATGTCGTACTCCTGCCCCGGGGGAATGGTGTCAAACACCTTGGGCTCGAAGATGTAGATGCCGGTGTTGGCATCGGTCGATGCCGCATGCGCCGGCGCGGGCTTTTCCTGGAAGCGCAGCACGCGCCCGTCCTTGTCCGTGACGACGACGCCGTACTTGCTGACCTCTTCCAGCGGCACGGTCTTGGTGACGATGGTCGCCAGTGCCTTGCGGGAGCGATGGAAATCCAGCACCGCCGTCAGGTCCACGTCGATCAGGGCATCGCCGCACAGCACGGCAAAGGTGTCATCGAAGAATCCGCAGAAATCCTGGATCCTGCGCATGCCGCCCGCGGAACCGATGGGACGGTCGACGAACTGCCCGTTCTCCAGTTCGCCTTCATACGAATAGGCAATCTGCACGCCGAAGCGCTCGCCGTCGCGGAAATAGTTCTCAATGGCGGACGATAGATAACTGGTGTTGATGAAGATCTTGTCGAAGCCGTGCGCGGCAAGGTGCTCGATGATGGATTCCATCACCGGCTTGCGCACCAGCGGAATCATCGGCTTGGGAACGACATTGGTCAGCGGCCGGACGCGCGTTCCCTTCCCGGCAGCCAGGATCATGGCTTTCACGGTCAGGCCTTCAGCATGCCAATGGCTTCCGCCGGTGCCGACGCAATGGCAAACACCCGGTCCATGCGTGTGAGCTTGAACAGGCTGAGGACGGCTCCGGTCACATTGCACACTGCCAGCCTGCCGCCCGCGCCGAGCGCCTTCAGAATGGACACCATTGCACCAAGTCCGCTCGAGTCCATGAACTGCACATCCGCGAGGTCAAGCACCAGCGCCTTCTCGCCCGACTCCACCACTTGCTGCACCTCCTGCTTGAATGCCAGCGCAACGGACGCGTCGAGCCGCTTCACCTGCGGGCGGACAATGGCGATGTCGTTCTCCTTGCTCACATCGATGATTTCCATGTGCTTCCTCTTTCTGTTCTTGTCTACCGATTGTTGACCGTCTTTCCATGCATAAGTTTGGGCAAGCGGATCTACCAGCTCTTCGACCAGGAAATCGAAACGCTGCCGCGACGAAACCCGCCCTGCCCGCTATTGCGGTCGCGCCACGGAAAGCGGTTGCCCGCGTAGTTGTTGTACTGGATCGTGATCGTGCCCGGCCGCCAGTCGAAATAGCCGAAGCCATAGGTGAAATCGGGATCCCAGGGCTGCTGCTGACTGCGGTCAACGTAACGGAAGGCGGTCAGGTTCGCGTACAAGTTGTTCGGAAGCATGTAGCGGCAGCCGAGCGAAACGCTGCGTTTGTACTTCTTAATGGACAGGGTGCGCAGGTCGGTATAGCGCGGCGTCACGTTGGCGTTCACGCTGCAGCTGACTTCATCCTTTTCGTCGATCTTGAAGATGGGATCGAGCGCTTCGTGCATGCGGAATTTGTAGCCGAGGGACCAGTTCCCCTGGCGGAAGCGGCTGTGGGTTTCGCCGGCGCCCGGGTCGAGGCGGTTGCCGGAATAGTTGCCGTAGACGAGGCTGAAGGTATTCGGATGCCAGTCGTCGTAGCCGAAGGTGTAGGTGAAGTCCGGATTCCACGGCTGCTGGCGGTCGGAATACAGGTAACGGTAGAAGGTGATACCGGCAAACCAGTACGACGCCGGAGTGATGCGCAGCTCGGCCTGCAAGGTTGGCGACACTGCCGGCGTGCCTTGTGTGCCTGCGCCGACAGCGCCGGCCGCATTGGTACGCAGCGGATAGTCGAAACCGAGGCGCAACCTGGCCTTGGGTGCCGCCTCTTCCGACGTTGTCGTCGCGGGGCGCGGCATGGAAGTGTCGTTCCAATCCTGCGCGAAAGCCGTCAGCGGCAGCATGCAAGGCGCGATGAATGCAAACAGGCCCCGGGCATTGCACATCGTCATGTCGTTTCCGTTATCGTCCTCCTGACGCTTGCCTGACACGTTTCGGTGCGTGTTGGTTCGGAAGACCATATTCGACCGTGAGGAAAGTCACATCGTCCTCGAAGCTGTCATTGCCGCCACGCCATTCTTCCAGCGCGCTGTCCAGCGCTTCGCGCACGGCGTGCAGCGGCGCGCCGGGATTTTGCGTCAGGAGGCGTTCCAGGCGTTCCCGGCCGAACATTTCCTCGCTCGCATTCGGGCATTCGGTCACGCCGTCTGAATACAGGTAAAGACGCGATCCCGGCGTCATGCGCACGACGTTCGCTTCGTATTCCACATGGTCCAGGATGCCAATGGGAAGGCCGCCTTCGCCGACCGCTTGCAGCGACTGCTCCCCGGGCTTGCTCAGCAAGGGCGGCGGATGTCCGGCCTGCACTAGCGCGGTTTCGCCGGTATGCGTATCGAGGATGCCGAAAATCAAGGTGAGGTAAAGGCTGCTTTCGTTCATCGCGGCAAAACGCTGGTTGAACTCCTGCACGACGAACGAGGCGGCGGAGGCAATGTCGCCATCGAGGCGGTGGATGAGCGCGCGCGTCTCGGAGCGAGCGGAAAACATCTGGCGCTGCGCCGCGAAGGCCAGCAGTGCGGCCGAGACGCCATGCCCCGACACGTCGATGACATGGAAACAGAGGTGGCGTTCGTCCAGCGGAAAATAATCGAAGATGTCGCCGCCGATATAACTGGATGCACGAAACAGCCAGTCGAAGCAGACGTCGCCGATGTGCTTGGGGCTGGGTAGGAAGCGCAATTGCATTTCGCGCGCGATTGCCAGCTCGTCGCTGAGCTGGCGGTACGCATGGCTCATTTCCTGGTGATGGCGCTCGAGGTTGGCATGCAGCTCGGCCTTGACCTGGTCGAGCTTCTTGCGCTCCGAGATGTCGTGGCCGATCAGGACGACCTTGGCCCCGTGCCCTGTCACAAGCCGCTGCAGGCGAAGCTCGACGACACGCTCCGGTTCGCCATTTTCCGCCGCATTGCCGCGCGGCAGTTCCAGCCGAATGCTGTTAGCTGTCCCGGACTGGAAGGAATCGATCAGCTGACGGTGCTGGTCGTTGCCGTCCGTCTGGGCGATGTCGGACAGGCGCATGCCTGCCAGGCTTCCCTCCGGGAGATAGGCTTTGTGGGCGGCGAGGTTGGCGTAGGTGCAGGCGAACGTCAATGGATCGGCCAGCATGATTTCATCGTCGAGCTGGTCCAGCACTTGCCCGAGCACGGCCAGGCGCGCCTCCTTCTTGCGTGCGGAAAACAAGGCCTTGAGCACATGCGACAACTGCTTCAGGGATTCAAGCTGTGCTTCGCTTAATGCCGTCGGGCGGTCTGACAGCACGCACAGGGTGCCCAGCTTGTAGCCCTCCTCGCTGGCGAGGGGCATGCCGGCGTAGACCCGGATCGACAGCTCGCCGGTGACAAACGGATTGTCATGGAAACGCTCGTCCGCCAGCGCATCGGGCACGTAGAACACTTCATCATGGACAATCGCGTGTCCGCAGAAGCTGATGTCGCGCGGTGTTTCACGGGGCCCCTGCATCCCATGCACCGCCTTGAACCACTGGCGTTTGCTGTCCACCAGCGAAATCATTGCGTAGGGAACGTTGCATATGCGTGCGGCAAGGGAGGCGATTTCGTCGAATACGGCTTCGAAGGGCGTGTCGAGCAGCTGGTAGCTGTCGAGGTTCTGGAGGCGCTGTGCTTCGTCGGGCGGGATCGGTGCGGTTACCATGGATCAACAGAAAGATGACTCTCCCATATGACCCGGGCGGCAAAACTTGGTTCTTGGGAAGAGTCAGGCGAACGATTCAGTGAGGGCGCGGAAAGCGCGGCAGTAGCGGTCGGCGAGATCCGCCGCCTTTTGTTCCAGCAATAACGGATCGGCTGCGAGCGCGGCTTGGACGCCGTCGACGATGCCTGGCATTCCGATCGCTCCCGGCATGCCGTCGTCCCAGGTGGATGCATAAGCGCCCTGCTTGCTCCGCTCACCGCGTTGATTCATGCGAAGCAGGCTCACGCGGGGCAGGCCGAATGCCATTGCCACGATGCGGCCATGCAGGCTGCCGCCAAGGTAGCAGCGGCTGGCGGCAATGAGGGCGCAGATATCCCACAGGTCGAGCGAGGTGAATATGCGCGCGCCACGGCGCATGCGGGCGACGGTCCGTTCGAAGCAGGCGATGTCGTCATGCCAGGGCGCGGCGCCGGCGCGGAAGAAGACGATCCCGAGTCCCGTGTCATCGGCAAGTGCATCCAGCCGATCGGCCATCTCCGACAGCGTCGCGTCATCACCGAAGTCGGCACTGAACTGCACGGCGACGTACCCTTGGGGGAATGCCTTGCGCATGCGCGCAGTCTCGCCCTCGCCGCTCCGCCTGCGGATTCCCTCGCCGAACACTTGCTCCATCAGGACAGCGGGATCGGGCATGAGCAGGGTGCGCACCCCGGCGGCATGCAGGAGTGCCTGCGTAACGGTATCGCGGACGCCGACTGCATCAGCGTTGCGCAACTTTTCCAGCACCTCGTCGCGGAATGCCTGGTCCCATCCATCGAGATCCACGCCGCCCACTGCGTTGAAGACCACGCATTTCGCTCGTGGAAACAGGGCGCGATTGACGGTGTAGGGCGCCAGCGCGGCAATGCCTGTCCTTTGCCGCGCCCATTCGCGGGCATCGCGCGGGCGTTCATCGAAGCGCAGGATGGTGTCCAGCGCTTCCTCCGGAGGCAAGGTCATCACCGCGGCCTGCCATATGTCGCAGGCAAGCAGTTCGCCGCCGACGTGGAGGATGTTGACCGGCTGGTCGCGCAAGCGCGCGGCGAGGTCGGCAAGCGCCTCGACGCGATGTCCGCCGAAGGTACGCAGGTCGCGTGCGGCCACGCCGGCAAGGACGGGATGTGCCGGCGAAAGCAAGGCAAGGGCAATGTGCGGAAACAGCAGGTCGCCGAAGTTGTGGCGGTCGAATGCGCCAAACAGGATGGTGGGAACGGCGTCGGATGCTGCTGGAATCACGAAGGCCATGATATACCCGCCTCCTGTCACGAGGATGGCCGCTGTCGCGGAGGTCGGCGCAGGAAAGCCGGGAGAAAAGCGCGCAGGCGGCGCTGCAGGCGCAGCAGTCGCCGTTGATGTAGCCGCTGGAGGCGATGGCGGTAAGGCATGGCGGCGCTCAGCGCGCGGCTAGCGGTGTACAGGGAGCGCCTTCGCTGCATCCTGGCCACCAGCGTTCGACATACGTTTCCGGATGCAGCCGCGTGTCGGCGCCATTGTTCGCTTGCGGCGAGACACCGGGATCGCCGCCGCCCCCGCCGCAGGCAGCGATGGCGACCGCCAGCGGCAACGCAATGGTGCATGCCTTCACGCTTTGCGATGTAACCATGGCGGCCTCCTGCGGTTGGATCAGGATGAGTCTACCGTTGTGCAATTGATAACCTTTGAGCAGGCGCAATCGCTGCCGCATGCAACCGGCACAACAGACGCATCCTTACCGTGACGAAACCTGCTGCAGATCATATACTGTGTTTTTGTACAGTATACGATCTGCAGCATGTCCGCCCTTCCCGCCTATGCCGAACTGCAATGTGTGACCAATTTCAGCTTCCTGCGGGGCGCCTCGCATGCGGAAGAACTGGTGGCGCGCGCGGCGAGCCTGGGCTATGCGGCGCTGGCGATCACGGATGAATGCTCGCTTGCAGGGGTGGTGCGCGCGCATGTGGATGCCAAACAGGCCGGCCTGCCCCTGCTGATCGGCAGCCAGTTCCGGCTGGTGCGCGACGATGGCCGCCCTGCCTTTTCGCTGATCCTGCTTGCACAGAACCGCGAGGGCTACGGCAACTTGTGCGAACTGATCACCCTCGCCCGCATGCGCGCCGAAAAAGGCGCATACCACCTCATGCCGGAAGACCTGCACGCACCGGAACCCGCCCATGCTCATTTGCGCGGTATGCCACATTGCCTGGCGATCCTCGTGCCCGAACACGGCATCGATGCCGCCACGCTGGCGCCGCAGGCCGAATGGCTGCTGCGTACCTTCCCCGGCCGCGCATGGATCGCGATGACGCTGCTGCACCGCTCGGGCGACGACATGCACCGCACCGTCGTCGAACAGGTCGCGCAGGAACATGCCCTTCCCATCGTAGCGACCGGCGATGTCTGCATGCATGTGCGCTCGCGCAAGCCGCTGCAGGATACGCTGACCGCCATCCGGCTGGGCAAGCCGATTGCCGAATGCGGATTCGATCTCGCCCCCAATGCGGAACAGCACCTGCGCTCGCGGTTGCGCCTGGGGAACATCTATTCGCCGGCCGCACTGGCGGAAAGCGTGCGGATCGCAAGCCTGTGCACCTTCTCGCTGGACGAACTGCGCTACGAATACCCCGACGAGTTGGTGCCGCCGGGAGAAACGCCAGCCGGCTACCTGCGCAGGGAAACCTGGACCGGCGCGCATCGCCGTTATCCGAAAGGCATTCCGGCGAAGGTCCAGGAGCTGGTCGAGTACGAGCTCAAGCTGATTGCCGAAATGGCGTACGAACCCTACTTCCTCACTGTGTACGACATCGTGAGCTTCGCGCGCAGCCGGCACATCCTCTGCCAGGGGCGCGGCTCGGCGGCCAACTCCGCCGTCTGCTATTGCCTCGGCATCACCGAGGTCGATCCATCGCGCAGCCATTCCCTGTTCGAGCGCTTCATCTCGAAGGAGCGCAACGAGCCGCCCGACATCGACGTCGACTTCGAGCACCAGCGGCGCGAGGAAGTCATCCAGTACATCTACGGCAAGTACGGCCGCCTGCGCGCCGCGCTCACCGCGGTTGTCATCAGCTACAAGCCGCGCAGCGTGCTGCGCGACGTCGGCAAGGCGCTCGGGGTCGATCTCTTCATCGTCGACAGGATCGCCAAGTCGCATCGCTGGTGGGACGGCAAGACCGGCCTGTCGGAACGTTTCCAGGAATGCGGGATGGATCCCTCGTCTCCGATCGCGCAGCAGTGGTCGGACATCGCGGAAAAGCTGATGCGTTTTCCGCGCCACCTGTCGCAGCATCCCGGCGGCTTCGTCATTGCGCGCGGCAAGCTGTCGCGGCTGGTGCCGATCGAGAATGCCTCGATGCCCGACCGCAGCGTGGTGCAATGGGACAAGGACGACCTCGATGCGCTGGGCCTGCTGAAGGTCGACATCCTCGCGCTCGGCATGCTGTCCATGATCCGCCGCGCACTGGACATGATCAGCGAATGGCGCGACGAGCCGTTCTGCATGGAGGATATTCCGGCGGAAGATCCGGCCACCTACGCAATGATCCAGGAGGCCGATACCGTCGGCGTGTTCCAGATAGAAAGCCGCGCGCAGATGACGATGCTGCCGCGGCTGAAACCGAAGGAGTTCTACGACCTCGTGATCCAGGTGGCGATCGTGCGGCCGGGGCCGATCCAGGGGGGAATGGTGCATCCCTATCTGCGGCGCAGGCAGGGACTGGAACCCGTTACGTATCCGAAGGAGGAAATCCGCCCGGCCCTGGAGCGTACTTGCGGCGTGCCGCTGTTCCAGGAGCAGGTCATGCAGATTGCCATGGCGGCGGCCGACTTCACGCCCGGCGAGGCGGATCAGTTGCGTCGCTCGATGGCCGCCTGGCGGCGCAAGGGGGACCTCGGCAAGTTCCAGCAAAAGCTCAAGGACGGCATGCGGAAGAAAGGCTACGAAGAGGAGTTCATCACCGCCATCGTGCGCCAGATCGAAGGCTTTGCCGAGTATGGTTTTCCCGAGAGCCATGCCGCCAGTTTCGCTTTGCTTGCGTATGTGAGTTCCTGGATCAAGCGCCATGAACCGGCGGCCTTTCTTGCAGCCCTGCTGAACAGCCAGCCGATGGGTTTTTACGCGCCATCGCAGCTGGTGCAGGATGCGGTGCGGCATGGCGTTGAAGTGCGGCCGGTGGATGTGATGGCGAGCGAATGGGAGGCCAGGCTGGAACCGTCCATGGCGGGAACAGACGCCCTCCCAGCTGTCCGGCTCGGACTGAACATGATCCGCGGCCTTTCCCTCGAAGCCGCCTGCCGCATCGAAGAAGCCCGCGCCATCCGTCTGTTTGCCGACATGGCCGACCTCGCGCGCCGCGCGCAACTGACACGCCAAGACCTGGAATCGCTCGCGCATGCAAATGCCCTCGAGGGCCTCGCCGGCAACCGCCGCCAGGCGCTATGGCAGGCCGTCGTGAGCGAAGCCGGCAAGGACCTCCTGAAGAAAACCTCGGTGCAGGAAGAAGACGTACCCCTCCCCGGCCTCACCGAAGGCGAAAGCATCGTCGCCGATTACCGCGCGCTCGGCCTGACGCTGGGACGCCATCCGCTGGCGCTGCTGCGGCCCATCCTGTTGAAGAAACGCTTCCTGCCGGCCGAGGTGCTCAACACCTTCGCCGACCGCCAGCTTGCGCGCGCCTGCGGCATCGTCACCGTGCGTCAGCGCCCCTCCACCGCCAGCGGCACCGTGTTCGTCACCATAGAGGACGAGACCGGGCCGGTGAATGTGATCGTCTGGCCCGCACTCGTCGAAAGCCAGCGCAAGGAATTGCTCGCATCGCATTTGCTGGGCGTGTACGGCATATGGCAATGCGAGGGCAAGGTGCGTCACCTGGTGGCGAAACGGCTGGTGGACATGACGCACCTGCTCGGCAGCCTGCAGACGAAGAGCAGGGATTTCGCTTGAGGTACTGACAGGCGACTAGGCGGCAGCGAGGACGTGGCGCGCCACGTCGATCCAGACGCTGTCTCCGTTCTTCGGTTTCACCGGAAGGATAGTGTCGCGCGACAGTCCATTGACGTGCCGCGTGACGACATCCATCACCCAGCCGTGCGAGATGACGAGCACGCGCTCGCCGCGATGCTGCATGCCGATGTCGTCCATCGCGCCAAGCACACGGTCGGCGAATTCATCCATCGACTCGCCGTCGATAAAGCTGGCAGCGGGATTGCGGCGCAGGATCTGTTCGAGCAGTGCGGGATTGAGTTCGGCCAGTTCGTCCTTCGGGATGCCCTGGATGGCGCCAAAGTGTCTTTCCTTGAGACCTTCATGGCAGGACGGCGGCGGAAGACGGAGTGCGGCAGCGATGATCTCGGCCGTTTCGCGCGACCGCACGAGTGAGCTCGACCATACAGCGGAAAAACCCGCATCGGCAAACCTCGATGCCATCTCGTGCGCCTGCCGGCGTCCCAGGTCGTTGATGGGCACATCGAGCCATCCCTGCAGGATGCCACGCCTGTTCCAGTCGGTTTCTCCGTGTCGTGTCACGCAGAGATGCGCAGCTCTCGCGCGCGTCGATGGATTCAGTCGTGGAACGACGTGGTCGGCTGTTACGGCATGCATGGCGGCTACCTCCCTGAAAGACGAGCCCGCTCAATGTGATGCCGATTATGCTGGCACGAAAGTTCCCGCAAAGCAACGACCCAGGTCAACTTGTGCCGAAGCGGCAAAGCGGTACACTGAAAGCCGTTCTTTTCCCGAGCCGCCGCATGAAACCCGACACTGCCTCCGCGATCCATTTGCTGCACCGCACTTCCTTCGGCGCACTTGCCACCCAGGCATCACGCATGCCCGGCTATCCGTTCGCCACAGCCCTTCCCTTCGTCCTCGACGAGCGACATTGCCCGGTATTCCTCCTGAGCGGCCTCGCGGAGCACACGAAGAACTTGCTGGAAAATCCGAAAGCGAGCCTGCTCGTCACCGATCCGGACCAGCCCAAGGTCCTGGAATCGCCCCGCATGACGATCGTCGGCGACGTGCAGCGTTTCGACGCCACACTCATGTTGCAGGCGCGGTACGTGCGCTACCAGCCCGACGCGGCGCAGTACCTCGAACTCGGCGATTTCGCCTTCTTCCGGCTGGTGCCGAAGCGCGTCCGATACATTGGCGGGTTTGCGCAAATGGGATGGCTGGAAGAGGAAGAATGGGGGAAGGCCGAAGTGCTCGACCTGGAAGACGAAGTGGCCTTGCTGCAGGCGCAAGGCCAGGCAGGCACGAACGTGCTCGGACTCGATTGCTACGGCATCGATCTGCTGCGGAATGGGCATCGCGAACGCATTGCGTACCAGAGCGCGGTGCCGCCGGAAGTCATCCTGTCCGAAGCCAAACGGCTGCTGGGATAGTCGACAGGAGTCGTCAGAACGACGAGCCCGGCTCCTTGAGGAAAGCAATTTCCTCTGCGCTCGATTCACGCCCAAGAATGCGGTTGCGATGCGGGAAGCGGCCGAATCGCGCAATGACTTCGCGATGACGCACGGCGTAATCGAGGAAGCCCGCAAACACCTCCCTGCCCGCTTCACCCACACTGTCCATCAGCTCACGGAACAAGGCCACGGCCTGCTCCTGGTCGTCCATCGACTCCGAGTGTTCCAGCGGGAGATAGAAGAAGACGCGCTCGATCGGGCGAAGCGCGTGATGCGCATTATTGCGCAATCCTTCCTTGCACCATTCCCGCGCCATTGCATCGAAGGCAAATGCCTCCGGCGTGTTGCGGTACATGTTGCGCGGGAATTGGTCCGTGAGGATGAGCAGCGCAAGCCTGCCCTGAGCCGACTCGCTCCACGCATCGAGTTCGCGCTCTGCCGCCTTGCGCACCATGTGTTCGAAGCGCTCGCGAATCACGCCGTCGGTTTCGTCGCGCTTGATCCACCACAGCTTCGCACGCTCGGAAGCGACGGCTGCATCGTCCTTGCTTGTGCCGAACCAGAACTCCAGGACGGACGCCGGATTTTCCATCTTGCCGCTCATCGTTGCGTGGTTGCCAGTTTGAGCGCCAGCGCGGCGAACACGGTGCCGGCAACGCGGTTCATGATCTTTTCCGCCCGTGCGGACTGCCCCAACTTGCGGCCTATCGTCCCCGCAAGCAGTGCGATGCCGCCGAACACGAGCAGCGTCGCCAGGATAAACAGCCCGCCGAGCAGCATCATTTGCCCCGTCAGCGATCCCCGCGCAGGCTCCGCGAATTGCGGCAGGAAGGCAAGGAAGAAGATCGACACCTTGGGATTGGTAATGTTCATGATGATGCCGCGCCGGTACAGCTCCCAGCCGCTAGCGCCGCTGCCCTCGCCGAGATGAATGCCTGCTGTCGGCGCACGGAAAGCCTGCCACGCGAGATAAAGCAGGTAGGCCGCGCCCGCGAACTTCAGCACGGTGAACGCAATGGCCGAGGTCTGGAAGATGGCGGCAACGCCGAACGAGACGGCGAGCGTGTGGACGATCAGGCCTGTGCAAAGCCCCAGCGTGACGAAGAGTCCCGCGAGACGGCCGCGCAAGGCGGACTGTGTCAGGACAAAGATGTTGTCGGGGCCGGGCGAAATACCGAGCAGGACCGAGGTGGTAAAGAATGCGAGGGCGATGTCGAGGGGGATCATATCCGGCGTGCGTTCTCAGGCGAAAAACCAGATTATGCCTTTGAATCCTGGACCGCGTTTCGCCGGCCGTCCCTACAAATGGCTGTAGAAAACCGGCGCGTTCTGCCAGTTATCGTGCAAGCCGTCGACATAGGTAATCGGCACCCTTGACAGCTCCTCTTCCGACACGCCTTCCAGGCACATGACATTGACGCCGACCATCTTTCCGATCGGCGTTTCGTTCCCGATGCCAAACGCGCGGACTCCGCAGTGCTTGCAGAAATAATGGTGGTTCTTGCGGGTATTGAACACGTATTTCGTCAGGTCGGTCTCGCCAGTCAACAGGCGAAATCCATCCGCCTTGGCAATCGCCGGCCAGAAACGCGTACGCCTGCAGATCGAGCAGTTGCAGCGGTAGGTACTCTGGGTGAGGTCGAGTTCGGCGTCGAAGGTAACGGCGCCGCAGTGACAGCTGCCATGGTAGGTTTTCATCATGATCTAGTTCCTCCCCTCGTTACAGCGCAAGCATGACCAGCGTCAGAAGATGTCGATGACGAATTCCGATGAACAATATCACAAGCGACCAACGTGGTCTGGCGTGGGAAGGACAACCGCAATAGCCGTCGCCCCTCCTGCAGCCCATTCTCAATACGTATAAAACCCCCTCTTCGCCTTCCTCCCCAAATACCCCGCATCCACCATCTCCCGCAACAGCGGCGCGGGCCGGTACTTCGGATCATTGAACTCCCTGTACAGCACCTCCATCACCGCCAGGCAGGTATCCAGCCCGATGAGATCCGCCAGCGCCAACGGCCCAATCGGATGATTGGCCCCGAGCTGCATGCCCGAGTCGATCTCCTCCGCCTTGGCCAGTCCCTCCTGCAGCACGAAGGCCGCTTCGTTGATCATTGGCACGAGGACGCGGTTGACGACGAAACCGGGGGAATTTTTCACTGCAATCGGCGTCTTGCCCACGCGCCGCGCCAGGGCTTCGGTCGCTGCGTACGTCTCGTCGCTGGTCTGGATGCCGCGAATCACTTCCACCAGCGCCATCACCGGCACCGGATTGAAGAAGTGCATGCCGACGAACTGCTGCGGACGTGACACGGTCGCCGCCAGACGTGTAATGGAAATCGACGAGGTATTGGTTGCGATGATCGCGCCCGGCTTTGCGAGGGCGTCGATGTCCTTCAGGATGTTTTTCTTGAGTTCGAGGTTTTCGGTGGCGGCTTCGACGATGAAGTCCGATTGCGCGAGTGCGCCGAGATCCGTCGTCCCGTGGATGCGGTCGATGATGGGCTGCTTGTCGGCCGCAAGCAGCTTGTCCTTCTTGATCAGCCGGTCGAGGTTGGCCGACACCGTGTCGATGCCGCGTTGTACGGCGGCGGCGTTGATGTCGCACATGACCACCTTGATGCCTGCCGTTGCGCAAACCTGTGCAATGCCGTTGCCCATCTGGCCAGCGCCGATGATGCCCAAAGTCTGAATGTTCATGGCTTTCCTTTGCTCGCGAGAAAAAATCCGCGGTGCAGCTCTGCCCGCTTGTCCATAGATGCAGCGGCACAAAAAAGAATCCCGGATGGGCCTGGGAAGATCCATCCGGGAAAAGCCGGCACTGAGGACCGGATGCTCATGGAAAAGCGGGAATCAGAACTCCATCTTTGCGGTCAGCTTCAGCGTGCGCGGGAGACCCACGCCGAGCAGGCCGTTGCCCGCGGTCGACCAGTAGTCCTTGTCGGTGACGTTGTCCACGACGGCCTGGAAGGTGCTGCGCTTGCCGGCCACCTTCGTCGTGTAGCGCGCACCGAGCGAAGCAGTAGCGTAGCTGTCGATGAAGGCCTGGTTGGCGTTGTCGACGGCGCGCTTGCCGACGTAGTACAGCCCGCCGCTCAGGGCCAGGCCGGGCACGTCCTGCAGGCGATATTCCGCGAAAAGGCTGGCGGTACGCTCAGGCGTGTTCTCCGGCACCTTGCCGAAGGTCGATGCGCTGGCGGCGTTCAGCTGCTTCGCATTCATGAAGACCGTCGAGGCGATGAGGGAAAGCTGCTTGGTCACTTCGACGCTGGCGGCCAGCTCGACGCCCTTGTAGTGCGCCAGGCCGTTCATCATGAAGACGTTGCCGGTCGTCGTGGTGGACGGGCGCTTGATGTCGAAGTACGCGGCTTGCAGCAGCAAAGATCGCTAAGAATTCGGACTGCGGCACGAAGCTGCGTTGGCTGGCTGGCAGCGCGGGAAGCGTCGAGTGGCTGGCGAGGTGTCTCGGATTTGACCTCCTGATCACGCACGCGCGTTACCGGAAATCAACATTGGGCGCATATTAATACGAATAATTCTCATTTACAACTGGAATCCATTGCATTCTTGAGCTGGATCGTCAATAATGCAAATACGAATTGTTCTCATTTACACTTTGGATACAAAGTGATGAGAACAGCCCTGCATCCCCAGCCAGCCATCCGCGAGCCTCGCGCTCGACGGTAGCCAGCCACGAAAAACAGTCCAAGGAACGTGACATGGCTACCCATGGATGTGCATCCGCACAGACAGAACTGAATCGCGCGCGTATTGGCGCCGCCAAGGCAGCATGACGGCCGCTGCCATGCGCCCCGCCCCGTCCGCGCTTGCTGCCCACATTTGGCAGCCGTTGCGTCGCATCGGCCCGCTGGGCGCGATCATCCTGCTGCACGTCGCTTTTTTCTATGCGCTGCAAAGCGGCCTGCTGCGCAAGGCGGCCGAAGCCTTGCCGCGTGAAGTCACGGTGAGATTCATCACCCCGCAACCGCAGGTCAAACCCGAGCCGCCGAAGCCCCAACCCGCGCCGGAAAAGCCGAAAACCGTCCCCGTCGTCAAAAAGCAGGTGGCGCCGCGTCCGCCCGTACCCGTCGTCAATACGACACCCTCGCAGAACGCTATTACCGCACCGCCCGCTCCTCCTGCCCCGCCCGCTCCGGCAGAACCCGCACCGCCGGTCGTTTCCGCCCCGCCGGCACCGGCCGCCCCGGCGCTTCCGAAGACCGTGACCTCGGGCATTGAATACCTGAGAGCCCCGCAACCCGACTATCCGCCGGTCTCCCGCCGCATGGGCGAGGAAGGCAAGGCCGTGCTGCGCGTGCTGGTCAATGACAAGGGCCGCCCGGAGCGCGTCGACGTGCAGCAGAGCTCCGGTTCCGCGCGGCTGGATGAAGCGGCGCGCCAGGCTGTCCTGCGCGCGATGTTCAAACCTTTCATGGAAGACGGCAAACCGGTTCCCGCGTATGCCATCGTCCCGATCCGATTCCAACTGGATAACTAACTTAGGACTCATCATGCAATCAAGCCCGTACGGACTCGAAACCCTGTGGACCCAAGGCGACTTCGTCACCAAGGGCGTTGCCTTCCTGCTGATCGCGATGTCGATCGCTTCCTGGTACGTGATCGTCACCAAGGCGCTGCAACTGTGGCGCTACGGCCGCGCCGGCAAGGCAGCGGGACATGAATTCTGGGATACCACCAGCGTGAACGAAGGCCTTACCGCACTTGGCAAGGACAATCCCTTCGCCGAGATCGCCAACGCCGGCGTCGTGGCCATGCGCCACCATAACGCCCACAAGGGCCACCTGCACGACCAGCTTTCCGTCAGCGACTGGGTCACGCTGTCGCTGCGCCAGGCCATCGACGAAGCCGCCGGCAAGCTGCAGACCGGCATGGCAGTGCTGGCCTCGGTCGGCTCGAGCGCACCGTTCGTCGGCCTGTTCGGCACGGTATGGGGCATCTATCACGCGCTGGTATCCATCGGCACGGCAGGCCAGGCCAGCATCGACAAGGTCGCCGGTCCGGTCGGCGAAGCACTGATCATGACGGCGCTCGGCCTTGCCGTCGCCATCCCCGCTACCTTCGGCTACAACGCCCTGGTGCGCGGCAACAAGGCGATCATCGCCAAGATGAACAAGTTTGGCTTCGACCTCCACGCCCTCTTCGTCACCGGCGCCCGCGCCGAGCAGACCGAAGGCGCGAAGCTGGTCGCCGTCAGCAAGTAAGGAGCGCATCATGGCAATGGGCTCCCTGTCCGATTCCGAAGACGATTTCAATCCCGAGATCAACACCACGCCGCTGGTCGACGTGATGCTGGTGCTGCTGATCATCTTCATCATCACCGTGCCGGTGATGAACCACAACGTGAAGCTGGACCTGCCGCGCGCGACCAGCCAGCCGAACGAGACCAAGCCGGAAAACATCAACCTCTCGATCGACGCGCAGGGCAAGGTGTTCTGGAACAACGAGGTGATCGATGACGGCGAACTGAAGAACCGTATCGCCGCCGCGGCGCAGAAGGAACCGCAGCCGGAGCTGCACCTGCACGCGGAACGCACGACGCAGTATGAAAAGATCGCGCAAGTGATGTCGGCTGCGCAATCGGGTGGACTTGGCAAAATTGGATTCGTGACTGATCCGCAGGGCAAGTAACGATTGCTCGCGGGCAGGAACGATTGATTCTTGACCTTCAACACCCCGTCATTCTCGCGAAGGCGGGAATCCATACTGAGGTTGCTTCGGCGACCTGCCTATGGATTCCCGCCTTCGCGGGAATGACGGGGGAAGAAAGCGGGGAAGTGAAACAGCCTGTCCCGCCCGCGGCCATGCTGTAGCTCACGAGGATACCGTTTGCACTAAAAGATTTTCCCTTTAATCGCCAGCCAGGCCCCGTCCCAGCCAGCCTCTTCACCTAAAACCAAAACATGAACATGAAGAAGACCAAGCTGGCGCTCCTGGTGGCGCTCGCTCTACAACATCTCGCCGCTCCCGCATTCGCACAAACCAAGGCGGCTGACGCAGACCTCCCCGAAGTAAAGGTCAAGAGCAGCCGCGAGGTGCCGCAGACCTTCAACCCGCCGACGGCGTCCAGTGCCACCAAGATCGAAGCGCCGCTGCGCGACATCCCTCAGACCGTGAACGTGGTGCCGCAAACCCTGCTGCGCGACCAGGGCGCGAACTCCATGCAGGACGTGATGAAGATGGTGCCGGGCATCGGCCTGTCGCACGGCGATGGCCAGCGCGACCAGGTGACCATCCGCGGCTTCACCGCGATTGCCGACCAGTTCATCGACGGACTGCGCGACGACGCCATGTATTTCCGCGACCTGTCGAATACCGAACAGGTGGAAGTGATCAAGGGACCGGCATCGGTGCTTTACGGCCGCGGCTCCTCGGGCGGCCTCATCAACCGCATCACGAAAAAGCCCGGCATCGACAAGAATGAAGTTGGCCTCACTGTCGGCAGCTGGGGCCAGCGTCGCGGCGAATTCGATGTCGCACGCAACCTCGAGGACAGCGGCGTGGCCTTCCGCGTTACCGGCGCCATCGAGCGCGCGGACAGCTATCGCGACCAGCAATTCCTCGAGCGCGAAGCCATTTCCCCTTCCCTGTCCTTCAAGCTGACCAACCAGACCAAACTGCTGCTGCAGGCAGAGTACCTGAAAGACCGCCGCGTCACCGATTTCGGCATCCCCGCCTACCGCGGCACCCCGGTCGGCGTTCCGTCGAACACCTACTATGGCGCGGCCAATGCGAAGGCCAACGATTATTCGCAATCCGACGTGAACGCCTTCGGTTTCACGCTTGATCACAAGTTCAGCGACACGCTGTCCCTCCGTAATGCCTTCCGCCGCTATACGTATTCGCTCGACCGCAACAACACGCTGGTCGGCGCGGTCAATGAAGCCGCGCTCACCGCATCGCTCAACCGCAGCAATGTGCAGCGCGACGAAGACGGCTTCTTCAACCAGACCGAACTGGTGCAGAAGGCGAATATCGCCGGCATGGCGCACCAGATTCTGTACGGCGTGGAATTCGGCAAGCAGGACAAGGACCAGTTCTTCCGTACGCAGAACAACATCGCCACCGTGTCCCTGTTCAACCCCGTCAACCCCGTGCTGCCGTTCACGGTGACCGCCGCGCCCTCGACCGACAACTTCGGCATCCTGAAGACTGCCGGCGCGTACGTGCAGGACCTGGTGACGCTGTCGGACAAGTGGAAGGCGCTGGTCGGCGTCCGCTACGACAACTTCGAACAGGAAACGCAGGAACGCCGCGTCGGCCAGCCGAACCTGAGCCGCACCGATACCGCCTGGAGCCCGCGCGCCGGTCTTGTGTACCAGCCGACGCTCGCGCAGTCGTACTACGCATCGTTCAGCAAGTCCTTCCAGCCCTCCGGGGAAGCGTTCCCGCTGGCAGCCAACAACGCCCAGATCGCACCGGAAGAAACCACCAACAAGGAGGTTGGCGCGAAATTCGACTTCCTCGACGGCAAGGCATCCGCCACCGCTTCGCTGTTCCGTCTGGAGCGCACCAATATCAAGTCGACCGATCCGGTGACCAACCGCCTGATCCCGATCGGCACGCAGCGCACGGACGGCCTCGAGCTGACCTTCACCGGCGACCTCTCCCAGGGCTGGCAGGTCTGGACTGGATATTCCTACCTTGACGCCAAGGTCACGTCCTCGATCGCCCGCGACGCCGGCCAGCCGGTGCAGGGCAAGCGCGCCACGCTGACGCCCAAGCACGCGGCCAACCTGTGGGTGACGAAGGCGCTGGGCGGCGGCTTCGGCGCCGGCGCCGGCGTCAACTATGTCGCCGACCGCTTCGCCAATCCGGGCAACACCGTCACCCTGCCCGCTTACACCACCGTGGATGCCATGGCCTATTACCGTATGGGCAGCCTCGACCTGACGCTGAATGTGATGAACATTTTCGACCGCGAGTACATCGTTTCGGGCCATGGCACCTCGCCCAACCTGAACCTGCCGGGCTCGCCGCGTGCCGTGCAGCTGACTGCACGCTACAAGTTCTGAACATAACAAGGAAAACCGATGAAAAAACTGACCATCGCACTCGCAGCCCTGCTGGCATGCGGCGCCGCGCAGGCCCATTACCTCTGGATCGAATCCGGCGAAGGCGGCGCCAAGCTGTATTTCGGCGAAGCAGAAGTCATGCTCAAAGAAAAGAGCCCGGGCAAGCTCGACAACATCAAGGGCCCGCAGGCATTCACCGCTGACGGCGGTAGCAAGGCCGCTGCAGCCCTCACCCGTACAGCGGACCATATCGCGATCGGCGGCAAGGCCGGGACCGTTCTTGTTGCGGAAGAGTCGCTGGAGGTGCGTGATCTGAGCAAGAACAACCTTGGCATCGCCAAGCCCAACTACTACGCGCGCACCGGCCAGGCGGCCAGCACGACGGCCACCCTGCCTCTTGACGTGCAGGCGCAGGGACCGAATGCCTTTGCCATCCTGTACCGCGGCCAGCCGCTCAAGGATGCGAAGCTTGAGGTGATTGCACCCAACACCTGGATGCAGGAACACACGACCGATGCGAACGGTATCGTGCAGATCAACACGCCGTGGCGCGGGCAGTACGTGCTGCATGTGCTGCACGTGGACAAGACGCCCGGCGAGTTCGGCGGCAAGAAGTACGACAACATCCGCAGCCACTTCACCTATACCTTCGTGAAGACCGACGGCACCGATCCGGGCCCGGCCGTTCCACCGAAGCATCCGATGGAGTAAGCGATGAAGGCCGATACGTACAGCCGCACCCTCGATACGACAGCCACGGCGCCGCAGGGAGTGCAGCCTGCGGTGCGCAAGCGCAGCAGGCGCGCCATTTTCCTGACCTGGCTGCGCAAGACGCACCTTTATGTCGGTTTGTGGGGCGCTGTACTCGGCCTGCTGTTCGGCGTGACCGGATTCCTGCTGAATCACCGGGCAATCATGAAGATTCCGGTCGAGAAAACGGTGCAGAACACTGTCCAGGTCAACCTTCCGGAACGCGGCTTCGCGAAGCCGGAAGAATTGTCCGCCTGGCTGCAGCAGGAACTGAACTTCATTCCTGCTTCGCCGGCCGTCATCAAGACCCAGCCGCCCAAGACCGTCGTATGGGCCGACCGCGAGGTCCGTCAACCGGAACGATGGAGCGTCACCCTCACCCGTCCGGAGCGGGGGGTGACCGCGGAATATTTCGTCGGCAACCGCTTCGTGAAACTCGACCAGGTCGATGCGACGCCGATCGGCACGCTGACACGCCTGCACATGTCGATCGGGGTCAATGCGTTCTGGGTGCTGCTGTCGGATACGATTGCCGGCGGCATGATCCTGCTGTCGATCACCGGCCTGCTGCTCTGGACACAACTGCACACCGTCCGCACCATCGCAGTCATGACCAGCGTTGGCGCCCTCATCGGCGCGCTCTGCTTCATGTGGTCCGTCTGATCCAGCGCCGGGCCGTTTCGCCCGGCGCCCCCACTCGCAATCGCCCTTCCCGAATCTGGAAAAACTTGTTCCAGATCATTCCCTCTCTGTCTTTGCGGCATCCACACTAACACTATGCATCGTCCGGAGGCAGCCATGCAGTCGGACACCTGGCAAGAGACGCGCATGGCGTGCCGCAACCGGCACCATTGCCCGCATTCGCTTATCTGCATCGTCAGAAAGGATGTGCATCATGCGTCTCTCCAACATGAAAATCTGGGTGCAGCTCCTGCTCACCATCGGGGCCGCTCTCCTTGTCGTCTGGACGGCCGTCATCGTCTGGCAAAACCATGTGTACCGCGGAACGGCCATCCAGCAGGCGCGCGGCTTTTCCGTCAGCATGCATGAGGCGACGATGGCCGGGCTCACAGGCATGATGGTGACCGGCACCGTCAAGCAGCGCGACGTCTTCCTCGACCAGGTCAAGCAGCTCAATACCGTGCGCGACGTCCGCGTGATCCGTGCCGACAGCGTCAGCAGGATTTTCGGGCAGGCGCCGGGGCAGCAGGTGCCTGACTCGCTCGAGCAGAAGGTCCTGCAGAACGGCAAGGAAATCGTCCAGGTGGAATCCGACGGCAAGGGCGAATACCTGCGGGCGGTGCGCCCCGCCCTCGCCAGGAAGAACTATCTCGGCAAGGATTGCGTGGCATGCCACCAGGTGTCGGAAAACACCGTGCTTGGCGTCGTCAGCATGAAAATTTCGCTGGACGACGTCAATGCCATCGTCGCGGAGCAGCGCTGGAAATCCATCCTCGCCGCGATCATCACGTGCATCCCGGTGCTGATGGTCATCTACCCGTTCATCCGCAAAGTCGTTACGCAGCCCCTGGAAGATGGCGTCAGGATCGCGCGCGGGATTGCCGAAGGCGACCTGACCCAGGACATCGACGTCAGGACTACCAATGAAACCGGACGGCTGCTCCAGGCGCTCAAGGACATGAACGACAGCCTGGTCAGGATCGTGACGCATGTGCGCGAAGGCACTGACGCCATCTTCGTCGCATCGGATGAAATCGCCACCGGCAACCGGGACCTGGCTGTCCGCACCGAGTCGCAGGCCAGCTCGCTGGAGGAAACGGCCTCGTCCATGGAAGAACTGACCACCACGGTCAAGCAGAATGCCGATAATGCCCTGCATGCGAACCGGACCGCCATGAGCGCCTCGGAAGTCGCCCTCAAGGGAGGGGAAGTCGTTGCACAGGTTGTGCAGACAATGGATGCCATCAACGATGCCTCACGCAGGATTGTCGACATCATCAGCGTGATCGACGGCATTGCCTTCCAGACCAACATCCTCGCGCTGAATGCTGCGGTGGAAGCGGCCCGCGCGGGCGAACAGGGACGCGGCTTCGCTGTGGTTGCCGCCGAAGTGCGCAGCCTCGCGCAACGATCCGCTGCGGCGGCCAAGGAAGTGAAAGCCCTGATCGACGACTCGGTCGACAAGGTGAATGCCGGCACGAAGCTCGTTCATGACGCCGGCGCTACCATGTCGGCCATCGTTGACAGCATCCGGCAGGTGACGAATGTCATGGGCGAAATCGCGGACGCAAGCGGTGACCAGACTTCCGGCATCGAGCAGGTCAACCGCGCGGTCATGGAGATCGACGATGTCACACAGCAGAACGCGGCCCTGGTGGAAAAAGCGGCAGCAGCGGCACAAGCGCTGCAAGACCGCGCAAGCCACCTGGAACAGATCGTCGGCGCTTTCAAGCTGAAGGGCGGCCTGTCCGGAGAGGCGGTGCATGCCGGTGCGCCGGAGGGCACACTCTCCCTGGCATCGTTCCGGCGTCCTGCCCCGCAGCTGCGCATCGTGCAAGGCAAACCGGCCGCCGACGCCGCTTAGGCGGCGCAGGCAGTTACGGACGCACGCGAGGCACGAGGAATACTGACGGCTCCTCGATCCGGATGCCGGGATCGTCGAGCGAGGCAAGCGCGAAGCGGATAGGGTTCGTCCCGATGTTGCCGCTGCCCGGCGCAACACGCACGCGAACAGGGACGGAACGCGTGCTGACCGCGGCAACGCGGATTTCGTCATCGGACACGAGCTGGAGGGAATCCATGCCCGATACGGTGAGGCGGAAGCCGCGGGCATGCTCGTCGGTATTCATGACCTGCAGGAGGTAGACGTTCTCGATCGCGCCACCTTCCACTTCCCTGCCCATGGCGCTGCGATCGAGAATGACGTCGACTTTTACCGGCGTGCGCGTTGCCAGCGTTCCGAAGTACACCGCCGCCGCGCTTCCCAGGATGCAGGCGTAGGCCAGCACGCGCGGACGGGCGATGCGGCGGCGGACCTCCCGCAATGACAGTCCGAAGCGCATGGCGTTCTCGGTCGCATAGCGAATCAGGCCGCGCGGCGCCCCAACCTTGTCCATCACGCCGTCGCAGGCGTCCACGCAGGCGGCGCAGTCGATGCACTCGAACTGCAGGCCGTCGCGGATATCGATCCCCGCCGGACAGACCTGCACGCACAACGTGCAGTCGATGCAATCGCCAAGCTTCGGCCCGGCGCCCGCGCGCCATGTGCGCCTCGCCCCGCGCGGCTCGCCCCGGCTCTCGTCATAGGTGATAAGCAGCGTATCGCGATCGAACATCACGCTCTGGAAGCGCGCATAGGCGCACAGATACTGGCAGATCTGCTCGCGCATCCACCCGGCATTCATGTATGCGAAGCCGCTGTAGAAAAGCATCCAGAACGCCTGCCACGGCCCGAGGCCGGCGCTTGCGATCTCCTGCAGCAAGGTGCGCATCGGCGTGAAGTAGGCCACCAGCGTGATACCTGTCCACAGGGCAACGACGATCCATGCCGCATGCTTGGCGGCCTTGCGCACGAACTTGCCGGGTGAAAGCGGCTGCTTGTCGAGCCGGATGCGCGCGCTGCGGTTGCCCTCGATCTTGTGCTCGATCCACATGAAGATCTCGGTGTACACGGTGTGCGGGCAAGCAAGGCTGCACCACACCCGGCCCGCGATGGCGCTCAGCAAAAACAGCAGGCAGGCGCAGATCATCAGCATGCCCGCCAGGTAGATGAAGTCCTGCGGCCACAGCACGATGCCGAAGAGATAGAACTTGCGCGCCGCCAAATCGAACAGCACGGCCGGTCGACCGTTCCACGTCAACCAGGGCAAACCGTAGTAGACGATCTGCGTCAGCCAGACGCACAGCCAGCGCCAGCGCGTGAACCGGCCGCTCACCTCCCGCACGTAAATCTTCTTGCGCGGGGCATACATGTGGACGACGGAGGACGAGCGTTCTGGTTGCATCTGCTTGGGGCCGCCGTGGAAGACCACGGCAGGTACGTCTACTCGCCGAGAGGGTGCGCGCCGCGATCGCGGACCATGCGCAGGTGCGACAGCACGGCAGCCCGTTCCTCGGGTGTCTCGGGAAGCGTGTCCGGCAAGTGGCGAACGGAATGGCGGATGCGGCGCAGGCGCAGCCCTTCCGCGCGCTGCCAGCGAAGCACACGGTCCAGCACGACGTGGGTGCGCTTGACGCCGCGCTGCGCGGTCAGGTCGAGACGCTGTGCCGCCAGCATCACCTTGTCGAGGCTGCGGACAATGCTCTTCACGTACCACGCCCAGATCCGGTCCGCGATGATGATGGCCGTGAGGTTGACGATACCGGTGCCAATCAGGATTTTCGCGCCGTCGATGAAAAAATCGCGCAGCATGTTGTCGTCGGGCGAAAAATGGATGCGATAGGTGTTGCGTTCAATGATCTCGTTCAACGAGGCATACAGCCCCCAGATGGCAAGCGCCGTCAGTGTGCACTCGAGGACGACCAGCGCAACCAGCAGCCACTTCTGCATGATGTGGTCGACATAGAAGGTCCGGCGGCGGTCATCGGCTGAAATCGGAATCATATGTCGTGGCACTCGTAACAGAGCTTGGAATGTTCAACGGTGACCACCAGCTTGCCGTGGTCTTTCTGGTAGGCCTGGTGGCAGGACACGCAGCTGACCAGGCCGCCCGGCAGCAGGATTTTCTTCTCGACCGTCTTGCGCGGACGATAGCCCCCGAAGGTGGAGGCCTTCTGGTAATCGACACCCACCGGATGATTGATCTGGCCGCCGGCGTGACGGGCGATGCTGTTGCGGTCGACCTTGGTATTGAGGCGCGGGTCGCCGTTGTTGCCGTGGCATTCCATGCACTGCCGCGTGTACACGTCCATTGACGGGGCACTGACGTCGCTCGCCCGCGCCAGATGGCCGACCATCAGGGAGGCGCCGCCGTCGCGCATCTTGCGGAAAAATGCCGTGTCGTGGCAGGAAAAGCACAGTTCCTTGCCGGCCTTGGTGCCGCGCATGAGGCCAGGCGATTTCCCATGGACATCATGGCAAGTGCTGCACGTGAGATCCCCCTTCCAGTCGAGCGGGTAGCCGTCGGGAATTTTCGCCTTGGGTGCGAATCCGCTGGGATGACTGACCTTGATCGCCGCCGGATGGCACTTGCCGCACAGGGCCTCCTGGCTGCCGAGCAGCATGCCTGCCTGCTGCGGCGTGACGTCCCGACCGCCAAGATGGCAGGCGGCGCAATCTTCTTTTTGAAGGTGTGTCTGTCCCGTGCCGGTCAGGGAAGCGTGCAGCAGCGAACCTGCCGCAAGCATGGCCAGCGCGAGCAGCGCAATGAATTTAAAGGCGTACCTGGTCATCAAGCGCCTTGAGCCGTGCGACGGCATCCGTGTACGCAGTGGCGTCGCCCTGCTCGAACGCCGCGAGTGCCTCTTCCGCCACCTGCTCCACCGTTGCATAGTGGTCGCGCAGCGAGGAAACCGCCATCATAATATTGGCTGACTGGTCCCGCAGCGCATCACCCTTGCGCAGTTCGATCAGCCGGGAAAAATCGCTGGTGCCGGCGAGCTTGAGGTTCTGCGTGAATCGATACAAAGGACCGACGATACGGAAGCTGCTGTACAGCGTGATCAGCCAGGTAATGACGCCCGCGATCGCCACCAGCATCAACCCGATGGTGAGCATGACCTTGCCGAGGTTGTCGTTCGTCATGCTGTTGCTGCGGATGATCGCCGAATAGGTCTCGTCCGTCGGACCGGAGATGAGCAACAGCGAGATCAGCAGGGACAGCACGGCTACGGTGCCGACGCCCAGGCTGATCTTTGCCACCAGCTTGAGGTGGAAAAAAATCAGAGGTTCATTACGCATTGCGGACTCCTCCCTGTCGTCCACACTCTTGCTCGTTGCTGCCCTGTGTGCGCCTTGCGCACCCGGTCTTATCCGTTGTGTGCTTTGACCGCCGCCAGCCGCTCGCGCATGGCCGGCGTGATCACCACATTCTTTTTTGTATCGATCAGCATCACTTCCTTCAGGCCAAGCCGGTCGGCCATCGCCTGCCAATTTTCCGGCCCGACGACGAACAGCGGTTTGGTATAGCCGTCCGAGCGCGTCCCCGCATCCTTGCCGCCGGAGGTGATGATGGTGACTGCGGCGACATGATCGACCGTCTGCCCGGTGCGCGGATCGATGATGTGCGCGTGGCGCTTGCCGTCCTTCATGAAGTAGCGCTGGTAATCACCGCTGGTGCCGACCGCTTCGCCGTCGCGCAGCTCGATGGTAGCGATCATGCCCGAGCCGCGCGGGTCCTGGATGCCGACCGTCCACAGCCGGTTGCCCGGCTGCCCGATCGCCAGCAGGTTGCCGCCGACATTGATCAACGCAGCCTTCACGCCTTCCGCGCGCAGGATCTGCGCGGCGCGGTCCAGCGCATAGCCCTTGGCATAACCGCCTAGGTCGAGCATGACGAGCGGATTGCGACTGGAAATCTTCGTGCCCTCGAAGACGAGGTCGGACATGCGCGGCTTTGCATCCACCAGGCGCTGGATCTCTTCCTTCGGCGGTCCCTGCGGACGGATGTCGCTGGTCTGGAATCCCCACAGCCGGATCAGGCGTCCGACCGCGGGATTGAAGGTGTGGTCGGACTCTTCCGCGAGTTTCGTCGCCGCCTTCAGCAGATCCACCATTTCGGCGTCGGCCTGGTAGGACTCGCCTTTGGCGATGGCGTCATTGAGCGCGGTAAGCTCGCTCGGCTTCCATGCATGGAACTTCTTGTGCAGGCGGCCGAACTCTTCCATCACGCGCTCGCCAAGCTGGTTCGCGCGCGCCTCGGATTCCCCGTAGATGCTGACATCGACCACCGTGCCGAATACTTCCCCCTTGGTACGGTAGGTCGTCTCGTTACGGCTGCATGCGACAAGCAGGAGCAACAACGAGAATGCCAGCAGGGAACGAAACGCGCGCATGGAAGACATCAGCTGTTGGCGACCTTCAGATCGGCGCTGCCGTCACGCATGGCCCGGCTCATCTCATGCACCGCTTCCACCAGCACGGAAACCGATTCCGGCGGCGTGAATTGCGAAATGCCATGACCGAGGTTGAACACGTGGCCGTGGCCCGCGGACGGCTTGCCGTACGAGTCCAGCAGCTTGGCCACTTCATCGCGGATCTGCTCCGGTCCGGCAAACAGCACGTTCGGGTCCAGGTTGCCCTGCAAGGCCACCTTGTGGCCCACGCGCTCGCGCGCCTGGCCCAGGTTGACCGTCCAGTCCAGGCCCACCGCATCGGCGCCGATGTCGGCAATCTCTTCCAGCCACAGGCCGCCGCCCTTGGTGAACACGATGGCCGGGATCTTCACGCCGTCGTGCTCGCGCTTGAGCTGCGATACCACGTCACGCATGTAGGCCAGCGAGAAACGCTGGTACACGCCGTCGGCCAGGGCGCCACCCCAGGAATCGAAAATCATCACGGCCTGCGCGCCGGCATCGATCTGCGCGTTCAGGTAGGCCGCGACCGCCGCCGCATTGGTGCGCAGGATGTGGTGCATCAGGTCCGGGCGGTTGTACAGCATCGTCTTGACCTTGCGGTAGTCGTCCGAGCCGCCGCCTTCGACCATGTAGCAGGCCAGCGTCCAGGGGCTGCCGGAGAAACCGATCAGCGGCACGCGGCCGTTCAGTTCGGTGCGGATC
>NZ_JBLWFR010000040.1:0-929 GCF_048799745.1 Noviherbaspirillum sp. ST9 | reverse complement strand
ACGTTTGCTTGCAGGATAGTATCTAATTTGATCTTTGACTCTATCAGCATTGAAGACTACACAATTAAATCCGAATCTGTTGGAATCCCGCCAATAACGCACAAAGATACCAGGCTCCATTGGTGTATAGTCGAAAGCTTCGACAAGGATAAGAACAGAAGAATCTTTATTAACTAGATAAAAATCTGGCAGGATATTCGTCCCTCTATCATCTTTTTTCGTCATATAGAAGAAATACTCCAGAGAATTTCCACCCTCATTGTTGAGCATATTAAAACCGGAAGGTTTTGTAAACTTAACGCCATATCTCGATGTCCATGTTTTGGAAAAATCCTGGCCATAGCCAATGTTATACCAAAACAATACCTGAATAAAAAGAATCCAGCTTAAATGGTAAAATCTTTTAATTATCATCTTTAGGCTCATCGTATATCAAGAAAATACTTCGTTTGTCAATAGAGGCTGTGTTTTTACAAGCATCGCTATGTTTATTAATTATTCAAGGAATAAGCGATTTTTTAAGGAATAGCGGGTGATTGTTAAAACCTGTAGATCAAGCCTTAAAAAACATTAGAGGTATATTTTGCTACTAATTTTTATAGAAATTGTAAACTCCCGTTAAGGCTGCATCTTTAACCCAAACAGGTGAATTTTCGGGGTTTGATGGATCAGACATTTTTATATAACCCTTGCTATCTACATTTTCGATCATATAGTTATGTCCATTATAAGATGCACCAACCTGACCGCCACTTTTATTTAATACGGACTGAATCTCATTGGCATTTGTTGTAGCATCAAACGAAACGGTATAGTCTGGCCGATATGATCTAATATAAGCAGCGACGTCAACCGGATAATATTCATACCCAGGCTCACCATTCGGCAAAGTTTTTTGTGTAAACGCGTACCGGTTCATCAATTCGTCT
>NZ_JBLWFR010000019.1:0-5000 GCF_048799745.1 Noviherbaspirillum sp. ST9 | reverse complement strand
CTTCTCGTCCATCGGTTTGACATCCTTCCAAGGCATGGCTCTCTCCAGCAATGAAGATAGCCATAGGGTAAAAAACTGTTACCCATGTGCTTGAATTAATGTGTTACCGATCAGAGTAAACCGTACCACCCTGGTCCGCAGCCCCTTCGGGGTACCCGAAAAATCCGACGCCGAAGCGGGAAGCGAAATAACTCGCCCTCGCTGCGCTCGGAGCTCAGACAGATTTCGCTTCTTTATCCGCTTCGGCGTCGGATTTTTCGGCTGCGTACAAGGGGGAAGAGCGAAACCCCATCCCCACCCTGACCCTCCCCTTGAAGGGGAGGGAACTGTTCAAGGTCGGATTGGCGCAGGTGAAAAAGTGAGGCTGTTACCCATGTACCTAAACAAAAGTGTTACCTATGTGAGTGAACAACAGACGGTGATGAGCCCGCAGCAAATTCCCTCCCCTTCAAGGGGAGGGTTAGGGTGGGGATGGGTTGGCAGTTCACCCTTGTACGCAGCCGAAAAAATCCGGCACAAGGCGGAAAGAGAAGGGCAAATGTCTGAGCCGAAGGCGAGTTTTTGCGCTTCCCGCCTTGTGCCGGATTTTTTCGGGAACCCCGAAGGGGCTGCGGACCAGGGTCGCCTTTCTTTGCTTACTTTCTTTGGCGAAGCAAAGAAAGTGAGTGGCCCGCCGGGGCCAGTCCCGGCAAGTCCCCACGGAGAGCCTAAAGCATCGGGTCACCAAAGAGACGTACAAATGCCCCCTCGTGCGCCGCAACACACCCAAGGGGGAGCAACAAGGTACAAAAGCAGGTTACTTGTTGCGATCAGCCGCGCCCTGAACCTTCTCTCCGCCGCGCTCCACGTCCTTCCCGAAACCCTTCATCGTATTGCAAGCGGACAGGCTGAAGGCAAACATCATAATGCTCAGTATGGAAACGATTTTTTTCATGATTTTTCCTTTCAGGTTGACAAATAAAACCAGGTGTTCCCGAAACTGCCGCACCGGCACGACGCCGGCGCGCTCCGGAAGGCTACTCGTTGGTACGTCCCTGGACGTACGCTCCTGCCATGGTTAAGACCTTGCCAAGCAGATCGACGTTCGTCTGATTGTTTGCGGTCAAAGTCCCGACCGCGGTAGCGCCCGTCGCAATCGTCTTGATGATCCTGCGGGGACCGATCGCGACCAGTGCCGCCACACCTGCCGCGCACAGGACCGGGTGGTCCATGAGCACGCGCATCAGGGTGCTTCTGGGGAAGCGCGTTGGAACAGGACGGTGCGTCGGATAAACGTGCTGCACGTGCGCAGTCGATGGCAATGCGCGGGCCGCGACCGGATCGGCAGGAATCTGGTCGAGATCGGGACCGCCATTGAGTGCGCGCCGATAGCTTTCTCTACGCATTTGCATTCGCTCCAGGATGGCCTTCCGTTCTTCTTCGAGTGATGGACCGCTCATAGGGCTTCCTTGATGACGTCGATATCGCGCTGAAATTCCGTGCGCAGTGTCGTGGTGAGCGACGGCGAACGGAAATGCTTCAGGCACATGTTCAGGCTGACGCCCGCAATCGCGCCATACAGGAAGACCACGAACCATGCAGCCAGCGTCCGGTATTCCGACGTCCAGAAGCTGACGATGATCGCGATGCCGAGGAATATCGTGGCCAGCAAGGCAAACAGGCCGGCCACGGCGAATCCCGCGAGTCGAAGTGCGATGTTGTGCTCGCGGATCTTCAACTCGACGCGCAGCAGGTCCATGTAATCACCGACCCGCTCCAGCGTGATCAGATAGAGCTGCCTGGACTTGTGTAGGGCTGAAAACATGAGGTCTTCCTTATGCGTAATTCCGGGGCATCGCGACGGTCAGCCGGCCTAGCGGCGCTTGAACAGCAGGCCGAGCAGCAGGCCGGTGCCGACGGCAACGGCGACGGATTGCATCGGCTTGTCCTTCACGTAGCCGGTGGTGGTCTCCATGCCGCGGTTGAACTGGCGCGATGCTTCGCTGGCGATGCCTTTGGCGGCGTAGCGCACCGAGCTGAACTTCGCCATCAGTTGGGCATGCGCCTGGGTCAGCTCATCGTCGGACATGCTGGCTGAACGGTTGACCAGCGCATCGAGATCATTCTTCAGGCCGGACAGTTCGCTGCGCAGCGTGGCCGCCGAACGCTGTGCGGTGCCCTTCATCTCATTGAACGTGCCCCTGGTTGCCTGTGCGGCGGCGGATGCCGTATCGCTGCCGTTGCCCGACTTGATGGTGCCGGTGCCGAGGGGGGTATTGGTTGTATCCATGAATCGCTCCTTGACTGGGTTAGACGGAATTCGCGCGTGGTGCATCGCGAATGGAACAGTTAAAGAAGGACACGCCGCTGCCTGTGTCGGCAGGGTGCGCAGTTGCGTTCATGAAAAAACGCGGCGCGTTGCATCGAACCTCCTTTTCTATGGCTGCTTCAGCGTTCAGCAAGCGCTATGCCAAGCGATGTCGGACTGATAACAGGCAAGGCGGCGCCTGCATGGGAAGAAGACGGAAGGGGTAAAGGGGTGAATTCGCGGAACGATGTGCAGCAGGGGAAGAAAGTGCGCAATATTTTGTACACGCCGGATGTAATTCTTGCAACCTCGTGGTTTTCCGTGACAAACATCTTGCCGTCTCTGGCCACGCGGAAACATAATGGCTGCACGTCCACACCGGCCAGTACAAGAAAGGCAGCCATGTCCTCTACCTTCGGTCTCGAAGAAGCCCGTGCATACATGCATCAACTGCTCAAGGTCATGCATCAGCAGGGCGGTTCGGATCTCTTCATCTCCGCCGACTTCCCGCCCAGCATGAAGCACCAGGGTTCGATGAAGCCGCTCAGCCAGCAGAAGCTCACGGGCGAGGTCACGAGGAAGCTTGCGAACTCGCTGATGAACGAGAAGCAGCTCAAGGAATTCGAGAGCGACCTCGAGTGCAATTTCGCCATCTCGATTCCGCAGGTCTGCCGCTTCCGCGTGAACGTCTTCGTGCAGCAGCAACAGGTGGGCATGGTGATCCGTACCATTGCAGCCGAGATCCCCAGCTTCGAAAAGCTGCAGTTGCCCGAGATCCTGAAGGACGTGATCATGACCAAGCGCGGCCTCGTGCTGGTCGTCGGCGGCACCGGTTCCGGCAAGTCGACCACGCTCGCGGCGATGATCGACCACCGCAATGCCAGCTCCTCCGGCCACATCATCACCGTCGAGGATCCGGTCGAGTATGTCCACAAGAACAAGTCCTGCCTGATCACGCACCGCGAGGTCGGCGTCGATACGCATACCTGGCACCACGCACTGAAGAACACCCTGCGCCAGGCGCCCGACGTCATCCTGATCGGCGAAATCCGCGACACGGAAACGATGGAGCATGCGATCGCCTTTGCCGAGACCGGCCACCTCTGCCTTGGCACGCTGCACGCCAACAATGCCAACCAGACCATCGACCGCATCATCAACTTCTTCCCGGAAGAGCGGCGCAACCAGCTGCTGGGCGACCTGTCCTCCAACCTGCGCGCCATCATCTCGCAGCGCCTGGTCAGGACCGAGGACGGCAAGGGCCGCAAGGCGGCGATCGAAATCCTGCTCAACACGCCGACCATCGCCGAGCAGATCCTGAAGGGCCAGTTCCACGCCATCAAGGAAACCATGGCCAAGTCGAAGGAACTCGGCATGCGCACCTTCGACCAGGCGCTGTTCGACCTGTACAACGAGGGTTTCATCAGCTACGACGAGGCGATCCGCAATGCTGACTCGGCCAACGAGCTGCGGCTGCAGATCAAGCTGCGCGGCAGTCGCGGCAAGGACGGCGGGGGTGGCGATTCGGGGTTCAACCTTGCGATCACCGAGGAAGCGGAAGAGGAAGAAGAGGGCGACGACAAGGCGAAGAAGTAGGCGGATGCTTCGAGCAGCAGTCATCCGGCCGCATCCACTCGCCTTCAATCGCAGATTTCCCCACCATCCCCCAAGTCAGATCCACGTAAGCAAGCCCGTCTAACCTATCCTCATCCAACGACGGAACACGCGGGGTGAGCCATGAATCATCGGTCCGGCACGCACGGCAAGGCAGCCGGCAAGTCTGCAAGGAAAGGCAGGGTGCATCCGCTGCCGGCGCCGCATTCCATCGCTCGTCCCATCGAATGCAGTTCGTTTTCCTCCATGCTGAAGCATCTGGCACGCAAATCGCTACGCAGGTTATTTTCACCCTGATGTCATCGCACTCCAACATGGAAACCTACCAAGCCCCGACCAAGGAACAGGTACGCGAGTATCTGCAACGCCGCTTCGCAAGCAATGGGCCGCTTCCGTCCCTCAGCGAGATTCGGAGCGAACTGGGATGGAATGAACCGCACGCTGCGGACGGCAAGCCGGCCAGTTGCTGCAGGGGCACTTCCGATGGGAAAGACCGCACGGTCTAGCGGCTTTCGTTATCCCGGCATTACACTGGACGCTCCGTCAACTCTGGAGCTCCGCGCATGTTCTCTCACATCTTCGTCGGCGTCAGCGACTTTGACAGGGCACTCAGTTTCTACGATCCTCTCATGGCCGTCCTTGGTGTCCGACCACGTTTCTGCGACCGCAGCCGCCCGTGGGCCGGCTGGCAATCGAATCCCGGTCCGCGTCCGCTCTTTCTCATCGGCAGACCCTTTGACCAGCAGCCGCACGCGGCGGGAAACGGGCAGATGACGGCATTCCTGGCCGAGAGCAGGGCGATCGTCAACGAAGCCTTTGCCGCCGCGCTTGCAAACGGCGGCACCTCGGAAGGGGAGCCCGGCCTGCGGCCGGAATACCACGAGCACTACTACGGCGCCTATTTTCGTGACCCGGATGGCAACAAGCTCTGTGTGGCATGCCATTCCCCCCAGTCCTGAGGAAGATTACCGAAGGTTGTAAAACGCGCTGCGGCCCGGGTAGCTGGCGATGTCGCCGAGGTCTTCCTCGATGCGCAGCAGCTGGTTGTACTTCGCCATGCGGTCGGAACGGGACATGGAGCCGGTCTTGATCTGCAGCG
>NZ_JBLWFR010000039.1:0-947 GCF_048799745.1 Noviherbaspirillum sp. ST9 | reverse complement strand
CTTTATAATCTACTTGAAGAATGTGATGGTAGGCATTTGTAAAAGGGATGAGCACGTTATCGACAAAGCCTTTAGGGTTTTCCGTAGGTTTGACGTACTCGCGAATCTCGGTAATAACCGACTTCTCTGCTTTTTTCTTCGCATAGATAGCACGGAGGTAACCGAAAAAGTTCTTAAAGTGGTTACTACCCAGTTTGGTTTCGCAGTCTTCCCATTTTTCGGTGTAAGTGCTTTGGTCTTTTTCTTCGATCTTTTCGAGTACTTCAGATTTCAGGATATCCGCGATCGTCAGGTCTTTTCCCCGGTCATTCAAGACGTTAAATATCCTGAAGGCCATATCTTCATCGGTGGACGCGACCATCACGATCACACATTTTTGTATGATATAAGTGACCATCAGTTCCAGTTGATCCTGCGGATAGTTTTTCCTTTTGAATTCTTCCAGTAATGCCTTGGCATTCATCAGCATTTGGCTTTGGGCATCATTCTTAATGTCGGTCTGGTCGGGTTTGGCGAAATTGTTAGCTAAACCATTTTCTTCTTGGATTAAGGTGTTAAAGCACTCCTGGTCGCGCGTCCGGGTTCTCAGACGATAGGTCGCAGATGTCCCTTTCAGCTTGTTGCCCTTCTGGAATATGAACTCTGAGATCGTCTCTTTATGCCCTCTGTCAGCGATTGAGAACCGTAAACAGGACAACAAGATGGTCAAAGTTGTCAAACGCTGCTGCCCATCTACGATTTGGGCATTTCGGATGTGCTCGCGCTTGATGATCACCGCGCTTCCTAAGAAATAAGGTGGCAGCTCATCAAACGGTTCGTCCTTAAAGGCAAACGTGTGCAAGTCGTCCAATAATTGGGTGCAGTGTTCTTCCTCCCAAGAATACGGGCGCTGGTAATTCGGAATCGTGAATAAATAATTGTCTGAAAATATATCCTTTACCGCAAGT
>NZ_JBLWFR010000038.1:0-948 GCF_048799745.1 Noviherbaspirillum sp. ST9 | reverse complement strand
GTTATTATTCTTTTCAGGAGCCAAAGAAACGATATTCTCGCAGCGATACAACTCCATAAGCAATTCCAGGAATTTAATTAGGAGTTGTAATCCCTGTTCTCCTTTAGCAACAAAAAATTTCTTTGCTATAGCAGCGCTCGCAGCTCCGGAAATTTTAAAACCGCTCGAATAACGGGACAATAAATCAGCCGTTCTTCTTATCTCTGGAACCGAAAACAGAGCCGAAGGAGAGCTGGAATTATTAAAATAGAGACTTAAGCCGGTTAGCTGGCCTTCAAAAATAAATCTGATAATATGAGGCTGACAGCCCGGTATAAACAATATATCGCCCGCGGCAAAAGGATTTACTGCGCCAGCGACATTTACTAAACCTCCTCCTCCTGTAAAAAATGTAATTTTTGATTCACTGCAATTGGGAAGACGAGGATGAAAACAAGGTCCGTCTTCCTCCTGCATTCTTACAACCTGGCGTTCCATAGTTTTTAACGTTTTGATTAGTTTGTTTAAGAGTTTTAAAATTAGCGTAGTTACAGAAATACACAGATAAGATTGACCAGCTTATTAAGTGAAGCTAAGGCTTGTAAAATAGGTCTTCATTTGTGCGGTTTAAGATATGACTGGTCATCTGTTAACGTTTACTGTTATCTTTGAGGATATGATCTTGTTTCGGGTTTATATGAACCTCTCAACAACATGCGATCATAGTCTTAAGATCGGTTAATTATACCAAGTTAATGCCTTACTTCAACAAAAGCTATTCAACCTTTTGCCGATTTGTCTCAATTTATAACAACAAATAGCATTACAATAAATGAATAAATTCTACACTTGAATTTAATGAAAAGGTGAGGTTTATGTATTTCGATTTTCCAACCTTACGAAGGTTGGTAATCCAAACAATCATTCACTATTGTCAGCCTTACTTCAGTAGAAACTATTGTTATAGAT
>NZ_JBLWFR010000018.1:0-5387 GCF_048799745.1 Noviherbaspirillum sp. ST9 | reverse complement strand
CAAGTTCTTTAAAAAATAACAGCCGATAAGTGTGGGCGCTTGATGAAGGTGCGGCGCTGAGAGATCAGCGTGTAACTTAAAACATTAAGTGCTCACAAAAAATATAGGTAAGAATCGCAAGATAATTACCTGTCAGTATTTTGAGTGAGCGACGGTTCTTCGGAACCTGGCAGCAATGCCACAACAGAGATTGAACTGAAGAGTTTGATCCTGGCTCAGATTGAACGCTGGCGGCATGCCTTACACATGCAAGTCGAACGGCAGCGCGGGCTTCGGCCTGGCGGCGAGTGGCGAACGGGTGAGTAACATATCGGAACGTGCCCTGGAGTGGGGGATAACTAGTCGAAAGACTAGCTAATACCGCATACGATCTACGGATGAAAGTGGGGGATCGCAAGACCTCATGCTCGTGGAGCGGCCGATATCTGATTAGCTAGTTGGTGGGGTAAAGGCCTACCAAGGCGACGATCAGTAGCTGGTCTGAGAGGACGACCAGCCACACTGGGACTGAGACACGGCCCAGACTCCTACGGGAGGCAGCAGTGGGGAATTTTGGACAATGGGGGCAACCCTGATCCAGCAATGCCGCGTGTGTGAAGAAGGCCTTCGGGTTGTAAAGCACTTTTGTTCGGAAAGAAATCGTCCTGGTTAATACCTGGGATGGATGACGGTACCGGAAGAATAAGCACCGGCTAACTACGTGCCAGCAGCCGCGGTAATACGTAGGGTGCAAGCGTTAATCGGAATTACTGGGCGTAAAGCGTGCGCAGGCGGTTGTGCAAGACAGATGTGAAATCCCCGGGCTTAACCTGGGAACTGCATTTGTGACTGCACGGCTAGAGTGTGTCAGAGGGGGGTAGAATTCCACGTGTAGCAGTGAAATGCGTAGATATGTGGAGGAATACCGATGGCGAAGGCAGCCCCCTGGGATAACACTGACGCTCATGCACGAAAGCGTGGGGAGCAAACAGGATTAGATACCCTGGTAGTCCACGCCCTAAACGATGTCAACTAGTTGTCGGGTCTTAATTGACTTGGTAACGCAGCTAACGCGTGAAGTTGACCGCCTGGGGAGTACGGTCGCAAGATTAAAACTCAAAGGAATTGACGGGGACCCGCACAAGCGGTGGATGATGTGGATTAATTCGATGCAACGCGAAAAACCTTACCTACCCTTGACATGGTCGGAATCCTGGAGAGATCTGGGAGTGCTCGAAAGAGAACCGGCGCACAGGTGCTGCATGGCTGTCGTCAGCTCGTGTCGTGAGATGTTGGGTTAAGTCCCGCAACGAGCGCAACCCTTGTCATTAGTTGCTACGAAAGGGCACTCTAATGAGACTGCCGGTGACAAACCGGAGGAAGGTGGGGATGACGTCAAGTCCTCATGGCCCTTATGGGTAGGGCTTCACACGTCATACAATGGTACATACAGAGGGCCGCCAACCCGCGAGGGGGAGCTAATCCCAGAAAGTGTATCGTAGTCCGGATTGTAGTCTGCAACTCGACTGCATGAAGTTGGAATCGCTAGTAATCGCGGATCAGCATGTCGCGGTGAATACGTTCCCGGGTCTTGTACACACCGCCCGTCACACCATGGGAGCGGGTTTTACCAGAAGTAGGTAGCCTAACCGCAAGGAGGGCGCTTACCACGGTAGGATTCGTGACTGGGGTGAAGTCGTAACAAGGTAGCCGTATCGGAAGGTGCGGCTGGATCACCTCCTTTCTAGAGTTTGCATCCAAATCAAGCGTTCACACTTATCGGTGTGTTAGTAAAACAGAACAGCATCAAATGGGTCTGTAGCTCAGCTGGTTAGAGCACCGTGTTGATAACGCGGGGGTCGTTGGTTCGAGCCCAACTAGACCCACCATCAGGTTTTGGGGGTTTAGCTCAGCTGGGAGAGCACCTGCTTTGCAAGCAGGGGGTCGTCGGTTCGATCCCGTCAACCTCCACCAAGACATCAAACCTAAATTCGTTGCGAAAGCGATGGGATTTAGGTTTGATCTTTTGCGATCAAAAGGCTGTTTTTGTTCTTTAACAATCTGGAAGAAGTAGTAAAGAATTTATCAGTTGGAGCTGATGCGTTGTGATGACGTATTGGTGAAGACTGGTGGGTTGTGATTGTATCAATCATATGTATGAAAGAGTTCTCGCGAAAGCGAGCAAGTCTGGAATACGGCACGCAAACTCAAAAACTCTGTAACGTTCCTGGAAGCAGGAGCCAACGTTATAGGGACAAGCGAATAAGTGCACATGGTGGATGCCTTGGCGATATCAGGCGATGAAGGACGTAGTAGCTTGCGATAAGCTGCGGGGAGTGAGCAAACACACTTTGATCCGCAGATTTCCGAATGGGGAAACCCGGCCTTTTAGGTCATCCCGTACTGAATACATAGGTACGTGGAAGCGAACGCGGCGAACTGAAACATCTAAGTAGCTGCAGGAAAAGAAATCAACCGAGATTCCCAAAGTAGTGGCGAGCGAAATGGGACCAGCCTGCAAGATATAGCATCAGCGATAGTGGAACGCTCTGGAAAGTGCGGCCATAGAGGGTGATAGCCCCTTACACGAAATCCCTGGTGTGGAACTAAGCTTGCGACAAGTAGGGCGGGGCACGTGAAACCCTGTCTGAACATGGGGGGACCATCCTCCAAGGCTAAATACTCGATATCGACCGATAGTGAACCAGTACCGTGAGGGAAAGGCGAAAAGAACCCCGGAAGGGGAGTGAAATAGAACCTGAAACCGTGTGCATACAAACAGTAGGAGCCTCGCAAGGGGTGACTGCGTACCTTTTGTATAATGGGTCAGCGACTTACATTCAGTGGCAAGCTTAACCGTGTAGGGAAGGCGTAGAGAAATCGAGTCCGAATAGGGCGTTCAGTCGCTGGGTGTAGACCCGAAACCAAGTGATCTACCCATGGCCAGGATGAAGGTGCCGTAACAGGTACTGGAGGTCCGAACCCACTAACGTTGAAAAGTTAGGGGATGAGCTGTGGGTAGGGGTGAAAGGCTAAACAAACTTGGAAATAGCTGGTTCTCTCCGAAAACTATTTAGGTAGTGCCTCAAGTATCACCACCGGGGGTAGAGCACTGTTATGGCTAGGGGGTCATCGCGACTTACCAAACCATTGCAAACTCCGAATACCGGTGAGTGCGAGCTTGGGAGACAGACGCCGGGTGCTAACGTCCGACGTCAAGAGGGAAACAACCCAGACCGCCAGCTAAGGTCCCAAAGATTGGCTAAGTGGAAAACGAAGTGGGAAGGCTAAAACAGTCAGGAGGTTGGCTTAGAAGCAGCCATCCTTTAAAGAAAGCGTAATAGCTCACTGATCGAGTCGTCCTGCGCGGAAGATGTAACGGGGCTAAGCCAGTCACCGAAGCTGCGGATATCCGTAAGGATATGGTAGGAGAGCGTTCTGTAAGCCTGCGAAGGTGTCTTGTAAAGGATGCTGGAGGTATCAGAAGTGCGAATGCTGACATGAGTAGCGATAATGCGGGTGAAAGGCCCGCACGCCGTAAGCCCAAGGTTTCCTGTTCAACGTTCATCGGAGCAGGGTGAGTCGGCCCCTAAGGCGAGGCAGAGATGCGTAGCTGATGGGAAGCAGGTTAATATTCCTGCACCGTCGTTAGATGCGATGGGGGGACGGATCGCGGAAGGTTGTCCGGGTGTTGGATGTCCCGGTTCCTGTATCAAAGAAGGCGCTTAGGCAAATCCGGGCGCGTAATTCAAGGGTATGGGACGAGCGGCTTTATGCCGCGAAGCAATCGGAAGTGGTTCCAAGAAAAGCCTCTAAGCTTCAGTCTAACGAGACCGTACCGCAAACCGACACAGGTGGGCGAGATGAGTATTCTAAGGCGCTTGAGAGAACTCGGGAGAAGGAACTCGGCAAATTGGTACCGTAACTTCGGGATAAGGTACGCCCTTGTAGTTTGACTGGCCTGCGCCAGAAGGACGAAGGGGTTGCAATAAACTGGTGGCTGCGACTGTTTAATAAAAACACAGCACTCTGCAAACACGAAAGTGGACGTATAGGGTGTGACGCCTGCCCGGTGCTGGAAGATTAAATGATGGGGTGCAAGCTCTTGATTGAAGTCCCAGTAAACGGCGGCCGTAACTATAACGGTCCTAAGGTAGCGAAATTCCTTGTCGGGTAAGTTCCGACCTGCACGAATGGCGTAACGATGGCCACACTGTCTCCTCCCGAGACTCAGCGAAGTTGAAGTGTTTGTGATGATGCAATCTACCCGCGGCTAGACGGAAAGACCCCATGAACCTTTACTGTAGCTTTGCATTGGACTTTGAACCAATCTGTGTAGGATAGGTGGGAGGCTTTGAAGCGGTGACGCCAGTTGCCGTGGAGCCATCCTTGAAATACCACCCTGGTTTGTTTGAGGTTCTAACCTTGGCCCGTTATCCGGGTCGGGGACAGTGCATGGTAGGCAGTTTGACTGGGGCGGTCTCCTCCCAAAGTGTAACGGAGGAGTTCGAAGGTACGCTAGGTACGGTCGGACATCGTGCTAATAGTGCAATGGCATAAGCGTGCTTAACTGCGAGACTGACAAGTCGAGCAGGTACGAAAGTAGGACATAGTGATCCGGTGGTTCTGTATGGAAGGGCCATCGCTCAACGGATAAAAGGTACTCTGGGGATAACAGGCTGATTCCTCCCAAGAGTTCATATCGACGGGGGAGTTTGGCACCTCGATGTCGGCTCATCACATCCTGGGGCTGTAGCCGGTCCCAAGGGTATGGCTGTTCGCCATTTAAAGTGGTACGTGAGCTGGGTTTAAAACGTCGTGAGACAGTTTGGTCCCTATCTGCCGTGGGCGTTGGAAGTTTGAGGGGGGCTGCTCCTAGTACGAGAGGACCGGAGTGGACGAACCTCTGGTGTACCGGTTGTCACGCCAGTGGCATTGCCGGGTAGCTAAGTTCGGAAGAGATAACCGCTGAAAGCATCTAAGCGGGAAACTTGCCTCAAGATGAGACTTCCCGGAGACTTGATCTCCCTGAAGGGTCGTTCGAGACCAGGACGTTGATAGGTCAGGTGTGGAAGCGCAGTAATGCGTTAAGCTAACTGATACTAATTGCCCGTGCGGCTTGTCCCTATAACCTTGGCCGGTTATAAACAAGTATGTGTGTGAATGACTGTTCAATCACACCCGCCAAAATATATGTAGTACCCCTAATTACTGCTTCTTCCCAGATTGAGTTGTTCGTACTCGCCAGCTGCAACGGCGATACGCGCAACGCTACAAGTTATGCCTGATGACCATAGCGAGTTGGTACCACCCCTTCCCATCCCGAACAGGACCGTGAAACGACTCTGCGCCGATGATAGTGCTGCAACCAGTGTGAAAGTAGGTTATCGTCAGGCTTGTTATATGCA
>NZ_JBLWFR010000037.1:0-953 GCF_048799745.1 Noviherbaspirillum sp. ST9 | reverse complement strand
GTGAAAGGCTTGCCCGGCAAGATGATGATACAATGCATTAGGTGCATCGCTGAACATCATCCAGGTGTGCGTTCCGCGTATTCCGTCGAATTCTTTTTGTGCCCGGGCGCCCGGACAACCAGCAAAACTGATTACCAGGGTAATGCAAGCTGCTCTGACCGAATTTGACAGCTTTCTTATACCTAACTGTTTTTTGGTGTTTGTGTCCGGAAGATTCATGTTACTTCTCTGATTTACCTTCTTATTGAACCAAGGTTAACGCTGTCTCCAGTTTGATATCGTCCGAAGCGGCACCTATCATCAACTTAAAATTACCGGGTTCCGCTACCCATTCGAGATGGCGGTTAAAGAATGACAGGTAGTCTTTTGTGATGGTGAACCGGACAACTTTAGACTCACCGGGCTTTAATGACACTTTCCTGAAATCCTTCAGTTCCTTTAACGGCCTTACGACAGAAGCTACAGGATCCTGCAGATATAACTGAGCGACTTCCTCTCCTGCGATCGCTCCGGTATTTGTAAGAGTGAAACTTAATTCTGATGTTTCGTTAGCGGATATGGAGGACTTACTGAGCTTCAGGCCTGAATAGGAGAACTTCGTGTAGCTCAATCCATGCCCGAAGGCATATTGCGGACTGTTCGGGGAATCAATATAGGCCGATTTGTATTTAATATCATCCGGGCTTTTAACAGGTTTACCGGTATTGTATTGTGTATACGAAATGGGGATCTGGCCGATGGAACGCGGAAATGTTACCGGTAATTTACCGGATGGATTATAATCTCCAAACAGTACGCCGGCGATGGCGTTTCCGGCTTCTGCCCCCAGCCACCAGGCGTATACTATAGCTGAGGCTTTTCGGGCAACTTTATTGAAGATCAGCGGCCTTCCCGCCATTAATACCACGACAACGGGTTTGCCGGTAGCCTCAATGGCTTCAAAAAGAGCTTCC
>NZ_JBLWFR010000017.1:0-33940 GCF_048799745.1 Noviherbaspirillum sp. ST9 | reverse complement strand
GTGTATTTCGGCCCAATTGCATTGGGCCGATTTGATGAGCGCAAGGGCGGCGAGCGTGGTTACTTGAACCTGAAGGTGTAACCCATGTGATTGAACTTTTTTGTTACCTATGTGGTTGACTCCTACAGGTCGCCTATCTTTGCTTACTTTCGTTGGCGAAGCAAAGAAAGTGAGTGGCCCGCCGGGGCCAGTCCCGGCAAGCCTCAACGGAGTGGCTACAGAACCGGGTCACCGAAGAAAAGCACAAAAGCCCTCCCCAGCAAGAGGGAGGGCTCCAGACAGTCGCGAGTAACAACAATCAGAAGTTGATGTTGTTGTTGGCAGACTGCGTCGGATTCACAGTCGAGCTGATGCCATGAGCAAACGCAACGTTATTGCCGTTGTTGTTCATCACGTTCTGCGACTGTCCGATCGACTGCGAGGCATCGAACGAGAACGAAGTCGGATGGCCCTTCGGTGCAGTCGGCACGCCATAGCCGGGCTCGCAGTAGTAGGCGGGCGTCCAGCAGGAAGGCTGCTTGTAGTAGCAACCGCCGGATACGGCAGCCATGTCGGCACGGTCGAGTTCGGTGGCGGCGGCGAGGTCTTTGATCAGCAGGGTAGTCATTTCAGGTCTCCTTGGGTGTGAATGCAAATCGGTTTGTCTGTATTTAAAACAATCAGAAGTTGATGTTGTTGTTCGCGGACTGCGTCGGGTTCACGGTCGAGGTGATACCGCTGGCGAAGGCGACGTTGTTGCCGTTGTTGTTCATGACGTTCTGCGACTGGCCAATCATCTGCGAGGCGTCGAACGAAAACTTTTGCTCCGGTGCGTAGGACGTCGGCATGCCCCAGCTCGGCGCGCAGTAGGACGGGGTCCAGCAGGACGGTGCGCCCTTGTAGTAGCCGCCGCGTACGGAAGACATGGCAGCACGGTCGAGGTCGGAAGCGATGGCGAGGTCTTTGATCATCAGAGTGGACATGGATAAATCTCCTGAGGTTGGTTTGGGTTGGAAGAGCATTTCGTTGCGCTCGACAACCCTATTGCGAGAGGTGTGCCAGCGCGTGCGAATGCCTGCGAAGATTCGCCAACTCGTTGATTAAAAAGGAGAATGCAAGAAGGATAAGACGGAAATCGCCGTCTTCGCCGTGGGCGGGGAGATGGATCAGGCCCGACACTTCATGGCGAAGTGCCGGGTTGCGAACAACAGGGGATCAGTGCTCTTCGAGGAAGGCGCGCAGTTTGTCCGCGCGCGAAGGGTGGCGCAGCTTGGCCATGGCCTTCATCTCGATCTGGCGGATGCGCTCGCGGGTGACTTCGAGCTGCTTGCCGACTTCTTCCAGCGTGTGGTCGCTGACGGCATCGAGTCCGAAGCGCATGCGCAATACCTTTTGTTCCTTCGGCGACAAGTCTTCCAGCACCTCGGAAATGGCACGTTGCATGCCGGCACGCATTGCCGCGGCTTCCGGTGACAGGGTGGCATCGTCGCTGATGAAATCGCCGAGCATGGCATCGCCGTCTTCGCCCGCCGGCGCATCGAGCGACGCGGGTTCCTTGGCGATCTTCATGACTTCTTCCACCTTTTGCGTCGACAGCCCGAGCTTTTCCGCCAGCGTCGCCACATCCGGTTCTTCGCCGGTGGCGGCGATGTTCTGGCGGATGATGCGATTCATCTTGTTGATGGTTTCGATCATGTGCACCGGGACGCGGATTGTGCGCGCCTGGTCGGCGATGGCGCGCGAGATTGCCTGGCGCACCCACCACGTCGCATAGGTCGAGAACTTGAAGCCGCGACGGTATTCGTATTTGTCCACGGCGCGCAGGAGGCCGATGTTGCCTTCCTGGATCAGGTCCAGGAATTGCAGGCCGCGATTGACATATTTCTTCGCGATCGAAATGACCAGGCGCAGGTTGGCCTGGGTCAGGTCGCGCTTGGCATTCATCGCACGGCGTTCGCCCGCGAGCAGGCGGCGGTCCACCTTGCGCAGTTCGGGCAGCGGCAGGCCGGCGCGTGTTTCCAGTTCGGCCAGCTTGACCTGCCATTCGCAGACCGCGGGCATGCGCCGCGCGAGCGCCGCACTGTAGGGATAGTTGCAATCCACTTCGCGTTGCACCCAGCCGAGATCGGTCTGGTTGTCCGGGAAGGTGGCAACGAAGCGGTCGCGCGGCATGCCGCACTGATCCACCATGATCGCGGCGATTTTCTTTTCGATCGCGCGGACTTCTTCCATCTGACTGCGCACCACGGCGCACAGCTTGTCGGCGGTTTTGACCGTAAAGCGGATGCCGAGCAGTGTCTGCGTCACCGCGTCCTGCGCGGCACGGTAGTCCTTGCCGTGCAGGCCATCGGCGTCATTGCGCATGATGTCTGCTTGCTCGGCGATAAACGCAAACTTTGCCAGGGCCAGCGTACGAAGCCGTTCCAGCTGTTCAGCGGAAACGCCGCTCTCGTCGGGCGCGGGCGCGGCGTCATCGTCCTCGTCCAGGTCGTCTTCGTCGTCGCCGTCCGCTTGCGCGGCGGCGGGAACCGCTTCTTCCAGTTCGGCCAGTCCATCGACGATGTCGTCGACGGCGGTTTTTCCGCTTTCAATGTTTGCAGCAATGGCGAGAAGCTCGCCGATCGCCGCCGGGCTGGCGGAAATCGCGCTGATCATTTCACGCTGGCCATCTTCGATGCGCTTCGCGATCTCGATCTCGCCTTCGCGGGTCAGGAGTTCAGTGCCTGCCATTTCACGCATGTACATCCGCACCGGGTCCGTGCTGCGGCCGTAGTCGCCGTCGTCGGCGAGCAGAGTGGTGGCGGCGACGGTTTCCGCGTCATCGTCGCTGGGGGCGGTGGCGACACGGTCGGACAGGAGCAGCATCGCATCGTCGGGCGCTTGGTCATAGACCGCAATGCCCATCTCTTCGATGGTGTTCAGGATGACGGGGAGGGCGTCCTGGTCGACGGCATCGTCCAGCAATTGGTCGTGGATCTCGGTCCGCGTCAGGTAGCCGCGTTCCTTGCCGAGCTTGATCAGCGCGGCAAGTTGCCGGCGGCGCTTTTCGACCGATTCACGGCTTTCCTTGGCGACGGCTGATTTCGACCCCGACGAGCGCAATTCGGCACGCTCCGCCGCGTTCCATTCCGCCACCTCGTCACTCTCCATCATGGGAGAAGACGACTTCCGTCCCGGACGCTTCGCTGCCTGCGGCGCTTCCATCATTTCCGGTGTTGCAACTGGTGCCACAATGGGGGCGCGTGCCGGTTGCACGGGTGCGGCCACGCTGGCCGTCGATGCCGGTTTGGACAGCACGCGCACCTTGCGAGCGGGCGGTGCGGCCGGCGTCTCCGGCGCGGGAACAACTGCGCTTTCTGCGCGCGACTCTTTCGCCGGCTCTGCGGGGAAGAGGCGTGACCGTTTCTTGACGATGATCGGCGCAGGGGAGGGCGGAGCCTGGAAATAGTCCTCGACAGTTTCCTCGACAGGGGCGGCCACGGGTTCCACGACTGGATCCACGACAGGATCCACGACGGATGCCACGACCGGTTCCAGATCAGGATCCGCCGATTCGGCCTCGGGACGCGTCTCCGGCTGCGGCGTCTGCACCGACAGGCGGGAGCGACGGCGTGTCACCACAGGAATCGCGGGACGCGCGGCTTCCGGGTGGAACGGCTGGTTTTGTTCGATATGTTCTGCTGCGGGTTCGGCTGCGGGCCGTGGGGCGCGCACCGACAATGTCAATGTCTTCGAAGTTTTGTTCATGGAGCAATCATCACGTCAGCCGGATCAACCTTCGCTGCGTCATATGGGCGCGCGGAGGGAAAAGCAATCGGGATTCCGGAAAACGGCGATACGCATCCCTTCGGCTGGCCGGATTGGCTTACCGGAAGTGAAAACAAATGCTGGAAGGTGCGTATTCGGCTGGAAGGAAACTCGTACTGCGAGACGGCAAAAGGATCGGCATTATAGCGAATAACGCGGGGGGGCATCAATGAACGCGTGACGCAATTGACATTGCGCAGATGCGCTATTGCGCGGATTGACGGCAGCGGGAAGTTTGGGGTATGCGCGACGCTGCCGCCCGCGCGTGAATGCGCGGTGCGTCAGGCGTTTCGCTCGATCAGCAAGGAATGCCGGCGCGCGCGGCCAGCCATGCAGGCGGATCCTGCAGGGCGACAGGCCGCAGGAAGCGGTGCATGGCCATCAAGCCAACGGAGGTGGTTTGCGGCGCCGTCGATGCCGGCCAGGGGCCGCCGTGGTGCTGGGCACGGGTTACGGCAACGCCCGTCGGGACGCCGGCAAACAGCACACGACCGGCGACGTGCATTGCAGAACGCACAACGGCGTGCGATTCGCGGTCATCCGCCTCCGCACCCCACACCGTCACGGTCAGCGTTCCACCGACCGCCTGCAGCGCTTGTTGCAACTCATGCAGCGAACCTGCCTTGATCACAATGCAGGACGGACCGAAAATTTCGTGGCGGAGTTCGGGATGGGAAATGAATTCCTGTACATCGACCTCGACCAGGTTGGGAACCGGATGTTTTTCCGCGTTTTGCTCGCCGGTCGTGAGCCGCCTCGCGGCCGCGTGGGATACCAGCCGCGCGACGCCCTCGTCGAAGGCCTTGCGAATGCCCGGCGTCAGCATCCCGTGCGGCGCCTGCGCATCCATTTCCTGTGCAAGCTGCTGCACGAAACGGTCGGTTGCTTCGCCTTGCAGCGTGAGCAGGACGCCGGGACTCGTGCAGAACTGGCCGCAGCCGAGCGCGATTGAAGCGGCCAGCGTCTTGGCAAGTTCCTGGCCTTTTTCACGCACGGCGACCGGCAGCGCAACGATCGGATTGATCGACCCAAGTTCGCCGAAGAAGGGGATGGGATTCTCGCGGCCCTGGATTTCCTTCTGCAGCGCCGTGCCACCCGCGAGGGAGCCGGTGAATGCAACGGCGGCAATGGCGGAATGCCGTACGAGATGGATGCCGACTTCCTTCGATGTGCCTTCCACCATCTCCAGCACGCCTTGGGGGACACCGGTGGCGTCGGCGACAGTGCTGGCCATGGCGAAAACCGCTCGCGACAGGCGCGGATGCGCCGGGTGAGCCTTGATCACGACGGGACATCCGGCAGCAAGCGCTGACGCGGTGTCGCCGCCGAGCACCGAGAACGCAAACGGGAAATTGCTCGCCGCGAACATGGCCACCGGGCCGAGCGGGATATTGACGCGCAGCAGGTGCGGATGTCCTGCCGGCGGCGCGCCCGGCACCGCCGGTTCGTCAATCACCTGGAAGGCTTCACCCGCATCGACCGCGTCCGCGAACGCCCGCAGCTGGAACGCGGTGCGGTCGAGCTCGCCGCTCAGCCTGGCCGGGCCAAGCGACGTTTCTTCATTGGCGAGTGCGACGAGCTGGTCGCGTTCGGCTTCCAGCCCGTCGGCGAGCCGGCGCAGGAAGCCGCTCCTGGTGGGGGCATCTGATGCCGCCCACGCGTGGGCGACCGTAGCGGCACGGGAGACAGCGCTGTCGATTTCGGCGCTGCTGGATTCACGGATGGTCTGTGACATGGTGTTCGGTGATAAAGAGAACTAGGGACGCACGAGGCAGGGCTTCTTGTTGTCGAACTTCCAGCCAGGAATCAGGAATTGCATCGCCACTGCGTCGTCGCGTGCACCCAGGCCCATGTTGAGATAGAGCTGGTGTGCTGCTTCGAGTTGCTCCATGTCGATCTCGACGCCGAGGCCCGGCTTTTTCGGCACGTCGACCATGCCGCCCTTGATCTGCAGCGGTTCCTTCGTCAGGCGCTGGCCGTCCTGCCAGATCCAGTGCGTGTCGATGGCGGTGATCTTGCCCGGCGCTGCCGCCGCAACGTGGGTGAACATCGCCAGCGAAATGTCGAAGTGGTTGTTGGAGTGCGAACCCCAGGTCAGGCCCCATTCATTGCACATCTGCGCGACGCGCACCGAACCCTGCATGGTCCAGAAGTGTGGATCGGCGAGCGGGATATCCACGGATTGCAGCTGGATCGCGTGGCCCATTTCGCGCCAGTCGGTGGCGACCATGTTGGTTGCCGTCGGCAGTCCGGTGGCGCGGCGGAATTCAGCCATGACCTCGCGGCCGGAGTAGCCGTTTTCGGCGCCGCACGGATCCTCTGCGTAGGCGAGCACATCGTGCTTGTCGCGGCACAGGCGGATCGCATCCTTGAGCAGCCAGCCGCCATTCGGGTCAAGGGTGATGCGTGCGTTCGGGAACCGTTCGGACAGGGCAGTGACGGCGGCGATTTCTTCCTCGCCGCGCAGCACGCCCCCCTTCAACTTGAAGTCGTTGAAACCGTAGCGTTCGTAGGCAGCCTCGGCAAGGCGCACGATGCTATCGGGAGACATGGCCTTCTCGTGGCGCACGCGAAACCACGCGTTGCTCGCATCCGGTTCGCTCGCATAGGGAAGATTGGTTACCTTGCGGTCGCCGATATAGAACAGGTAGCCGAGCATTTCCACGCGCTCGCGCTGCTGGCCTTCGCCGAGCAATGCGGCGACCGGCACTTCCAGGAACTGGCCCAGCAGGTCGAGCAACGCCGCCTCCAGCGCGGTCACCGCGTGGATGGTGATGCGCAGGTCGAAGGTTTGCAGGCCGCGCCCGCCCGCGTCGCGGTCCTGGAACGCCTTGCGGACGGTATTGAGGACATGCTGGTAGTTGCCGATGGTCTGGCCGACGACCAGCGACCTGGCGTCTTCCAGCGTCTGGCGAATCTTTTCGCCGCCCGGCACTTCACCCACGCCGGTCTTGCCGGACGAATCGGTGATCAGGACGATGTTGCGGGTGAAATAGGGACCGTGCGCGCCGCTCAGGTTGAGCAGCATGCTGTCGCGTCCGGCGACCGGGACGACGCGCATTTCGGTAATGACCGGGGCATTGGATGTTGCTGACATGATGAAATCCAGGATGGGGATGATTCGGGAGAGGCGGACCGGGCGTGCCGGTCCGCGCGGGGATCAGTCGAGTTCGATCTTGCCGACTTCGATCACCTGCTTCCAGCGTGCAAGTTCCTGCGCCTGGAATTTGGCGAACTCTTCCGGCGTGTTGGCGACGATCTCAAAGCCCTGGGAGGTGAGGCGGCGCTTGGTGTCAGGATCGTTCAGCGCGCCAGTGATGGCGCCCAGCAGCTTGGTCTTCACGTCGGCCGGCAAGCCCTTCGGCGCGGCGACACCCTGCCAGGAGTAGACGTCCACGTTTTTCACCCCGGCTTCAGCCAGCGTCGGCACGTTCGGCAGCAGGGCGGAACGCTTGTCGCCGGTGATCGCCAGCGCCTTCAGTTTGCCGGCGGCGATGTGGCCAGCGACAACGTTGATGTTCTGGAAGGACACATCGGCGTGTCCGCCGAGCAGGTCATTGATCGCCGGTGCGCCGCCCTTGTATGGAACATGGACGCCGCTGGTGCCTGTCTGCTGCCAGAACAGCGCCGCGGTCAGGTGGTCGGAGGAGCCGGCGCCGGAGGTGGCGAAGGTCACCTTGCCCGGATTCTTCTTCAGGTGGGCGATGAAGTCCTGCAGGTTGTTCGTGGGGAAGGCGGGCGTGGCGACCAGCACGTTCGGCGCGCGAACGGCAACGGTGAGCAGGTCGAAATCCTTCGACGGATCATAGGCAAGCTTCTTCTGCAGCACCGGGTTCACGGCGTAGACGCCGATCGATGCCACCATGAAGGTGTAGCCATCTGCCGGCGCATTCTTCACGACGCCCGCGCCGATGGCACCGGTCGCGCCGGGCTTGTTTTCGACAACCAGCGGCTGGCCGAGGGTCTGGTGCATCTTCGGGCCGAGCGCGCGGGCGATGGAGTCGGTCGAGCCGCCGGGCGGGAAGGGGACGATGGCGGTGATCGGCTTTTCCGGATAGCCGGCGGCGTAGGCATTGGTGAGGAGCGCGGCGCCGACGGCGAACGCGGAAATCAGCTTTTTCATGGGTTATCTCCTTTGGTCTCTCGTGGGATTTACTGCGGTCCAAGTCGTGCCATCAGCGCACGCAGGGCTTCTACTTCATTGGGTTTCAGGTCGGACAACGGCGGCCGGACGGGGCCGGCACTGTGGCCGATGATGGTGGCGCCTGCCTTCACGATGCTCACCGCGTAGCCCTGGCAACGATTGCGGATGTCGAGGTAAGGCAGGAAGAAATCCTTGATCAGGCGGTTGGTCGTTTCGGTATCGCCGGACGCGTGCGCGTTGTAGAACTCGATCGCAGTACGCGGGATGAAATTGAATACCGCCGAGGAATACACCGGCACGCCCATCGCCTTGTAGGCGCCTGCGAATACTTCCGCCGTCGGCAAGCCGCCGAGGTAGGCGAAACGGTCGCCAAGTTTGGTGCGAATCGCGACCATGGATTCGATATCGCCGATGCCGTCCTTGAAACCGACCAGGTTGGGGCAGCGGTCCGCGAGGATCTGCAGCGACTCCGGTGTCAGGCGGCAGGCGCCGCGGTTGTAGACGATAACGCCGAACTTTACACTGCGGCAGACGGCGTCAATGTGGGTGACCAGTCCTTCCTGCGAGGCTTCCGTCAGGTAATGGGGCAGCAGCAGGATACCTTGCGCGCCCTGGCGTTCCGCTTCCTGCGCGTACTTGATCGCCAGCGAGGTGCCGCCACCGGCGCCGGCAATGATTGGCATGCGGCCACGGCAGGTTTCGATCGCGGTGCGGATGACCTGGCTGTACTCGGAAGGCTCCAGCGAAAAGAACTCGCCGGTGCCGCCGGCGGCGAAGAGGGCGGACGCGCCGTAGGGCATCAGCCATTCCAGGCGCTCCACGTAGGGGCCGGGATTGAAGTTCAGCTGCGCGTCGAAATCGGTCAGGGGGAACGACAGCAGGCCGCTTTCGAGGACAAGTTTCAGCTCATTCGGATTCATCTGCTTACCTTTGGGAAAAATCGCGGGCGTTTCGAGCAATCCCGCTAGTGAAATCAGTTCTATCGCATCAAATGGTACCGCTACCAAAACAAATGGTAGCGGTACCAAAATGCGATGTCAAACTGTTTTTTGGGAAAGAAAAGGAGAGCTCAGGCGCTCGCGCGCTCGACGATGGCGAAGCCGACGTCGTGGATGGGAGAGGCCACGGGGCGGCCCTCGGCGCGGTCGATGATGAATTGGGCCGCCGTCCGGCCGATCTCGGTGCCGTCAATGCGCACGGTCGTCAGCGCCGGGTGCAAGTCCTTGGCAAACGCGAGGTCGCCAAAGCCAATCACGGCCATCTGGTCCGGCACGCGCAGGCCCTTTGCCTGGGCTTCCGTCAGTACACCGAGGGCAAGCAGGTCGGAACTGCAAAAGACGGCGTCGACATCCGGGTGGCGGGCGAGCAAGTCCGACAGCCCGGTGCGTCCGCTGCCGAGGGTGGTCGGGGCCGGGACAACGAACGAAGGAATCTCCTGGGTGCCGCGCTTGCACATCCCGAGCTTGATCGCGGCGTGGGCGAAGGCCTTTTGCCGGCGCGTCGCGCGTTCGTCGTCGCCGCTGATGGTGGCAACCCGCTTGCATCCGCGCCGATGGAGATATTCCGCCACTTCTGCGCCGATTTTCTCGTGCGAAAAACCGACCAGCATGTCAATCGGCGTTGGCGTCAAGTCCCAGGTCTCGACGACCGGGATGCCGCTGGCCAGCAGCCGCCGCCGGCCTTCCGCCGAACGCATGATGCCTGTCAGCACCACGCCGTCGGGACGGCGGCCGATGATGGCTTCCAGCAGCGCATCCTCGCGCGAATCCTGGTAGCCGCTCTGGCCGAGCATCAGCTGGTAGCCGCGCTGCGCGAGCGATTCCGTGAGCGACTGTACGGTTTCGAGGAAGACAGGACCGGCGATGGTTGGCACGACGGCGGCAACCAGCCTGCTCTTGTTGGACGCGAGACCGCCGGCGAGCATGTTGGGAACATAGCCGGTGCGTTCGACGGCGTCACGCACGCGCTGCAGGACTTCCGGGGAGACGGCGTTGGGCGTGTTCAGCGCGCGCGAAGCGGTGATGGGCGCGACGCCTGCCAGTTTGGCAACGTCGCGCAAGGTAATGCCGCCGGCGCCGCGGCGGCCCTTTTTCTCGCGCGGTGAGGCAATGTCGGTAACGGATGCTTTCTCATTCATGCGGCGATTTTATCACCGCGGAAATGGTACCGATACCATGTGTGTCCCGCCCGCTACTTCTTCGGCAGGAACAGCCCCTTGCCGCGTTCCTGCACGATCCCCGCCTTTGCAACCGCACGCAGGCACATTGCCACCGTCCCCGCAAATGCTTCGTCATACCAGGGATTGGCACCGCTTACCGCCACCGTGATACCGTCCACGATCGCGCTTCCCCAAAGCACCGTATCTCCCGGCTCCAGCAGGTAGGGGCGCAATTCCTGGACGAGATGGCTGTCCATTCCGGTGCGCCACGCCACACGCGCCTTGGCGCGCGCAAATCCCGCGTAGTCCGCATCCCACTTCGTTCGGTCGCCGACGGCATACTCATACAGGATTGCTTCCTCGAAGGATGCGTTGGGCGGACTCCGCAACGGATCCATCACCACGATGTAAAGGAAGCCGCTTTCACCGACTTCCTTCCATTTCATGGCCTCGTGGATCATCGGCAGGGCGAGGCCGACGGCTTTCTCGGCGGCGTGACGGTCGATCAGGTAGCTGCCTGCTTGTGACATGTTTTCTTCTCCTTTATAGCTGTGTGACGAAGCGGAAAGTCTTGTCCCAATCGTCCGCGAACCGCTCGATGCCAAAGCGTTCCAGCGCATAGCGCCGCGCGCCTTCCCCCAGTCGCCGCGCGAGATCGCGGTCCTTGACCAGCTCCTGCATGCGCGCGATGAGCGTGTCGACGTTGGTATCGATGTAGCCCGACGCGCCATTGCGGATGACCGTCGACATTTCCGTGGTGGCGAGCGCAACGATGGGCATGCCGATCATCATCGCTTCGATGACGGCGAGGCCGAGGCTGGTATAGCGGATCGGATTGAAGAAGAAGCGGTAGGGCGCGGAAAACGCTGGCAGCTGCGCATGCTCGACCTCGCCCAGTCCACCGGCCTCCTGCGCGCCCATGCCGACCAGGTCGAGCGGAATCGAGCGGCGCGCCTGTTCGAAGATGTCGCCGCCCAGCCTGCGGCCGCGCGTCCGGATGTTGTTGATCACCACCAGGCCACGGTCCAGGTCGCCGCGCCAGGCGACATCCTTCGGCACCATCACGCCGTGCTCGACCACGCGCGTGGGCGTGCGCCCGCTGTTCCACATCAGCGCATTGAAGTGCGTGACGTGCACCAGCAGCACGTCCGGATCGTCGACCGGATGCGGCATGTCCGTCGGATGCTCGCGCGGCGTATCGTGCTCGATGTAGATCCTCGGCAGGCGCCGCTGCGCCTCGCTCAGGTAGAGGTACTGGTCCTTCAGGTACTGGTCGTCGTCCTGGAACAGGATGCAGTCGAACTGCATGTCCTTGGCTTCCGATACCGGCAGGTCAATGACATTGTCGCCCCAGGGGATGTGACCGCAGCGGCCGCCGTAACCGGGAGGGCGCTCCGGCTTGGACAGCACGTAGAAATCGTGCGGCGCCTGGGTGAGGTAATAGAGGTAACTTCCGTGGGTGTGCCAGGTGAGGATCTTGAGCCGTTTGGTCATGTTTTTCCGTGGCGGACGTGTCGTCATTGTTAGAGGAAGCAGGTGCACGAAGGCGAGTACTGCTGCGTGAATTCGCGAATCACTTCCTCCGTCGTCCCCGCGAAGGCGGGGACCCGTAAGCCTGGTAATCGAGCAGACTCCCTATGGGTCCCCGCCTTCGCGGGGACGACGGGGAAAATTCATCGCCGCATCAATCAGTTGTGCCCGCAATTGTCAGAACGTGCCGGCGTATAGCGCGCAGCTGCGGCAGACTTCGGGTGGAACTGGAGAATCCAGCTGCTCGCGAAAGGCGGTGTATTCCTGATTGTTCCAGACGGCCTCCACACCGTCTTGCGCCATGTCACCGAAGTGGATCCTGTCCGGCGTCGCTACCATGCAGCAGGGCATCGCCTTGCCGTTGTAGCTGATGTACGAGCCGCGCCAAGGCCAGTCGCAACGCTTGCGGCCGGGAAGGCCGGGCGGGAAAACCTTCGGCTTCAGATTCGGCAGGCGCAGATCCACGCCGAGCGCCGTCGCCTGCGCGCGGGCCGCGCCGAAGCAGCGTTCCACGCGCTCCGTATCCTCTGCAAGAAGTGTCTGCTGGTCGATGAAGCTGCGCATCGGTGCGTAGCGCTCCGGAAGGCTGGTTTCCCCGAAGTCATGGCACAGGTGCTGGACGAAGACCGAGTGGATGCCCTCGTCATGCGCGAGCCTGACCAGCTCCGGCAATTCTTCCAGGTTCTCGCGCATCGCCACGGCGACCAGGCGCAGGTGGGGCAGGGCGCTTTCAAGACGCGCCTTCGCCTGCACCAGCCGGCGCAGGTTGCGCAGCACGCGCTCGAACCGCGCGCGAATCCGGATGACCTGGTAAGTCTCCGCCGTCGCGCCGTCGAGCGATATATGCATTGTATGCAGGCCGCTGCGCACGCACTCGTCCGCGCGCTGTTCGGTCAGCACGGTAAGGTTGGTGTTGGTGGACACCCGGATGCCGCGCTCCGCCGCGTAACGCACCATGTCGAAAAAGCGCGGGTGCAGCAGCGGTTCGCCCAATCCCTGCAACTGCAACTCCGTCATCGATGGAAACTGGTCGACGAGGCTGCGGAAGACATCCATTTCCATGAATGCGCGCGGCTGGCCCGGGCCGCCTTCGCCACGGAACTGGATCGGGCACATGCGGCAGCGCAAGTTGCACTGGCCGACCGGTTCGATCTGGACGTATTCCGGCAGCGGCGTCATAAGAGCCGCGTCCGGAACCTGACGTCGCCGACCAGGCGCCAGAAGACGGCGAGCGGCGGAATCAGCGCCGATGTGACGATCATCTCCGCAACATGTTTCGGCGCCTTGGACGTGCGTTTCAGGCGTTGCAGGCAGAAGCGCCCGGTCATGTAGAACCACAGCAGGCCGGCGAGTAGCGCGGGAGCGGTTGCGCCCGCAACGGCCAAGGCAACACAGGCGAGGAGGGCGGCGACCGTGATGTAGAAATCCCAGCGCGGTTTTGCGCGGATCTTGCGCCGGTAGAGTGTCGGATGTTTCTTGTACAGCAGTGCGTCGAACTGGACCTTCTTCACCTGCTGCAGGCTCACGCCCCAGCCAGCGGGCCGGATCGGGTGCATCATCACCGCTTTGGGCTCGTACACGATGTTGGCCTGGTAATCGAGCAGGCGGAACTGCAGGTCTGAATCCTCGCGCCAGGCAAAGCGGAAGCGCTCGTCGAATCCGCCAATGTCATCCAGCACCTGCTTGCGGCAAAAGCAATTGGCAGTAACGAACTCGGCGGTCTCCAGTTGCTTGGCATCGAGTTCATAGTCGGTCGGGGTGTGCGACAGCGGCATGACGATGCGGCCGCTCACCGCATCCACGCCGTCCTCGAAGGCGCGCACGCCATTCTTCAGCCAGTCGGCGCGGGCGATGGTGTCGTCGTCGGTAAAGGCAATGATGCCGCCGCGCGCCGCGCGCCATCCATGATTGCGTGCCGCAGCGGGGCCGTGCGGTCCCATGGATGGAATGTAGGTGATGCGTGGACCCTGTCCGGCAGTATGGGCGGCCCAACCGGCCACGACCTCGCGCGTATCGTCGTCCGGGCCATCATCCACCACGATGATTTCAAATCGCGCGGGGTCGAAGCGCTGCAGCACCAGGCTGGCCAGGCAGCGGTTGAGCAATTGCGGACGACCGCGCGTTGGAACGACCACGGTGGCGGCAACTTCGACCTCGCCCGGCCGCGCAAGCGAACCTTCTGTCCGGCGCAGGGGCGTGGGCACCGCGCCATTGCCGGAGCGGGTTTTCAAACGGGCCGCCAAGTCGGCGTGCGTGCTTCTACGGTCACGGTCGAATGCAAGAATTTTCGACATGGATACAGTCCTGGAAAACGTGACAAAAACTGAAAATATTGTCATTGGTTGGCATCGAGCCGATGCAATTCCCGTTCCATCAATCTTGCTTGAGGGGGCTCAAGTGCATTGGCTTCAGGCCATGGAATGCATTTCCCTTTCCATCTTTTCGCTGTCGTCCGCACGTTGCTGCAACTGCCAGAGCCGCGCATACATGCCGCCCTGCTGCAGCAGGCGGGCATGCGTGCCGCGCTCGACCACGCGGCCGCGCTCGAGCACGATGATTTCCGTGGCATCGACCACGGTGGACAAGCGGTGGGCAATCACCAGCGTCGTACGGTTTTCCGCCAGTTCGTCGAGTTCCTTCTGGATTGCCTGTTCCGATGCCGTATCCAATGCCGAGGTTGCCTCGTCGAAGATCAGCAGCGGCGGATTTTTCAGGATGGCGCGCGCCAGCGCGATACGCTGTTTCTCGCCGCCCGACAGCTTTACGCCGCGTTCGCCGACAGGGGTGTCGTATTTCTGCGGCAGGGAATCGATCAGGTCGTGGATGTGCGCGGCCTTCGACGCGGCAATGATCTGTTCCATGGTTGCGCCATCGCGCCCGTAACCGATGTTGTAGGCGATGGTGTCGTTGAAGAGCAGCGTTTCCTGCGGCACCACGCCGATCGCCTCGCGCAGGCTCTTGGCGCTGACCTTGCGCACATCCTGGCCGTCTACGCTGACACTGCCGGTGCCGACGTCGTAGAAACGCAGCAGCAGCCGGGCCAATGTCGATTTGCCAGAGCCGCTGCCCCCGACAATGGCAACCCTGCCGCCGGGCGGGATGCGGAAACTGACGTTATGCAGGATCGGGCGTTCCGGTTCGTAGGCGAAATTGATGTTTTCAAACGCCACTTCGCCGCGCGTTACTTTCAGCGCAGGCATGCCGGGCGGGTCGTGGATTTCCGGTTTTTCCCTGAGCAACTGGAACAGCTTCTCCGCATTGACCAGCGCATCCTTCGCTTCCCGGTAGACGAAGCCGAGCGCATTGAGCGGAAGACAGATCTGGATGACATAGGCATTGATCAGGATGAGGTCGCCGACCGTCATCTCGCGCGACATCACCCCCTTGCCCGCAAGCAGCATCACCGACGCAACGCCAAGCGCGATGACCGCGCTCTGCCCAACGTGCAGGATGAAGAGGGCCTTCTGGTTGGCCACTACCGCCTCGGCCCAGTTGCCCATGATGCCCTGGAAGCGTCTCGCCTCTTCCTTTTCGTTGGTGAAGTATTTCACCGTGTCGTAATTGATCAGGCTGTCGGCCAGCAGGCTCTTGGCGTTCGAGTCCAGCTTGTTCACGCGGCGTTGGAAAATCGTGCGCCTGTTCGTGAATACCAGGGTGAAGCCGCAATACAGGACGAAGGTCACGCCCAGGATCGCTGTGTACCAGTCGCTGTAGCGCGCGGTCATGATGGCGATCACCATGGTGATTTCGAGCAGCGTCGGCACGATGGTGAACAGGCCCACGCTGAGCAGGAAGGCGATGCCGGACGTACCGCGGTCGATGTCGGGCAGCAGGCCGCCGATGCGACGCTGTGCGTGGAAGCGCGCGCTCAGTTCATGCAGATGCCCGAACACTTTCAGCGCGTAGGTGGCGACCGTGTGCTGCGTCACGCGGGAGAACGCGAGATCGCGCAGTTCGTTGAACAGGGTGCTGGCGAAACGGAGCGCCGCATACCCGGCAAGCAGGATCACCGGCAGCGCCAGCACTTGTTCCGGGCGGGACAGTTCATCCACGATGCGCTTGAGGACGAGCGGCACCGATACGACCGCCAGTTTGGCCAGGACCAGGAAGACCAGCGCCGCGGCAATCCGCCAGCGGAACTGCGAGACGACCTTCCAGAGGTCGCGCATGACCTGCGTGTCGCTGTGTGCTTGTTCAGTAGTCGCCATCTCGATAGGGATCCTTGGGGTGAGAGCAATGCCTCGCTGTAAGCTTTACAAGGGGCCGGTGCAAAAACTGCTGCCTGTCCTCGTGGAAACGAAAGAGGCGCGTTGAATCCTTGTCCTTCGCTGCCTATGCTGAACGAGCGCCGCCGCGCGCTGTCCAGTGGTACGGAAGTTGCAGCCGTGCCGCTGCCACCCTTCGTTTCCCGCAGCTGTCCAGTGTTCCGGAAACGCTGCGAGGACTTCATTAGCACTATTTATTCCACGACACCCGCCACGATGACCGCCATCAATTCTTCCCGCGAGGACGATGACGAGGCGGCAAGAGGCGCTCTCCTTTGTCACGCAGCCATGCTTGCGGCGGGGAGAGCGTCGTGGAACGGAAGAAAGGAGATTCACGATGGCAAGGATTGAGCAATCGATCGAAATCAACGTTCCGGTCAGCACCGCCTACCGTCAGCTGACGCAGTTCGAGCAATATCCGCGGTTCATGGAGGATGTGGAAGAGGTGCGCCAGGTCGACGACACGCATCTCCACTGGCACACCAAGGCAGGGAATCTGGACATGGAATGGGATGCAGAGATTACGCAACAAGTTCCGGACCGGTGCATTGCCTGGCGCAACCTGAATGGGCCGCGCTATGAAGGCAAGATCGAATTGCGGCCGACCGAGGCGGACCGCACGGAAGTGAAACTCACCATGGAATGTGACCCGAAGCAACAGATCCTGGTGCAGCACGGCGACGCGCACAAGGCGATCGAGGAGCGCACCGAGCACGATCTGGCGCGCTTCAAGAAATTCATCGAGAAACTGAGCAAGGACAGTCACGACTGGCTGGGCAAGATCAAGGACATGGAACCGCTCACGACCGATGCGGGGGCGGCCGGGATGGAGCGCGAGTCCGGGCAGGGCAGTCCGGATGGCGGACGCGGGGTTCGTGAGGCGCCGCCGTCGCTCGAGGCATGGCAGAGCGCTTTGCGGCCCGTGTGGATGCCCGAGGTGATGAATGCATGGAGCGATCCGCTGGCGATGATGCGGCGTATGTCGGAAGACCTTGACCGCGTGGTCGAGCGCCTTGTGGGCGCGATGTCGGCGGGAACGGCGCTGCGGCAATCGACGGAGCAGTCCGCGAAATGGACCCCGCCGGTGGAAGTGGCGCAGCGCGACGGCAAGTTCATCGTGTGCGCGGAGCTGGCCGGCGTCAAGCGCGAGGATGTGTCGGTGGAAGTGAACGGTGACCGTCTGACCATCGAAGGCGAGCGGCGGCAGGAACCCCCACGCGGACCGCAGGAGCAGCGGCGCAGCGAGCGCGCGTACGGCCATTTTTACCGCGTGATCAGTCTCCCCGCAGGCGCACGCGGTGAGGCGGCATCGGCGTCGCTACAGGATGGCTTGCTGGAGATCACCGTACCCGTCGCCGAAGGAGGAGGCAAGGGCCGGCGCATCGAGGTGCAGTCGCGGCGATAACCGGCGAACGCCACGGAGAGCATCAAATCGATATCGTCAACATCTGGTACCTGGTCATTGGGGCGCTGCTCCTGCTGATGGGCCTGCTCGGCTCGATCTGGCACAGGCTGCCGCTCAGTCCGGCGATGCTCTACCTGCCCATCGGCTTTGCGCTCGGTCCATCCGGCGCAGGGCTGGTGACGCTCAATCCGCATGAGAACGCCGCGACGCTGACGCTGCTGACCGAAGTCGCACTGCTCATCTCGCTGTTCACCGTCGGCCTCAAGCTGCGCGTGCCGTTGTCCGACCGCATCTGGCGTCTGCCCTTGCGGCTCGGCGTCCTCGGCATGCTGGTGACATCGGCAATGGTGGCGGCGATCGGCGTCACTGTCCTCGGACTGCCCCTCGGTGTGGCGGTGTTGCTGGGGGCGGTGCTGTCGCCGACCGATCCGGTCCTGGCATCCGACGTGCAGATCCACGATGTGGGCGACCGCGACCGCTTGCGTTTCAGCCTCAGCGGGGAGGGAGGATTGAACGACGGGACCGCGTATCCGGTCGTGATGATCGGGTTGTTCCTGCTGGGGGTGGAGGAGGCGAAGGAGTATGGCTCGCCGATGGCGCCGCTCCTGGCGCTGTGGGGCATCCTCGCGGGATTCGGCAGCGGCTTCCTGCTGGCGCGGGGCGTGGTGCGGCTGGCACTGCATTTGCGGCAGCATTACCACAAGGCGCTCGGGATGGAAGAGTTCCTGACGCTCGGGCTGATCGCCGCCTCCTACGGCGTGGCCCACGTGGTGCACGGCGTCGGCTTCATCGCGGTGTTCGCCGCCGGCGTCGCGATGCGGCGCATCGAGCACGAGACCAGCGGGACCAAGCCGCCTGCCGAAGTCATCGGCGCGGTGCCCACCGGAGAGGAGCCGACGGTCGCGACGCATCCGGCGAAGGCGCCGGCCTACATGGCAGAGACCATCCTCGGATTCAACCAGCAGCTTGAACACATCGCCGAATTCGTGATGGTGCTGCTCCTGGGCATCATGTTGTCCGAAACCGGTTTCAGCGGGGAGGGCGTGCTGGTGGCGGTGCTGCTGTTCCTGCTGGTGCGGCCGGTAGCGGTGTTTGCGTCGCTGGTTGGCGAACGGGCAGGGAAGACGCAGCGTCTCCTGATGGGCTGGTTCGGCATCCGCGGCATTGGTTCCCTCTACTACCTGATGTTTGCGCTGCAGTACGAATGGCCGATGGACATGAAGGAGCGCGTGATGTCCCTGGTGCTGACGGCAGTAGCGATCTCGGTCCTACTGCACGGCATTTCCGCGACGCCGCTCATGGCGCATTACCACAAGCGGCGACAGCCGCTCGTCGATGAATGAAAGGAGAAACATGAACGCCGATATCATCGGCTGGCTCAGCGCCGCAATCCTCGTGATGACGATATCCCGGCAAGTGTATACGCAGTGGCGCGCACGCAGCGTGGCCGGCGTGTCGAAGTGGCTGTTCATCGGGCAGCTTGCCGCATCGCTCGGCTTCACCGTCTACAGCTACCTGGTGGAAAACTGGGTATTCGTATTTGCCAACTTCTTCATTTTCCTGACCGCGGTTGCCGGCGAATTTGTCTACATGCGCAACAAGCGACTGATGCAGCGCGAGGCGGGCAGGTAAAAAACGCTCAGGTGCTTTTTCCTATTTACACGCATGGGTAGAAGTTACCGTGCGTTTTCATCGCTTGCCCTCCGTCATTCCCGCGCAGGCGGGAATCCATAAGCCGGGCGTTGCAATTGACTCACTATGGATTCCCGCCTGCGCGGGAATGACGGGGGAGTGATTGCGAGAAATCGAAGCCGCCGCCCGCCTGCAATCCTCAATGATGAGCAGCACGGGTACGACAATTGCATAAAGCACAACCAGGATGCGATGCCCCAAGACACGGCGGCAGGGTCGTGTGTTGGCCGCACAACGAGGACAGGAGGCCGATGTGTATACGCTGGGAATCAATGCTGCCTATCACGACTGTTCCGCCTGTCTCGTCCAGGACGGCATTGTTGTGGCGGCGGCGGAGGAAGAACGTTTCACCCGCATCAAGCACGGCAAGCGGCCGGTTCCCTTTTCAACCTGGCAGCTGCCCTACCATGCCATTGACTATTGCCTCGGCGAAGCGGGCATTGCACTGGCCGATGTGCAGCACGTCGCCTATTCCTACAACCCGTGGCTGCTCCTGGGCGCGCATGACGGCAACGCGACCCTGCAACTGCCGCTCGAACCGTCCGCCCATGTGTCATCGGAATGGACGTCGCCATGGGATCCGCTGTTCCTGTCTTACATCGTGAATGCGCCCCGACAGCTTGCGGGCGGTGCGCCGCACCATCTGCGCCAGCGCTTCCGAAACGTCCGCCATGACGGTCCCTTCCAGTGGCATTTCGTCGAGCATCACCTGGCGCACGAAGCGAGTGCTTTCCTGGCCGCCCCCTTTGACGAGTGCGCCGTCCTGTCCATGGATGGGCGGGGCGAACTGGCGACCACGAGCTACGGCTTCTACCAGGACCGCCGCTACAAGCGGATCAAGCAGGTCAACCTGCCGCATTCCCTCGGGCTGTTGTACGAGTCGGTGACAAGTTACCTCGGCTTCCTGCATTCCTCGGACGAGTACAAGGTGATGGCGCTTGCCTCCTTCGGCAAGCCTGTCTATGCGCCGCTGCTTCGCGAAGTCGTGCATTACCTTGGGGATGGCAACTATGAGGTGCTGCCGGCGGAGTGGGATCGCATGTTCGGCCCCCCACGCGAGCGCGGCAGCGCGTTCACGGCCAAGCACATGGACATCGCGGCGTCGTTGCAGGCGGTGCTCGAGGAAATCGTGCTGCGCATGGCGGACTGGCTGCACGAGCAGACCGGCGCGGAAAATCTCGCGATGGCGGGCGGCGTCGCACTCAACTGCGTGATGAACGCCCGGGTCAGGGACCGGGGCCGCTTCAAGCGCGTCTGGGTGCAGCCGGCGGCGGGCGACGCGGGAACTTCGCTCGGCGCGGCGCTCTGGATCGACAGCGAGCAGCGCGGCCCGTCGCAGCGGCGCTGGCAGATGGACCATGCCTTCCTTGGCCCGGCGTATGGCGATGACGAGATCGAAGCCTTCCTGCGGCAGGCCAAGCTGCGGTACCGCCGCGCGGACGACCTTCCGGGCGACGTGGCGGACCTGCTGATGCAGGACAAGGTGGTTGGCTGGTTCCAGGGACGCATGGAGTTCGGCCCGCGTGCGCTCGGTGCACGGTCGATCCTCGCGTCACCGCTGGATGCCTCCATGCAGCAGCGCCTGAACCAGATCAAGGACAGGGAAGACTTCCGCCCGGTCGCCCCGGTGGTGCTGGAGGAAGAGGCGGCCAACTGGTTCGTCGACGGTGGGGTTTCCCCATTCATGGTCTTCGTCTACGACGTTCGGCCGGACAAGGCCGACCGCATTCCGGCGGTGCGGCATGTGGATGGCACCGCGCGCATCCAGACCATCAATCGCGGCCAGAACGCCGCCTATTACGACCTGGTCAAGGCGTTCGGAGAGCGCAGCGGGGTGCCGGTGCTCATCAATACCTCCTTCAACACGCGCGGCGAGCCCGTCGTCTGCTCCCCGCGCGATGCGGTCGAATCCTTCTGCTCCACGCCGCTCGACGTCCTGGCGATCGGCCCCTTCATTGTGGACAAGCCATGATGCGCGAACACCTGGCCGACCGTCTTTTCGGCGGGGTGCAGCCGCCGCGCAAGATCGCCGTGTTCCGTGCGCTGCAGCTAGGCGACATGCTGTGCACCGTGCCGGCATTGCGCGCCTTGCGCGCGGCGGCGCCCCTGTCGCACATCACGCTCATTGGCCTGCCGTGGGCGGCGACCTTCGTCAAGCGCTTCGGCATGTACGTCGACGACCTGCTTGTCTTTCCGGGATTCCCGGCCTTTCCGGAACAGCCCGCGCACCTGAACGCCGTGCCGCACTTCCTGTCGGAGGCGCAGCGCCAGCGGTTCGACCTGGCGATCCAGATGCATGGCAACGGCTCGCTGACCAATCCGCTCACGGTATTGTTTGCCGCCGAACGCTGTGCGGGCTTCCATATGCCCGGCCAGTATTGCCCCGACCCGCGCAGCTTCCTGCCGTGGGAAGAGCGCGAGCATGAGGTGCTGCGCAACCTGCGCCTGCTGGAACATCTCGGCGTGCCGCGACAGGGCGATCATCTCGAATTTCCGCTGGCCGATGCCGATTACCGCGCCCTCCAGCGCTGCCAGGTCAACCTGCCGGCTCCGGGGACCTACGTGTGCATCCATCCGGGCGCGCGGCTGCCGTCGCGGCGCTGGCTGCCGCAGCGTTTCGCCGAGGTGGCCGATCGCCTTGCCATGGCGGGGATGAAGATTGTCCTGACCGGCGCCCAGGACGAGTCCGAGATCGTACGCGCGGTGCGCGGCGCCATGCGCATGCCGGCCCTGTACCTCTGCGGAAAGACTGACCTCGGCGCACTGGGCGCGCTGCTGGCGCAGGCGCGCCTTGTGGTCACCAACGATACCGGCGTGTCCCACATGGCTGCCGCGGTGGCAACGCCTAGCGTGGTGGTGTCGTGCGGCGGCGATCCCGCACGCTGGGCCCCGCTGGACATGGATCGTCACCAGGTCATCAGCGCCGATGTCGCGTGCCGGCCGTGCGCACACCGTGCCTGCCCGACGGCGCACGAATGCGCCGACGAGGTGAGCGCCGACGTGGTGGCCTTGATGGCGGACCGCATTATCCGGAACTGGGAACACAGGATTCCCGTGCGGGAGGGCGAATGAAGGAGTCCGGCAGGCGGATACTGGTGACCGGGGGCGCCGGCTTCCTGGGCTCCCACCTCTGCGAGCGCCTCCTCGCCCAGGGGCACGAGGTTCTGTGCCTGGACAACTTCTTTACCGGCAACAAGCGCAATGTCGCCCACCTCCTGTCCGATCCGCGCTTTGAGTTGATCCGGCACGACATCACGCTGCCGCTGCGCGTGGAGGCGGATGAGATCTACAACCTTGCCTGCCCGGCATCGCCCGTCCACTACCAGCGTACGCCGATGCAGACTACGCGCACCAGCGTGCTCGGCGCGCTCAATGTCCTCGACCTCGCCCGGCAGTGCAATGCCAAGGTACTGCAGGCGTCGACCAGCGAAGTCTACGGCGACCCGCAAGTCCATCCCCAGCCGGAGCAATACTGGGGACACGCCAATCCGGTCGGCGTGCGTGCGTGTTACGACGAGGGAAAGCGCTGCGCGGAAACCCTGTTCATGGATTGCCGCCGGCAATACGGTACGGACGTCAAGATCGCCCGCATCTTCAACACCTATGGCCCGCGCATGCATCCCGAGGACGGCAGGGTGGTGTCGAACTTCATCATGCAGGCGCTGGCCGGGCAGCCGCTGACCGTCTACGGCGACGGCGCGCAGACGCGCTCGTTCTGCTACGTCGACGACCTGGTGGATGCCTTCATCCGCCTGATGGACAGTCCGCGCGAATTTGGCGGCCCGGTCAACCTCGGCAATCCGGAGGAGTCCACCATGCTGGAGCTCGCCCAACGTGTGATCGCCTTGTGCGGCTCCGCATCCGACATCGTCTTTCGACCCTTGCCAAGCGACGATCCGGTTCGCCGCCGTCCGGATATTTCGCTTGCCCGATCCGTCCTGAAATGGGAGCCGCGCATCGGGCTGGCCGAGGGACTGGGACGGACCATCGATTACTTCCGTCGTCTCCTCGACGACGAGCAGCCGGTGCGGGAACACAGTTTGCATGGACAGTAGAACGTGCAATCAAGGATGCAGTCAGGTCGCTTGTCCGACAGAGGTCCGATCATGAATCGATGCCGCGGGATGTTCCAGAGGATGCCGTCTTTGTTCCGTTGCCTTTCGCTTGCCGGAGCCGTGCTTGTCGTCGCCGGCTGCGGAGAGGGGCCGGGTGGCCCGCGTCCGCCGCATTCGCCGCCGCGGCCAGTGACAGAGGCCGGAAAGATTGCTCCCGCACACCTCGTGCTTCCCGCACGGCCGGTTCCACCGTCGCCCGGGATGATGTGACAAGCGCCTTGTCCTTTGCACCCGACAACAAGGAGGACGATGGACAATAGCGACACGGATCGGCCGTCGATCTGGTCAGCGACCGCGGAGGCGATCAGCTTCCCGCGCATGTCGCGCGATATCGAGGTCGACGTTGCGATCGTCGGCGGCGGAATCACCGGCATTTCCACCGCAGCCCTGCTTGCCGCCGAAGGGCAGCGCGTGGCCGTGCTCGAGGCCGGCCGGATCGGCATGGGCGCGTCGGGCCATTCCACCGGCAATCTGTATGGCATGGTCGGCGAACCGCTTCACAAGCTCGCAGGGAAGTGGGGGGACGACCAGGTCTGGCGGATGGTTGCCTCTCGCATGGCCGCCATTGACCTGGTTGAAAAAAATACCCGTGCCTTTGGCATCCAATGTAATTTTTCGCGCCAGCCGTGGGTGCTGTACAGCGTCGATTCCTCTGCCGCAAGCAATGTGCTGATTGACCGCGAGTACCAGTGCATGCGGGATGCCGGGCTGGAAGCGCGGGTCACCACCGATTTCCCCTTGCCGGTGGAAATCCATCGCGCGCTCGTGGTGTCCGGCCAAGCGCAATTCCATCCCTTGCGTTACGTCCGCCAGCTCGCGGAATCCATCCAGTCCGGCCGCTGCATGATCTTCGAGGAGACGCCGGTGTCGGGCATCGACGAGGACGCCGGCGTGGTGAGCGCCGGCGCGTACACCGTGAAGGCCGAACGCATCGTGATGGCCACGCACACGCCCAAGGGATTCAACACGATCCAGACGGAACTGGGCCCGTATCGCGAGTATGCGGTTGCCGCGCCCTTGCGGACACGCCAGCTCGCGGGAGGCATTTTCTGGAGCATCGGCGCCGACCCGACCTCCACGCGCCTGTTCGAGATGGGTGGAAAAGCCTGGGTCATGATGATCGGCGGCAAGCACAAAACCGGACAGAAGAGCGATCCCGAAGCTGCCTTTGCGCGGCTGGAGGGGGTGCTGCAGTCGCGCTTCGACGCCGGGCCGGTGGAGTTCCGCTGGTCGGCGCAACAATACCGCGCGGCGGATCACCTTCCCTATATCGGACCGAGCATCGGCTCGGAACGCCTGTTGCTCGCCACCGGCTTTGCCGGCGACGGATTGACCTTCGGCACGTTGGCCGCGATGCTCATCGCCGACCACATTGCCGGCCGGCGGAATCCGTATGCCGACCTGTACACGCCGCGCCGGTTCACGCCGCTCAAGTCCGCCGGGTCCTTCCTGAAGGAAAACCTGAACGTGGCCGGCTACTACGTGAAGGACTACATCAAGGGCGGCGAAGTGACGCAGTTGTCGGAGGTGCCGCGCGGCGAGGGGCGCATCGTCGATCTCGACGGCGACAAGCTGGCGGTGTACCGCGACGACGCTTACCAGTTGCATGTCGTATCGCCGGTATGCACTCACCTCAAGTGCATCGTCCACTGGAACCAGGCCGAGCGCAGCTGGGACTGTCCGTGCCACGGCAGCCGCTTCTCCACGGACGGCGCCGTACTGGAAGGTCCTGCCCTGGCGCCGCTGGAACGTCGCATGGCGCCACCCGCGGCAAGCGGGAACGATACCTGGCTGCCGTAAATGGCATGGAGATTGCGTCCACGCGGCCAAATGACGAAAGGCACGCGCATGATGACTGACGGTTGCGCCGTCCGACCGCAGGCCGGCAGGAAACGATCACGCCGCGCCCCAGGAGACGGATGATGGTTTTATCGACTCGCGTCGAGCAGGTAACAGTACCGAATGAGAATGGCGCCATCGATGGCGTGTTGTGGCTTCCGGAGGATCCCGTGGCGGTCATCCTGCTTGCCGACGGCAGGAGCGGCTATCGCGTCAAGCCGCCGATCGACTATGTGGGGACGGTGCTGCGTAATGCACGCCTCGGCACCTTCTGGCTTGACCTGTCGCAGCAAGGCGACGCGGACCCGGCCGGAGGCGATCACGCGGCGCTGGTCGGGAAGCTCGAAGCGGCATGCGACTGGTTGAGGGAGCACCAGGCGATGCGCGACGTGCCGGTCGGCCTGTTCGGCGCCGGTGTTGGCGTCGCCGCCGCGCTGCAGCTGGCGGCGCGGCTTGGTTCCAGGGTGTTCGCCGTCGTGCTGCGCGGCGGGAGGCCGGAGCTCGCCTCGCACGGAAACCTGCCTCGGGTCAACGCACCGACCCTCCTGATCGCCGGCAGCCTCGACGAGCGCGTGGTCGGCATCAACAGGGCCATCTATGCCGCCTTGCGTTGCAAGAAGCGCCTCGAAATCATCCCGGGTGCCACCCATACCTTCGAGGAGCCCGGCAGTCTCGAAGTCGTCGCCCGGCTGACCCGTGCCTGGTATCTGCAGAACGTGCGCGTCAAGCACGTGTAAGTAATTTCTTCTGGCGGCGGAAGGAATTACACGAGCGGGCGCCTGCCCCATATCAAGCACAATGCATTTTTGTCATCGTTGCTGAAACATCGCAAGATGGCGGAAGTCAAACCGGCTGAAACTCTCCACGCCAGACACATTCATCTTGAAGGGGGACGGCCATGAACAAGAAATTCGCTCTGCCTGTGATGCTTTTCGCCGCTGCGCTTGCCGCCGGGTGCGGCAGCATGGGCGGCAACAAGGATGGCTCGGACAAGTCCGCCGGCCAGGTGGTCGACGACACGGTGATCACATCGAAAGTGAAGGCGGCATTGCTCGCCGACCCCGATATCGCGGGACTGAAGATCAATGTCGATACGGCAAAGGGCAAGGTCACCCTGAAGGGCGAGGTGAAGTCGCTCGCGCTGTGGCGCAAGGCGGAGTCGCTGGCGCGCGGCGTGGACGGAGTGAAGGAGGTCAATAACCAGCTGGTGATTACTGGTTGACCTTGGCTTGGAAAAAATCAGGGAGAGCGGAGCCCTCCCTGCGTTTCTTCAGCCTTCAGCCGGAAAAGCTCAGGCGTAGTCGACCTGGTTGTGCTTGGTCGTGACCAGCTTGTTCTGGGACAGCGACATCATCAGCACGGCAATCATTTCATGCATGATGATCGTGTGGCCGTTCGCGGTTGCCTGCAGGTACTCGCGCAGCTTTTCGCGCACGGCCTGAACGCCGGTTACGTCGATGATGATGTCGACGTTGAGGCCGAGCATCGCGATGTCCATGAAGTCATTGGTGGTCTTGACCTTGTGCGCGCGCGCCATGACCATGCCCGGCATGTCATCCTTCAGGTCGGCGACGCCGACGACTTCGACGAACGATGCGTCCAGCAGCTGCTTGATGAGCGGTGTGCCGGTTTCGCCTGCGCCGATGATGCCTACACGGATTTTCTGCATTCTGTACTCCTGTTTCCTCAAGTCTGAACATGTCCGCATCAGCGGGCTGATGCCAGTCTCTGCTTCCGGCCTCCAAATGCCAATGATTTAGGTCAAAGAATGCTTTGGTGCAAGTTATTCCTTTGACAGCAGGCGCCGTGCGGCCGGAACGACCATGTCGACGTCCGATTCCGGGTAGGCGACACAGGGCAGGATGTAGCCTTCGGCCTTTTCCTCGCGGGTGAGGCCGGGCCAATCGATGCGGTAGCCGACCTGCCCCCTCGCGAGCCGGCACATGCAGGTGCGGCAGGTGCCGTTGCGGCAGGAGGCGGGAAGCTCAATGCCCGCCTTCCGCGCCGCGGTGAGCAGGGGTTCCGACGGCGAGGCATCGAAGGCGAGGCCGGACGGCTGGAGCCGTGCGGAAAACGGGGGCGACGTTGTCACTCTGAAAATGCTTTCACACAGGACGGACGGGGGAGCTTGCCGTTTCGCCGACCACCGTATTCCACGGCCGCACGCGCCATTTCGCCACCAGACCGCCCGTAACATACGGATCCGCCTTGGCGAAGTCCTCGACCACCTGCGCCGAATCGGCCTGGAAGAACAGGACAGCGCTATCGACGGGATCAGCCGTCACGCCGCCGAGGACCAGTTCGCCGCGCTTGTGCGATTCCCACGCCAGTTTCAGGTGGTCATTGCGGAATTGTTCGCGCCGCGCCATGTAGTCGGGCACATAGTCGTAGAAAAGCAGGAAATGCATGGTCTCTCTCTCGCAAGAAAGAGCCAATGATAGCCGCTCAGGCAAAAACCTGCGGGTTCGGGGCGGCGAGCGGCTTTTCAAGCGGCGCGGCATCGTGGAAGGCTTCGATCACCGCGTGGCGTACCGCGCGCCAATGCTCCCCGCGCCCGCGGACATGCTTCTGGTTGATCTCCAGCTCGATGCCGAGGTAAGCATCCGGAGGAAAGCGCCGCCGCAAGTAGACCGTGAAACCATCGGCGGTGCCCAGGTAGGGATAGTTCAGCCGCGTTTTCAGCATCGCTGCGTACACCTTCAAGGAGGTTTGCCAGCGCCTGCACAAGCCCGTTTCTGCCGTGCGGGCAGGGTCGTACAGCAGGCCGAGGTCGGCGCTGCGCACCTTGCCGTCCAGCTCCGGCGTGAAACTATGGCAGGACACATGCACTACGCGCATACCCGCGGCGACGGCCTGCGCAATCTGCGTCTCGACTTTCATGCGGTAGGGCAGGTAATAGCGCTTGAAGATTTCCTCGCGGATGTCCTGCGGCGCATCGCGTGTCGCTTCCGAGTAGAGCTTCGGATGGCTGGGCGAGCGGTTCAGGTCGATCAGCAGGCGGCTGACGGTCGACACCATCAGCGGCGCGGACAGTGCATCGGCGAATTCGCGTGCAACGCGCAAGGCCCCCACGTCATAGGCACGATGGGTGCGGAGCAGCGGCTCGTGTCCGCGAAAGAAATCGCGGTATCGCGAGGGCACGCGGTTGCCGCCGTGCTCGCAGGTGATCAGGAAAAAATCCTCGGCCGGCAACTTGTCCTCACGGCAGGAAAAGCTGGCCGGCGTGCAGGCAGTCGCAGAGCGTGCGATAGACCGCCTGCAATTGCGCATGCGGCGGCTGGTTGCCGGCAGCACGCAGGAGGCGCCGTGCCAGCGGCCCATGTTCAAGGATGGTGCGCAGCGGTTCCTCCCAGTGCTGCCGGTGGCGCGCGTCGTCCTCCAGCATGCGGTCGATCAGGTGCCCCCACAGGGTGGAGGCGGTGCAACGGTCACCGGGAAAACCGAGCAGGCGGAGGTAGCCTGCATGATCGATCTGCGTTTCGTCGGCGTCGCGGATGCAATCCTGCAGGATCGCCGCCAATGCGGCGGTCGTCATTTCCTGTTGCTCCACGAGGTTATCCGCGCGGTACAGCCGGCGCACGAGGTCCACGACGGCCGCCGCAATTGCCAGGTCGGCGCGCGGGCATTCCTGCGTGTCCAGCACGCGGATCTCGATGGCATTGCGGTCGAAGCGCGCAATCGCGCCGCGTGAATTCAGCCATTCGTACTGCAGCACCCGTTCCGGATCGTGAGGCGCGATGTCACGGTACATCGGCGCCAGGATGCGTTCCTCATAGGCGGCGCGGCTGGTAATGGTCTCCGGCACGATCATGCCGGCAATCGAGGGGAATCCGCTTGCGTTGTCACAGTAGACGCGCATGCGGTAGTCCATCCAGCCGGCCGGTCGTCCTTCCACGAACGGCGAGCTGGCGGCAAGCGCGGGCAGGATGGGCAGCACCAGGCGGATCGCTGCGTGCAGTCGCTCGAACTCCTCGTCATCGCCGAAGGGCAGGTTGATGTGCATGCTCTGCAGATTGGCCCAACCGTGGCTGCGGCTCTCGAAGATGCGGTCGTAGGTGCGGTAGATTGTCTCGTTGCCGTGCGGCCAGAGACGAGTCTCGGTACGCGGATCCATCCACGGGTGCATGGCGCCAGGCATCAGGCGCGCGCCGAGGGCGTGCAGCCGTCGGTCGATCTCGCGCACTTCCGCATGGAAGGCATCGGGCAGCAGGCTGAGCGAGGCGGTCGGACGCACATTCTTGACTTCGATGACATGCAGGACGAGTTCGTTGGACCATCCCATCCTGCCTCGCTCCACATCGCTGCCCCCCTCCAGCAACCGGTCCGAGACCGGCATGACGGACAGGTGCTCGCTGTCGACGATCATGTATTCCAGTTCGATACCGCAGCCCATGAAAGCGTGCAGCAACGGGGGCTCGTCCTCGTTCATATCGACGTGTTTCCTTTCCTGGCATCGATGCGCTTGCGGAAGACACCCATGACTTCACGATAAAGCGCATCCGACAGCACCGCATCTTCGTTGCCGGCATCCACGTTAGGGTTGTCGTTGATCTCGATGACGTAATACTGGCAACCGATCTGTTTCAGATCGACACCGTAGAAACCGTCGCCGATCAGGTTGGCCGCCTGCACGGCAATCTTCACGACCTCATCCGGCACCTCGCCGACCGACAGCGCCTCGGTGCGTCCCTCGGACATGCGCTGGTGCTCATGCTTGATGATCTGCCAGTGCCCCGGCGCCATGAAGTACTTGCACACGAAGAGCGGGCGCTGGTCGAGCACGCCGATACGCCAGTCGAACTCGGTCGGCAGGTATTCCTGGGCCAGCACGAGTTCCGACTCCTGCAGCAGCGCATTGACCTTGTCCAGCAGGGCTTCCTCCGATTCGATCTTGACCACGCCCTGCGAGAACGCGCCGTCGGGCTGCTTCAGGATGCAGGGCAGGCCGAGCGTGGCGACGATCTGGTCGACATTGCCCTTGTGCACCACCAGGGTTTTCGGTGTGGGAATGTGGTGGCGGTTCAGCAGTTCATTCAGGTAGATCTTGTTCGTGCAGCGCAGGATCGATTCCGGATCGTCGATGACGACCATCCCGGCCTCCGCCGCCTGGCGCGACAGCTCGTAGGTGTAGTGGTCGACGTTGGTGGTATCGCGGATGAAGAGGGCGTCGAATTCGGCGATGCGGCGCGTGTCTTTTGGCGTGATCAGTTCGGCGGTCATGCCGAGCAGCTCGGCGGCGTCTCGGAACTTCTGGATGGCATCGGGATTGGAGGGGGATTCGTTGCGTTGCGGGTCGTGGAGGATGGCGAGCGAGGGTCTTCGGCTGGCGGGCGTACTCGTTCGTATCTTCTGTTCCTGCAGGTAGTCCATCGCCGCCCCGGCCGCGAATTCCTGGTGGTGCGCGGGGATATCGCGAATGCTTCCGGGATAGACGCTGCACAGGTGCCAGCTTCCGTTTGCCTGTTCGAAACGGACGTGCAGCACCGGCGTGTGCAGCAGTTTGAACAACTGCTCGCTCAAGTGCGGATGCCGGGCTTCCGCGTCACGCCCGAAATACACGTTCAGGTCGACGAACTCCTCCGCCGTCCTGGCGAAGGAGCAATCGATCAGGTTGCCGAGCTTGCCCGTGATGTCCTGCACGACGCTTCCGGAATACAAATCCTTCATCGCCTGCACGCCGGGCACCGGCTGGTGGCCGCGCGCTTCCGCCAGCAGGGAAACATAGTAACCCTGGCTCTGGTAACGATAGGTCCTGCAGAGGTTGAAAACTTTGGTGGATCCGATATCCCCGTAGGCGGGGTCCATGAGGTAGGTTTCGGCGGGTATTACGGTGACACCCGGTATGTCGCTGGGCCAATCTTGCTGTTGACTGACGACGAAGAGGATATTCATGGTACTTCCTGTCGCGGCGGGCACCGCGGGTGGATGATGAGCAGGTTGGCGTCGTGAGTCACGATGCCCAGTAGTACTGCGTTGACAACCCGGTCGACGCTCAGCCAGTACTCCTGGTTGCCGGCATACGGATTCTGTTGATAGGGATCGACGACCAGCACCTTGCGGCGCTCGCGGTCGTAGCCGGCAATGATGACGAAATGACCGGACGGGATACCGCGCACGTCGTCCGGTTCGTCATCCGGACCATATTCGCGCGCGACCCGGTACAGGTAGGTCGAGCTCAGTCCGGTGATGATGGGCAGGCGCCTGCGCAGGATGCCGCGGATCAGGTAGCGCGACAGGTCGAGCAGGCGCAACCGCCCGCCGAGGCCAAGGAATTCGAGGTAGCCCGTGGTCGCGTGCTGCAGGCGGTAATCCATCTTGGTCTCGCGCTGCTGCTGCAGGCGGTCCGCAATGTCCATATCCGGTTCGGTGAACCAGGTCGGGTCGAACACATTGAGGTTGTAGGTGTAGATCGTCGCGTTGTAGCCCCGCCGCAAGGCGTCGCAGGCGAGGAAGACAGCAAAGGTGCCGCCATGCTCCAGGCGGCCGGTGCGCTCGATCACACGCGAAAGCGATTCGTCTTCGCCCCAGTAGCGGTAGACGGCGTGCAGGCAGGTCGGACCGCAGGTGGTTTCGTCCGGCTGCGGAAGTATCTTGACGGGCAACTGCAGGATGTCTTGAGTCACGGGAAAGCGTTCCGGTCCTTGCTCATTTCAAACATGCGCCGCGTTTCTTTGGCGGCAGCAACAAGCGCGTAGCATTTTCGGTGCCAGACGACGATGCGCACTGCATGACCTGCTTGAAGACTGCACGTGCATGTAAAAGTTTCCACTGCATGCAGCTCTTTCCATCGATTCGCCGCATTCCATGTTGCAATCCCCGGCGTCACGGCGCTTTTATTGCGGGCATGAATGCTGCATCGGTGAACGACTGTCCGGAGCGCGCGTCCCGCGCTTTCCCCTGAATTCGTCCATGGAGGTTCCAGTCATGAAAAAAATATCGAGCCTTTTGATTGCACTCGGCATGCTCTCCGCGCCTGTATTCGCCCAGATGCATTCCGGCCCGCACCCGATGCCGGGAGCGGAATCGTCCGGTGCCTCCGGCAACAGTTCCTCCGGCGCTTCCGGTTCCAGTCCGATGCGCACCGAGGCAACTGCCGACCTGCCGCCGCCGCCATCGCCGATCGCGCGGCTCAAGCCGGTCACCCAGGATGGCGTCACCTATCTGTGCGGCGGTGTGGGGGAGGAAGAGTCCAGTTACATGAAGCAGCAAGCGTCGGGTTATGACCTGATGCTGACGTTCGCCACACGCAGCGGCGCCTATCTGGCGGATGTCGACGTCGACATCCGCGACGCGGGGGGCAATACGGTGTTGCAACTTGCCTGCGACTCGCCCATCCTGCTGGTGGACCTGCCACAAGGAGGAAGTTACAAGGTGCGCGCGGAGGCGGCGGGCTATGAGCTGAACAAGACGGTCAGGGTTGCGGGCGGCCGCAAGGCACAGTCGCAGCGCGTCGCCAGCTCCATCCTGTCCTGGCCGCAGCAGGTCGCCGAGGGCGGCGGCGCCGCGACGTCCACGGGCGGCGGCGCCAGCGGAGGCCGAGCCGCTGGCAGCGGCGCACGCTGACCATGGCGTCCGGCATCGATCCGCGTACCGGCGTACTCGCTTCTGCACTGAGTCATCCCGCGGCGACGGCGCCGGAAGCGTCGCGAGGTGACCGGCGTATCATCCCCGACCGCCGCGCCGGCTACCGGGTGCAGGCGGAATCGCAGGACTTCACCGATTCGCAGTTCGTGCGCCGCACGCTCCTGGTCGTCAGCCTCGTCATTTTCACGGGGCTGATGCTGACCGCGATCTGGTACGCGAGCGACGTATTCCTGGTCCTGTTCGCCGGCATCCTCATCGCCGTTCTGTTGCGCGCGCCGACCAACTGGCTGGTGGATCGGGCCAAGTTCAAGGAAAGCCTCGCGCTTACCGTGTCCATTGTGGCCCTGGCCGTGTTCATCTTCGTGCTGGTCTATGTGTTCGCCGTTCCCATGGCGGAACAGGTCGCCGACCTTCTCGACGAGCTCCCGCGGTCCATGGCGCGCATGCGTCAGTGGATGCGCCAGCATGAATGGGCTAAACCGCTGCAACCGATGATTGCCGAACTGTCCCGCATGCGCTTCGACTTCCATATGCTGGGCAGGGCGCAGGGGTTGATCAGCTCCACCTTTTCGGCCCTCGGCGGCGCCGCGGTCGCACTCTTTATCGGTATCTACCTCGCGGCTCAGCCGCGCCTATACCAGCGCGGCATGATGCATCTGTTGCCGCGCAAGGGGAGGCCGCGCGCCTACGAAGTCATGGATGAGATCGCCGGCGTCCTGCGTGCGTGGCTGGTGGGACGGCTGGTGACCATGACCGTGGTCGGCGTTGCCGCGGGCATCGGGTTGTGGTGGCTGGGAGTGCCGCTTGCGTTCACGCTGGGCGTCCTGACCGGCGTGCTGGAATTCATTCCCTACATCGGCCCGATCCTGGCGGCGGCCGCGCCCTTGCTCATTGCATTCAATATCGATACGCAGCTGGCCATGTATGTGCTGGCGCTGTATGTCGGTATCCAGACGGCGGAGAATTACCTGCTCACGCCGCTGGTGGAGCAGCGGGCGGTTTCGCTTCCACCGGCGCTGGTTATCTTTGGGACGCTGTTGCTGGCTGCGCTTGCGGGGCCGTTGGGAGTGGTGCTTGCTTCGCCCTTGATTGCCGCGGGGATGGTGGCGGTCAAGCTGCTTTATGTGGAGGATGTGGTGGAGCAGCCTAAGCCTAAGGTTTAGGTTGTTTTCTTTCTTTCTTTCTTTCTTCGGTGGCCCGGTTCTGTAGTCACTCCGTTGGGACTAGCCGGGACTGGCCCCGGCGGGCCACCTACCTTTTTGCTTCGCCAAAAAGGTAGGCCAAAAAGGCGACCCTGTAGGAGTCAACCACATAGGTAACAAAAAAGTTCAATCACATGGGTTACACCTTCAGGTTCAAGTAACCACGCTCGCCGCCCTTGCGCTCATCAAATCGGCCCAATGCAATTGGGCCGAAATACAC
>NZ_JBLWFR010000036.1:0-969 GCF_048799745.1 Noviherbaspirillum sp. ST9 | reverse complement strand
CAGTTCAACGAAGCACTGGGCATAATAACTACGTTGGAATCTATGTTTGATTATGTCATTATCGATACTTCGCCAGTGGGGTTGGTTGCTGACACTTTCTCTCTTGCTAAATATTCTGATATGAGTATTTATATGGTAAGGTATAATTATACGCAGAAAAATCAACTCGGGATTATCAGGGACATTTATGAGAGTAAAAAACTAAGGAATCCGTTTTTGGTGTTAAATGATGCCAAACGACAAAACACATATGGATATGGGTATGGCTACGGATATGGGTATGGCTACGGGTATAACAGCTATGGAGGATATAATGGCTATGGCAAGGAAGATGAAGCAGACAACTTACCCGATAGTGTTCTTAAGTTCCTGAGAATAAAAAAACAGTTAAAAGAACAGGAATAATCCTGATAATAATGGATTAACTGTGTGATTGATCACATATATGATTTACAGGCTTATGGTAACATAATCCTGATTATTAAAACGAACTGAACATGCTATAAGTGCTCATATTGACATGTGAGTCAGGTAGCGTAGCTGTATTAAGCCTGGTATTATTTTCAGTATTAACCTTTTATGAGCTATCTAAACAGCGATCCTCTTTACAAATGGTACGCGGTGTATACTGAATCAAGAACTGAAAAGAAGGTACATACCGAATCAACGAGGAAAGGTATAGAAGCCTATCTGCCGTTAGTCATGGAACAAAAGAGATGGAGCGAACGGATGAAGATTGTAGAGGAACCTTTTCTCCCGGGCTATGTACTGGTGCGAGTGAGCTTCAGGGAGCAATATGATGTGCTGGTCATCCCCGGAGCCTTGCGTTACATATCATTCGAAGGTACACCGGCTCCTATCCCCGATTATCAAATTGAAAATCTAAAGATATTCATGGTTGCTGGTGATCATAGTATTGAAGTAACTTCAGAGCGGATTCACAAGGGCGACAAGATCAGGGTCATAAGC
>NZ_JBLWFR010000035.1:0-977 GCF_048799745.1 Noviherbaspirillum sp. ST9 | reverse complement strand
GTTGATCCAGGCCCCGGGCAATAAGCCTTTAACTGTAGCATTGCTCCAGCTTAGCCCCGATCCTGATGCTGCGCCCGAACTGCTTATGGGAACACCAACGCAAGAGAATGAAAAGAAGATCAACTGGGCTATTTATATTGACAATAGTTCCGGGGCGTTTCCTGATAAAGTGGATATGGTTGTGGTCAGGGCTAATACAGACATTGACGGGATGCCGCTCGGCACCATCGATACACTGGCCAGAATAAACGAACAGCAGCCAGGCAAGCTGGGTGATCTGGTTCAGCTGGATCTGTCGGGCGATGTCTCCCTGGGGCAGGGCGGTATGCCGGGGGCATATTTTCTGTTGCTTTACGATAGTTCTACCGGCGCCACCATTCCAGGTACGGAATTAGATCCCGCTTCCTTCTCGGGTGTATTTCTACAGTATTTCAACTATGATCCGGTGATAAAAAATTATGTATCCATTCTTAGTGCAGATGCGTCTGTTAGTCCCCCGTACTTTTCTAATATGGTAGCGGTACAGTATTGAGGTGGCATTCGGGCGTGGCGATCTTCGAACATATTCCTTAATTCTCTTCTTGCTGGGCGAAATCAGAATGTTTCGCTCAGCTTATTCAATTATAATCATCCGGCGAAACTTAACGGTAGCCGGTACGGCAGGCCATACGGCCGTGTAGGTTTGGTAAGTCAGCGTAAGAGTATCATTACTGACGCTGTAAGTTGCTTCCGGAAAAACGTCATGACGTACAGCCGTGGTTTCCACCGCTTCTCCCGGCTTCTGCACTGTCATTTCAGTAGCGGTTACTTTTAAAGCGTCGCCCTTTATACTGTAAGTTCCCAAATACTTCATACTGGTTCCTCTTACAACCGCCGAAAACCAAAAAGAATAGTCCTTATCAAATTTCAGGGAAAGAGACTGCCCACTCGATCCAATCTCACTCCAGTCACCGGCAAGCAGATTTTCTTGGTTCTCA
>NZ_JBLWFR010000016.1:0-49940 GCF_048799745.1 Noviherbaspirillum sp. ST9 | reverse complement strand
CTTCTCGTCCATCGGTTTGACATCCTTCCAAGGCATGGCTCTCTCCAGCAATGAAGATAGCCATAGGGTAAAAAACTGTTACCCATGTGCTTGAATTAATGTGTTACCGATCAGAGTAAACCGTACCGGTCGCTTTTCTTTGCTTACTTTCTTTGGCGAAGCAAAGAAAGTGAGTGGCCCGCCGGGGCCAGTCCCGGCTAGCATCAACGGAGTGACCACAGAATCGGGTTACCGAAGAAAAAGACAAACAAAAAAGAAAAACCCGGCGGTCTGCCGGGTTTCAGTTTCAATCGACATCCATCGATCAAATTCGCAAGGAGGGCTTATGGCCGGCCCTGCGGCCAGGCAGCGACTGTCGCCACTGCCTGAAGCTGAATTACATCAGAAGCGATGGCGGACGCCGACGCCGAAGCTGTTGCCGCTGTTCTGTGCGGTGATGCGATCGTTCATGAAGACCGCATACAGGTCGGTACGCTTGGACATGTCGTAGTCGTAGCCGACTGCAGTCGTGGTGCGCTTCTGGTCGGCGCCGACCACGGTGCCTTCACGCTTGGTCTGCGCCCAGCTTGCCTGGATCTTGCCCGCGCCCATCGGCACGGTCGCGCCCAGCGACAGGGTCTTGTCGTCGAGGTCGATGTTGTGGGAGGTCTGGCCGTAGGTGGCAAACAGCTTCGCTGCCTTCAGGTCGTAGGTGCCGCCCAGCATCCAGGCCTTCTGGCGGGCTGCGGTCGGGCCGCCGGTCGGATTGTTGACTTCAACCGTGTGATAGAACGCGGTCAGCGCGAGCGGGCCGTTGAAGTACAGCGCGTTGGCGCCGATGTTGTTCACGCCGTTGTTGCCTGCCTGCTCGCCGAGCTGGTAGTGCAGGTTGGCCTTCAGGCCGCCGAAATCGGGCGTCGTATAGCGGATGGAGTTGCTCCAGCCGGTATCGCCGGCCACGGAGTTGGTCCAGCCGGACGCGTTGAACAGCGGCACGTCTGCGTGCAGGATCAGCGGGGCGAAGGTATAGGAATCGCCGAACGGGTTGAACAGGATCGTCGGCAGGAAGTGCGGTGCCAGTTCACGGCCGAAGGAGATGGCGCCGAAGCCGCCGGACAGGCCGACGTTCGCATCGCGCGACCACATCGTGTCGCCAGGGAAGCGGCCCTGCACACCGGTGTCTGCCTGGAAGAAGCTGGTCAGCAGGAAGTTGGCCTTCAGTCCGCCGCCGAGGTCTTCGGAGCCCTTGAAACCGATCCACGACGTCGTCATGCCGCCGCTGTTGACGACCTTGCGTGCGCTGGCGTCGCCGGCGTTGCGCATGGAACCGGCATAGGCGTCCACGAGACCCATGACGGTGACATTGGTCTGTGCCATGGCGGGTGCCGCGGTGGCGGCGCACAGCGCTGCTGCCAGCGCGAAGTGTTTCAGTTTCAGGCTTGTTTGGTGCATGACATCTCCTGTTGCAATGCAGTTAAAGAAGCCGGGCCTCCCCGGACGGTAGTACTTACGCGCCCGCCTGTGGCCCCGCTTTCGAGTCGGGTGCCATTCTACTTTTCCTTCTGACAGTTGCGTAAGGGAAATTGGAGAACTTGATCGAGGTCAAGTTTTTTATTTGTCAAATTGGCAAATTCAAGTGCTGCTTTTTTCAGCATTTGTTTCGCCGCGCGCGTGTACCTGTTTACCCCCGCTGTACGTCGCGGCGACAGTGCGATCGTCCCCCAGCAGGGCCAGTGCAAACAGCAGTTCTTCGAGGCTTTCGGTGCGCGAAGTACGGCGCGCCAGCAGCGGCGTGGCCTGTGGATCCAATACAACAAAGTCGGCCTCGACGCCTGTGGCGAAATTGCCGACGGTTCCTTCGAGCTGCATGCTGCGCGCGCCGCCAAGCGTGGCCATGTAGAACATGCGTAGCGCCGACAGGTAGGTGCCACCCATGCGCGCGACCTTGTACACCTCGTTCATCGTCTGCAGCATCGAGAAGGAAGTCCCGCCGCCGACATCGGTGGCCAGCGCCATCGGTACGCGCGCTTCGTCGGCGCGCTTGAAGTCGAACAGGCCGCTGCCGAGGAAGAGATTGGAGGTCGGGCAGATCGATGCCGCCGACTGCGTGTCGCGCATGCGCGCGCGGTCGTGGTCGTCGAGCCAGATGCAGTGTGCATACATGGCGCGCGGCCGCATCATGCCGTATTTGTCATACACATCGAGATAGCTGCGCGACTCGGGGAAAAGCGACTTCACCCACGCCACTTCATCCGTGTTCTCTGCCACATGCGTCTGCAGGAAGGTATCCGGATAGGCGCGCGCCAGTTCGCCCGCCAGTTGCAGCTGCGCCTCGGTCGACGTTGGCGCGAAGCGCGGTGTGATCGCATAGAGCTGGCGCCCGTGGTTGTGCCAGCTGTTGATCAGTTCCTCGCTCTGGCGGACGCCGCCTTCCGCAGTGTCGCGCAGGAATTCCGGGCAGTTGCGGTCCATCAGGATCTTGCCGGCCACCATGCGCAGGTTGCGCTTGTGGCTTTCGCCGAAGAAGGCGTTCACCGACGTGGGATGCACGGTGCAGTACACCATCGCGGTCGTCGTGCCGCAGCGCAGGAGTTCGTCGATGAAGAAGTGGGCGACCTCCTGCGCGTGTTCGGGATCGTCGAACTTGCGCTCGTTGGGGAAGGTATAGGTTTCCAGCCACGGGAGCAGGCCGGGCGCAGGCGACGCGATCATGTCGGTCTGCGGGTAATGGATGTGCGTGTCGATGAAGCCGGGCACGATCAGCTTGCCGCGATAATCGAATACGGTGGTGTCCGGGGGAAGGGTGTTGTGCAATTGCGCGAAGTCGCCGGCTGCCTTCACGCGGCCATCCTCGACAACCAGCAGGCCGTCTTCATGCCAGCTGTGCGCGTTGTCATTGAAGGCGGGGTCGGCGGTGAAGTGGAGAATGCTGGCGCGGTAAGCCTGGCAACGGGGTGTTGCGGGGTTCAAGGTCATGTAATGCTTTCTTGCTTTCTGAAATACGGTCAAATTCCTGCGACTGTGCGAACGAGGCTGGGGCCGCTGCAGGCGCGGCGCGCGGCTTCTTCCCTTTCCCATACCTGCAACAACTGCGCGCACACTGATGCGGCAATCACGGCCGGGGCTTTGCCGGTGATGCCGGGGACACCGACAGGGCAGACCATGGTCTCAAGTTCCTGAGCGCCAATGCCGCGATCGCGCAGCCGATGCTCGAACTGCATGCGCTTCGTCTTCGACCCGATGAGCCCGAACCAGCCGCGATCCGCGCGACGCAGGATTGTCTCGCACAGTTGCTGGTCGAGCGCGTGGCTGTACGTCATGACAAGATAGCTGGCGCCGGGCGGTACTTCGTCGACCACGGCTTCCGGGGTATCCGTCGCCTCGATCTTCACGTTTGCCGGCAGGTTCGCAGGAAAAAGGTCCTCGCGCTCGTCTACCCATGTGACGAGGCAGGGCAGTTCGGCCAGCGCGCGCACGATGGCGGCGCCCACATGGCCCGCGCCGAACAGCACGAGGTGCGATCGGTAGGCGAGGCAGGGATCGACCATCCAGCTGCGGCCGTCGGCATCTTTCATCACGTGGCAGCCGCGTTCCCGGTCAATGCCGGACAGCGACGGGGGCAGCGATCCTTGCAGCGAATGCCCGTCGGTGTCAACCAGAACAGGCGCAACGGCGGCATCCAGTGCCACCACGCGCCAGGCATCCTGCCGCTGCCGCCAGATTTCTTCAAGCGCAGCGTAGAAGGCGTGCGCCGCGCCATCGACGCGCTCAAATGCGAGATGCACAACGCCGCCACAGCATTGGCCAAGACTCGGGCCGAGCGCAAATCGCGCTAGCCGACGTTCGGAAGCGGGCAGGGCGGAAGGCATGGACAGCATGTCGCGCGCCAGTTCGCAGGCGCGCATTTCGAGGTGTCCGCCCCCAATCGTGTCGAACTGCGACGAGCGCGTGACCAGCATCTTCGCCCCCGGCTCGCGCGGGCCGGAACCCTCCACGGACGCAACCGTGACCAGCACTGCCGGTTCTGCACGGGCGGTGATGGCACGGATTGCGTCGAGCCAGTTCATCATGCTGCGCGCACCGCGTCGACTGCGTTGAGGATGGCTTCGCTGGTCGCCGGCGCATTCAGCGGTGGATTCACCTTGTAGCCGCCGACGCTGGCCACCGCATCGCGGATCGCGAAAAATACCGAGAACGGCAGCAGCAGCGGCGGTTCGCCCACCGCCTTGGAGCGGTGGATGCTGTCGGCGGCATTACGGTTCTTGTACAGCTTCACGCGGAAATCGCGTGGGCAGTCGGAGATGCCGGGGATCTTGTAGGTGGACGGCGCGTGCGTCATCAGCTTGCCCGCCTTGTTCCACCACAGTTCCTCGGTCGTCAGCCAGCCCATGCCCTGGATGAAGCCGCCTTCCACCTGGCCGATGTCGATTGCAGGATTGAGCGAATTGCCGGCGTCGTAGAGTGCGTCGGCGCGCAGCAGTTTCCATTCGCCGGTCAGGGTGTCGACCACCACTTCCGATACCGCCGCGCCATACGCGAAGTAGAAGAAGGGATTGCCGGTCATGGTGGCCGCATCCCAGTGCAGGCCGGGCGTGGCGTAGAAGCCGTCCGACCAGAGCTGCACGCGGGCATTGTAGGCCTTGCGCACCACTTCGTTGAAGGGCTGCGGCGTGCCGTTGATGACAATGTGATTGTCGGCAAAGCGGATTCCGGCCGGGTCCGCCTTCCATGCCTGCGCGGCAAAGGCGGTCAGGCGCTCGCGAATCTGCCGTGCCGCATCCTGCGCGGCCTTGCCGTTCAGGTCCGCGCCCGTGGATGCCGCGGTGGCCGAGGTGTTCGCCACCTTGCTGGTGTCGGTTGCCGACACGCGTACCTGCGACAGGTCCAGTCCGAGTTCATGCGCGACAACCTGCGCCACCTTGGTGTTGACGCCCTGGCCCATCTCGGTGCCGCCGTGGTTGACGAGCACCGAGCCGTCCACATACACATGCACGAGCGCACCGGCCTGGTTCAGGTGCGTGAGGTTGAAGGCGATACCGAACTTGAGCGGCGTGAGCGCGATGCCTTTCTTCAGCACCGGACTGGATGCATTGAAGGCGCGCACGACTTCGCGACGCTGCCGGTAGTCACTGTCTGCTTCCAGCTCGGCGACGATTTCGTGGATCACATTGTCGACCACCTTCTGGCCGTAGTGCGTGACGTTGCGGCCTTCCTCGTCGCTGCGGCCGTAGAAGTTGGCCTTGCGCACGTCGACCGGATCCTTGCCCAGCGTCCGCGCGATCTCGTCGATGATGTACTCGATCGCGATCGCGCCCTGTGGCCCGCCGAATCCCCGGAAGGCGGTGTTCGACTGGGTGTTGGTCTTGCCGCACAGCGCGAGGATGTCGACATCGGACAGGTAATAGGTATTGTCGAAGTGGCAGACCGCGCGCGTGGCGACCGGGCCGGACAGGTCGGCCGAGTAACCGGCGCGCGATACCATCTCCACTTTCGCGGCGGTGATGCGGCCGTCGTTGTCGTAGCCGACCTCGTATTCGTAATGGAAGTCGTGCCGCTTGCCGGTCACCATCATGTCGTCGTCGCGGTCGGCACGCAGCTTCACCGGACGGTCCAGCTTTGCGGCCGCGATCGATGCTGCCGCCGCCCACAGCGCGGACTGCGATTCCTTGCCGCCGAAGCCGCCACCCATGCGCCGGCATTCGACCACCACATGGTGCGAATGCAGTCCGAGCGCATGCGCGACCACATGCTGCATTTCCGACGGATGCTGGGTCGAGCAGTAGACGTGCATGCCGCGGTCTTCCTTCGGCACCGCGTAGGAGATCTGGCCTTCGAGGTAGAACTGCTCCTGCCCGCCGACGTACAGCTCGCCCTTGACGCGATGCGGCGACTGCTCGAAGGCCTTCTGGAAATCGCCGCGCCGCAGGCGCATCGGCGGCAGCACGAAGGATTGCGCCTTCTTCGCTTCCTGCGGTGTCAGGATCGCGGGCAGTTCCTCATAGTCCACCTTCGCCAGCCGTGCTGCACGGCGTGCGTTGTCGTGCGTGTCGGCGATGACCAGGAAGATCGGCTGGCCGACATATTCCACGAGACCGTCTGCCAGGATGGGATCGTCGTGGATGATCGGGCCGCAGTCGTTGGTGCCGGGAATGTCCTTGGCCGTGTAGACCGCCACCACGCCGGGCGACGCCTGCACTTCCGTGAGGTCCATGCCCTTGACCCGCGCATGCGCTTTCTGCGACAGGCCGAGCGCGGCATGCAGTGTGCCTTGCATTTCCGGAATGTCGTCGACATAACGGGCCTCGCCGAGGACGTGCAGGAAGGCGGATTCGTGCGGACGAGGCACGCCGACTTCCGCCCACTCGGCGGCGGTTTTTTGCTTCAGGAAGGATTCGGTCGTCTTGTTCATGATCGTGTCACCAGTCATGCGCAGGCGAATGCGTTGACCGCTTCGGCGGACAGCGGGGCATCAGGCCGTGTTTCAAGCCAGAAACGGCGCAGCAGGTTCTGCGCGGATTTCATGCGGTAGTTGCCGGAGGCGCGCATGTCGGTGAGCGGCGCGTAGTCTTCCGCCAGTGCCTTGATGGCGTCGTTCAGCGCGTCTTCGTTCCATTCGCGGCCGCTGAGCGCGGCTTCGGCTTTCGGTGCGCGGCGCGATGTCGCGGCCATGCCGCCGAACGCGATGCGCGCGTCGCGCACGGTCTTGCCGTCGAGCGTGATGGCGAACGCAGCGCAGACGGCCGAGATGTCCTGGTCGAAGCGCTTGGACAGCTTGTAGGTACGGAAGCGCCGTCCGGGTTGCGGCAGCGGCACGCGGACCGCTTCGACGAATTCGTCCGGGCGCAGGTCCTTCTTCTGGTAGTCGAGATAGAAGGCTTCCAGCGGCATCGCACGCTGTCCGTCTTTGCCTCGCAGGACGATTTCGCTGCCGAGGGCGATCAGCCAGGGCGCGGAGTCGCCGATCGGGGAGCCATTGGCCACATTGCCGCCCAGCGTGCCCGCGTTACGCACCGGCAGGGAAGCAAAGCGCTGCCACAGTTCGGACAGTTCCTGCGGATAGTGCTTGCAGACCGCCGCATAGGCGTCGTTGAGCGTGACGGCGGCGCCGATTTCCAGCGTGCCGTCGGCTTCCTTGACGTCCTGCAGTTCGGCCACTTCGTTGATGTAGATGATGTCGCCCAGGTTGCGCATCTGCTTCGTGACCCACAGGCCGACGTCGGTCGAGCCGGACAGGATGGTGGCGGCAGGCTTCTCGGCGCGGATCTGTACCAGCTGGTCGAGCGTGCGCGGGATATGGAAGGACTGGCCTTCGAAGGTATACGTCAGCATGTCCTGGCGCTGGATGGCCTGCAGCGCGCCTTTCAGGGTGTCGCGGTCGAACTTCACCTTTGGCAGATCGAGCATGCGGTGCGCCGCGTCGATGATCGGGCGGTAGCCGGTGCAGCGGCACAGGTTACCGGACAGCGTATCGTCGATTTCCTTGCGTTCGGGGTAACAGGACTTGTCTTCCTGCTTCAGGTACAGGCCCCACAGGGACATCACGAAGCCGGGCGTGCAGAAGCCGCACTGCGAACCGTGGCACTCGACCATCGCCTGCTGCACCGGATGCAGCGCGCCGTCCGGCTGCTTCAGGTCTTCCACGGTGAACAGTGCCTTGCCGTCGAGCGTGGGCACGAACTGGATGCAGGAATTGACGGCCTTCAGTTCGACCGTATTGCCTTTCAGCTCGCCGATCACCACGGTGCAGGCGCCGCAATCGCCCTCGGCGCATCCTTCCTTGGTGCCGGTGCAGCGGTGTTCTTCGCGCACCTGCTGCAGGATGGTGCGGGTCGGAGACACGTCGGAAACGGTCTGAACTTCACCGCGATAAAGGTAACGAATGGCTTGTGTCATGCTCTCTCAACCATGAATTGTTGTGGCATTAGGTTAGCACTGGGCTGTTGTCTGGCTATATCCGGAACATGATGCAGGGTATCCTCGACATGCAATACGGGAAATATCGGGACGATGCATGACTGTCTGATAGTCATCATGCAAGATGCGTGCGAGAAGGGCAGGGGATGGGGTGAATAGTGGGTATATGGGCTTGGATATAGGGGCGGTGGCAGGCGGGTGACGACGGTGGGTTGCCCTTGAAAAGTAGCCCGTCATCCCCGCGAAGGCGGGGATCCATAGGCAAGTCGCACGAACTAGCTCACTATGGGTCCCCGCCTGCGCGGGGACGACGGGGATGAGGCAGGGTTGATTGACCTTATCCGCCCGCCTGCATGAGCCCTATATCGCAAGCACCATAAGCAAGCCACCCTCCCGATATATCATTCCCCCAATCCATTCCACAGGAGAAACCAATGGGAAAACTGAGCACCCACGTACTGGACGTCACGCAGGGCAGGCCGGGCGCCGGCGTGCTGGTCGAACTGTATGTCGTGGAGGCAACGCAACGGACCCTGGTGTGCAGCACGGTGACCAACGCCGACGGCCGCTGTGACGCGCCGCTGCTGCAGGGAGAGGCGATGCGCGCAGGCCAGTATGAGCTCGTATTCGGTGCCGGCGACTATTTCGCCGCCCAGGGCGTCAAGCTTCCCGAGCCGCGTTTCGTCGACCGCGTGATCATCGCCTTCGGCATCGCCGATCCATCGCAGAACTACCACGTTCCGCTGGTGGTCTCCCCCTGGTCGTACTCGACCTATCGCGGCAGCTGATTCTTCAACTGCTGTTCCAGTCGGGCAAGGCGGGGACGGATCTCCGTTCCCACGCTGATCTGCGGATTGGAATAACCGTCATCCTTGCCGGCTTCCTCTTCCCGGTTCTTGATGACGTCGCGCGCCGCCGCATGTGCCGACTCGAACGACAGCGTGTTATTGCGCAACTGCTCGTCGAACATCGCCCGCCCGAAAAACGTCAGTTCCGACCCGCGTCCGCAGCCGTAGGACGTGTGTTCGGCGTCGGCCGCCGTCATCACCAGCGTCGAATCCCCTGCCAGGGCAGGGATCCAGCTTCCCGAATAGCAGGCGGAAATCGAAATCACCCGATGGCGAATGCCGGCCTGGTCCAGCCAGGCTTTAAGCTCGGCGGGATGCACGGGCGTGACCGTCATCGGCCAGAAATCCGCTGTCAGTTGGCCATCCTTTGCTCCGTGCGAGGTCAGGTGGAGGAAAAGGATGTCCTCGTTGCGGTCCATCACTTCGGCCACGCGCTGGATTGCCCGCTGCAGGTTGCGCGGCGTCGCCCATGGCCACTGGTTGACAGTCTGCACGTGGTTGACCAGCTGCACGCCCTTTGCGCCAAAACGGCGCGCCATGACATCCGAAACCATGGCGCTCTCACGCAAGAACACATCCTCGTCCGAGTACGGGGCGAAGGTGATGGCGTACACGTCGATTGCGCCCGGGCGCTGCTTCGGAATTTCCCTGAGCCGCTGCGCGAGCAGCTGCGGCTGCGCTTCCATCAATTCCTGCGTCAGGCTCAGTCGGCGCCGCTGCTCCTGCAGGTCGTCGTCGGCGGGCGTCCAGAATCCGGCTGGCTGCACGGCATATTGCAAGGCGGACGCCGCGACGAGGCTTGACGCGGCCAGCAGAAGACGGCCGGAGTGATGCGCGCCGTCGCGGGACAGCAGGGTGACCTGGGCGAGGATGGCCCAGAGGGCAGGGCCCAGCCATAGCGCCCACATCCCCGCTTCCCCCAATGCGCGCGCGCTGTGCAGGTTCGCCCTGACCAGTACGACATAAGTTGCTCCGGCCACTAGCGAAACGAACAGCGATTGCGCCAGCACCATCCCGAACAGGTGGGCCGCGGTGCGGGTCGGGCCGCGCATCAGGTAGCAGGTCCAGGCAGCGACCAGCGTCGGCAGCCAGCCGCTCGCGAGCGTGCGCCATTCGAAAACGGCCGGGCCGGGCAGGGTTAGGCGCTCGAACGCGAGGTTCAGCAGGATGCCGTAAAGAACCAATAACGCGACCAAGCCGGGAGAGGGCGTCAGTCCTTCCCATCGCGCAGGCAGGAAGAGTGCGGTACGCGCGCCTTCGCCCAGCCACCCCGAAAGGCCCTTCTGTGAAACTACCCTTGCTTCCTCTTCGATCATTCTTCTGCTTCCTTTGCGGCGTGTCAGCCGACGGACGTCTTCCGTGTCGGACAAGTGTAATGTTGCAGCGCAGGATTGCGCCATATTCGTGCAAGGCGGTACTTTCTGGTTCAATATCGGTTCTGACCTTTTCTGCTGGCTCCAGTAGAATCGCCTGAACAGCAGCAAGTTTTGCATCCGCTTACCCGGCGGCAAGTGCAATCCGACCGAAACTCTCACAACGATGGAGGCGCGAGTGCCAGGTTTGTTACCCCACGTCGATCCCGACGGACTTCTCGAATATTCGGTCGTCTACACCGATCGTGCAATCAATCACATGTCCCAGCAGTTCCAGGGCGTCATGCGCGACGTCTCCGCGACGCTCAAGAAAGTGTACGGCGCAAAGACGGCCATCGTCGTTCCCGGCAGCGGCACCTTCGGCATGGAAGCGGTGTGCCGCCAGTTCGCACACGGCAAGAAATGCCTGGTGATCCGCAACGGCTGGTTCAGCTTCCGCTGGTCGCAGATCCTTGAAATGGGCAATATCCCCTCCTCATGCGCGGTGCTCAAGGCCCGTCCGGTGGAACAGGGCAGCCAGGCCGCGTACGCCCCGGCACCGATCGAGGAAGTCGTCGCCACCATCCGCGAAACGAAGCCCGACCTCGTGTTCGCGCCGCACGTCGAAACCGCCTCCGGCATGATTCTGCCCGATGACTACCTGCGCAAGGTGGCCGAAGCCGTGCATGCGGTGGGCGGCATGTTCGTCCTCGACTGCATTGCCTCCGGCGCGATCTGGGTCGACATGCAGGCCGTCGGCATCGATGTGCTTGTCAGCGCGCCGCAGAAAGGCTGGAGCGCACAGCCCTGCTGCGGCCTCGTGATGCTCAGCCAGCTCGCCCGCGACCGCATCGACGCCACCACCAGCAGCAGCTTCGCCTGCGACCTGAAGAAGTGGATGCAGATCATGGAAGCCTACGAAGGCGGCTCCTTCGCCTACCACGCCACCATGCCCACCGACGGCCTCGCCGTGCTCCGCAACGTGATGAAGGAAATGGACGAGTACGGCTTCGACAAGGTCAAGGCCGAGCAGCAGGAACTCGGCAAGCGCGTGCGCGCGCTGTTCGAAAGCAAGGGCATCAAGAGCGTGGCCGCCGATGGATTCAAGGCGCCCGGCGTGATCGTCAGCTACACCGGCGACGACGACGTGAAGTCCGGAAAGAAGTTCGCGCAGGCGGGCATCCAGATCGCGGCCGGCGTGCCCCTGCAGTGCGACGAGCCGGCGGATTTCAAGACCTTCCGTGTCGGCCTGTTCGGGCTCGACAAGCTGCACAACATCGAACGTTCCGTCGCCACGCTGGAGAGGGCGCTGGACACGCTTTAGACCTGCGGCTTGTTAATGCATGGCCGGAGATTTTCCCTCCGGCCATTTTTTTCGCCGACTATTCCGCTCCGAGGTAGATATAGCGGAACACAAAAATCGCCGCGATGATCCAGACGATTACCGGCACTTCCTTCGCGCGTCCGGTGAACAGCTTCAGGCCGGCAAACGAGATGAAGCCGAAGGCCACGCCGTTCGCAATCGAGAAGGTGAACGGCATCATCAGCGCGGTGATGACAGCCGGCACGCTTTCCGTCGAATCTTCCCAGTCCACGTCCGCCAGGTCGCGCAGCATCAGGCAGGCGACGTAGAACAGCGCGGGCGCGGTCGCATAGGCAGGAACGGCGCCCGCCAGCGGGGAAATGAACAGGCAGGCGAGGAACAGGATCGCGACGGCAACCGCCGTGAGGCCGGTACGGCCGCCTGCCTGCACGCCGGCAGCGCTCTCGATGTAGGCCGTGGTGCTCGACGTGCCGAGGAAGGCACCGCCGACGATGGCTGTGCTGTCGGCGATCAGCGCCTTGTTCAGGCGTTCCATCTTGCCCGTCTTCAGCAGGCCGGCGCGGGTGGCGACGCCCATCAGCGTGCCGGTGGCGTCGAACAGTTCCACGAGGAAGAACACCAGCACCACATTCAGGATGCCGATCGACAGCGCGGCGGAAAGATCCAGCTTGAACAGCGTCGGGTCGATGGACGGCGGTGCGGAAACGATGCCATTGAACTTGTTGCCGCCGAAAATGAAACTCAGGATCGTGACGGCGACAATGCCGATCAGGATCGCGCCCTTCACCTTCAGCCGGTCCAGCGCGACGATCATGAAGAAGCCGATAATGGCCAGCACCGCCGGCGCCGCATGCAGGTTGCCAAGGGTGACGTAGGTGGCCGGGCTGGCGGCGACGATGCCGGCATTTTTCAGCGCAATGATGCCGAGGAAGAGACCGATGCCCGCCGTGATGGCGATACGTATCGAGCGAGGGATGCCATTGACGATCATTTCCCGGATGCGCAGCACGCTGATGGTCAGGAACAGCATGCCCGAGATGCAGACCGCGCCCAGCGCCGCCTGCCAGGTGTAGCCCATGCCGATCACCACGGTGTAGGCGAAGTAGGCGTTCAGGCCCATGCCCGGTGCCAGCGCGATCGGATAATTTGCGTACAGGCCCATGATCAGCGTGCCGATCGCAGCGGCCACGCAGGTGGCGACGAACACGGCATCCTTGGGCATGCCGGCGTCACCGAGGATGGAGGGGTTCACGAAAATGATGTAGGCCATCGTGAGGAAGGTGGTGAGGCCGGCCAGCAGCTCGGTCCGCACATCCGTTCCCTGTTGTTTGAGCTTGAAGAACCTCTCCAAGAAACCCATGCTTTCTTCTCCTGTGATGACTGTTTCGGCTGTTCGCTGCCTGTTCTCCAAGGTGCTCAACGTCTCTCTCCTGTATGTGTTGGTTGAGAACGGCGACGGCTATTAGAACGCATTTTCATGGCTTCCGCTGCCGCCACCGTACCTGCGGGGTCTCCGTGGCTGTAATGTCCTATAGAAAAAAGGGGAATGGATATGGGATGTTGAATAGGTGGCATATGGCGGGGAGAATATGGGCGATGAGCGCGACTTGAGAGGATGCCGGCGGGAATGACGGGGAAAAGAAAGCAGTCGAAAACCCATGCCGTTCCCGCACTCACACCGAGGACTTTCTACGCAAAAACAACGCTACAGATAACTTCCTACAACCCTATATCCTGGCATCTATATTGCTCATACAGACAAAGGTATAGTGGTGTGGATTATTTCCTGTAATTTTCGACAAGAACCAGAATAAATTCACAACGAGCCACTACCATTACGCCTTCGTCGTTTTATGTAGTAGAAGCTCCCTGAAGAGTGAGACATGGATACCCGCTTAACCCTGAGCCGGATCACGAAGAAATATCCTTCCGTGGTCGCCAATGACGGCGTCGACCTGAACGTTCTGCCCGGCGAGATCCATTCGATCCTCGGCGAGAACGGCGCCGGCAAGTCGACCCTGATGAAAATCATCTATGGCGCGGTCAAGCCGGATGCCGGCCAGGTGTTCTGGAACGGCCGCGAAGTCAACATCGCCAATCCCGCCGAGGCGCGCAAGCTCGGCATCGCGATGGTGTTCCAGCACTTCTCGCTGTTCGACACCCTGACCGTCACTGAAAACATCGCGCTCGGCTTGCCCAAGGACACCGACTTGCATGAATTGAGCATGCGCATCCGCGAAATCTCGCACCAGTACGGCCTGCCGCTCGAACCCGAACGCCACGTCCATACGCTATCGGTCGGCGAATGCCAGCGCGTGGAAATCGTGCGCGCGCTGCTGGCCAAGCCGCAACTGCTGATCCTTGACGAACCGACATCGGTGCTGACGCCGCAGGCGGTCGAAAAACTCTTCGACACGCTGCGCCAGCTGGCGAAAGAGGGCTGCAGCATTCTGTATATCAGCCACAAGCTCGACGAAATCCGCGCGCTGTGCCACAAGTGCACCGTCATGCGCGCCGGGAAGGTGACCGGCATCTGCGATCCGACGCAGGAAACCGCGGCCAGCCTGTCGCGCATGATGATCGGCGCCGAGCCGCCGGCCATCAAGGCGGTCGATCGCCTGCCGGGTGACAAGCTGCTCTCGCTGCGCGAACTGTCGCTGCCGAAGAGCCATCCGTTCGGTACCGAGCTGGTGGACATCAACCTCGACCTGCATGCGGGCGAAATCGTCGGCGTCGCCGGCGTGTCCGGCAACGGCCAGCAGGAACTGCTTGCCGCCTTGTCCGGTGAAGACCCGCGCGCGCGGCCGGACGCGATCGTGCTCAACGGCGAACCGGTGGGGCGCATGAACGCCGCGCGCCGCCGCAAGCGCGGGCTCGGATTCGTGCCGGAAGAGCGCCTCGGCCGCGGCGCCGTGCCCGATCTCTCGCTGGCGCAGAACATCCTGCTGTCGCACCAGAACACGTCAACGATCCGCTCCGGCCTGATCCGGTTTGGTGCGATCCATGACCTCGCCGACGCCATCATCAAGCGCTTCAAGGTCAAGGCGCCGGGGCCGCAGGCGACCGCCGGCAGCCTCTCGGGCGGCAATCTCCAGAAATACATCGTCGGCCGCGAAGTGATGCGCGACCCGAAAGTGCTGATCGTCGCGCAGCCGACCTGGGGCGTGGACGTGGGCGCCGCCGCGCAGATCCGCGCCGAACTGGTCGCACTGCGCGACGCTGGCTGCGCGCTGCTCGTGGTGTCGGAGGAACTCGATGAACTGTTTGAAATTTCGGACCGCCTCGTGGTGATCGCCAAGGGCAGGCTGTCGCCGTCCATCAAGCGCTCGCAGGCCACGGTCGACCTGATTGGCCAGTGGATGAGCGGCTTGTGGGACGAGAAACAACCGGCACGCCAGGAGGCCGCCCATGCTTAAGATGGAAAAGCGGCCCAGCCCGTCCGTGCTGATGTCGTGGCTGTCGCCGGTGTTTGCCGTGCTGCTGACGGTGGCTTGCGGCGTCATCCTGTTTCTTGCGCTGGGCAAGAACCCGGTGACCGGCCTCTCGGTATTCTTCATCGAACCGATCAAGGACTTGCAAGGCTGGGCGGAAGTCGGCGTGAAGGTCGCGCCGCTGCTGCTGATCGCGGTCGGCCTGGCGATCTGCTTCCGCGCCAACGTGTTCAACATCGGCGCCGAAGGCCAGCTGGTCGTCGGCGCCATGGCGGGCGGTGCGGTGGGCCTGTATTTCGACCAGGGTGAAGGCGGCGGGGCGATGATGATCACGCTCGTGCTGCTTGCCGGCATGGCGGGCGGCATGGCGTGGGCGGCGATCACGGCTTTCCTGCGCGACCGCTTCAACGCCAATGAAATCCTGGTGTCGCTGATGCTGGTCTATGTCGCGCAGCTCCTGCTCAACTACGTGGTCCATGGCCCGCTGCGCGATCCGGAAGGTTTCAACTTCCCGCAGTCGCGCATGCTGTCCGACGGCTACCTGCTGCCGAACATCATCGAAGGGACGCGCCTGCATTTCGGTTTCGCATTGGCCGTGCTGGCTTCCGCGCTCGGCTGGCTGTTCCTGTCGCGCAGCTTCGCCGGCTACCGCCTGCAAGTCGGCGGCATGGCGCCGGCGGCGGCGCGCTATGCCGGTTTCTCCTCGCGCAAGGCCTTGTGGACCTCGATGCTGCTGTGCGGCGCGCTGGCGGGCATCGCCGGCACCGCCGAAGTGCTCGGCCCGATCGGACAGCTGACGCCTTCCGTCTCGCCGGGATACGGTTTCGCCGCCATCATCGTGGCCTACGTGGGTCGCCTGCATCCGGTCGGCGTGCTGTTCTCGAGCTTCATCATGGCGCTGTTCTACATCGGCGGCGAACTCTCGCAGTCGCGGCTCGGCATGCCCAACGCCATCACCGGCGTGTTCCAGGGCATCCTGCTGTTCTCGCTGCTGGCCTGCGACGTGCTGATCCACTATAAATTGAGCTGGAGAAAATAATGGAATCCTTCGCGCCACTGGTCGCCGCGTCGATCAATGCCGGCACGCCGCTGATGCTGGCCGCGCTTGGCCTGCTCATCAATGAAAAGTCCGGCGTGGTCAATCTCGGCGCCGAAGGCATGATGCTGGTCGCCGCCATCGTCGGCTTCGCCACTGCCGTGCATACGGAAAGCGTGACGCTTGGCTTCATCGCCGCCGCCTGCGCCGGCATGCTGCTGGCAGGTTTCTTCGCGCTGATGACGGTCTGGCTCGGCACCAACCAATACGCGACCGGCCTGGCGCTGTCGCTGTTCGGCGGCGGGGCATCGGCCTACATCGGCATCAGCTACGTCGGCCACAGCCTGGAGAATCCGAAGTTCGCTATCCCCATCCTCGGCGAGATTCCGGTTCTCGGCGTCGCGCTGTTCCGCCAGCATCCGATGGTCTACCTGTCGCTGCTGCTGTGCGCAGCCATCATCTGGTTCCTGTACCGCAGCCGCGCCGGCCTGGTGCTGCGCGCGGTGGGCGAATCGCCATCCTCCGCCCACGCGCTCGGCTACGACGTGCGCAAGATCCGCCTGGCCGCCTTGCTGTTCGGCGGCGCCTGCTGCGGCCTGGCCGGCGCCTTCATGTCGCTGGTCTACACGCCGTTGTGGGTGGAAGGCATGGTCGCCGGCCGTGGCTGGATCGCGCTGGCGCTGACCACCTTCGCCACCTGGCGTCCGGCGCGCGTGCTGGTCGGCGCCTACCTGTTCGGCGGCGTAACCATCATGACCTTCCACGCGCAAGGCCTGGGCGTGTCGATCGCCTCGCAGTGGCTGTCGATGCTGCCCTATCTGGCGACCATCGTGGTGCTGGTGCTGATTTCGACCAACGCCAACTGGATCAAGCTGAACATGCCGGCCTCGCTTGGAAAAAATTTCCATCCGAGTTGACTGCAGGAAAGGAAAATCCGGAGATAATCTCGGGTTTGTTCGCTGTCAAACAACGCGGACTTCGACGCACGGTCGCCCGTCGTCCGGACAATTGCGCCGTGTTTCCCACTCGGCGTGATGCGGCGTCCATTGATTAACCAGTGGGAATTTCTGTAGAGGACAACCATGTCGAAAAGCTTCATGCGCGCCGCCCTGGCCGCGATTGCCGTACTGCCAGTAATGGCCTTTGCCGCGGACCCGGCGCCGCTCAATGTCGGTTTCGTCTATGTCAGCCCGATCGGTGAAGCCGGCTGGACCTTCCAGCACGACATGGGCCGCAAGCAGATGGAACAGGCGCTCGGCAACAAGGTCAAGACCCGCTTCGTCGAAAGCGTGCCGGAAGGCGCCGACGCCGAGCGCGTGATCCGCGACCTGGCACAGCAGGGCAACAAGCTGATCTTCACGACCTCGTTCGGCTACATGAACCCGACGCTCAAGGTTGCGAAGCAGTTCCCGGACGTCAAGTTCGTGCACCTCACCGGCTACAAGACCGCGCCGAACGTCGCCACCGCCAACGCGCGCTTCTATGAAGCCCGCTACCTCGCCGGCGTCCTCGCAGGCAAGATGACCAAGTCCAACGTCGCCGGCTACGTGGGCGCCTTCCCGATTCCCGAAGTCCTGCAAGGCATCAACGCCTTCACCCGCGGCATGCGCAGCGTGAACCCGAAGGCGGAAGTGCGCGTCATCTGGGTCAACAGCTGGTTCGATCCGGGCAAGGAGCGTGATGCAGCCATCACCCTGATGGGCCAGGGTGCAGACGTCGTCACGCACCACACCGACTCGCACGCCGCCGTGCAGGCAGCGGAAGAGAAGGGCAAGTTTGCCGTGGCCTACCACTCCGACATGAAGAAGTTCGGTCCGAAGGCGCAGCTCGCAGCGGTCACCCACCACTGGGGCGACTACTACACCAAGGCCGCGCAGCAAGTCATCGACGGCAAGTGGAAGACCAGCGGCACCTGGGGCGGCATCAAGGACGGCTTCGTGAAGCTGGAAGCGATCAACGCCAGCGTTCCGGATGATGTGAAGAAGCTCGTCGCCGCGGCCGAGAAGGATATCGTGTCGGGCAAGATCACCCCGTTCGATGCACCGGTCAAGGACAACGAAGGCAAGGTTCGCCTCGACAAGGGCGCGCTGAACGACGACGCGCTGAACAAGATGGACTTCTACGTCGAAGGCGTGCAGGGCAAGCTGCCGGGCAAGTGATCGGCGCAGCAGCTTAGAGCAGAAAAGGCACCGGATTTCCGGTGCCTTTTTTTATTGCCTATCGCTGCGTCAGCCGGTCGGACAACTGCCCCAGCAGTCTTGCGCCATCCCCGCGCCATGCACTTCCATGCATGCACGCCAGGGTCGTCGGATGCAGGTCCGCGAGGCGCTGCAGGTGATGCCGTGTTTCCGGACTGTGCGCGTAGTAATCCATCTGGTGACGGAATGCTTCACTCGATTCCAGGATGTCGCCTTCGGTCAGCGCAGGATTCGCATGACCGGGCTGCGTGAACAGGTCGCCGCACAACAGCGTTCCGGTCGTCTCTTCGTACGCCATCGAGCATTCCCATCCATGCGGCAGGTGGGGCGTCGCGATCCAGCGGATGCGGTGTCCGCCCAGGTCCAGCACCTCGCCATCCGCCATCGCTTTCGCCGGACGCAGCGCGATATCGTCGATCGACACCATGGCGGCAACCTGGCCGCACAGCGGCACCGCCTTCGGCGCGAGCGAGAGAAACTCGTTCAGCGAACCGCACTCGTCGGCTTCCACGTGCGAAAAGCCGATATACGCGAGCCGGGACACCGGCATGATGCGTTCGATCGCGCCGCAGATCTGCTCGAACAGCTTGCGCGGGCCGGTGTGGTAGAGCAGGGGCTTCTCGGCCGCCACCAGATACTGGTTGAAGGAGAATCCGCCCGGCATGGCTTCCGGCGGGACCGGCGTCGAGATGCGATAGATGCCGTTTGCCACTTCGTCCACGGTGGTGGCGGGGTGTTGCGTGCTTTCCATGGTCAGTTCCTTCCATTCGCTTGGGGCATTGAGGACAACAGGAGTTGCAGAGCCTGCTCTGCGGCGCTGCTGACCCGCTCCGGGTCGTTCAGCATCTGGTCGAGCCGCTGCCATGCGGGATAGTCGAGGATGACCATGGCAAGGGCAAAGGTTTCATCCGTCACCGGCTTCGCGGCGACGCTGTCGAGTACTGCGCGCACCAGGCCTTCGGTTTTTCGGCGGCCTTCCGCGATGATCTTTTCCAGCGCGGGCAGGGCAGCCGCATCGCGCGCTCCCCAACGCATCCAGGGATGCATGAAGCGGTAGCGTCCGTGCAGCGCACGTACGAGGCGGCCCGACGCGTTTTTCTGGTCGTGTGTTCCGAGGATTTCCTGCAGGTCGATGCGCGGCGCCTGCTCCGCCACCATGCCGGTGCAATGGGGCAGCAGCGCTTCGCGCGAGGGGAAATGCTTGTAGACGGTGGCGACGGAGACACCGGCTGCATCCGCAATGTCCGCATGCGTTGTGGCGAGTGCGCCTTTTTCTGCATGCAGTTCGACGGTCGCCGTGACAATCCGGCGGATCGTGTCCGCTTCCATTTCCTTGCGCAGGGAGTTGTCGTAATTCCTCGGAGCCATCGTGTTTAAAATTAAATAGAGTAAATTTAAATTGAATATAGTTCTACTTTATTTAAAGCGCAAGTACAGATTTTGTTTGCGTCCTGGAAAGGAGGGGAACTCGCCGCAAACCCGCATGGACAAAGGGAGAAAAAGGGTGTACTGTATGTCTGAACAGTACTTGGTTTTGCCGGTTTTCAGGGAACTGAAACCCTCTGAACCGTCAACGCCGCATTGAAACAGGGAGGCATCCAGGCCTCCCTCGGCGACAGACCGGACACCGATCCCGTCGCCACTTGAACAAGGAGCCCACTATGTTCAAAGCAGGCACATCGGTAGGCGCGGGCCGCTGGCCGAACCGGAGCGCGCATCCCGATCATTGGCAAAAACCGGTACGCGGCCAGGTCCTCGACTTCTGCGACATGCGCGCATGGGCCAATTCCATTCATTTTCCCGAAGACATGCCGCACGCGGGCGATGTGATGGGCGTCGCGCTCAAGTTGCAGGCGGAAGGCAAGCTCGATGGACTGACCCCGGTCCTGTGGGATTTCGACACACATCGGCGTATAACATGGGAAAGGACCTCGGCCTTGCGCCCCTACGAGGATGACGTGATGTTATGGAAAGCGGCACGCGCCCTGCGTCGCGACGAGATCGAGCATCCGCGCCGTCGCAAGCCGCGCGACATTCGCGAGTTTCTGCCGAAACAGCAGCAGCGTCTCGCGCTGGCATAGGCGTCTATGTCCGAGCAAGCTTCTGGCGAAGGAGCCGAACGCCAATAAACAAGGAGGAGAACAAAATGAAATACAAAGGCAGTTGCCACTGCGGAAAAGTCTCGTTTGAAGTGGAAGGAGAACTCAAGGGAGCCATGGCCTGCAACTGTTCCATCTGCCAGCGCAAAGGCTCCCTGCTCTGGTTTGTCCCCCGCACAAACCTGCATCTTTTGTCCGATGAAGATGCGGCAAGCACGTACACCTTCAACAAGCACGTCATCAAGCACCGCTTCTGTCCGGCCTGCGGTATTCATCCATATGGAGAAGGCGCGGACGCCAAGGGAAATGCAATGGCGGCCATCAATATCCGTTGCCTGGAGAATGTCGATCTGTCGACGGTACCGGTGCAGCACTTTGACGGCCGGGCGCTTTAGTTTCTGAACAAATGAAGCGTGGTAGGCTGGGATGTCATCCCGGCTGTCATTGCTACCAGGACTGCTGGGATTGCATCCCAGCCTACGGCACTGGTGAGCAGCGCCAAGCGCCAACGCAGGAGAAGCCGACGTTATGAAGACCCAGTACTACACCGCAACGAGCCTCGACGGATTCATTGCCACGGAAGATGATTCTTTGGATTGGCTGTTTCCGCTTGGCGATGTGAACGATACAAGCTATCCCGAATTCATCAAGGGAGTCGGTGCGCTGGCAATGGGCTCGTCAACCTACGAGTGGATGCTGCGCCATGCGGATAAGGTCGCTACTGAAACCGGATCGCCGTGGCCTTATGCACAGCCGACGTGGATCTTCACCAGTCGGGTACTTCCACCGATTCAAGGCGCGAACATGCAATTCGTCCGTGGCGACGTGCGGCCCGTGCATGCCGAGATGAAGAAGGCGGCGGGCACGAAGAACATCTGGATCGTGGGCGGGGGCGATCTTGCCGGTCAATTCTACGATGCCGGCCTTCTCGACGAGCTCATTGTCCAGGTCGGTTCGGTCACGCTGGGCAAGGGCAAGCCCTTGTTCCCCCGGAACGTCACGAAACCGCCGCTTCGTCTGGTTTCGGTTCGACAGGTCGGGACGGGATTCGCGGAGTTGCGCTATGAGGTGCAGAGGGGCGATGTCGGCGGTGGTGGAGTACCGTAGGTTGGGATGCAGTCCCAGCTTTCATTCGTACGGCACTGCCGGGATTTCATCCCAGCCTACGGTACTCGGATCCGGATCCTATGCCCATTGAAATTCGAAGCGAAGCGGCCTCAGACATCGCAGACATCGAAGCGCTGACAACCAACGCTTTCCTGCATGCCCCGCACACCAGCCACACCGAACAATTCATCGTCAATGCGCTACGGAAGGCCGGGCAGTTGGCCATATCACTTGTTGCCACCGATGGCGGTGCCATTGTCGGACATGTCGCCGTGTCGCCAGTGTCCATCTCCAGTGGCGCGGGCGGATGGTACGGGATTGGGCCAGTCTCGGTCCTGCCTGAGCGCCAGGGAAAAGGAATCGGCAGTGCGCTTGTGAGCCGTGCGCTGGACGATTTGCACATGGCGGGCGCCGCTGGCTGCGTGGTGTTGGGCGAGCCTGGCTACTACGCTCGCTTCGGCTTCAGGGCGGAACCTGCGTTGGTCTTGCCTGGCGTTCCGCAGGAATATTTCCAGACTCTTTCGTTCAATGGTTCCGTTCCATCAGGGACGGTTTCATATGATGAGGCGTTCAACGCCACCTACTGACTTGCCGTTTTGCCCGAATGCGGGGCAATATGTCGACTCCCGGCGACCGTTGCCTCAGGTGTCGCTCCTCAATATGGAAGCCCCTATGACCTCACAACCGAGCGCTGACGGCGTTTTCACAACGAGCCGCCTCTTCCCATTCGCCCCCGCACAAGTCTTCGCTGCGTTTTCGAATCCCGATCAGCTCGCAAGGTGGTGGGGACCGAAAGACTTCAGCAATACGTTCGAGCTATTCGAATTCAAGCCGCAGGGGCGATGGAAGTTCGTCATGCACGGGCCGGATGGCAAGAACTATCCTAACGAATGCATGTTCCTGGACGCCTCGCCGCAACGCATCATCATCCGGCATGCCTCGCCGCCAAACTTTACGCTGACCATTACCCTGAGCGAGGCGGCAGGGCAAACGCGTCTCGACTGGCGGCAGGCCCTTGACGATCCACGCGCCGCTGCAAGCATGGCGCACATCATTGTCCCCGCGAACGAACAGAACCTGGATCGCCTTCATGCGGTACTCCAGGCAGCCGCGAAATGAAGCCTGCTGTAGCCGTGTCTTCGCGCCTTGGCGCGATCGTTGTCCTGACGACCTTCCTCAGCGCCTGCGGCACCGTCCCTGCCTCGCAGGAGGCCATGCAGAACAGCCTGGGCATGCAGATGGTATTGATCCCGGCGGGCGAGTTCATGATGGGAAGCGACGCATCGCCGCAGGACCTTGCCCACGTCTTTCCACAGTACGAGGAGCGCCGCCTTCGCGACCTGACCGACGAGGTGCCCATGCATCCGGTCCGGTTCACGAGGCCGTTTTACATGGCACGACATGAGGTGACTGTCGGCCAGTTCCGCCGATTTCTCCAGGCGTCGGGCCATGTGCCTCAGTCGATTGCGGACGGTACGGGCGGATACGGATACAACCCCGCATACGATCCGGCTTCGTCGCGCCGGGGCGATGCGTTCGAGGGACGTGACCCCCGCTATTCCTGGCAAAACCCGGGATTCGAACAGGCCGACGACCATCCGGTTGTGAACGTGACATGGCACGATGCGCAGGCACTCGCGCGCTGGCTGAGCGAGACCGAAGGCCGCCGCTACAGGTTGCCGACCGAGGCGGAATGGGAGTATGCCTGCCGCGCCGGCACGCGGACCCACTACCACAGCGGCGATGACCCGGCGTCGCTAAGCAAGGTGGCGAATGTATTCGATGCTGACTCGGTGGCCAACTGGACGAAATGGAAACAGTTTGCGTTATCGAGCCATGACGGCTATCCCTTTACCTCCCCGGTAGGTCAATTCGCGCCCAATGCCTTCGGCTTGCATGACATGCATGGGAATGTGTGGGAATGGACGGCCGACTGGCATGACGAAACCTATTACGCGCATTCGCCCCTGGACAATCCTCCTGGACCGGCAGAAGGTTCGGTGAAGGTCCGCCGTGGCGGCTCGTGGCATACGTGGCCGCTGTACGCACGTTGTGCTTATCGCAATTGGAATTCGCCGGACACCCGCTACACCCTGGTCGGCATTCGCCTCGTGATGGAGGTACAGGACTGACAAGCGTGACTGGCTACTGTCCTGCCTTCCCATCCTGCTGTCCTTAACTTAGATCAAGGTACGAAAATTTCCCGTCTTTTGGCAACAAAAGGGCATTTTCCCCTTTGCCTAAAGATGCATCTTAAATGTATGATTTGGCCTGTCGGCTCAACATACGACTATTTTCATCGTATGCGACGCGCCGAAACCCTTAACGGTTCAGACATAGGAATCCCCTGACATGAGCGCCTCTTTCACCAAATCCGCAGCCAGGAATATCTTCTATGGCGGCGCGGTGTTTTTCTTCCTGCTATTCGTGGCAATGACCTTCGACACCATGCAGACGCTGCCCAAGCGTGACAACCGCGAGAACCTGACCGAGTCAGTTGCCCGCGGCAAGCACATCTGGGAGACGCGCAACTGCATCGGCTGCCATACGCTGATGGGTGAGGGCGCGTACTTCGCTCCCGAGCTTGCCAACGTGTACACCCGCCGCGGCGGTGACTTCATCAAGACGTGGATGAAGATCCAGCCGACCGGCACCCCGGGCCGCCGCCAGATGCCGCAGTTCCACCTGAACGACCAGCAGCTGGACGATCTCGTGAACTTCCTGAAGTTCACCTCCGAGGTCAACACCAGCAAGTGGCCGCCGAATATCGAGGGTTAATCCAATTCAAAGCAACAAGCGGAGAAAACAATGCAATTCAAATCACAGGCGGTCGCGAAGCCTTATTTCATCGCGGCGATCGGCCTCTTCTTCGGGCAGATTCTGTTCGGCCTGATCATGGGGCTGCAGTATGTCGTGGGGGACTTCCTGTTCCCGGCGATTCCGTTCAACGTGGCCCGCATGGTCCACACCAACCTGCTCATCGTGTGGCTGCTGTTCGGCTTCATGGGTGCGGCGTACTACCTCGTTCCCGAAGAATCGGAGCGTGAACTGCACAGCCCGAAGCTGGCACTGGCGACCTTCTGGGTCTTCCTGATCGCCGGCGCGGCAACCATCGTCGGCTACCTCGCCGTCCCGTACGCCAAGCTTGCCGAATACACCGGCAATGACCTGCTGGCGACCATGGGCCGCGAGTTCCTGGAACAGCCGCTGCCCACCAAGGTCGGCATCGTGATCGTTGCACTGGTCTTCCTGTACAACATCTCGATGACCATCCTGCGCGGCCGCAAGACCAGCATCAACCTGGTCATGCTGGTCGGTCTGTGGGGCCTGGCGATCTTCTTCCTGTTCTCCTTCTACAACCCGGCCAACATCGTCAAGGACAAGTACTACTGGTGGTGGGTCGTGCACCTCTGGGTGGAAGGCGTGTGGGAACTGATCATGGGTTCGATGCTGGCCTTCGTGCTCATCAAGGTGACCGGCGTTGACCGTGAAGTAATCGAGAAGTGGCTGTACGTGATCATCGCCATGGCGCTCATCACCGGCATCATCGGTACCGGCCACCACTACTACTGGATCGGCGCACCGGAATACTGGCAATGGTGGGGCAGCGTGTTCTCCGCCCTGGAACCGATTCCGTTCTTCATGATGACCGTCTTTGCATTCAACATGGTGAACCGCCGCCGTCGTGAACATCCGAACAAGGCAGCCGTCCTGTGGGCACTGGGCACCGGCGTGATGGCCTTCCTCGGCGCAGGCGTGTGGGGCTTCCTGCACACCCTGGCACCGGTGAACTACTACACCCACGGCAGCCAGATCACGGCAGCGCACGGCCACATGGCGTTCTACGGTGCGTATGCGATGGTCACGCTGACCATGATCAGCTACACCATGCCTCTGATGCGCGGCCGTCCGGCCAACAGCAACAAGGCGCAGATCGTGGAAATGTGGTCGTTCTGGCTGATGACCATCTCCATGGTGTTCATCACCCTGTTCCTGACCGCTGCGGGCATCCTGCAAGTCTGGCTGCAGCGCGTGTCGGCAACCCCGATGCCGTTCATGGTGGCGCAGGACCAGGTGGCCCTGTTCTACTGGATGCGTGAAGTGGCCGGTGTCGTGTTCCTCGTCGGCATCGTGCTCTACATTGCCAGCTTCTTCATCAAGGGCAAGGACAAGGCAGCCGCCTGACCTTCAAGTTGACCAACCGCCCGGCTTCGGCCGGGCGGATTCGGAAAACAGCCGTGACCACCACACTGTCTCCCTTTGTGCCTCATCAGGACGATCGCCAGCTGCGCGGCGATCTCGCGATGTGGTGCTTTATCCTCGCCGAACTGCTGGTGTTCGGCGTCTTTTTCGTGGTGTACGCCTTTACCCGGGCCAACCACGTCGAACTCTTCAACGCGTCGCAACTCGAACTGGACCGCACCAGCGGCGCAATCAATACCGTGCTGCTGATCACCAGCAGCTTCTTTGTCGTGCGTGCCGTCGATGCAATCCGGCGCGGCGGCCAACAAGGCGGTACGGGATGTGCGCGCTGGCTCATGGCGGCAATGGGCTGCGGCGGCGCTTTCCTCGTGCTGAAACTTGCCGAATTCGGCGTCAAGGTATCCGCCGGCATTTCGATGTCGACCAATACCTTCTACATGTTTTACCTGTTTCTTGGTTTCTTCCACTTCATGCACGTGGTGCTCGGCATGGTGATCCTTGCCGCCGTTGCACTGAAGGCGCGGCGCGGCGGCTACAGCCCCGAAGACCACGCCGGCGTGGAAACCGGCGCGGCGTACTGGCACATGGTCGACCTCGTGTGGATCGTGCTGTTCCCGCTGATTTACATACTGCACTGACATCATGACAAACACTGCATCGATGCGCGCATGGCTGATCCTGCTGGCCCTGACCGGCCTCAGCACCGGGCTCGCCGAGACACACCTGTCGGGCCTCGCCGTGCTCGTCCCGGTGCTGCTGGCAACCCTGCTCAAGGGCCGCATCGTGATCGACGCCTTCATGGGCCTGCGCCATGCGCCCATCCTCTGGCGCATCACGGTGCTCGGCTGGCTGCTCACGGTGGTCGGCCTGATCGCCTTTGCATTCCACATTTCACAGAATTAGTATGGAGGAATAGATGAACGACCTCACTGCACCCGGACTGATGGCCACCCTCGATATCCCTTATTACCAGCCGATCGGCAACGAATGCGCGCTGTTCGAATACGCGTTCCGCAACCGCCTCCCGCTCCTCATCAAGGGCCCGACCGGCTGCGGCAAGACGCGCTTCGTCGCCCACATGGCGGCACGCCTCGCACGGCCGCTCATCACCGTCGCCTGCCACGATGACCTGACCGCCGCCGACCTCGTCGGACGCCACCTGATCGGTGACGGCCAGACGGTCTGGTCCGACGGCCCGTTGACCCGCGCGGTGCGCCAGGGCGGCATCTGCTACCTCGACGAAGTGGTCGAGGCGCGCAAGGACACGACCGTCGTGCTGCACCCGCTGACCGACGACCGCCGCATCCTGCCGATCGAGCGCACTGGCGAGGAACTGCTGGCGCCTGACGACTTCATGCTGGTGGTGTCATACAACCCCGGCTACCAGAACCTGCTGAAAAGCCTGAAACCGTCGACGCGCCAGCGTTTCGTTGCGATCAACTTCGGTTTCCCGCCTGCGGCGATGGAACAGAAGATCGTGATCGCCGAGACCGGCATCGAAGCCATGCGCGCCACGCAGCTCGTCACGCTGGCCGGCCACTTCCGCCAGTTGAAGGACCATGACCTGGAAGAGGCCGTGTCCACGCGCCTGCTGGTGTACGCCGCCAGCCTGATGCACGCGGGCTGCGATCCGGTGGACGCCTGCGAGGCGGCACTGGTCGAGCCGCTGACCGACGATGCCGACACCGCCGCGGCGCTGCTCGAAGTCATCAAGGCCACGTTCGGAAAATGATGGATGAGGACCCGCATGCGCCAGTGGCCGTGCAGGCCGAAGCGCTCTACCTCCTGAACCTGCTGCTGCTGCCGGGGCTGTCCTTTGCCGCTTTGCTGTGGCTGGCGCATCGTCATAAAGGCAGCCCGAGCGACCTGGCGCGCTGCCACCTGAAGCAGACCATCGTCGCCAGTCTTTGGGCAGGCGCATTGCTGATGGCGGTCACCGCCACCATCCTGGTCATGGGTGGCCTGCACAAGCCGGCCACCTGGGTCGTGCTGATCCTCTATTTCACCTGCTGTCACGCGGTGCTGGCCTTGCTCGGCATCGTCGGGCTGTCGCGCGCGATGGCAGGAAAACCCTATATCTATCCCCTCATCGGGAGCCATCAATGGTAAAGCCCATGCAGAGCGCCGCAACCGGTCCCGTCGTGGCGCCGGCGACAGGCGGCCATGCGACCGGCTGGCTGGGGCTGCGCGTGCAGCGCTGGCGGCAACTGACACAAGCAGGCTTCTTCCTGTTGTTCATCCTGGCACCGGTATTCGACATCTTCCGGCTGGACCTGAACGTCAAGCATTTCATTTTCTTCGGACTTGACTGGACGCTCGGGCTTGATGACTTCCTGGCCGGGCGTGCTACCGCCGTACAGGCCTCGATCAATATCGTGCTGCGCGGATTCCTGCCGCTGCTCGCGGTCGGCGGCACGTTGATCTACGTGAGCTGGAAATGGGGCCGGCTGTACTGCGGCTGGCTTTGTCCGCATTTCTCGGTGGTGGAAACCATCAACCAGACCCTGCGCCGCGCCATCGGCAAGCAGAGCATCTGGGACGCCAAGCGCATTCCCACGCGCAATCCAGACGGCAGCGAGACGCCGCATGATGCCATCTGGTGGTTCGCGGTGATTCCGCTCGTGATCGCCTGCTCGGTGTTGTGGGCAGTCGTGCTGTTGACCTACCTGCTGCCGCCTGTGGAAATCTACGGCAACATCTGGAATGGCACACTGACGCGCAACCAGTCCATCTTCATCGGCGTGGCATCGCTCGCGTTCTTCGTCGAGTTCATGTTCGCGCGCCACCTGTTCTGCCGCTATGCCTGCGCCGTCGGTTTCTTCCAGAGCCTGGCGTGGATGAGCAACGACAAGGCCATGGTGGTTGGCTTCAAGCGCGAACAGGCGAAGGATTGCTCGACCTGTTTCTCCGCCTGCGACCATGTGTGCCCGATGCGCCTCAATCCGCGCAACGTCAAGCGCATGATGTTCGCCTGCGTGCAGTGCGGCCAGTGCGTCGATGCCTGCGACCATACCCAGGCGGACAATCCCAAGGGCTCACTGCTGAATTGGGTGCACGATGTGCGTGCGGAGTCGGAGGCCGCGTTCAATATGCGTGAAGCACGCACCATCAAGATTACGCCGGTGCAATCCGGCAAGAAGGAATAGCCATGGAAGAATTCGTCGGCGGCTTGTGGGACAAGCTGATTACGCGCACCGCCTACCGCGGCTTCCCGAAGGCGCGCGTGGAGCTGAAGGATATCGAAAAGCTTGCGCCCATCTTCTTCCGCGCGCTCGGCGGTGATGCCGGGCTCAACATCCGGTCGGGAACGGCAACGGCACACGGCGCGCGGCGCAGCTGGATGGAGCGGGTGGCCGGCATTGGCGAAAAAACCGAGCTGGCATGGACCGACGACGCCACGCTGCACCTGCCAGCCTCGATCGACCTCTACCCCGAGCAGGCGCTCAACCGCGAGCTCTATCTCTGGCTGATCGCGCTGGCGGCGCATGACGTCGCGCCGGACGCGGACTGGATCGTGCGCAACCAGGAAGCGGCACGCGCCACGCTGGAAGCCTTGCCCGGCATGCAGTCCCGCTATCGCCGTCTGCTCGAGGCGGAAATGGCAAGGCGCATGGACCCGGCCAAGCTGCCCGCAGCGGACGCCAAAGCGGAGCAGACGATTCGCGATGCACTGTTGCAGCCCGGATCGGTAACCGCATTCACGCCGGGGACCAAGCCACCGTTCCCGGTGCCGCTCTGGCTCCACCCCGATCCGCCGCAGCCGTCAGGCGAAGCCCGCAAGGCAGGGCAGGGCGAACCCCAGCAGCCCGAGGGCGGCAAGGTCAACAAGGACGAGGAAGCCCGCAAGCGCGCCGCCGAGAACGTCGATATGCCGAAGGCGGACAACCCCTTCGTCCTGCTGTTCCGCGCCGAAAGCCTGTTCACCTGGGCTGAATACGTGAAGGTCAATCGCTCGCTCGAAGAAGACGACAACGACGATGCGGTAAAGGCCGCCAACGACCTCGACGTCATGAGCGTTGCCAACGATGGCAAGACGACGGCCAGCCGCATCCGCTTCGACCTCGACCTGCCGGCAGAGGCGGATGACGACCTCGTGCTGGCCGACGGCATCCTCCTGCCAGAATGGCATTACCGCAAGCAGCAGATGCAGCCTGCGCATTGCCGCCTGCAGATGCTGCTTTCGCGTGACGCGCAAGCCTGCGACCTTCCGGTGGAATTGCGTCCCGCCGCGCGCCGGCTGCGCAGCCAGTTCCAGGCGCTGACCTCGCAGCGTGCCCGCCTGCGCGCGCAGGCCAACGGCAGCGACCTCGACCTGGACGCCTGCGTGCGTTACGCCGCGGAGAAGGCGAGCGGCGTGCCGACCTCCGAACCCGGCCTCTACATCGACAGCCGCAAGCAGCAGCGCGACCTGTCGTGCCTCTTGCTGGCCGACCTGTCGCTGTCCACCGATGCCTGGGTAAGCAATTCGGCGCGCGTCATCGACGTGATCCGCGACAGCATGATGCTGTTCGGTGAAGCGCTGGGTGCGACCGGCGACCGGTTCGCGCTGTATGGATTTTCGTCGGTGCGGCGCGAGAACGTGCGCTACCACCTGCTCAAGGGATTCGACGAGCGCTACGGCGGCGAGGTGCGCGGAAGGCTCGCGGCGCTCAAGCCCGGCTTCTACACCCGCATGGGCGCGGCGATCCGGCATTCGGCGGCCATCCTGTCGAAGCAGCGCACCGCGCGCAAGCTGCTGCTCATCCTCACCGACGGCAAGCCGAACGACCTGGACAAGTACGAAGGACGGTACGGCATCGAGGATACGCGCATGGCGGTGCAGGAGGCGCGTCGGCTGGGTCTCACACCGTTCTGCGTGACCATCGACGACAAGGCGGGGGAGTACCTGCCGCATCTGTTCGGTGCCAATGGCTTTGTGGTCGTGCGTGACGCGCAGACCTTGCCCAAGGTGCTGCCGAACCTCTATGTGCAGTTGACGGGGGAGCGGTAAGAGCGCTCCTCAGCAGAAGACTTCCGCCGTCTCCACGTTGCCGGCCACGGTGTTGAACCACTGCAGCTTCCGGTGCAGTGCCGTGACTTCGCCGATGATGATCAGGCAGGGCGATTGCAGGCCCAATGCTGCCACCAGGTCCGGCATCGCGGTCAGCGTACCGGTCACCACGCGCTGCTGTGCCGTCGTCCCTTTTTCGACAACGGCGGCCGGTATGTCACGCGATTGTCCATGTGCAATCAGCTGCCGCGCGATTTCCGGCAGCGCGTTCAAACCCATGTAGATCACCACGGTCTGGCGCGGACGTGCCAGCATGTCCCAGTCCAGATCGAGCGTGCCGTCCTTCAGGTGTCCGGTGGTAAAGATGCAGGACTGGGCGTAGTCGCGGTGCGTAAGGGGAATGCCGGTGTAGCAGGAGACTCCACTGGCGGCCGTCACGCCAGGCACCACTTCAAACGGAACGCCGTGCGCGGCCAGGGTTTCCAGTTCTTCTCCGCCCCGGCCAAAGATGAAGGGGTCGCCGCCCTTGAGCCGCACCACATTCCTTCCCTGTTTGGCCAGACGCACCAGCAGGTCGTTGATATCGCCCTGTGCCATCGTGTGTCGCCGATTCTGTTTCCCCGCGTAAATGCGCTCCGCATCCTTGGCGAACAGCGCCACGATGCCTGTCCCTACCAGGTGGTCGTACACGATCACGTCCGCGGACCCGAGAAGGCGCGCCGCGCGTACGGTCAGCAGGTCCGGATCTCCCGGGCCGGCGCCGACGAGAAACACTTTTCCGGGGCATTGGCCTGCCTGGCCTTGCCCGGCGCGCACGGGCGGAAAGGGTGACATGGTGGGGGCTCCTTATCAATGAATTCCATTGCGCATCCGACGCACGTCGGATCGACATCAATGTATTCCCCGCGAGTCCGAAAAAAATTGATGGATATTAAGGAAATGGAAATTGACCGAGCGCAAAGTGTCGGACAGCCTGAATCGCCGCATGTACATTTCATCATTCGGCGCAGTAAACGGTTTCTTATGAAGCTGTTTCTCTTGTGGTAGTCCAACATCCTTCTAGAAGGAGAATCAACATGAAGCTGAAGAAGCAGGTTGTTCGCCCCCTGGCGGCAATACTGGCAGCTCTGCCGTTTGCTGTTGCTGTTGCGCAGGTCTCGCCAGACAAGACACCTCATGCCGGGCCGGAAGTGAAGTACCAGGCCGGCGCGTCGCCGCTCGCCAATGAGGAAATGCACCAGAACATCAACCCGAAGGCGCCGCCGATGACCAAGGCGGAGTTCGACCGCGCCAAGCAGATCTACTTCGAGCGTTGCGCAGGCTGCCACGGGGTGCTGCGCAAGGGCGCGACCGGCAAACCGCTGACGCCGGACATCACGCTCGCCAAGGGCACGGATTACCTGAAAGTCTTCATCGCCTACGGCTCGCCCGCGGGCATGCCGAACTGGCAGACCTCCGGTGACCTTTCCGAGCAGGAAGTCGACATGATGGCCCGCTACATCCAGCAGGAGCCGCCGACGCCGCCGGAATTCGGCATCAAGGAAATGGAAGCCTCGTGGAAGGACATCGTCCCGGTCGCCAAGCGCCCGACCAAGAAGATGAACAACTACAACATCGCCAACATCTTTTCCACCACGCTGCGGGACTCCGGCGAAGTGGCGCTGATCGACGGCGATACCAAGAAGATCATCAACATCGTCAAGACCGGCTATGCGGTGCACATCTCGCGCATTTCCGCATCGGGACGCTACCTGTACGTGATCGGCCGCGATGCGCGCATCAACCTGATCGACCTCTGGATGGAAAAGCCGGACAACGTCGCTGAAATCAAGATCGGCCTCGAAGCACGCTCGGTGGAAACCTCCAAGTACAAGGGCTTCGAAGACAAGTATGCCGTTGCCGGCTCCTACTGGCCGCCGCAGTTCGTGCTGATGGAAGGCGAGACGCTCAAGCCGCTGAAGATCGTGTCCACCCGCGGCATGACCGTCGACAACGAGTACCATCCGGAACCGCGCGTCGCCTCCATCGTTGCGTCGCACTACAACCCGGAATTCGTCATCAATGCCAAGGAAACCGGCAAGATCTACCTCGTCAACTACAGGGACATCAACAACCTGAAGACGACGACGCTGGATGCTGCCAAGTTCCTGCATGACGGCGGTTTCGATTCGACCGGACGCTACTTCATGGTGGCCGCCAACGCCTCCAACAAGATCGCGGTCGTGGACACCAAGGAAGGCAAGCTGGCCTCGATCGTGGATGTGGGCAAGACGCCGCACCCGGGACGCGGCGCCAACTTCAAGCATCCGAAGTTCGGTCCGGTATGGGCGACCAGCCACCTCGGCGACGAAACGATCTCGCTGATCGGCACCGACCCCGTCAAGAACAAGGCACAGGCCTGGAAGGTTGTTGCCACCTTGAAGGGCCAGGGCGGCGGTTCGCTGTTCATCAAGACCCATCCGAAGTCGAAGAACCTGTGGGTCGACACGCCGCTGCACCCGGATGCCAAGGTCAGCCAGTCGGTGGCCGTGTATGACATCAACAACCTCGACAAGGGCTTTGAAGTACTGCCGATCGCCGAGTGGGCCAATTTGGGCGAAGGCGCCAAGCGTGTCGTGCAGCCCGAGTACAACAAGGCTGGCGACGAAGTCTGGTTCTCGGTGTGGAACGCCAAGGACAAGGTCTCGGCTGTCGTGGTCGTGGATGACAAGACCCGCAAGCTGAAGACCGTGATCAAGGATCCGAAGCTGATTACGCCGACCGGCAAGTTCAACGTCAACAACACGCAGCACGACGTTTATTGATGTACGGCGCATCTCCGCGTTCAGCGCGCGGAGATGCCGCAAGCGCCCGCTGCCGGCGCTTGCGGACTGCCGAAAACAGGAGCAGCAGCATGAACCCTGCATTACTCGGATCCGGAAGACTGCTTCCCCCGGTTTATTACCTGGGCAAGGGCCTGCTTTTCCTTGCCTGCGCACTCCTGCACCTGAACACCTTCGCGGCATCCGATGCCGCACCTTATTCCCCCGATCCCGCTCGCCGCGCTGAACTGATCCGCCTCGTGCGCCAGGACTGCGGCTCCTGCCATGGTCTGACGCTCAAGGGCGGCCTCGGACCGGCACTGCTCCCCGAAACCTTGCGCGACAAGCCCGCCGAGTCGCTGATCGCGACCATCATGGGCGGCCGTCCCGGCACCCCGATGCCGCCGTGGAACCGCTTCGTCAACGAGCAGGAAGCCGCGTGGATCGTCGACAATTTGCAGAAAGGATTTCCCGGTGAGCGCTAAATGCTTGATGGCGGCAATATCCCTGGTGCTCGCGGGCTGCGCGAGTGAACCGCTGCGCGGCACGGGCGACCTCGGCGTTGTGATCGAGCGCGCCAGCGGCAGTGTGCAGGTGGTGGAAACGTCCGGCCAGAAGGCGATCTCACGCGTCGAAGGCCTGGGCGACTTGTCCCATGCCTCGCTGGTGTATTCGCGCGACGGCCGCTATGCCTATGTCTTCGGACGCGACGGTGGCCTCACGAAAGTGGACCTGCTCAAGGGCGCGATCGTGAACCGCGTCATCCAGGCCGGCAACAGCATCGGCGGTGCCATTTCTCAGGATGGCCGCTGGGTCGCTGCGCAGAACTACACGCCGGGTGGCGTCAAGATCTTCAATGCCGATACGCTGGAAATGGTTGCCGATATCCCTGCTACCTACGGCGAGCAGGGCGCGCGTGCGAAGGTGGTCGGCCTGGCCGATGCGCCTGGCAACCGCTTCGTCTGGAGCTTGTTCGAAGCCGGCGAGATCTGGGTCGCCGACGTGACCGACCCGCGTTCGCCGAAGGTCGACAAATTCCGCAATATCGGGCGCGAACCCTATGACGGCCTCGTCACACCGAACGGCCGCTATTACCTCGCCGGACTGTTTGGCGAAGACGGACTGGCCATGCTCGACCTGTGGTATCCGGAGCGCGGCGTCAAGCGCGTGCTCGATGGTTACGGCAAGGGCACCGAGAAAATGCCGGTGTACAAGATGCCGCACCTGCGTGGCTGGGCAGTGGCGGGGCGCTTTGCCTACCTGCCAGCCATCGGACGCAATGAGGTGCTGATGCTCGACATGGAAACCTGGAAGGAAGCCGGGCGCATTCCGGTCGGCGGCCAGCCGGTGTTCGTCATGGCGCGTCCTGACGGCCGCCAGATCTGGGTCAACTTCGCCTTCCCCGACAATTCCCACGTGGACGTCATCGATGCCGAAGCGCGACGCGTCGTCAAGCGCCTGGAGCCGGGCAAGACCGTCCTGCACATGGAATTCACGCCGCGCGGCGAGGCTGTCTGGATCTCGGCGCGCGACGACAACCGGGTGGTGGTGTACGACACGTCGTCGTTTGTCCGCAAGGTGGAACTGAAAGCCGAGGCACCGAGTGGCATCTTCTTCACTTCGCGCGCAGCGCGAACCGGATTCTGAGGTCCGCATGAACGCCGCCCGCGTCTCCATCCAATCCCCACTCGACCTGGAACTCCTGAACGGCTTCCAGCGCGATTTTCCCCTGCAGCCGCGGCCCTTCGCCGCCATGGCCGACAAGCTCGGTGTCGATGAATCGCTGGTCATCGAGCGACTGCGGACCCTCCGCGACAACGGCGCGATCAGCCGCATCGGCGCCGTGTTCCGTCCCAATGTGATCGGTGCGAGCGCACTCGCAGCGCTGGCGGTTGCGCCGGAACGGCTCGAGTGCGTGGCGAGCTTCGTCAGCGCATTCGCCGAAGTCAACCACAACTATGAACGCGAGCATCGCTACAACCTGTGGTTCGTGGCCGCTGCGCCGTCCGTGGAACGGCTCAATGCCGTGTTCGCGGAAATCGAGGAAGTGTGCGAATCCGGCCCGGTGCTGGTGCTGCCAATGGTCGAGGAATACCACATCGACCTTGGATTCGACTTCGCCGCCTACGATGCCGGCAAGGGCGTGCGTCCTTCCCGCGTGGTGCGCTGCCCGCCCGTCACCCTGGACGAGACCGAGCAACGCGTCGTTGCTGTGTTGCAGGAAGGGCTGCCCATTGTCGAGCGGCCGTTCTCCTGTCTTGGTCTGTCCGAAAAGGATGCGATTGATCTGATCGGACGCTGGCTCGACGACGGCCTGCTCAAACGCATGGGCGTCATCGTGCGTCACCATGAGCTGGGCTACACCGCGAATGCCATGACCGTCTGGAACGTGCCGGACCACGAGGTGTCAGAGGCAGGACGCCGCATCGCCGAAAGCGGCCGCGCCACGCTGTGCTATCGCCGGGATCGCCGCCTGCCCGACTGGCCCTACAACCTGTTCTGCATGATCCACGGCAAGGACAGGGAAGACGTGCAGGCGCGGATCGACGCGCTCTCCGCGGAATGCGGGCTCGATGCCTGGCCGCGCCATGTCCTGTTCAGCTGCCGCCGCTTCAAGCAACGCGGCGCGCACTATGCAAGCATGCCGGAGACGCGCCATGGATGACATCGACCGCCGCATCATCAATTCGCTGCAAGGCGGTCTGCCGGTATGCGAGCGCCCTTATCTCGCGGCGGCGCAGACGCTGGGCATTGGCGAGGAGGAATTGCTCCAGCGCCTGTCGGCTCTCCTCGGCAACGGCACGCTCACCCGTATCGGACCGCTGTTCCAGATCGAACGCATGGGCGGCGCCTTCACGCTCGCCGCCTTGAGCGCGCCGGCGGAGGACTACGAGCGCATCGCGGCGACCGTCAATGCGTTTCCCGAAGTGGCGCACAACTACGAGCGCACCCACGACCTGAACATGTGGTTCGTGGTGGCGGCGGAAACACCGGACGGCATCGACCGTGCCATCGAACGCATCGAGCGCGACACGGGCTGCAAGGTCTACAACTTCCCGAAGTCGCGTGAATATTTCGTTGAACTAAAGCTGACTGTCTGATGACTCCTACCGACGACATCGACCGCGCCATCATCGTCGCCACGCAGCAGGGCCTGCCGCTGGTTGCGCGTCCCTACCATGCGATCGCCGAGCAGGTCGGCATCAAGCCGGACGAAGTGATGGCCCGCATGAACGCCATGCTCGACCGGGGACTAATCCGCCGTATCGGCGTGGTGCCGAACCATTACGCCATCGGCTACGTCGCCAACGGCATGTCGGTCTGGGATGTGCCCGACGAACACATCGACGAACTCGGCGAGCGCGTCGGACGGCTCGATTGCGTGAGCCACTGCTACCGCCGTCCGCGTCGCCCGCCGCAATGGAACTACAACCTGTTCGCGATGGTGCACGGACGCACGCGCGACGAGGTAGAAGCGAAAGTCGCACAGATCGCCGCCTTGCTTGGCGAGCACGTGCGCGGCCATGACGTGCTGTACAGCACGCGCATCCTGAAGAAGACCGGCCTGCGGCTGGCCAAGACCAAATCCTAGAAGGAAAAAACCATGTTCCGCATCAGCCAATACATGCGCGAAATCGCTGAACCGACGCCCCTCGGCCCGAAACGCAATCCGCCCGGCCCGGTCGTTATCTGGAACCTGATCCGCCGCTGCAACCTGACATGCAAGCACTGCTACTCGATTTCCGCCGACCATGACTACGAAGGCGAACTGAACACGGAAGAAGTGTTCAAGGTGATGGACGACCTGCGCGCCTACCGTGTCCCGGTGCTGATCCTGTCGGGCGGCGAACCGCTGCTGCGCCCGGACATCTTCGACGTCGCCCGGCGCGCGAAACAGATGGGCTTCTACGTCGGCCTGTCCAGCAACGGCACGCTCGTCGATGCATCCAATATCGACCGCATCGCCGAAATCGGCTTCGATTACGTCGGCATCAGCCTCGACGGCATCCGCGCCACGCACGATGCTTTCCGGCGCAAGGAAGGCGCGTTCGATGCCTCGCTGGAAGGCGTGCGCCTGTGCCGCGACAGGGGCATCAAGGTCGGCGTGCGCTTCACGCTGACGCAAGACAATGCGCGCGATCTGCCGGGGCTGCTGAAATTGGTCGACGACGAAGGCATTCACAAGTTCTACCTCTCGCATCTCAACTATGCGGGACGCGGCAATACCAACCGCGGCAGGGATGCCTTCCTCGAAACGACGCGCAATGCGATGAATCTGCTGTTCGACACCTGCTGGAACGACCTGCAGCGCGGTGTGGAAAAGGAATTCGTGACCGGCAACAACGATGCCGACGGCGTCTTCCTGCTGCACTGGGTGCGCCGACACATGCCGGAGAAGGAAGCGCACCTGCGCGCCAAGCTGGCGCAGTGGGGCGGCAATTCTTCCGGCGTCAATGTTGCCAATATCGACAACCTGGGCAACGTGCACCCGGATACGTTCTGGTGGAACTACACGATTGGCAATGTGCGCGACCGGAAGTTTTCCGAGATCTGGAGTGACACGTCCGATCCGCTGATGGCCGGCCTGAAGGCATCGCCGCGCACCATCAAGGGCCGCTGCGGCGAGTGCAGTTATTTCGACGTCTGTGGCGGCAACACGCGCGTGCGCGCGATGCAGCTCACCGGCGATCCATGGCAGGAAGATCCCGCATGCTATCTCCACGATGACGAGCTCGGCCTGACGGGCGAACGCGAGCGGGTGCAGCTCAAGCCCTACTTCAAGATCCGGACCGCGAGGGCATCATGATCTGGCGCATCGTCCTGACCGCGGCAGCGGCGGCCCTATCCCTTCAAATGGGCAAGGCATGGAGTGCCGATGCCGACGCCCTGTATCGCACCCACTGCGCCGCATGCCACGGCGCGGATCGCCTTGGCGGAACCGGGCCGGCACTGCTGCCGGGGAATCTCGAGCGCCTGCGCAAGCCCGCGGCGCTTTCGACGATCGCCGACGGACGGATCGCCACGCAGATGCCCGGCTTCAAGGACAAGCTGAACGAGGAAGAGATCAAATCCCTGGTCGACCTGGTCTACACGCCGCTGCCGACCATGCCCACATGGGGCATGGCCGAAATGCGCGCGTCGCGCATCGAGCACCGCGCCGCGGCCAGCCTCGGCGACAAGCCGGTGTTCAAGGCCGACCCGATGAACCTGTTCGTCGTGGTCGAGCTGGGTGACCACCACGCCACCATCCTGGACGGCGACAAGCTGGAACCGATCACCCGCTTCCCGACGCGCTATGCGCTGCACGGTGGCCCGAAGTTTTCGCCGGAGGGACGCTATGTCTACTTCGCCTCACGTGACGGCTGGATTGCCAAATACGACATCTGGAACCTCGCGCTGGTGGCGGAAATCCGTGCCGGCATCAATACGCGCAACCTCGCGGTATCGAGCGACGGGCGCTTCGTGATGGTCGCCAACTACCTGCCGCACACGCTGGTGGCGCTTGATGCGAAGGATCTGCAGCCGATCAGGATCATCGACGTCAAGGACGACAAGGGAAAGAGTTCGCGCGTCTCGGCGGTGTACGATGCCGCGCCGCGCAAGAGTTTCGTTGCCGCGTTGAAGGATATTCCGGAAGTCTGGGAACTGACGTACGACGACAAGGCGGAGCCGGTGTACAACGGCATGGTCCACGACTACAAGATGGGCGAGGGTGTTGCGGTAAAGGGCCCGTTCCCGGTGCGCCGCATCGTGCTGGAGGATTACCTGGATGATTTCTTTTTCGACGCCCGCTACGACCATCTGATCGGCTCCTCGCGTGAAGGGAAGGGGCAAGTCGTCAACCTGAACATCCGCCGCAAGATCACCGATATCGAACTGCCGGGCATGCCGCATCTCGGTTCCGGTATTTCATGGGAGCTCGACGGCCGGCCGGTGATGGCTTCGCCCAACCTGAAGGATGGCCTGGTCACGGTCATCGACATGAAGACCTGGAAAACCGTGAAACAGGTGAAAACGCTGGGGCCGGGATTCTTCATGCGCAGCCATGAGAATACGCCCTATGCCTGGGTCGACGTGTTCAACGGCACGAAGGATCGGGACGTGATCCAGATCCTGGACAAGAAGACGCTCGAAGTGGTCGCGCAGCTGCGCCCGAGCCCGGGCAAGGTCGCGGCGCATACCGAGTTCAGCCGCGATGGCAAGTATGCGCTGGTGAGCATCTGGGAGAACGAAGGCGAGCTGGTGGTGTACGACGCGCAGACGCTCAAGGAAGTGAAGCGCCTGCCGATGCGCAAGCCGTCGGGCAAGTACAACGTGTTCAACAAGATCACCCGCTCGGCGGGGACCAGTCATTGATGGTCGACTAGTTGCGCGTGGGTTGGAGGGCGGGCAACCATGTTCGATTTATCGCTAAAACCTCCCCGTCATTCCCGCGAAGGCGGGAATCCATAGGCAGGTAGTACGAGCAGCCTCACCATGGATTCCCGCCTTCGCGGGAATGACGGGGAAGGGGAATTTCAGTCATTGAAGGGAAGGTGCCCGCAAGCACAGATCAATTGAACCCCTAAGAATCCTAAGGCGTCACCGCCGCCTTCCGCTCCTCCAGCGCCGCCTGCACGAGGTTGATGGTCTGCTCCGTCAGCGCCTTGAAGCGCGCCAGCTGCTCGGGATTTTCGCAATGCTCGCCCAGGAGCTGTTCGAGTTCCGTGGCGCATCCGGCCAGCTCGGTCGCGCCGACGTTGGCTGCCATTCCGCGAATGCTATGAACGGCAGACTTGGTCCCGGCATGGTCGCACGAGGCAACGGCCGCCGTGAAGTGATCCACCGACGTCTGCAAGCTGGGCACGAGCATGTCCAGGACATGGTGGTAGAGCTCCACATCGCCCGACAGCCGGTCCAGGGTGTCGGCCGTATCGAATCCCGGAATATCGATGGGCACAGCGCCGGTGCCAGAAGGTGCGGGCGCCGGCACCATTTCCACGACGCTCAGCGGCGACAGCCAGCGCATGAGCGTCTGGTAGAAGTGTTCAGGGTTGATCGGTTTCGTGATGTGGTCCTGCATACCGCTCTTCATGCAGGCGTCGCGCTCTTCCGGCGTGGCATGGGCGGTCATTGCCACGATGGGCAGCTCGGAAAAGCGTTCATCCATGCGGATGCGGCGGGTCGCCGCGTGCCCGCCCATTTCGGGCATCTGGATGTCCATCAGCACCAGGTTGAAGGCGTCCGGTCCTTCGGCGAGCAGCTTGTCCACCGCAATACGGCCGTTGCCGGCAATCTCCACCTGCACCCCGGTTACCGTGAGCATTTCGCGTGCGATCTGCTGGTTGATTTCATTGTCCTCCACCAGCAGGACGCGGCAACCATCGAAGCGCGGCAGATGCTGCTGGCCAGGAAGACCTCGCGCCGGCTCCGGGCTGGCGGCCAGCACATTCACAAACGTGTCGTGCAGCAGGGACTGGTCGATGGGCTTGAACAGCACCGCGTCAATCGGCGCGTTTTCCGCCTGCCGCATTACATCCTCGCGCCCGAACGCTGTTACCAGGATCACTTTCGGAATGTGCGCCAGACCGGCCTTCTGGATGGCGGTCGCCAGCTCCGCGCCGTTCATGCCTGGCATGCCGAGATCGGCCAGGACGAGGTCGTAGGGCACGCCCAGGTCGGCATTGCGAATGGCGACCAGCGCATCGCCGGCGTTGGACGCGGCATTGACCTGTAGACCGAAGCCCTCGACCAGGTGGGTGAGGATTTCCCGCGCGGCGGGATTGTCATCGACTACCAGCACCCTGCATCCGAGCAGGCGTTCCGGCAGGCTCGGCAACGACACCGCGGTCTGCGCGGCGAGGCCGAAGCGAAGGGCGAATGTGAAGGTCGACCCCACGCCCTCCTGGCTCTGCAGCGAGATGCCGCCTCCCATCATTTCCACCAGTCGCCGGCTGATGGCGAGGCCGAGGCCCGTGCCGCCATACTTGCGGGTGGTCGAATCATCGGCCTGGGTGAAGGCCTGGAACAGCTTGGCCTGCTGCTCCTGCGACATGCCGATGCCGGTGTCTTCGACGTCAAAGCGCAGTTCCACGCCGTCGCTGCCGTTGGACACGACGCGGCAGCGCAATTGCACCTTGCCTTGCTGCGTGAATTTGATCGCATTGCTGATCAGGTTGATCAGGATCTGGCTGAGGCGCAGCGGGTCGCCGTTGAGGTGGACGGGCACGTCGTCGGCGACGTCGAACACATAGCGCAAGCCCTTTTCCGCCGCGCGCTGGCTGGTGACGGTGCTGACGTTGGCCAGCACCTCGTGCAGCGAAAAATCCGTCCTTTCGATGCTCAGCTTGCCGGCCTCGATCTTCGAGAAATCCAGGATGTCGTTGATCAGGCCCAGCAGCGAGACTGCCGCGCGATGGATCTTTTCGACGTAGTCGCGCTGCTTGCCGGTCAGGTCCGTGCGCAGCGCGAGGTAAGCCATGCCGATCACCGCGTTCATCGGTGTGCGGATTTCGTGGCTCATGTTGGCCAGGAAGGCCGACTTCATGCGCGACGCTTCCTCGGCCACTTCCTTTGCGTCTTCCAGCGCCTTCTCGTGCTCGCGCAGTTCACGGTTGGTGCGCAGCAGTTCCGTGGTGCGCTCGGCGACGCGTTGTTCGAGGATGCGTTCCGAACGCTTCAGGCTGTCCACCAGCTGCTGCTGGGCATTTTCCTTTTCCCGTTTCATCTGGTTGAAGCGGTCCGCCAGCGCCAGCGACAGCAGCAGCATTTCGAGCGCGGAGCCGATCTGGATGCCGTATACCGCCAGGAAATTGGGGATGCCCTTGACGCCGTAGCTGCGCAGGGCAGTGACCACTGCAGTGAGCACGAGGCAGCTGAATGCGAGCAGGAAGAAGCGCGCGCTGCGCTGGCCGCGCATCTTGCACACGATACCGACGACCAGCGCCAGCAGCATGTTGAGCATGTCGAGGGTGATGCCGGTACCAATGATCTGGTGGTACGGCAACACCCAGAATCCGATCATCTGCAGCACGTTGAAAGCGATCATCGCACGCATCACCTTGTCGAGGACCGGCACGGTCACGTCGGTCGCAAGCAGGCGGCGCTGGAAGAGCATGAGGGTCAGGCCGGTGAGCGCGAAGCCGATCATCGACGAAATCATCGACCAGCGCGGCGATTCCGGCCAGAGGAACTGGAAGCCGACGCCGCTGAAGGCGATGAGCGACAGCGCGTTTGCGCCGACGAACATCACATAGTAAAGATAGGTGCGGTCGCGCAGCGAGGCGAACAGCAGCAGGTTGTAGAGGCCCAGCGCCAGCAGCATGCCGAAGTAGAGCGCCTGGCCGATGTATTCATGCAGGCTTTCCTGCTCGAAGACTTTCGGTTCCCACAGCTTGGTAGGAATGTCGAGGGTGGTGCCGGTGGCGACCCGCAGGTAATACGTGATCTCCGTGCCGGCGGGAATGTGGAGCGGGAAGACGAAGTGCCGGTGATTGACCACGCGTTCCGCGTAGGGTTTCGAGTGGCCGGTCGAAATCCGGTTGAAGCTGAAATCCGACGGCGAATAGAAGTCGACGTGGTGCAGGTGGGTGAAGGGGACTTCGAGCAGACGGTCCAGGTCGCGGTCCGACTTGTTGGCGATTGTGATGCGCAGCCAGATGGCCGAGCGGCGCAGGCCGAAGTTGAGGGAGTCGTTCTTCAGGCGAGGCTGCTTGAAGCGTGGAGCGAATGCATCGCTGCTCACCTGGTCGATATTCCACACCTGGTCCACATCTTCCAGCACGGACCAGTAGGGCGTCAGATTGATCGGTTTGGGATCCGGCTTGCCATCCAGTTGGAGGTCGGCAGCTCCGCTCGCCGAGGCGAGGAGCAGCAGGCAGATTACCCAGCAGGCACGCATGAAACGAAAAGCGGACAACATCCCTCACCTGTTTGTAAATGTTACAAATTAGAAACAACTTCTATCGTAACAGCATACGTTAACGCAGTCTGCGTTTGAGCAAGTTGCGTCGTTGAAACATGCAGTTACAGAATTAACATTTCTTAACAGAAATCAAATATGATCCGAAAACTTCAATAATCGCGGTGCCTCTCGGCAAACCGCAAGGGGGAGGCACAATGAGCACCACTCTTCAACATGAAGCCGTCATCATCGGTAGCGGCTTCGGCGGCGCGGTGATGTCGGCCCGCCTGTCTCGCCAGTGGCCGGGCAAGGTCCTGGTGCTCGAGCGGGGCAAGGAATATCCGTTGGGCGCCTATCCGCGCAGTCCCGCGGACATGGCGGACAACGTCTGGTGTCCCGACGGCGATACCGCGCGCCGCCCCCGCGCAGTGCGCAAGCGCAAGGCCGAACGCGGCCACCTGACCGGCATGTTCGACATCCGGCATTTCGAGAAGATCGATACGGTTACATCTGCGGTCTACGGCGGCGGCTCCCAGATCTACGCGAATGTCTTCCTGCGGCCGCCGGCAGCGGTCTTCGAGCAGGGCTGGCCCTCCGCACTCAGGCGCGAGGTGCTGGCGCCGTACTATGACGTTGCCCAGCAGGTACTCGGCGCGCGGCCGGTGCCCCCGGCCAGCGGCGAGGATGACCGGCGCTACATCCGGCGTACCGAGCGCTTCCAGGAGTTCGCCCGGCAGGCCGAACTGCCCACGAAGATGGCTGACATCTGCGTCTATTTCGGCAACGATTACACCTATCGCGGCAGCGACAAGCCGGTGCCGCTCGGCGTGCAGGAAGCCAACCGTTACGGGGCGCTGCAAACGTCATGCACCTACTGCGGCGAATGCGATATCGGCTGCAACGTGCAGGCCAAGAATTCCGTCGATCACAATTACCTCCATGTGGCGCGCCACCGTTACCAGACCTCGGTGCGCACCCAGTGCGAAGTCGAGCGCATCGTGCCGCTCGATGCCGGTCATGCCGATGATCCCGACGGCGACGGCTTCCACGGCTACCGCGTGTATTTCCGCGACCTGCCGACGGGCGAGACGGTCAGCGTCACGACACAGCGCGTCGTCGTGTCCGCCGGAACGCTCGGCACCAACGAACTGCTGATGCGCAACCGGAATGTGCACAAGACGCTGCCACGCATTTCCTCGCGTCTGGGGCAGCAATTTTCGGGCAACGGCGACTTCCTCGCCTTTGCCGTGGATGGCACGAAGGAAGTCAATTCCACCTACGGTCCCGTCATCACGCAGTACACCGACCACCACCTGTACAAGGATTTCGACCGCAAGCAAGCCTTCCTGCTGGAGGACGCCAGCTATCCGACCCAGGTCGGCTGGGCGACTGCCGCGCTCGGCCCGGTGATGAGCCCGTTCGCGATGATTTGCACGACCGTCAAGCAGGTGCTCGCCTATGCCTTCGACAAGTTCTATCCGGGGCGCAAGCACAGCAGCGTCGGCTACATGGTGCAGAAGCTGTTTGCGCATGACCTGTCGCAGTACAGCGCAGTCCTGCTGTGCATGGGACTCGACAACGCGAAGGGCGTGCTGCGCCTGAACAAGGACGGCTGGCTCGACATCGACTGGCCGCAGGACAGCAACGAAACCCTGTACGACGCCATCATCCGGCTGGGGAAGCGCTTCACACAGTTCATCGGCGGCAAGCACTACCTGCCGATGCCGAACTGGCTGTGGCCGATCAAGAACAATGTGACCGTCCATCCGCTCGGCGGCTGTGCGATCGCCGACACGCCGGAGCAGGGCGTGGTCAGCGCGCAGGCCGGCAGCCGGGGGCAGGTGTTTGGCTACCAGGGACTGTACGTAGCCGATGGGTCGTTGATGCCGACGGCACTTGGGGCGAACCCGGTGGCGACGATTACTGCGTTGTCGGAGTGGATTGCGCATGACATGACGGGGGCGATGCCGGATTCGGGGTTGTAGGGGAGGGGGCCTGATCGCGGGAATGACGGGGCGAGGGGATGCGAAAGATCAGAAGAAAGCGCCCGCCTGCATGGCGCGCAAAGAACAATCCACAGGGAGCACGCGAATGTCCGACGAACTACGCGACGTAAAAATCGAATTCGCCGAAGTCATGAAAGGCTACGTCAGCGCCGAAGCCACCACTTTCGCGGACGGCTACGCCGACGGCGAAAAAGCCGGCCACGCGCTTGCGCTGCATGTCACCGTCCGCATTGCCGACCTCCACGCCTTCCTTCACACCGAAGGGCACGCCGGCACGCTTGAAGGGCATGTCGATTGCCCGCTGCTCGGCGGCGTCTGCCCGGTGCAGTCCGGCACCTTCCGGCTGATGCCCAATACTGCCGACCGCGACCGCAAGGTCATGTACTACCAGGTGTACTGCACCACGCCATCCGGCGAGCAGTTCACCTTCGTCGGCAACAAGCAGGTGCAGCACACGGCGCCGCTCGACCTGTGGCATGACACGACCACCTTGTTCGTCAATGTCTACCGCGGCCACGTCGATCCGGAAAAGCCGGCCCAGGCGGCGTTATGGGTAACGGGCATCATCAGCCTCGGCCTGCTGGACTTCATGCAGGTGCTGCGCGGCCTGAGCGCGAAGGATGCGCATGGCGCCACCAGCTTCGCGGGCCTGATCGCTTTCGGCCGCTTCTTTGCCGGAAAACTGTGGGACGTCTACGGACCGCATCTGCCGCCCGCACCCAGCCAGCCGCAGCGGACTTACGCAAAATTCACGCTTGAAGGCGTGCAGGGTGCTGCGATTTCCATGCATCCGTTTTCCACGGCGGACGGACTCACGCTCAATCTCACGCGCTTCTCGCGTGCAGCGAGCGACGACGTCGTCCTCATCGTCCACGGGCTGACGAGCTCGTCCGACATGTTCATCATGCCGGAGCACAGGAACCTGGTGCAGACACTGCTCGACGAGGGATTCCCGGATGTCTGGACGCTCGACTACCGGGGCAGCTGCCGCTTCCCGTACAACCTCGCGCGCAGCCGCTACAACTTCGACGATATCGCCCTGTTCGACCATCCCGCCGCGATTGCGGAATTGCGCCGGCACATCGGCCCGCATCGACGCATCCACGTGATTGCCCATTGCGTCGGCGCGCTGACCATGGCCATGAGCCTGTTTGGCAAGACGGTGCAGGGCGTCTCTAGCGTGATCCTGAACAGCGTCGCGCTCACGCCACACGTGCCGGTGTGGTCCGGCCTCAAGCTCGCCCTGGGGCCGTGGGCATCGGATTATCTGCTTGGCATCGAGTACTACAACCCGAGCTGGCGCCGCCAGCCCGGATGGTCGGTCGGCAAGCTGATCGCGATGGGCGCGGACCTGCTGCACCAGGAATGCGACTCGCCGGAATGCCACATGCTCAGCTTCATGTGGGGCACCGGCAGGCCGGCGTTGTTCAACCACGAGAACATGCTGAAGGTGACCCACGACCGGCTCGGCGACCTGTTCGGCGGGGTGGATGTGCACTACTACCGCCATGTGCACAAGATGGTTGCGGCGGGCAATACGGCCGTGAAGTTCGAGCCCGGCAATCCGCGCTATGCGGCGCTGCCCGACAATTACTTCGACCATGCGGCCGAGATCCGCACACCCATCCTGTTCGTCCAGGGGCAGGACAACCGCGTGTTTGCCGATTCCAACATCCGCTGCCATGAGCGGCTGGAAAAGATCGTTCCCGGCCGCCATCGCCTGCATCTCGTTCCCGGTTACGGCCACCAGGATATTTTCATGGGCAAGGATGTCGCGAAGGATGTCTTCCCCCATCTGTTCGCCTTCCTGCGGGAGCATGCCCATGGCTGAACGCGAACTCCCGCCCGGCCTGGTCATGTGGCCGGCCGGCACGGCAAGCAAGAACCGTGTGTGCGTGCTGATCAGCGACATCCATTGCACCGACTGCACGGTCGGCAACCAGACGGCGTCGGAGACGGACTGGCAGCTCTTTTTCGAGCAGATGGAGTTCGCCGTGCACAATCCCGGCGACAAGGCGCAGGCGCCGCCGGAGCAGCGCATCGACGAGCTGCTGCTGATCCTCAACGGCGACATCGTCGACCTGATCCGCACCAGCAAGTGGGCCGAGGCAGGCATCTATCCATGGCAGCGCGACGATCCCCGCTTTGCTGAGATCATCCTCGACATCATGCGCGACATCGTCGCCATCCATGCCTGCGCGCGGCCGGAATGCAGCGAGCAGCCGTATTCCGGATTCTTCTACTGGATGCGGCAAAGCATTGCCTCCCTGCGCGCGCGCGGCATCGCGGTCACCGTGATCCCCATCGTCGGCAACCACGACAAGGAATTGCAGGTCGTGCCGGCGGCGCGGCAGCTGTTCTACGAGGAATGCCTCGGCATGACCGCGCTCGACATCGGTGACAGCTACCGTGCCTGGGTGGCGGCGCAGATGGGCACCGCGAAGGACGACATGTACCCGTGCATGCCGTTCTACTTTGCCGACACCGGCCTGCGCCTGCTCGCCACGCATGGCCAGTGGCGCGACCGGGACAACAGCCGGTCCACCGCGAACTGGAAGCTGTCGCGCGGCTGGCAGCCGCAGGTGTGGCAACAGGAGCAGTACCGCGCGTTCAGCGAGCCCTGTTTCGGCGACACGGTTGCCGCGGGCATGCTGTCGCGCTTCATCTGCAAGATGGCCGATACCATCGACAAGAACATGCCCGGTGCGGGGCGCATCTGCAACCTGCTCGATGAAATGGACCTGTATCGACCGTCGGTGTCGGCGGTGGTCCGGCTGCTGGCAGAATCGCGCCGTTTGGCCTGGCGCACGCCGGAGGCAAAGGGTCTGCACGACAAGGTGCTGCGCTGTTTCCGTGAAAGCCTGGTCGACTGGATGTCGCACGACGAAACCTGGAAGAGTGCGCATGGGGGCACGAAGTTCGGATTGCATGTACTGAGCGTCCTCAGCCGGATCCGCTGGTACTGGCTGGAGATCACGCTCATGCGCTTGATGGCGAAGGTGCAGGAGCCGGAGTCCGATATCAAGACCCGCACGCTGACCGGCCTGCCCGCTTTCCAGCCGTCCTATCGCGAGCTTGGCCTGCGCCTGCATGTGGAAGGGCATACCCATGTCGCGCTGGAGGCGGACCTGCAATTCCGGCAGCCGCGTCAGGGGCGCAACAACTACACCTACATCAATCTCGGCGCATGGCGCGATTCCATCTTGCCCAAGCGTAATCGCGGTTATCGCCGTCGTGGTATCGGACGCGCGCTGTTCATTTTCGACCTCGCGCGGCTGGCGCAACACACGCCCGGCGACACCTACCGCTTCTACGCCCGCGACATGACCAGCTGGGGCGACCGGATGGATAGCTGGTAGCACCGTCCTATTGATGTTCCGCAAAGCCCGGCGCGTTTTCGCGCCGGGGCCTGACCTGTCTCGCACAAAGCTTGTCGAAGTCCTTTACCCGTGTCGCGGAGAAAGGATGCAATGAAAAATCCCTGGATGAAGAAAAATCCGGTGATGAGCATGTGGCTCAGCGGCGCCAACGCGGTCGCCGGTTCCGCGCGCCGCCGGATCATGGCGGAAAGCAAGCGCCAGAGTGCGGCGATGATGACACGAGGCATGAAGCAGGTGACGGATTTCTGGACCGCGGCGCTTGACGTCAAGCCACCCGCGAAGCGAAGGAAGAAGCGGCATTAACTTACAGGAGAAGAAGCATGAAACGCAGTGCAACGGCCGCATGGAGCGGCGGACTCAAGGATGGCACCGGGACGGTCTCGCTGCAGAGCGGGGTGCTGTCGAACTCACGCTACGGTTTTCAGTCGCGGTTCGAGGAAGGGCCGGGGACGAATCCCGAGGAGCTGATCGCGGCGGCGCATGCCGGATGCTTCACCATGGCCTTGTCCTTGCAGCTGGAGGAGGCGGGGTTCAAGGCGGAGAGTTTGAAGACGGATGCTGTAGTGACGCTGGAGAAGGTGGCTTCGGGTTTTGAGATTACCAAGATTCATTTGAACCTGGCGGCGAAGGTGCCGGGGATAGGGCAGGATGTGTTTGATACGGCGGTGAATAACGCGAAGGTGGGGTGTCCGGTGTCGAAGTTGTTGAAGGCGGAGATTTCGCTTACTTCTAAGTTGGAGGGTTAGTTTTTTCTTCGGTGGCCCGAATCTGTGGTCACTCCGTTGATGCTAGCCGGGACTGGCCCCGGCGGGCCACCTACCTTTTTGCTTCGCCAAAAAGGTAGGCCAAAAAGGCGACCCTGGTTCCGCCGCCCCTTCGGGGTTCCCAAAAGAGCGCAGGAAAAATCGGGAAGCGCAGCAACTCGCCTTCGGCTCAGACAACTGCGCTTCTTTATCCGATTTTTCCTGCGCTCTTTTGGCGTCGGCACAAGGGAACTTCAAACCCATCCCCACCCTGGCCCTCCCCTTGAAGGGGAGGGAATGCGTCACTTGCCAGCGCCCGGAGAAATGTTCAGTTCCCTCCCCTTCAAGGGGAGGGCTAGGGTGGGGATGGGGTGCGCTCTTCACCCTTGTACGCAGCCGAAAAAATCCGGCACAAGGCGGAAAAAGAAGCGCAAATGTCTGAGCCGAAGGCGAGTTTTTGCGCTTCCCGCCTTGTGCCGGATTTTTTCGGGAACCCCGAAGGGGCTGCGGACCAGGGTCTGTAGGAGTCAACCACATAGGTAACAAAAAAGTTCAATCACATGGGTTACACCTTCAGGTTCAAGTAACCACGCTCGCCGCCCTTGCGCTCATCAAATCGGCCCAATGCAATTGGGCCGAAATACAC
>NZ_JBLWFR010000015.1:0-56673 GCF_048799745.1 Noviherbaspirillum sp. ST9 | reverse complement strand
CGGAAGTGCGCAACCTGGCGCAACGTTCCGCCGGTGCGGCCAAGGAAATCAAGGAGCTGATCAGCGACTCGGTCGAGAAGGTCGATGCGGGCAGCAAGCTGGTGGACGAGGCGGGCAAGACGATGGATGAGATCGTGACCTCGGTCAAGCACGTGGCCGACATCATGAACGAGATCACGGCCGCCAGCCAGGAACAAAGCTCCGGCATCGAAGAGGTCAACCGCGCCATCGCACAGATGGACGAAATGACACAGCAGAATGCCGCGCTGGTCGAAGAGGCAGCGGCCACGGCCGAAAGCATGCAGCAGCAGGCAAGTACGCTGTCGCAGGCGGTTTCGGTATTCAAGGTCGACGGTATGGTGAGGATGGCAATGACGCAAGTGGCAGCTGCACTCGCACCGAAGGCGTCTGCAGCAGTTCAGCCTCCAGCGGAAGCAGCGCGTGCCTCGCGTGCCGTTGCCATGCCCCGGACGGCGGTCGCGCCGCCGGCGCCAAAGCCGATCGCGCGTACCAAGACCAGCGCGCCGGTGAACGACGGTGGCGATTGGGAGGAGTTCTGATCGCGACAGGACGAAACGGTTAGAAGGCTGACATGGCTGGACAACATTCGACAGGCGTAGTGAAGAAAGGCGTGTCCGCAAGGGCACGCTTTTTTGTATCAAATAGGGTTGGATTGAGGGGTTATTCCGAGGATGATTGTTTCATCCGGTGACCCATAATCTACGAGGAGACCGGCGCAGCGGGTGTCGATTCCGCAGCAGGCAATGCGCGTTGAATATGCTACGCTGAAACAGCACGACTGATATCCTTGGGAGACCGAATGAAGATCATGGAACAGCAACCAATTCGGTACCTGGTCGTTGGCATAGCTGCCATCGCCAGCGGGACTGCGCTTGCGGCCCTGATACAGTGGATGGCAGGCGCCGGCACTTCTCCCTTGCTGCTTGCCGCGACCGGCGCCTTCGCCGCCGTGATCGTCATGCTTCTGGGCGCGCAGTCCAATGGCAAGGGCGGCACCCATCTCATCGAGGAGATGGGCGAGGAGGTTGACCACATCATGATTGGCGCCGCCGAGACGGCGTTTTTTGTCGATTCGATCAAGAAAAAGGTCGATGTGGACCTGCAGACCACGGAAGAGATCGTGGGACGCGCACAGCAGACCGCCCAGACGACAGAGCAGATTGCCGCCAATGCCGAACGCGCATCCAAGGTCGCCGCGGACGTTCGTACCGAAAGCGTTGCCGGGCGCTCCGAAGTCGATCAGGGCCTGCAGCAGATCAGCAACGCACGGCTGGATGCGCAAGCGGCATCGGCAGTCATGGGCAAGCTCCAGGAAAAATCACGCAAGATTCACGTCATCACCGAAGTGATCAACGAAATTGCGGCACGTACCAACCTGCTGGCGCTGAACGCCGCCATTGAAGCGGCACGGGCCGGCGAGCACGGCCGGGGATTTGCCGTGGTGGCCGGCGAAGTGCGCCAGCTGGCGCAACGTACAAAATCGGCAACGGACGATATCGGCGTGATGGTCCGCGAAATCAACGAAGAGGCCGAGCGCGCGGCCGCCGGCATGACAGCGCTGACAGGCAAGGTGACGGAGGCCGCCCATAACGTCGAACGCGTGCACACCTTCCTCGGAAACATCGAACGATCCGCTGCGATTTCCGAAAGCGAGATCCAGCAGATCGCCGGCGCCTCGCGCGAGCATGTCGAAACGACACACGTCATCGCCGACGCGATTTCCCGCATTCGTGACGGCATGCTGGCAACGGAAGACGAATTGCCGCGCGCCGCGAAATCGGCCACCATCCTGTCCGAACGTGGCGAGATGCTGTTCGAAGTACTGTCGCATTCGAATGCGAAGACCTCTCACGATGAAATCCGGGCGGTGGCGCAGCAGGCGGCCAGGGAGGTCGGAAAACTGTTCGAACAGGCGATCTCCAGCGGCCAGATTTCTGAAGCTGCCTTGTTCGACCGTACCTACAAGCCTATTCCCAATACCAACCCGCCGAAACACAAGACAGCGTTTGACGCCTTCACGGACAGAGTCCTGCCGGCGGTCCAGGAACCGATTCTCGAAAGGATGCCGCAGATTGCCTATGCCGGCGCAGTCGACAACAACGGCTATTTCCCGACACACAACCGAAAGTTCTCAAAGCCGCTGACCGGTAACTACGATACCGACCTGGTGAACAATCGGACCAAGCGTATTTTCAATGACCGCACGGGCGCGCGTTGCGGTTCGAGCACGAAGCCGTTCCTGCTGCAGACATACAAGCGCGACACCGGTGAAGTGATGCACGACCTGTCCGTGCCAATCTATGTCAATGGCAAGCATTGGGGCGGTTTCCGGGTCGGATACCGTTCCAGCGCTCCGCTGGCACAGGCAAAACCGTCAGCCGTGGCGGTGCCGCCGAAGAGTAAGCCCAAGGGGCATTGAGGCGGCGGTGCAGCGCAATGACTTGGCAAACAATAATGAAGAAAGAAATCAGGGTGTGGTGAATTCGATCAGACAGAAACAGGAAACGACGAAAGAGTTCGAGTTCACGCCTCGCGACTTCGAGCGCGTGCGATCCCTGATCTATCAGCGGGCCGGCATTGCGCTCGCGGAAAGCAAGCAGGAGATGGTGTACAGCCGTCTTGCACGTCGACTGCGCGCGACCGGTATCCGTTCTTTCCAGGAGTACCTGGACGGACTGGAGAGCCGCCAGGACAGCGACGAGTGGGAGGCGTTTACGAATGCGCTCACCACCAACCTGACATCGTTCTTCCGGGAGTCGCACCATTTCCCCATTCTTGCCGAGCACGTCCGCGGTGCGAAGGAGCCTGTCACGGTATGGTGCGCGGCGAGCTCGACGGGCGAGGAACCGTATTCGATCGCAATGACCTTGTGCGAGGCGCTCGGAACACTGACGCCGCAGGCGCACGTCATCGCTACCGACATCGACACGAATGTGCTGGCAACCGCCGCCGCCGGCATCTATCCGATCGAGCGCCTGGACAAGATGCCGCCCGAGCAGGCGCGCCGGTTCTTCCTGAAGGGGAAGGGCGACCGCGCCGGGCTGGTGCGCGTGCGGCCGGAATTGCGCCAGATGGTGACGTTCAAGCAGTTGAACCTTTTATCGAACGACTGGCCGGTGCAGGGACAGTTCGACGCGATCTTTTGTCGAAACGTCATGATCTATTTTGACAAGCCGACGCAGGGTAAAATCCTCACTCGCTTTGCGCCGCTCATGAAGCCGGACGCACTGCTGTTTGCCGGCCACTCCGAAAACTTTTTATATGTATCCGATGCGTTCAAGCTGCGAGGCAAGACCGTTTATGAACTGGATCCCCACCGCGGCGCAGGCCATCGCGCGGTCCCACGCAGGACTGAGAAATAAGGTATGAGCAACGCCCTCGAAGAGCATTTTGCTACCAACGTCTACTATGATCGGACGTTCGACTGCGACGCAGCGAAGATCCTTCCGGGCGAGTACTACTACACCTGCAAGGACATGATGATCGTCACCGTCCTCGGCTCATGCGTGTCGGCCTGCATCCGCGATCGTGTAACGGGAATCGGCGGGATGAACCACTTCATGCTGCCGGATGGCGGGTCGGACACGGACAGCCCGGTCTCCGCCTCCATGCGTTACGGCACCTACGCCATGGAAGTGCTGATCAATGACCTCCTCAAGGCGGGCGCGCGGCGCGAAAACCTGGAGGCGAAGGTGTTCGGCGGCGGCAACGTGCTGCGCGGCTTCATCGCCATCAATGTCGGCGAGCGCAACGCCCAGTTCGTACGGGATTACCTGCGCGCGGAGAACATCCGCGTCGTCGCGGAAGACCTGAACGATATCTATCCGCGCAAGGTTTACTTTTTTCCTCGTACCGGCAAAGTGCTTGTCAAGAAGCTCAAGCAACTGAACAACAACACGCTGGTGAATCGCGAGCAGGATTACGCAAGTCGCCTCCTCACCAACCCGGTGGCGGGCGATGTCGAGCTGTTTGGCTGATTTTCTGATTTACCCGGAAGGGCGCTCGCCCGGAACTGAAAGCAAGTGTCATGAAGATTAAAGTGTTGATCGTGGACGACTCGGCATTGATCCGCAGTGTCATGAACGAGATCATCAGTAAACAGCCCGACATGGAAGTTGTCGGTGTCGCACCCGACCCGATCGTGGCGCGCGACCTGATCAAGCGGACGAATCCAGACGTACTGACGCTCGACGTCGAAATGCCGCGCATGGACGGGCTCGACTTCCTCGAGAAGCTGATGCGACTGCGTCCGATGCCGGTCGTGATGGTGTCGTCGTTGACGGAACGCGGTTCGGAAATCACGTTGCGTGCGCTGGAACTTGGCGCGGTCGACTTTGTGACCAAGCCGAAGCTGTCGATCCAGAGCGGCATGATGGAATACGCCGAACTCATCACCGACAAGATCCGCGCGGCCGCGAAGGCACGGGTCAGGGCGCGCACGATTCCTCACCCGGACGCGCAGAAAACGTCGTCCGAGGGACTGCCGATGATCCGCAATCCGCTCACCAGTAGCGAAAAGCTCATCATCATTGGCGCATCCACTGGCGGCACCGAGGCCATCAAGGAATTCCTGATGCAGATGCCTTCGGACTGCCCGGGCATTCTGATTACCCAGCACATGCCGGAAGGGTTCACCCGCTCATTTGCCAAACGCCTTGACGGGCTGTGCAAGATCACGGTCAAGGAAGCGGAGGGCGGGGAGCGTGTGCTGCCTGGTCACGCCTTCATCGCGCCGGGTCATTCGCATCTTCAGCTTGCGCGCAGCGGCGCCAACTACGTCACGCAGCTTGATCAGGGGCCGCCGGTGAATCGCCATCGTCCCTCGGTCGACGTCTTGTTCGACTCCGCGGCGCGTTGCGCCGGCAAGAACGCCGTCGGCGTCATCCTGACCGGGATGGGGAAAGACGGCGCAGCCGGCATGCTGACGATGAAGAATGCCGGCGCCTACAATTTTGCGCAGGATGAAGCGTCGTGCGTGGTGTTCGGGATGCCGCGCGAAGCCATTGCGGTCGGCGCCACCCATGAGGTGGGTGCGCTGCAGGCATTGCCGGGAATGGTCCTCGGCTACCTTGCAGCCCATAGCAGCCGCGCGCTACGCGTTTGATGGTGTTGTCAGAAGATAAATTTCGCCTTGACTGTTGTCGCTTTTAGTTGCCGCTGCAGAAGCGGATAATGCTTTAGGTGCATAATCAAGAGCGGAAGGATTATACTTAGGGCGCTCGTTTTCACCGTGCAGGTGAACGGCGCTTACAACGGTTTGAGAAACAATGGAGTAATTCATGGCGGGTCCGAATACTAAATTCTTGGTGGTTGACGATTTCTCGACGATGCGTCGTATCGTTCGCAATCTGCTGAAAGAATTGGGCTACACGAATGTCGATGAGGCAGAAGACGGTGCCATGGCGCTCTCCAAACTTCGCAGCGAGCAGTTCGACTTCGTCATCTCCGACTGGAACATGCCGGTGATGGATGGACTGACGATGCTCCAGAACATCCGCGCCGACGCAGCGTTGTCCAAGCTGCCGGTGCTGATGGTCACGGCGGAAGCGAAGAAGGAAAACATCATTGCAGCGGCCCAGGCGGGTGCGAACGGCTACGTCGTGAAGCCCTTTACTGCTGCCACGCTCGATGAAAAGCTGACGAAGATCTTCGAGAAGCTGGAAAAAGTCGGGGCCTGATTGTGGATCGGGCCTTGAATCAGGCGAACGCTGTTGCGGAAAACATTCCGCAGGACGAGATGCTTGCGCGCGTCGGTCAGATGACGCGCATGCTGCACGATAACCTGCGCGGGCTGGGTTTCGACAAGCTGATCGCCAAGGCGGCGCACGAGATTCCCGACGCGCGCGACCGTCTGGATTACGTTGCGAAGATGACGGAGCAGGCCGCGCAGCGCGTCCTGACCGCAACCGAGCTGGCCAGCCCGATTCAGGACAGGATCGAGGCGGATGCCGCAGTCATCTCGCGCGACTGGCAGGCTGCGATGGCTGCCGGATTCTCAGAGCAGGAGTATCGCGCGCTGGCCGAACGCACCGTGGCGTTCCTGGGCGAAACCCGTGATGGAGCTGCGGTGACCAAACAGCAGTTGATGGACATCATGATGGCTCAGGACTTTCAGGACCTGACTGGCCAGGTGATCCGGAAAGTGACCGAGCTTGCGCACAACATTGAAGAACAGCTGGTCCAGCTTTTGGTCGATTATTCGCCTGCCGACGTTAAGCGCGAGACCGGCAACGGCCTCCTGAACGGCCCGCAGATCAACCCCACTGGTAACGCAGACGTCGTGTCCAGCCAGGGCCAGGTCGACGACCTGCTCGAAAGCCTCGGTTTTTGACCATGTCGACGTCACCGGCGTCGCCAACCCATCCCATCATCTAACCCATTCATGCAACAAGAGCACTTTATTGTTCGCGAGCCGCTGCTCAATTCGCAGGAAAGGGTGCTTGGCTACGAGCTGTATTGGCAGCATATCCACGTAGCGGGCCAGAGCCCGACCGCGGCGGAAATCGTGTCACTTGCGCATTTTGTCGCGGACCAGCTCAACAATACCGATTCCGGCGCCTTGCTCGGCGAACAGATCCTGTTCATCGAAGCCTCGCCCGCCCTGTTGGGGCATGAAGTATTCTCCGCCCTCCCACCGAAAGGGACGGTACTGGCCTTCCGCGGCGCCGATGTCTCAAATGACGAGGCGGCAGCGGCAATCCGCGCGATGCATGCAAAAGGCTATGGCATTTCCATTCGTGATGCCAATCTCGCCAGCATCGACAAGGCTCTGCTTTCGCATGTCTCGTATTTCGAGCTGCAGATCGGCGGCGCTGATTTCGTGCCGCAAGTGCAGTATTACCGCTCGCTCGGGATGCCGTCGCTGCGACTCGTAGGACGGAATGTCAACAGCTGGCAGGCGTATGACGTGTGCGCCCAATTGCACATGTTTGCATTCGTCGGCCATTTGCACCTGTCCCCGCGCCCCGGCAACCACACGAAGGAGATGAATCCTGCGCAAGCCATGATTCTCCAGTTAATGGATATGGTGCGCCGCAATGAGGATGTCAAGCAGCTCGAAGGCGTGTTGAAGCGCGACGCCGCCTTGTCCTACAAGCTGCTTCGCTACATCAACTCCGCCGGTTTCGGTCTCGGCTGCGAAATCCAGTCCCTCAAGCATGCCGTCACGATGCTTGGCTACTCGCCGTTGTACCGCTGGCTGGCGCTGCTTCTGGCGACGGCGACGACGACGGGTTATTCGCCGGTGCTGATGCAGACCGCGGTCATTCGCGGACGATTCTCCGAGCTGCTCGGAAGTACATTCCTGCCGAAGAACGAGGCGGAGAACTTGTTCGTTGCCGGAATGTTCTCGCTGCTCGACAAGCTGCTCGGCGTGCCAATGGAGGATGTGCTGGAAAAGATCCAGTTGTCCGAATCGGTCACCCAGGCATTGCTCAGTCGTGAAGGGATTTACGGACCCTTCCTCGCCCTCGCGGAAGCGTGCGAGCTGAATTCGAAAAAAGTTGATTCCATGGCAATGTCGCTGTGCATCGGCGCCAAGCAGGTCAACCAGGCGCAGATGTCTGCTTTGGCATGGGCACAAAGCCTGAAAATCTGAGCCTTCTCCCGTCTTGACCATCCGTTATCCTGCGGCAACGAATAACGGGTGGTTTCCTCACTTATTCCGTCGATAGCGATTCTGTTATATCGCGAATAATCCTTCCTATTCGTCCCCAGTGCGTCGTCCGGAACGCGCTGCGGTGAAGATAGGAGCCGGCGGTGGCCGAAGACAGCGATCTCGAAAAAACAGAACCCGCGTCGCCCAGAAGACTGGAGCAGGCGCGTGAGGAAGGCGATGTTCCCCGATCGAGGGAGCTGGCCACCTGCACCGTTCTGCTCGCTGCCGGGCTCGGTCTCTGGTTCTCTGGCGAGCAGCTCATCCGGCGTCTCAACGACATGCTTGCCTCCAGCCTCACGCTGGAGCGCGAGCAGGCATTCGATTTCAGCCTCCTCCTGACCCGTATCGTTCCCGGCCTCATTGACGTCCTGATCGGCCTTGCGCCGCTGGCAGGCATCCTGCTGCTGGTTGCCGTCGGATCGCCGCTCCTGATCGGCGGCTGGCTGTTCAGCACCAAGGCCCTGATGCCCAATTTCGCACGGCTCAATCCGATCAGCGGCATCGGCAACATGTTTTCGACCCGTTCCCTGGTCGAGCTGGTCAAGGCGATCGGAAAGGCATTGCTCATCGGTGTTATCGCCTGGATGGTGATCTCGAGCCAGACCGAGGAAATGCTTGCCTTGAGCGCCGAGCCGCTCCACACCGGCTGGGCGCACCTTGGCAGCATGCTGCTGACCGGATTCATCACCATCGTCTTTGGCCTGGTCGTAATTGCACTTATCGATGCGCCGTACCAGATGTGGCATTACGCGAACAAGCTCAAGATGACACGCGAAGAAGTGCGCCAGGAATCCAAGGAGTCCGATGGCGACCCGATGGTCAAGGCGCGCATCCGCCAGTTGCAGCGCGAGATGGCCAAGCGCCGCATGATGTCCGAAATCCCGACCGCCGACGTCGTGGTGACCAACCCGACCCACTACGCCGTCGCACTGAAATACACCGAAGGCAAGATGCGCGCACCGATCGTGGTCGCCAAGGGCGCCGACGAAGTCGCCGCGAAGATCCGCGAAATCGCAACGGAACATAAGGTCGCCATGCTTGAGGCGCCGCCGCTGGCGCGTGCGCTGTATCGTCACGCCGACCTGGGCGATGAAATCCCGGCGGCGCTCTATACCGCGGTCGCTGAAGTGCTGGCCTACGTATTCCAGCTGCGCGCCTACGGCCAGCGCGGCGGCGTCCGTCCGGCTGCGCCGGAGCAGATCGATGTGCCGGCCGATATGGATCCGCTGAATGCCAAGCCAGCAACGCCTGATAATGGATTGATGCAATGAATGGCCTGACTTTGCCCGCGTGGCTCACTGGACAATCGAGCAAGGCGCTTGCCGCGCCACTCCTCATCATCATGATGCTGGCAATGATGGTATTGCCATTGCCGGCATTTGCGCTTGATATTTTCTTCAGCTTCAACATCGCACTGTCGATCATCGTGCTGCTGACCAGCCTGTACACGGTCAAGCCGCTGGACTTCATGGTGTTCCCGACCGTGCTCCTGGTCAGCACCATGCTGCGCCTGTCGCTGAACGTCGCGTCGACGCGTGTTGTCCTGACCGAAGGGCATACCGGCCCAGACGCCGCCGGTAAGGTGATCGAGGCATTCGGCCACTTCCTGATCGGCGGAAATTACACAGTCGGTATCGTGGTGTTCATCATCCTGACCATCATCAACTTCGTGGTCGTCACCAAGGGCGCGGGACGTATCGCCGAAGTCGGCGCACGATTCGCCCTCGATGCGATGCCGGGCAAGCAGATGGCAATCGACGCCGACCTGAACGCGGGCATGATCGGCGAGCAGGAAGCACGCAAGCGCCGCACCGAGGTGGCACAGGAAGCCGAGTTCTACGGCGCCATGGACGGTGCCAGTAAGTATGTGCGCGGCGACGCGGTGGCCGGCATCCTTGTCACCGTCATCAACATCTTTGGCGGCCTCATCGTGGGCATGGTCCAGCACGACCTGGCATTCGATTCCGCGATCAAGAATTACACGCTGCTGGCAATCGGCGACGGCCTCGTTGCACAGATTCCCTCGCTGATCATTTCGACAGCGGCGGGTGTGGTGGTTTCTCGCGTCGCAAGCGAGCAGGATATTGGCGGCCAGCTGGTCAACCAGTTGTTCGCCAAACCCGATGTCCTGTACATCACCGGCGGCATCATCGGCGGCATGGGCATGATCCCTGGCATGCCGCATATCGCGTTCCTGCTCCTCGGCGGCGCCCTCTGCGGCGGCGCCTATCTGCTCAAGAAGCGCAACCAGCGCGTTGCCGAAGCGCCGGCTCCGGAACCGGAAGTCGCCATGGCGGCGCCGGAAGTGGAAGAGGCAACCTGGCAGGACATCATGCCGGTTGACACCCTCGGCCTGGAAGTTGGCTATCGTCTGATTCCGCTGGTCGACAAGTCACAGAATGGCGAACTGCTGCGTCGCATTAAAGGCATCCGCAAGAAGTTTGCGCAGGAAGTTGGCTTCCTCTCGCCGCCGGTCCATATCCGCGACAACCTGGAACTCAAGCCGTCGGCCTATCGCATTACGCTCAAGGGCGTGGAAGTCGGGCAGGGCGAGGCCTATGTCGGCCAGTTCCTTGCGATCAATCCCGGCATGGTGCACGGCAACCTTCCGGGTGCGCCGACGACTGATCCGGCATTCGGCCTTCCGGCAACCTGGATCGATGCCGGCTTGCGCGACCAGGCGCAGGCGATGGGCTACACCGTGGTCGATGCCGGTACCGTCATCGCGACCCACATGAACCACCTGATCACCACCCACGCCGCTGAGTTGCTGGGCCGTCAGGAAGTGCAACAGTTGCTCGACCATCTGGGCAAGGAAGCACCCAAACTGGTCGAAGACCTGGTGCCGAAAGTCGTCTCGCTGTCGACGCTGCAGAAAGTGCTGCAGAACCTCCTTATCGAAGGCGTCCACATCCGCGACATGCGCACGATTATCGAAGTGCTCTCGGAATACGGCCCGGTCAACCCGGATCCGAACGAACTCACGGCACAGGTGCGAGTTGCGCTCGGCCGTGCGATCGTCCAGCAGATTTTCCCGTCCGCCAATGAGCTGTCCGTCATCACCCTGGACAGCCGGCTGGAACGCATCCTGATGCAGGCTTTGCAATCGAGCGGCCCGGAAGGCGCCGGCATCGAACCAGGCCTCGCCGACACGATCGCGCAACAGGCAGAGCGTGCGGCACGTCAGCAGGAGCAGATGGGATTGCCGCCGGTATTGCTGGTGCCGGGACCGCTGCGGGCATTGCTCGCACGCTTCCTGCGCCGCGCGCTGCCACAGCTGAAGGTGCTGTCGCACGCTGAACTTCCTGATTCCAAGACGATACGAGTTACAAGCCTAGTTGGAGGCCAAGCATGAACGTAAGAAAATTCTCCGCAAAAACCTCACGCGATGCGTGGCGGCTGGTGCGCGAAGCATTGGGCCCTGATGCGGTGATCCTCTCCAACCGGACCATCAACGGTATGGTCGAGATCCTTGCCCTTGCGCCGGAAGACATGTCGTCGCTGGCCGAACCGGTGATCGAGAAACCGGTCAAGCCGCCGATCTCCGAATCGACACTTGCCGCATTCGGCGTCAAGCGCCAGCCGGAAGCCGCGCCTGAAGCCGTGGCACCCGCGTTTGGCGCCGGCCGTCCCATCGACAGCGACCAGGCATCCAACCTTGCCGATGCACTCGCAGCAAGCCGGCACGGTGGCGCGAAAGAACGCAGCAGCGCGGATATCTCGGAAGTGATGTCCGAATTGCGCGCCATGCGCGGCATGCTGGAATCCCAACTGGCGGAAATCGCCTGGAGCAGCCAGCAGAAGCGCGAGCCGCTCAAGGCCAACGTAATGCGTGAACTGCTGTCCGCCGGCTTCAGTGCCAGCCTTGCGCGCTATGTGACGCAGAAGCTGCCCTCGGGCGAAAAAGCAGAGAACGGCCTGGCATGGGTCAAATCCGTCCTGGCACGCAACCTGAACGTGATCGGCAACGAGAGCGAAATCCTCGAAAAGGGCGGAGTCTACGCGCTGGTCGGCCCGACCGGTGTCGGCAAGACGACGACGACGGCCAAGCTGGCCGCACGCTGCGTCATGCGTCACGGCGCCGGCAAACTCGCGCTGATCACGACGGACGGCTATCGTATCGGCGGTTACGAACAGCTGCGCATCTACGGCAAGATTCTCGGCGTGATGGTGCATTCCGTGAAGGACGAAACCGACCTGCGTATCGCCCTCGAGGAATTGAAGAATAAGCACACCGTCCTGATCGATACCGTCGGTATGGGCCAGCGCGACAAGATGGTGGCGGAACAGATTGCCATGCTGTCCGGCACGGATGCGCGGGTGAAGCGCCTGCTCTGCATGTCCGCGACCTCCACCGGCGAGACGTTGAACGAAGTGGTGCGCTCCTACCAGGGCGGCGGGCTCGCCGGCTGCATCATCACCAAGCTCGACGAAGCAGCGACGGTCGGCAACGTCCTCGACGTGCTGATCCGCCAGAAGCTCAACCTCTACTATGTGGCCAACGGCCAGCGTGTTCCGGAAGACCTGCACGTGCCCAACCAGCACTACCTCATCGACCGCGCGTTCAAGCTCAAGCGTGAAACGGCGCCGTTCCAGTACCAGGACGACGAACTCCCGCTGATCATCGGTGCGGCTGCGGCGATGGGCGACAAAAGTCTGCGCGAGGTGACCCTTGGCTAGTTTCGATTTCGATCAGGCGGAAGGCCTGCGGCGCATGCTCGCCGGCCCGAAGCCGCGCGTGTACACCTTCCTGTCCGCCGCTTCCGCCGAAGAGAAGGGCGCCATGCTTGTCAATTTGGCTGCGTCCCTCTCTCAGGCCGGCCGCGACGTATTGCTGGTGGATGCAAGTCTCGCGTCGGAGGGAATTGCATCGCGCCTCAACGCATTGCGCGGTGCAACGCTGACACAGGTGGCGCGGCAGGAACGCAGGCTCGATGATGCGATCCAGCAGATGCCGCAAGGTTTTGACGTGGCGGCACTCAAGCGTGGCCCGCAGCGCAGCGCGGTGAAGGATGCGCAACTCGCGAACATGATGGACGACGCGTTCGACCAGCTCGCCACGCGTGCCGACATTGTCGTCGTGGACGCCGAACTGGACAAGGAAGATTCGCTCGCCATTCCAGCCTTGAACGAGACCGAGATCGTAGTGCAGGTTGCGAATAATCCGGAATCGATCAAGGTTGCCTACACGCTCATCAAGCGCCTCAACAACAAGCTCGGCCGACGCCCGTTCAGCATCCTCATCACCGGCGCCACGGAAAAGGAAGCGCAAGTTGTCTTTGAAAACATGGCCAAGGCAGCCAACCGTTATCTGGCTGTCAAGTTGAATTCGATGGGCTCGGTGCCCGCCGATGAACATTTGAAGCGTGCGATGCACCTCGGCCGCGCTGTCGTGGATGCCTTCCCGCTCGCCGGGGCATCGGTGGCATTCCGGCGTCTTGCAGGGAGAGTTGTATTGTCGGATATGGCCGCAGCGGGATAACATGGCGGTTCTGAGCATGGTGCTAACACAGGCACCCGAAAACTATGTACACCGTTAGCGGAAAATCCGACAAGAACCAGTTGCTGGAGGAGCATGCGCCTCTGGTAAAGAAGCTGGCACACCAGATGAAAGCCAAACTTCCGCCAAGCGTGGAAGTGGATGACCTTATCCAGGCCGGCATGATCGGCCTGCTGGACGCAGTAACCCGCTACGAGGAAAACCACGGCGCGCAGTTCGAGACCTACGCCGTGCAGCGCATCCGCGGCGCGATGCTGGACGAACTGCGCAGCAGCGACTGGCTCCCGCGCAGCATTCGCCAGAACATGCGCAAAATTGAAGTTGCGATGAATAAATTGCAACAGAAACTGGGTCGTACGCCGTTGGAAGCGGAAATCGCGAAGGAGCTGAAACTCTCGCTGGAGGAGTACCAGGAGATGCTCGGCGAGGGCAGCGGTCACCAGTTGGTGTATTACGAGGATTTCCACGACAAGGACGAGGGCGAGCATTTTCTCGACCGTTACTGCGTCGACGAGCAAAGCGATCCTTTGAAGGCGTTGATGAACACCGGCTTCCGCGATGCCGTCATTCGTGCGATCGAAGCCTTGCCCGAGAGGGAAAAGATCCTGATGGGCCTCTACTACGAGCAGGAAATGAACCTGAAGGAAATCGGCGCCGTCATGGGCGTGTCCGAATCGCGCGTCTGCCAGTTGCACAGCCAGGCGATCGCGCGCATGCGTTCGAGATTGCGGGAGCAGGCGTGGACTGGGCTAGCTTAGTCGGCCTGTTGGTCGGCATCGTCGGCGTCCTGTTCGGGCAGGCGCTGGAAGGCGGCCATATCGATTCGCTGATCCAGCCTGCGGCCTTCGTGATCGTCGTGATTGGTACCGTGGGTGCCGTTTTGCTGCAAAGCGGCACGGCGACGTTCGTGCGTGGTGCGAAGATGCTGCAATGGGTCTTCGTTACTCCTCCTGACAAGTCGCGCGGCCTCGCACAGCAAATCACGCTCTGGAGCGCGACCGCGCGCCGTGAAGGCTTGCTGAGCCTGGAGCGATACGTCGAGTCGGTGAAGGACCCGTTTACGGTCAAGGGACTGCGTCTGATCGTCGACGGCATCGACCCTTACAAGATCCGCGAAATTCTTGAAACTGATATTTCGACTTATGAGCGGCGTGAGCGCCAGGCGGTGAAAATCTGGGAGGCAGCGGGCGGTTACGCGCCGACGATCGGCATTCTCGGTGCCGTGCTCGGCCTCATTCAGGTGATGGAGAACCTGACCGACCCCAGCCGGCTCGGCGGTGGCATCGCGGTGGCATTCGTGGCCACGGTCTATGGCGTCGGCCTCGCCAACATGGTCTTCCTGCCCATCGCCAACAAGCTCAAGACCATCGTAGCGGACGAAGTACGCCGTCGCGAGATGCTGACGGATGTATTCTGCAGCGTTGCCAACGGCGACAATGCGCGCGTCATCGAAGAGCGCATTCTCGCCTATCGCTAGCACGGGCAATCATGGCGCGTAAAAAATACGACGACGACAGCGACAACCATGACCGCTGGATGGTGTCCTACGCGGACTTCATCACGCTGCTGTTTGCTTTCTTCGTCGTCATGTACGCGCTGTCCTCCATCAACGAGGGCAAGTACCGGGTGCTGTCAAATTCGCTCGTGAACGCGTTCGGCCGCGTGCCGACGGCAAAGGTTCCGTCAGAGGCCGCGCCCTCCGGTTTGCCCCTTGCGCTCCCGCCACGGCAGCGCAACAACGAGGCCTTGCGCCGTGAAAAAGAGCAGCTCACAACCGTCGCGCGCAATCTCCAGGACGTCATGGCGCCACTGGTGCAGCAGGGGAAGGTGCGCGTCACGCAAAGTGCGCGCGGGGTAAATGTCGAGATCAATGCGAGCGTCCTGTTCGCTCCAGGCGATGCCAGGCTTTCCGGGGAAAGCAGCGAGGCCTTGCGAGCGGTGGCGGATGTCCTTCGCAATGACGATCATGCCATCCAGGTGGAAGGCCACACGGACAGTGTCCCGATCAAGAATGCGCAGTTCCCGTCAAACTGGGAGTTGTCGTCTGTGCGTGCGTCGAGCGTCGTCAGGCTCTTCATCGACAGCGGCATCGCGGAAAAACGCCTCACGGCAGTCGGCCATGGACCGACGCAACCGGTCGGGCCGAACGACACGGCGGAAGGCCGGATGCGCAACCGCCGCGTGTCGGTCATGATTTTGTCCAACCTGCCGGAAAACGCGACGGAAGTGCCTGTAAAGGCACCGCGATAAGCTACTGGAGCGGGGAGTTTGCCGGCGCGAAGCGCCGGCCTTGACTGGATCAGCCGATGACGAGGCGGCGGCTGCCGGAATGCGAGGCGGACTGGCCATTCGGGCCGTACATGTTGCCGCCTTCGCTGCCACCCTGGAGGATGTTCAACGCCGCCTGGTTGCGGGACAGATGGCGGCCGATCAGCATGCCGTTCGTGCGGTTCAGTTCTTTTGCCTCGCGTGCCAGCTGAAGCAGGGCGGACCAGGACTGGGCGGCGGCGGTTTCCGTCGATGGGCTGCTTGCCCATTTCTGCATGCCTTCTTCGCTGGCTTCCAGTCCCGCGCCGGCCAGGGCGCGATGCCGGCCAAGCGAGAGTTCGCCCATGCGGGCGACGATTTTTGTCTTCTCTTCGGTAATCTTGATCAGTTCATCGATGTTGGCATCGACAAGGTGCGCCTGCTCCATGCGAAGCAAGTCAAGCAGGGCGCCTGCGGCGCGGACTTCTTCGGCGAGCGTCTGCGCCAATGTATTACCGAGAGATTGCATGTGTTTCTTAAGCCTTGCGAGTACGAATCAGATCGTTGACCGTATCGAGCAGACCGTTGGCGACCTTTTCAGCGTCCACCTGGAACCGGCCTTCCGCGATTGCGGCCTTGATCTCTTCCACTTTCTTCGCGTCGAACACGGAATTGCCGCCAACCTGGGCCAGCGACTCCAGCTTCGAAGAAAGACGAACTGTGTCAGAACCGACTGGAGCCGGGCTGACCGGAGCGGCCTTGTCGGCCCCTTTCCCAGACCGGGTTTGCGTTGTGCCAACGCCCAACCCTCCGGTTTTCTTGAGTGAGTCATCGATTTTCACGGCGTTTTCCTTGTCTGATTGGTCTTCTACTGCTTGTCATCTTTCTTATCGACGCATTTCTTGGAAACTTTAGCGCCTTGTTGCAGAAATCCGGAAAAATCTCTTGTCGCTCAATAGCCTACTTCCACGACGCCACCAGCCTTGGCGATGCCGCTGACGACCTGTCCCGAAGCAGTCCTTGCCTGTGCTATTTGACCTTCGGAAGCATTGTTAAGTGCCCGTGCTTCGGCAGTCACCCGAAAGCCGGGGCCAGACGACACAACGCGCACCGATTGTCCTTGTTGCACTGCGGGCTGGCTGCGAAGGCTGTCGCCGCGCAACGGCGCGCCGGAAGGCAGTGAAATTGCGATTGTCCTGCCAATTGCCTGGTTGGTGTCGGTGACGATGCCATTTGGCAATGCGGTCAAATCCCCCTTGATCTTGACGATATCCGTTGTGCCAATCGTGTGCCCTTGGGCGAGTGGAGCGGCGGTAATCACGTACTCGCCCATCACCTGCACTGTTGCCGAAACGTAAATAGTCCATGGTGAGGGCGCCATGCATCGCACACCGACGGTTGTCTTGCCCCAGATGCGGCTCCCGTTCGGCATGAATGCTTGCGGCTCCGCGCACTGCGGCAGGTTGGTGCGTGCATCGACGCTGCCGACCGAAAGGTTCACCTCTCCGGGCAGCCCGGCTGTCTGGACGCGCAGGAATTGCTCGACGGTCTGCCTGATGGCGGACGTGTCCTGGCGCTGCGCCTGGCTATGGGAAATGCCAGGCAAAACACATAGCGCAATCGCTGCGGCGGCGGATAGGGAGGTGAAAATGGGATTCATTGCAGGCTACATCTTAAAGAGGGTGTGGTGAATCAAAATGATGAATAAGGGATAGTTTCGAAGTCTTCTCGTTCGATAGGGGTGACATCGCCCTCCGTATGATCAAGCCTACATTAATCCATCATCGGTTCGAGTTGTCTTTTTTGTAACCGAAGTCTCCGGAGGTAGTCATGATCGGGAAGCTTGACGAGGCGCTGCAGTTTCACCAGACTGCGCTGCGTTTGCGCTCTGAGCGGCAGCAGGTGCTGGCTTCGAACATTGCCAATGCCGATACGCCGAATTACAAGGCGCGCGATATCGACTTCAGCAGTGCGCTGAAGCAGGCCATGGCGCCCGGCTCGGCGGCGGCCAACGGAGCGCTGGTGACAACGTCGCCGAATCATTTGAACGGAAAGCCGGCAACGACCGCGAGCGGCGCGCCGCTCCTCTACAGCAACGCGGCGCAGGGCAGCGTGGATGGCAATACGGTCGATATGGATGCGGAGCGCGCGAAGTTCGCCGATAACGCTCTGCGCTACGAAGCGGGCATCACCTTCGCGGGTGGTCAGCTCAAGAAGCTGCTTGCAGCGGTCCAGGGGCAATAATCATGTCGCTTTTTAATATTCTCAACGTATCCGCTTCGGCGATGAGCGCGCAAGGGCAGCGCCTGAATACCGTTGCCAGCAATCTTGCCAATGCCGACAGCACGACCAGTGCAACAGGGCAGACGTACAAGGCCAAGCAGGTCGTGTTCCAGGCGGTTCCATCGAACACGCCGGGCGCCAGCGGGGTGAAGGTGCAACAGGTGGTGGAGGATCCGTCGCCGCCCAAGATGGTGTACGACCCCAAGCATCCGCAGGCAGACGAAAAAGGCTATGTCGCGATGCCGAACGTGAACGTGGTGGAAGAGATGGTCAACATGATCTCGGCATCGCGCTCGTATCAAAACAACGTCGAAGTTGCGAATGCGGCGAAGACCATGCTGCTGAAGACGCTCACCCTGGGTCAGTAAGCAAGGAGTATTGAATGACCACCGTACAGACGAACAACAAGGTTAACGAGGATCTCATGGCTGCCATGAATCCTGCGAAAAAGGCAACTTCAAGCACACAGGATGCGCAGGACCGCTTCATGACGCTGCTCGTGACGCAAATGAAGAACCAGGATCCGCTGAACCCGCTCGACAACGCCCAGGTCACCAGCCAGCTGGCGCAGCTGTCCACCGTGACCGGCATCGAAAAGCTGAATGCCACCATGGAGTCGCTGATGGGCAGCTATCAGGCAAGCCAACAGGTGGCGGCGGCAAACATGATTGGCCATGGCGTCTTCGTGCCGGGATCCAGTCTCGAGCTGCAGGACAAGAAGGCACTGCTCGGTCTCGAACTGACAGAGCCGGCCGACAAGGTCGTCGTCACGATTTCCGACTCCACCGGCAAGGCCGTGCATACGATGGATCTCGGCGCGCTGAAAGCAGGTGTCCATCCGCTGGCCTGGGATGGTGAAACGGCCAAGGGCGACGCCCCGAATGGGGAATACACCTTCAAGGTAGTGGCGACGCGCGGCAATGAAAAGGTGGAAGCGACCAATCTGTCGTTCGGGGTCGTCAATAGCGTTACCTCCAATGCGCAAGGTGTGAAGCTCACCTTGCCCGGTGTCGGTGATTTCACCATGGCCGACGTGAAGCAAATTCTTTAATACTGTGATCCGGTAGTCCGAATCAAGGAGAAGTGAAATGAGTTTTCAACAAGGTCTTAGCGGTCTCAACGGCGCATCCAAGCAGCTCGAGACGATCGGCAACAACATCGCCAACGCCAACACCGTCGGCTTCAAGTCGGCAGTGACGCAGTTCTCGGACGTCTATGCCAACTCCTTGAGCGGCACATCCGGCCTTGGCACCGCGGGTATCGGTACCCGTGTTTCGCAGATTGCGCAGCAGTTCAGCCAGGGCAATATCACGGCATCGAACAGCGCGCTCGACATGGCGATCAACGGCGGCGGCTTTTTCCGTCTCAACAAGGACGGCGCCATCAGCTATGCGCGTAACGGCCAGTTCCAGATCGACAAGGACGGCTTCATCATCAGTGCCGACGGCGGCCGCCTGAGCGGCTTCTCTGCGAACAACCAGGGCGTTCTTTCGACGGGCAGCCCGACCGACCTCCGTATCAGCACGGCTGACCTTGCGCCTGCCGATACGAGCAACATCGAGATGCAGTTCAATCTCGATTCCAGTGAGGCAATCACCGCTGCGCCTGCGTACAACAAGTCGACATCGGTCACCGTGTATGACTCTCTGGGCAACTCGCATGTGCTCCAGCTGAATTTCCGCAAGACGGCCAACAATACCTGGACGGTGACGCCCACCAGCTCCAGTGTGGTTGCTCCGGCGACGATCACGACGACTCCCGCGACCATTACCCTGGTCTTCAACAACGACGGTACGTTGCTTTCCGGCTCTCCCGGGACGATTACCCTGCCGTTGACCAATGGCGCAGAAACGCCGATCAATGGCGCCACCGGCATCAACCTGGATATGAGCCAGGCCACGCAATTCGGCTCGGTCTTCGGTGTGAACTCGACCAGTCAGAACGGTTTCGCCTCCGGCCGCCTGTCCGGCTTCAATATCGGTTCCGACGGCATCATTACCGGTCGCTATACCAACGGCAAGACGTCGACCCTCGGTCAGGTCGTCCTGGCCAACTTCTCGAATCCGAATGGCCTGCAGCCGCTTGGCAACAACCAGTGGGCGGAAAGCGCATCCTCGGGCGTGGCGCTGATCGGTACGCCGAACTCCGGCCGCATGGGTCTGATCCAGTCCTCCGCTGTGGAGGACTCGAATGTGGACATGACCGCCGAGCTCGTCAACATGATTACCGCGCAGCGCGTGTTCCAGGCCAACGCGCAGACGATCAAGACGCAGGACCAGATCCTGCAGACCCTGGTGAACCTGAGGTAACGCAACCGGAGCCGTAGTGCCGGTGTAACCGCCGGCAGTGCAGGGAGAAAGAATGGACCGCCTGATTTACACCGCCATGACCGGCGCGAAGCATATCCTGGAGCAGCAGGCCAATACTTCGCACAACCTGGCGAACGCGACAACAACCGGCTTCCGGGCGCAGCTGGATTCGTTCCGCACGGTGCCGGTCATCGGCGAAGGCCTGCCCACGCGGGCCTTTGTCGTGGACGCGACCGTCGGGACGGACTTTACTCCCGGACCCATCCACAACACTGGCCGCGATCTCGATGTCGCGGTGCAGGGCAAGGGCTGGATTACTGTGCAGCTCGACGACGGCACTGAGGCATATACACGCAACGGCAGCCTGAAGATCAGCGAGAACGGCGTGCTGCAGACGCAGTCCGGACTCAATGTCATGGGCGATGGCGGACCAATTGCCGTCCCGCCGGATGTCTCGATCATGGTCGGTGGCGACGGCACCGTTTCCGCAGTGGCAGCTACTGGCGCCCGGACGGTGACACCGCTTGGCCGGATCAAGCTCGTCAATCCGCCCGAGGAATCGATCGTCCGCGGTGACGATGGCTTGTTCCGCGTGCGCGGTGGCGAGGCAGCCGATGCCGACGCCAATGTCCGCGTTGCCGGCGGCGCTCTTGAAGGCAGCAACGTCAACACGGTCGACGCCATGGTCAACATGATCAGCCTCGCGCGCCAATTCGAGACGCACATGAACCTGCTCAAGAATGTCGAGAGCAACGAGACGAAGGCAACGCAGCTCCTGTCAATCAATGCTTGATGGGTCCATCAGAATGAAGCAGGAACCTGGAGAAACATGAAATGATCCGTTCACTTTGGATTTCAAAAACCGGTCTGGATGCGCAGCAAACGCAGATGGACGTCATCTCGAACAACCTCGCGAACGTTAATACCGCGGGCTTCAAGCGCTCGCGCGCCGTGTTCGAGGACCTGCTGTACCAGACTGTCCGCCAGCCCGGTGCGCAGTCGTCGCAGCAAACCCAGCTGCCCACCGGCCTGCAGATCGGTACCGGCGTGCGCCCGGTTGCGGCAGAGCGCGTTTTCACCCAGGGCAACCTGCAACAGACGGCCAATGACAAGGACATCGCCATCCAGGGTGCAGGCTTTTTCCAGGTGCTGATGCCGGACGGCAGCACGGCCTACACGCGCGACGGCTCGTTCAGCATGGATGCGAACGGCCAGCTGGTGACGGCAAACGGTTTCGTGATCCAACCCGCCATCACCATTCCCGCCAACGCGATTACCTTTACGGTCGGCCGCGATGGGACCGTGTCGGTGACCCAACCCGGCCAGTCTTCGCCCACGCAAATCGGTGCCATCCAGTTGGCGACCTTCGTCAATCCGGCCGGCCTGGAAGCACGTGGCGAGAACCTGTACGTTGAAACGGCAGCGTCGGGTACGGCAAGCACGAATACCCCCGGCACGAACGGCGCCGGCCTGATTGCACAAGGCTATGTCGAAACCTCGAACGTCAATGTGGTCGAGGAATTGGTCAGCATGATCCAGACGCAGCGCGCGTACGAGATCAACAGCAAGGCGATCCAGACGTCCGACCAGATGCTGCAGCGCCTGTCGCAGATCTGATCGTCAGCAAGAGAGGCTGCAATGAAAGGTTTTTCCGCTATCGTCATGGTTGGACTGGTCGTCACCGGATTGATCGGCTGCGCGACGGTACCGGAAACCATCGTCCAGCATCCGACTAACGTGCGCCCCCAGGTCCCCGCGCCCGTTCCCCAGGCCAATGGTGCGATCTTCCAGGCGTCGGCGTATCGTCCGATGTTCGAGGACCGCCGCGCGCGCATGGTGGGAGACATGCTGACGATCGCAATCAACGAGCGCACCAGCGCCGGCAAGTCCGCCGCCAATACGACCAGCAAGAGCGGCAGCGTCGAGTTCGGCGCACCGACGCTGTTCGGCATTCCTGCAACGACGACAGCGAAGGCTGCCCTCAACGCCGAATCGGCCAACAAGTTCGAGGACAAGGGCACGTCCAGTTCGAGCAACACCTTTACGGGAACCATCGCGGTGACCGTCGTGGAGGTGCTGCCGAACGGCAATCTCGTCGTCAGCGGCGAGAAGCAGGTTGCGCTCGACAAGGGGGTCGAGTACGTGCGCTTCTCCGGCATCGTCAATCCCGACAACGTGAGCGGCAACGTCGTATCGTCGACGCTGGTTGCCGATGCGCGTGTCGAATACCGAACCAACAGCCGGATCGACCGGGCAGAAATGATGTCGCAGATGACACGCTTCTTCCTGAGCATCCTGCCGTTGTGATTCCTCGTGGGCTGAAGATATGAAACCGGTCTCTTTCACGCTGCGCAGCATCAAAGCCGTCGCTATCGCGGCGCTCGGCGCATGCGTGCTTCTTGCTGCGCCCGCATCCCATGCCGAGCGTTTGAAGGACCTCGCCTCGATCCAGGGCGTGCGCCAGAACCAATTGATCGGCTATGGCCTCGTTGTCGGCCTGGACGGGAGCGGTGACCAGACGACGCAGACGCCCTTTACCGTCCAGAGCGTGATCAGCATGCTGCAGAGCCTCGGCGTGACCGTTCCGCCCGGGACCAGCCTGCAGCTGAAGAATGTGGCCGCGGTTGTGGTGACGGCATCGCTGCCCGCCTTTGCGCGTCCCGGCCAAACGATCGACGTGACCGTTTCCTCGATGGGCAATGCGAAAAGCCTGCGCGGCGGCACGTTGTTGATGACGCCGCTGAAGGGCGCGGACGGCCAGGTCTACGGTATCGCGCAGGGCAATGTGTTGGTTGGAGGCGTCGGTGCCTCCGCGAGCGGCAGCAAGGCGCAGGTCAATCACTTGAGCGTTGGCCGTATTTCCGCCGGCGCGACCGTGGAACGGGCCGTGCCGACAACCCTTGGGCGGGAAGATGCAATTTACGTTGAATTGAACGACACGGATTTCTCCACCGCCAGCCGCGTGGTCGACACAATCAACCGCCGATTCGGTCCCGAAACCGCAGCTGCGCAGGACGGCAGGGTGATTCGCGTCCGCGCGCCGCAAATCAGCGACGAGCGGGTTGCCTTCCTTGGCGCACTGGAGAGCCTGCACGTGACGCCGGCCCAGACACAGGCAAAAGTCATTCTCAATGCGCGCACCGGATCCGTGGTGATGAACCAGGCCGTTACCTTGGACGCGTGCGCCGTGTCGCACGGCAACCTGTCCGTGGTCATCAACACCCAGCCCGTCATCAGTCAGCCGGCACCCCTGTCAGGCGGCCAGACCGTTGTGACGTCGACGTCGCAGATCGAGATCCAGAAGGATCCCGGCCAGGTCTTGCTGCTGAAGGGCGGCACGTCGCTCGCCGACGTGGTCAAGGCATTGAACGCCATCGGCGCCACGCCGCAGGATCTGCTCGCTATCCTGCAGGCCATGAAGGCGGCCGGCTCGCTGCGCGCCGAACTGGAAATCATCTGACATGATCAGCTCCGCCAACCTCAACGGAAAACTCGCGATCGACGTCAAGGACGTCAACGAGCTGCGGACGACCGCGCGCCAGAATTCTCCGGAGGCGCTCAAGGGTGCTGCGAAACAGTTTGAAGCCCTGTTCATGAACATGGTGCTCAAGAGCATGCGCGAGGCAACGCCCCAGGAGGGCCTGTTCGACAGCCAGCAGAGCCGCATGTACACCTCCATGCTCGACCAGCAGCTCAGCCAGACGCTGGCGAGCAAGGGTGTCGGCCTGGCCGATGCCTTGTTCCGCCAGCTGTCGACCAAGCTTGGCGATACCGCCGTACCGGAAGAGGGCGATCTGCAGTCGATCATGCCGCCGTCGCTGACTCGCGGCAAAGCCAGCCCCTTGCCCTTGCCATCCTTTGAACAGTCGGCGGCGAGCGGCGCCGTGGACAGCGTCAAGCCGAATCCGTCCCAGCCGGCGCATGTCCGCGGCTTCCTCGAGCGCCTCGGCTCCCATGCAGAAGAGGCAAGCCGGGCAACCGGCATTCCGGCGAAGTTCATGCTTGGGCAGGCCGCGCTTGAAAGCGGCTGGGGCAAGCGCGAGATCGTGGGAGCCGATGGTGTGGCCAGTCATAACCTTTTCGGCATCAAGGCGACAAGCGGCTGGAAGGGAAAGGTTGTTGAAGCAGTGACAACGGAGTACGTCAACGGCACCCCGCAGACCAAGGTCGAAAAATTCAGGGCATACGATTCCTATGCCGACGCGTTCCGCGATTACGCCAATCTATTGAGCAAGAATCCGCGTTATGAATCCGTCATCGCAAATGCACGGAGTGCGGAGGGTTTCGCACAAGGCCTGCAGCGCGCCGGTTACGCTACTGACCCCCAATACGCGGCCAAACTGACGCGCATTATCAAGCAGACAATGTCTGCGTAACGCACGGCGTCAACGGATCGACGCGTTTACCCTCAAGTTTCCCGCCATCCTTGCCGTTGATACTGATAGCGATCCCTCGATAAAGAAACATCATCATGGCAAACACTTCCATCCTTGGCGCAGGCCAAAGCGCCCTGACCGCCGCCCAAACGGGCCTGGTCACCACGGGCCATAACATCGCCAACGTGAACACGCCCGGGTACAGCCGCCAGGTTGTCGTGCAAAGCGCGTCGGCCGGGCAGGACATCGGTGTCGGCTTTATCGGGAAAGGTACCGAGGTTTCGACGATTCGCCGCGTATTCAATGAATTCCTGCACAACCAGGTCGTTGCCGGTGAAACAACGAAAGGGGCGATCGACAGCTTTTACGCCCAGATCAAGCAGATCGACAACATGCTCGCGGACGCCACTTCCGGCATCTCGTCGACCATGCAGGATTTTTTCGAAGGTATCCAGGACGTTGCGGCGAATCCCGGTTCCGCTGCATCCCGCCAGGCCATGCTGTCGTCGGCAGAAGCGATGGCGGCGCGTTTCGACAGTATCGGTGGCCGTCTCGATGAGATGCGGCAATCGCTCAACGGGCAGATCACGAGCAGCATCAGTGCCATCAATACCTATGCGCAGCAGATTGGCGCACTGAACGATGCGATCGAAAAGGCCCAAGGCACCGCGGGTGAAGGAAAACCCGCAAACGACCTCCTCGACCAGCGCGACCAGGTGATCGCCGAACTGAGCAAGGAAGTGAAAGTTTCGGTCGTCAAGCAGGGCAACAGTTACAACGTGTTCATGGGAAGCGGCCAGGCACTTACTGTCGGCACGCAGGTATTCAAGCTGACGGCAGCCGTTAATACCACCGACGCGAGCAAACTCCAGCTCGCATACGTGTCCAATGGCACGATGACGCGGATTCCGGACAGCAGTATCACGGGCGGCAAGCTCGGAGGGTTGCTCGATTTCCGGAACAATTCCCTCGATGTGGCACAGAATGAGCTTGGCAGGGTTGCCATCGGCCTGGCAGAAACCTTCAATGCGCAGCATCGTCTCGGCCAGGACCAGACCGGCGCACTCGGCGGCGCTTTCTTCACCACAGGCACTCCGCGTGTTAATGCCAGCACCGCCAATACCGGCACAGGCGCGGTGACCGCGACAATTACCGATGCTTCGCAGCTGACCGCAAGTGATTATCGAATCACGCACGTCGGTGGCAACTTCACGGTGACGCGTCTCTCCGACAATACGACGTTCCCGACCTTTACTACATTCCCGCAGACAATCGACGGCATTACGATTGCCTCTGCGTCGGCGCCGGCATCCTTCGGCGCCAATGACGAATATGTCATCCAGCCGACCCGGGAAGGGGCGACGAGTTTCGGCGTTGCGATCAGCGATATCAAGAATATCGCGGCGGCTGCGCCTATTCGCACTGCTGTGGCCACGACCAATACCGGTACGGCTTCGGTCAGCGCCGGTACTGTCAATGCCACCAATGTCAACCTGCAGCAACCTGTCACCATCACGTTCAACGCGGACGGAACGTATAACGTCAATGGCACCGGTACCGGGAACCCGGTCAACCAGGCCTATACGTCCGGCGGAAACATCTCGTACAACGGATGGACGATCCAGATTTCCGGCACGCCGTCCGCCGGCGATACGTTTACGATCGGGCCCAATACCGGAGGCGTGGGTGACAATCGAAACGCACTGAAACTCGCCGGCCTTCAGACCGCAAACACGCTGGAAGGCGGGATGACCTACCAGAATGCCTATACGGAGATGGTCAGTCGGGTCGGCAACAAGACGCGCGAGCTGGAAGTCACAGGAAAGGCTGAGGAAAAACTGCTTGCCGCGGCAATTCAAGCGCATCAGTCGGAGTCCGGCGTCAACCTGGATGAAGAAGCCGCAAACCTGATGCGTTACCAGCAAGCCTATCAGGCAGCGGCAAAAGTGATGCAGACGGCAAGCCAGCTGTTTGAAATGTTGCTCGAACTCGGCGGTGCTTGATCCATCGGGAGCTAAATATCATGCGCATTAGCACGAATACGATTTATGACAACGGCGTGGCCCGGATGGGAGAGCTGCAAACGGGACTGTCCAAGACGCAGCAGCAGGTGTCGACCGGTAAGCGGCTGATTACGCCGTCCGATGATCCGGTGGCGTCTGCACGCGCACTGGAAGTGACGAATTCCCAGGAAATCAACGCCAAGTTCGCCATCAATCGCCGGTCAGCCATGGATGCATTGAGCATGACGGAGGGCGCGCTGCAAGGCGTTACGCACACGCTGCAGGATATCAAGACGCTGATCGTACAGGCCGGCAACGGCGCGCTCACCAATTCCGATCGGCAGTTCATCGCGACCGAACTGCAAGGGCGTTTCGACGAACTGCTCGGGCTCGCCAATACCCGTGATGGAGTAGGAAACTTCATCTTCGCGGGCTATCAAAATACGACAGAACCCTTTGCGGCTTCCGCCACGGGTGCAAGTTATTCGGGTGACCAGGGACAATTCAAGCTGCAGGTCCACAACGGCCGCCAGCTTGAGGTCAACCAAAACGGAAGTGAAGTTTTCCAGCAGATCGGCAGCAGCAAGACGTTCTCGACCGGCCTCGGTACACCAGCGACGGGCAGCATCTCAAAGGCGACCGTTTTCGACGCCGATCAGGTGACCGGGTCGGGCTATAACATTACCCTGGATGCCACAGGCACGAATTACACCATCACGACCAACGCGACGCCGGCAGTAACAGTTGCAACGGCGCCCTATACAAGCGGCCAGGCCATTCAAGTCGAGGGACTCGAGGTTACGATCACCGGGGCCAGTGCGAACAGTGTGTACACGGTCCGTCCGACGACCACCCAGAGCGTATTTACGACCATCAAGGAGTTGATCGGCGTGTTGCAGACGCCTGTGTCCTCCGCGGCTGACAAGACCAAGTACAACAGCGGCCTGTCTATCGCGAATGGCAATATCGACAAGGCGCTCGACCACGTGCTGACTGCGCGCGCTGGCATCGGCGCGAGCATGAAGGAAGTCGAATCCCTCGACAACCTGGGCGCAGACCTCAATATCCAGTATGCAAAGACTTTGTCGGACTTGCAGGACCTGGACTATGTCACCGCAATCACTGACCTGATGAAGCAGCAGACCGCGCTGCAGGCCTCGCAGCAATCTTTCATGAAAGTGACGTCGCTGTCCTTGTTTGATTTCCTGCGCTGACTGTTACATGCTTCAAGGCTGTGCGGGCGGCTGTGGCCGCCCGTTTTGTTTTCTACTTCCTCGGAGGCTGGGCCGGGGTGGAAACCCGTCCTACTGTTTCCAGACCTTGCTGGAACATCCTTTCAAGCGGCGGCGTGATGTAGGGCAGCATGAGCGCAATGACGATGAAGCCCGCACCGAGTGTAATCGGAAAGCCAATGCCGAACAGGTTCAACTGTGGGGCTGCACGCGTCAAAATGCCAAGTGCGATATTGGTCAGGAGCAGAGCGGCAATCACGGGCAGGGCGAGTTGTGCGCCCGCAGTGAAAATCGTCCCCCCCCAATTGGCGATCTGACGGAACGCCTGGCCCTCGATCGCACCTGCCGAAATCGGCATGCTGACAAAACTTTCGGCGAGCGTTGCCAGCATTGACAGATGGATGTTGAGTGCTAAGAACAGCATCAGCGCCAGCAGCGAGAGAAATTGGGCAATAGCCGACGTCCGGGCGCGCGTTTGCGGATCGAAGAAGGTGGCGAAGCCAAAGCCCATGGAAAGACCCGCGACTTCCCCGGCCATTTCCACGGCCGCGAACACAACACGCATGGCGAAACCCATCGACAAGCCGATAAGCAGTTGCTGGATGGTGATGAGAAGCCCGGCAAGGGACATCGGGTCTGCAGCGGGCAAGGCAGGAACGGTGGGGGCAATGACGAGGGTCAGCATGATGCCCAGCCCGACCTTGATGCGGACAGGAATGCTGAGATTGCCGAATAATGGAGCGGTCGCGATCAGGCCGAGGATGCGCGTCAGGGGCCAGAGAAAGGCTGCAATCCAGGTGTTGAGTTCGGCGCTACTGAGAGTGATCATCAGTGGACTGTCGTTGCGAGATCGCGGCGATCAAAGGGGGCTGTTCGCCGCTGGTGTCCTGGACGCGGACTAACCAAGCATACCCGGTATTCCGGTGAACATCTGCCGCATGTAATCCAGCATCACGGTCAGCATCCACGGACCGGCAATGATCATCGCAAGGAAGATACCGACCAGCTTCGGAATGAACGACAGCGTCGTCTCATTGATCTGCGTCGCCGCCTGAAAAATGCTGACAATCAAACCGATGGCAAGCGCGACCAGCAGCATTGGCGCGGAGATCATGATCGTCACCTCGATGGCCTGCCGGCCCATGGTCATAACGCTTTCCGGAGTCATGCTTATTCTTCCTTAGTAAAAACTCTGGGCAAGGGAGCCGATCAGCAGCTGCCAGCCGTCCACGAGTACGAACAGCATCAGCTTGAAGGGCAGGGAAACAATCGCGGGCGACATCATCATCATGCCCATCGACATCAGGATGCTGGCCACCACCATGTCGATGATCAGGAAGGGAATGAAGATCGCAAAACTGATCTGGAACGCCGTCTTGAGTTCGCTGGTGATGAACGCCGGAATGAGCACGCGCAGCGGCACATCTTCAGGGCCGTTGAGCGCGGGCGTATTGGACAGCTTCACGTAAAGCGCCAGGTCGGCCTGCCGCGTCTGCTTCATCATGAAGGTCTTCAGCGGAGCGGCGCCGCGCTCAAGCGCTTGCGTCATGTTGATCTTGTTCTCCGACAACGGCTGGTAGGCATCCACATAGATCTTGTCGAACACCGGTCCCATGACAAACAGCGTCAGGAACAGGGCGAGGCCGATCAGGACCTGGTTGGGCGGTGCCGTCTGCGTACCGAGCGCCTGGCGCAGCAGCGAGAGCACGATGATGATGCGGGTGAAGCTCGTCATCATCAGCAGTGCTGCCGGCAGCACCGACAAGGCGGTCAGCAGGATCAGGGTCTGGAGGCTGAGCGAGTAGGTCTGGGTTCCGCCCGGTCCGGGCGTGCTGGTGATCGCCGGCATGCCGGATTGTGCAGCCGCCAGCAGGGGCATGCCGAGCAGTGCAATCGGAAGAAGGTAACCCAGGGTCTTCGCGGTGGATCGCGCGACGCGCGGGAGATTAATTGCCATTACGCTTGTCGATGGTTTGCTTGAGCCAGGCGGCGAAATTCTTCGAGTTATCTGCCGCTGTGGCGACGGGCATCGTTTCCTGGCGCGGCATCGTGGCGAGGGAGTTGACGCGGCCAGGGGCAACGCCGACAACGATCCATTGCTCGCCAACTTCCACGACGACGACGCGTTCGCGGTTGCCGACACTGACGCCGCCGATGACCTTGGCCACGCTGTTGCCCCCGGCGCTGGTCATTCCCATGCGCTTGAGCATCCATGCGGCGCCCGCCATGAGGGCAAGGACCACGACCAGGCCGAAAAGAACCTGGATGAGGCTGCCGGCAGAGGCTGTAGAGGCCGTGGAAGCCACCTCCTCGGCAGCTCGCGCGGGCAGGCTGGCCAACAGGGCGATCGTCAGGAATGAAAGGGGGCGGATCATTTGTTCAGTTTGCGGATGCGCTCGGACGGCGTAATGATGTCCGTGAGGCGGATACCGAACTTGTCATTCACCACCACCACTTCACCCTGTGCGATCAGGCAGCCGTTGACCAGCACGTCCATCGGTTCGCCCGCCAGGCCGTCGAGTTCCACCACCGAACCCTGTGCAAGTTGCAGCAGGTTCTTGATCGCGATCTTCGTGCGGCCGAGTTCCACGGTCAGCTGGACCGGGATGTCGAGAATGAAATCGATGTCGTTGTGGGTGCCCGTCTTGATGCCGGCACTGGAAAAATCCTGGAACATCGCCGGGCTGGCCTGCTTTGCAGCCGCCGCGGCTTCCGCCTGGCTCTGCTCGGCGAGCGCCGCGCCCCAATCGTCGTCGGCTAAGCTCTGGCCATCATTTTCATCAGCCATGTTCATCTCCTTGCATGAGTTCGTTTGAGCTGTGGGTCAACAGTTTTTCCACGCGCAGCGCGTACTGGCCGTTGAACTTGCCATAGGTGCAATCCATCACGGGCACGCCGTCGACCTTCGCCTGCACAACTTCCGAAATGGCGAGCGGAATAACGTCGCCCTCTTTCATGTTGAGCACTTCGCCCAGCGTCATGCGGGCGGTTCCCAGGTCGGCGACCAATTGCACCTCGGCGGTCTGGATCTGCTGCGTCATCAGCCGCACCCAGCGTTTGTCCATTTCGAGCGTTTCGCCCTGCAGGCTGCTGGTGAGGATGTCGCGGATCGGCTCGATCATCGAGTAGGGCGTGCAGAAGTGCATTTCGCCGCTGACCGGGCCGAGTTCGATCGTGAATGTCGTCGCCACCACGACCTCGTTCGGCGTCGCGATGTTGGCGAACTGCGTATTCATTTCCGAGCGCACGTATTCGAATTCGACCGGGTACACCGGCTCCCACGACTTGGCGTAGGTTTCGAAGACGATACCGAGGATGCGCTGGATGATGCGCTGTTCGGTCTGCGTGAAATCGCGGCCTTCCACCCGGGTGTGGAAGCGGCCGTCGCCGCCGAACAGATTGTCGACCAGCAGGAACACCAGGTTCGGATCGAAGACCATCAGCGCGGTGCCGCGCAGGGGCTTCATGTGAACCAGGTTCAGGTTGGTCGGCACTACCAGGTTCCGGATAAATTCGCTGTACTTGTGCACGCGCACCGGGCCGATCGACACTTCCGCGCTGCGATGCAGGAAGTTGAACAGGCCGATGCGCAGCAGGCGTGCGAAGCGTTCATTGATGATTTCCAGCGTCGGCATCCGGCCACGGACAATGCGCTCCTGCGTGGCCAGGTTATACGGACGTATCCCCGAGTCGTCTTCCGGCGTGGCACTGTCGTCCTGGTCGCCGGTCACGCCCTTGAGCAGGGCATCGACTTCTTCCTGGGAAAGGAAATTATCAGCCATGGTGTTACTGGATGACGAATGACGTGAAGAACACGCCGCTGATGCCCTGCGGCGGGCTTTGCGGCGTGAAGGGTTGCTTGATCGTCGCGACGATCTCTTCCTGCAGCTTCTTCTTGCCTTCCGGCGTGGACAGCTCGGAAGGCTTCTTGCTCGACAGGAGCAGCAGCAGTCGGCTGCGGACTAGCGGCATGTAGAGCTTGATCAGTTCGACCTGCTTTTCGTCAGCGACCTGGAGCGTGAACTGCACCTGCAGGTATTGCTCGCCCGCTTCGGGCTGCAGGTTGACGGTAAACGGTTCCATCGCCACGAAGACCGGCGGCTTGGGCGGCTCCTGCTTGGCGGGAGCGCCTTCCTCGTGTGGCTTGTCGCCCATGAATAGCCATGCGCCGCCGCCGCCAGCGGCGATCAGCAGCACTGCGCCCAGCATCAAGATGAGCTTTTTCTTCGATTTCTTTGGTGGCGCGGAATCCCCGGCCGCCTCCTCGATCGGGACGACTTTCGGGTTTCCTTTCGGGGCTGTTGCCATCTTTCTTCCTCTATCCTGCTTTCATGCCTGCCGTGCTTCCTTTGCTTCGACAGCCATCAATGCATCGTACGATTCGTGATTATCAGTTCCTTCTAACGGCAGGATGTGTCGAAAAGAGAGGGTAAGTCAATGCATTTCCACGGTTACGCTGCGGGCTTTGTTCCGGCAGGTCAGACGAAGGTGTCGACCAGTCCAAGCCCTGGCGATGCAGGTTGGACGCGGCTGACGCGCGCCTGACCTTCATTTGCTGCCGGTTCGCGATTCCCTGCATGGCCATGGCCACGCGCCGCCTGCGATCCTTGCTGTTCGAAATTGCCTTGCTGGTTCGGTGTTCCGCTGTTGACGCTGGCCTGTCCGAGCTGGATGCCGGCTTCGCCAAGCATGTCGCGCAACTTCGGCAGCGCGGCTTCAAGCGCCTGGCGCACTTCCGGCTGGGCGGCGATAAAGGTGGCGTTCGCCTGCGAATTGGAGACGTTCAGTACGACCTGCAACGGACCAAGGTCGGGCGGGTTGAGCGTGAGCGAGGCGCTTTGCTGTTCGCCGGCCACCATCCATACGACTTTCTGGCCGAGGGCCTGGTCCCACGCCGGTGTGCCGACGCGCGGCGTGAGGCGCTCTGCGGACTGGGCGCCATGCTGTTGCAAAGCGTGCAAGCCCGCTTGCTGCTGCACCGGCTGCATGCCGTTGGCGACGCCATTGAGCGTATCGCTCATCGCGGCGGTGAAATCCTGTGCCTTGGTGGAGGCCGACTGGGCGGCCGCCTGTGCATTCACGTCTTCTGCCTTGACTGCGGCATGCGTTGCCGCAGCCGGAAGCTCGACCTTGGCGCCGCGCTCGGAATGCTTCGGCAACAGCGAAGCCTTGTCTTCCTTGATTGCTGCGCCGGCCGTAGCGAGCGCCGTTGCTTCAACCTGCGTGCCGATGGCTGGTGCAGCCGTCGGCAATGCGACTTCCGGTTCGGCCGGCTTCACATCGGGTGTGACGGCGATGCCAGGCAGGGCCGTCGGCGCAATCGCTTGCTGGACGTCCTGCACGACGGGGGCCGTTTGCACCGGTTGTGTATCGGTTGCCGGCGTTGCCGGAGTATTCAATTCGTTCACTGTAGCGACAAGGGCGAGCAAGTCGTCCGGCAATGCCGACGATACGTCGCTTGTTTCCTCGTCTGCCTGCGCCTTGTCGGCCGCCTTGGTTTCCTTGGCAGGCTTTGCCTCGGCGGGCTTGGTCGGTGCCTTGGATTCGGATTGCTTGGCGGGCGCTTTCATTGCCTGCTGGGGCGGCGGTGCGGCGTTGCCTGTTTCCTTGGCCTTCGGTGGCTCGTTGGCGTTGCTGCGCTGGGAGACTTCGCGCGACAGGACCTGGCCGAACGGTTCTGCGGCAGCATTTGCATCGGAGTGCTTGTTCGGCGCCGGCGTCGAAGCCAGCACGTTTGCCGCGTTGGATACGTGTGAGGTTTGCATGCTCAGTGTCCTACCGTTTGTAATTTGACTGCCGTGTCGCGAACTCGTCCATCAGCTTTTGATCGAGCTTGTTCGCCTTGCGCTCTTCCGCCTTGTGCATCCGCGTGGCCAGCGTGTCATAGGACATGCGCTTGCGTTCGCATGACTGCCACTGGCTGCGCTCGTCGACGATGCGGCGCTTGGCGTCGTTGACGATCTTCTGTTGCCCTGCGATTGCCGTGTCGAGCTTGTCCAGGAAAAGCTGGAAATTGCGGTAACCCGCGGCCGTGAAGCCGGAGGTGAGGGTCGCCCGGAAGCGCGCCTCGTACTCCTCGCGGTACTGCAGCAGCATGGTCAGCTTCTGTTCGGTATCTTCACACGCACGAATGGCAAGGCCGAGTCGCTTGGCGGCCTCGTCCGTCTGGCTTGTTGCCAGTTCGATAAGTGTTTCGAGCGCAGGGTTTATTGCCATGATTCATTATAGGTCTGCGCCGTCAGCACCTATCCCCCGAAAAGCGTGGCAAGTTCCCCCAAGCTCTCCTGAATGCCGGATCGCTCGTGGATCCCCTGTTGCAGGAAGGCTTCGATTCGCGGGTTCATTGCGATGGCTTCGTCGAGCACCGGATCGGAGCCCGGACTGTACGCCCCGACGCTGATCAGATCGCGGTTGCGCAGGTAGCGCGAGTAGAGTTGCTTCAGTTTTCGCGTCAGCTTCTGGTGCTGGTCGCTCGTGATGTTGTGCATCGCGCGGCTGATCGATTGTTCAACGTCGATCGCCGGATAATGGCCCGCTTCCGCCAGGCTGCGGTTGAGCACGATGTGGCCGTCCAGGATCGCGCGCGCAGAGTCGGCGATCGGGTCCTGCTGGTCGTCGCCCTCGGTCAGGACGGTGTAGAACGCGGTGATCGAGCCGCCGCCCACGCGGCCGTTGCCGGCGCGTTCGACCAGTGTTGGCAATTTGGCAAAGACGGATGGCGGATAGCCCTTTGTTGCAGGCGGTTCGCCGATCGCCAGCGCAATCTCGCGCTGCGCCATTGCATAGCGCGTCAGCGAATCCATGATGAGCAGGACGCTCTTGCCCTGGTCGCGGAAGTATTCGGCGATGGTGTGCGTGTAGGCGGCGCCCTGAAGGCGCATCAGGGGCGGCGTGTCGGCCGGTGCGGCGACAACGACCGAGCGGGCCAGGCCTTCGGTCCCGAGAATCTGCTCGATGAATTCCTTGACTTCGCGGCCCCGTTCGCCGATCAGGCCGACGACGATGACGTCGGCGCCGGTGTAGCGCGCCATCATTCCGAGCAGCACGCTCTTGCCGACGCCGGAGCCTGCAAACAGGCCCATGCGCTGGCCGCGGCCGACGGTCAGCATGCTGTTGATCGCCCTGACGCCGACGTCCAGGACGTCGGTGATCGGTGCGCGATTAAGCGGATTGGCCGCGCGTACGCTCAACGGTGCCGCATGCGAACTGTGCAGCGGACCGAGGTTGTCGAGCGGACGCCCCGCGCCGTCGAGCACGCGGCCGAGCAGTTCATCGCCGACGGGCAAATGGCGTCCACGGTCACTGGGACGGCGACGCGGATGATTGACGGTGCCGGGACGGGGGAGGCTTTGCACCACTTCCACGGGATAGACGCGCGTGCCGGGCACGACGCCTTCCACATCGCTCTGCGGCATCAGGAACAGCTTGTCGTTCTCGAATCCGACCACTTCGGCTTCGATTTTTGCGCCGCTCGGGAGCGGCACGGTGCAGGCGCTGCCGACTGCCAGCTTGAGCCCGACCGCTTCCATCACAAGTCCGGCCACGCGGGTGACGCGGCCCGAGACCAGCATGGGTTCAGGGATGGTGACGAGCGATGCGCAGTCGCGCAGGTAGGATTGCCAGCGCTCGGTGTGGGAGCCGTTCATTCGAGCCAGTCGGTCTGTTTGCCGAGCGCATCGGCGATGCGTTGCCAGCGAACGGGCAGGGTGGCGTCGATCTGGTTGCTGGCGGTTTCGACGCGGCAGCCGCCGCGTTCGATTTGCATGTCTTCGGTAATGCGCCAGCCGGCTTTTTCCAGCTCGTCCGTCATGTGGCTGCGCACGATGGCGGCATCCTGGGGATGGAGGACGAGGAGGGCGGGCTGCTGCACGCTGGGCAGGTAGCGGATGGCCTCGCTCACAACAGGAAGTACCAGCTCCGGCTTGACACGCAATGCCGTCTTCAGCATGGCCTTGGCAAGGTCCAGCGAGAGATTGAGCATGTCGTCCGCGATGGCGTCATTGACCTGCGACATCTCGGCGCCGAACGACTCCGCCACCTGGTGAATGCGCGTCGTTTCGCGCGCGGCTTCCATGCGGCCGGCCTGCATGCCTTCCGCATGGCCCTGGTTGAATCCTTCCGCATAGCCTTGCTGGCGCGCTTCTTCGCGCTGGCGCGCCAATTCCTCGGCAGCCTGCTGCTGGGCCGCGAGCTGCTGCGCGGCGGTATTCTGCTGGCTCGGCCGATCGTCGCCGAAAGACGCCATTTCCCAACGCTGGTAAGCGGTGAGGTGTTCTTTCGGAATGACATTCGAACTCATTGTGGTCCTGGCCTAAATTAAATGAACTGGTCGTCGCCCTTGGCGCCCAGGATAATCTGGCCTTCGTCGGCCAGGCGGCGCACGATCTGCAGGATTTCCTTCTGCTGCGCTTCCACCTCGGACAGGCGAACGGGGCCCTTGGATTCGAGGTCTTCGCGCATCATTTCCGCCGCACGCTGCGACATGTTCTTGAAGATCTTCTCGCGCAGGTCCTGGTTGGCGCCCTTGAGCGCGACGATGAGGGATTCGGACTGCACTTCGCGCAGCAGCACCTGGATGCCGCGGTCGTCGATGTCGATGATGTTGTCGAACACGAACATCTCGTCCATGATTTTCTGGGCGAGGTCGCTGTCGTAGTTCTTCAGGTTGTCCATCACCGAGGTCTCGGTGTCGCCGCTCATGAAGTTGAGGATTTCCGCCGCGGTGCGCACGCCGCCGATCGGCTTCTTCTTCAGGTTCTCGTTACCGGTCAGCAGCTTGGTCAGCACTTCGTTCAGTTCACGCAAGGCGGTCGGCTGCACGCCGTCCAGCGTGGCGATGCGTAGCACGACGTCATTGCGCAGGCGCTCGGTGAAATACGTGAGGACTTCGCAGGCGTGATAGCGCTCGAGGTGCACCAGGATGGTGGCGATGATCTGCGGATGCTCGTTGCGGATCAGGTCGGCGACGGACTGCGCGTCCATCCACTTCAGGCTTTCGATGCCGCTGGCGTCGCGCGTGCCGAGGATGCGGGTGAGCAGGGACGATGCCTTGTCCTCGCCCAGCGCCTTGGTCAGCACCGTGCGGATGTATTCGTCGGAGTCGAGGCCGAAGGAGGTGTTCTGCTCGGTTTCGTCGCGGAAGTCGTTGAGCACCGCTTCGAGCTGTTCGCTGGCGACCGCCTTCATGGTGGACATGGCCGCGCCGAGTTTCTGCACCTCGCGCGGACCGAGGTATTTCATCACCTCGGCGGCTTCTTCTTCACCGAGCGCCAGCATCAGGATTGCTCCTTTTGTTACGCCATCCTCATTCATTTGCGCCTACCCATGCTTTGACTACGTTAGCTACCATCTTCGGATCGTTCTTGGCCAAGGTCTTCGCGGCCTCCAGGTTGTCCTGGTAACTGCGCGGCTTGGTGCCCATCGGTTCCACTTCATGCTGGATGTGAACCACGGTGTCGTCTTCAACCGGCGCCGGCGGCGGTTCGAACGATTTCATGATGCGACGGAAGAGCGGCCGCAGGACGCCGAAGAACAGATAGGCCAGGATAGCGATGCCCAGCAGGTACTTGCCGCCGGAGAGTCCCATGTCGATGGCTTCCGGACGCTTCCAGATCGGCGTCTCCGGAATCTCTTCCTTTTCCGGGCCGGCGAACGGGCTGTTGACCACGTTCAGGCTGTCGCCGCGATCCTTGTTGAAGCCCATTGCTTCCTTGACCAGATCGTTGATCTGGGCTTTCTCGGCGTCGGACAGCGGCTTCATCGAGACCTTGCCGTCCTTCGCGACTTCCTTCTTGTAATTGACGACGACGGCGACCGAGAGGCGCTTGATGCCGCCCATCGGCTGCTGCACATAGCGCACTGTCTTGTCGACTTCGTAATTGACGGTCATGTCTTTCTGGACATTGCCGCTGGGCGTCGCCGCTGCTTGAGGTGTCGAGCCAGGGGCGCTGGCGCCGGCAATCGGCGCGGTCGCGTTGGGCTGCGGCTGGTTGCTCAGTGCGCCGGGCACGCCGGATGCGCCGAGGCTGCCGTTGCTCTGCGATTCGCTGCTCTGCTGGCTGCGGATCGTGGAGGCATTCGGCGTGCCGTTCGGCTTGTAGGTTTCCGCGGCCTGTTCGGAGTGCGAGAAATCGACGTCTGCCGTCGCTTCGGCGCGCACGTTGTTCGGACCGACGATCGGCGTGACGATCGATTCGATGCGCTTCACGATGCTTTGCTGCAGTTCCTGGACGTACTTGAGCTGCGTCGGGTCGAGGCCATTGCTGCTCTTGTTGCCGGTTTCCGACAGCAGGTTGCCATTCTGGTCGACCACCGTCACGTTCTTCGTGGGGAGATCGGGTACGCTGCTCGCCACCAGGTGGACGATTGCGCTGACCTGTTGCGGGTCCATCGAGCGGCCGGCGTGCAGGTTCAGCAGGACCGATGCGGTCGGCTTCTGCTGGTCGCGCACGAAGACGGAGGCCTTCGGCAGGGCAAGGTGGACGCGGGCGGCCTGCACGGCGCCGACCGACTGGATGGAGCGTGCCAGTTCGCCTTCGAGGGCGCGCTGGAAATTGACCTGTTCGAGGAACTGGGAAACACCGAGCTTCTGGTTTTCCATCAGTTCAAAACCGACGTTGCCGCCTTTGGGCAGGCCCTGGGAGGCGAGCTTCAGGCGCACGTCATGGACCTGGTTGGCGGGCACGAGGATGGCGCTGCCGCCGTCGGCAAACTTGTAGGGGACGTTGGACTGCTGCAGAGCGGCGACAATCGCGCCGCCATCGCGGTCGGAAAAATTCGAAAAGAGCACGCGATAGTCCGGCTGCTGGCTCCACAGCCAGACACCGGACATGACGCCGACCACGGCGGCGACGCCGAGCATCAGGAAAAAGTTGCGCCCGCCCGGCGTCTGGGCGAAGCCGACTATCCCGCCAGGGGCAGCCGGTACGACGGCGCCTTCACCGGCTACCGCCACGTTGCGCCTCCGGCAATCTTGTCGTTCACGATGTTATTGGTCATTTTGGTCCTGCAAATCGAGGTTTTCGCCTTAGTGTAGGATTTTCGTCCTGTTATGCGGATTTGATCGTTGGAACAGAACAATGTTTCCTGTGTTTATCCCCGGCCGGCGCATCTTTTTTGCGTGTTACCTTAGCGCTGTGAAAAAAGGCAATGCCGTCATGCGCGGCGGACGATGGAAGGGGGATCAATGAAGACCGGAATGATCGATGCGAGCAAGATCGAGGCAATGATCGCACAGCTCAGGGCTGCGGCGACGCGTCCCGACGGTCCGGTCAGTCCCATCCAGGGAGAGAAGCCCGCGGCCAAAGTCGACTTTGCCGGTGCGCTCAAATCCGCGCTCGATCAGGTCAACGGTGCGCAAACCAAGTCGGAAGAACTCGCCAAGAAATTCGTGCTGGGCGACGACAGCGTCAATCTGTCCGATGTCATGATCAATTCCCAGAAGGCCAACATTGCATTCCAGGCCACCATCCAGGTCCGCAACAAGCTCGTATCGGCCTATCACGACATCATGAACATGCAGGTGTAAGGCACCTGAGCTCACCCGGCCGTAGTCAGTTCAGCCCGGTCGCCTTGGCATTACGCTCGCGCTCGATCTTCGTGATGTAACGCTGCACTACCGCCAGCATGGGGCTGGGCAGGTTGACGAACATCAGGCCGATCTTGCGGATGGATTTGCCGCTCACAAGGGACAGGTCGTGCGAATTGCGTACCTGTAGCGTACACGTCACGACCGTGCCGCCCGGGATATCGATCCTGCACTCCGTGTACACGCGCCCGATCGTGTTATCAAGCGTCTTCTTCTCATCAATCACCCCGATACCGCCGCCGCTGATGTCCTTGAGCGTGACGATCGCCGTTGTACCGGGACCACCGGCCTCCCCGTCAGGAGGAATGCGGATGGCGCAGCGCACCGGATTAGCGACCGGGGTAGGGACGCGATAGTACTCGCGGCGTTGCAGGCGGATCAGGCTGGGTGGAATCGCGATATACAGCGCAGGGAGATTGTCATAAAGGCATTCCCTGACCTTGTTGGTGAAAAACAGGATGCGGATATTGTCGAGGACGGTTTCGAAGGAAACGTTGTCGCTTCCCATCAGGCGCTGGTTCACCGTATTGGTTGGCGCGCGGTCAATCACCACGATGCCGCTTTCCTCGTCAACTTCCAGTATCGATGTGACAACCGCATCTGCACCGCCGGCGGCCTGCATGGTGACAAGCTGATTGCGCTCCTGCATCGAGCGCAGCAATCCGATGATTTCGCGGCGCGAATGTACCTGGTACGGGCTGACGTCCTCCGTGCCGAACTTGGTGTTGAATGACATTTATCCCTGCTTTTCCGGTCCGTGTAAGGGGCGTGGTTGCGGCCCCTTTTCTCCAGTGTGCTTGATCGCGTCGATATGGTAAAGCCATGCGAGTAATTCCGCCACTACCCGGTACAAGGTTGGAGGGATGTGCTTGTCCAGATCGACCTGCATCAGCAATGCGACGAGCTCCTTGGACTCGTGCACGAACACGCCGTGTTCACGTGCGCGCGAGATGATCTCTTCCGCGATCATGCCGCGGCCTTTGGCGACAACTTTGGGGGCAAGGTCGCCGGTCTGGTAGGCGAGCGCAACGGCGCTCTGGGCCGGGTTAGGGCGATTCATGCTGTTTCACCGACAAGGAATCGAGCGGCGTGCCCGCTGCGTCCAACGCGTCCGCGAGCATTCCGCCGAAGGCGCGGACGGTGGTCGCCGTGTCTTCGGTCTGGGTGTTGACCTGTACATGGACGCGATCACCCACCAGCCGGATGGTGGCCGCAACGCCGCCAAGGTGCGGTAGTTCGAAACGAACCGTACTCATCCAGGTCGACGGTTCAGTGTTTCCCTGCGAGCGTCCGCCGTGCTCGTGTTCTTCCTGGACTTCCCACTCCATGGGCATGCCTGGCCACAACTGGCCTTGCCAGCGGATCGCCTGGTGTTCGAGTGCGTTCAGCTGCAGGTTGATCATGCGGGCAGCCTCCGGCTCTACGGTGGGCAGCGCGGACTGTGTTGGCGCGATCAGGTCGGCATCAATTGCGGCTGTATTTGCGGGCTGAAGCTGCGCTTCGCGGATCAGGTTCATCAGCTTGTGTGCGCCATCGCCAATCTCGCGCATATTCGCCGCAAGGCGCCCCAGATCGACGCTGTTCGCGTCCTGGGCCGGAGTTGTTTGCGCAGGTTTCAGGCTTCCTGACAGCTGTGCTTGCGGTTCGCGTGCCAGCTCCGCGGCGGGTCTTGTTCCGCTGATCCATTCGTGGAGGTGGGACTCGTAAAAGAGTCCGCTCGCCGACAGCGCGTTCTGCAAGGCCGATGCCACCTGCTTCGGCTCCATTGCCGCGGGCGAGGGGACAAGCGGGATGCGTGTGGTGACGGCGCTCGGGGCGCCTTCCTGTTCCGCGGCATGCAGGAGATGGTCGATCAGGCGCGCGGTGGTGCTCAGGGAGGCGGGTGTGCTGCCTTGCTGCTGTGTCAGCAGGAAGGTAGGGCGGGGATCCTTGGCGATGAACACCATGGACATCGTGTCGCCGACCTTGGTCCCCACGGGCAGGGCCATGCGGGCGGTTGTATCGGCAACCTTCACCAGGTAGGTGCCGTTGTCGAGCATCGCATCGACGGTCGCCTGGAGTTCGCGGCCGATGGCGATCTGGTTCAGCCGGGTGAATACTTCGAGGCGCGCGTCCGTCGACGATACGACGGTGGTGGCGGCCTCCAGGGAGGCCAGGGGCCGGGTGGGATTGAGATCGGCCCGCGGCAGCATGATGTTTAACCTGACTGGTTCGCGCCGTAGGCCTGGGAGAGTTTGCGCTCGGTGCCGGTGCTCTTGATCATCGCGGACAGCTGGGCCATCCACGGTTCAGTAATGTCGCGAATCTGCCGGTCGTCATCGAGGATCTTCTTGATGATCTTGACCTTGCGCTCACGGGCGGTCGGGGACAGCGGTTGCCGTGGCTCTTCGTTGTTCCTGATGAATTCGACCTGACTGGAGCAGCGGCTTTCCAGCTGAGCCAGCAATTCCCAGTCGCCGACACGTGCTGCGGCAAGCATCTGGTCGGTAATATCTGCGACGGTTTCGTAAAGAGAAATGACTTCTAAGCTGTTCATGTGGTCAGGCTTTCACAAGGCTGGAAGTTTGTGGGGACAGCGAGTCGTAACCCGATTTCTTGACGGGCGCAGCAACTTCCTGTGCGTTTGCAGCGTTCGTTGTTGCGCCAATGGCTTCCCAGGCGCTCTTCAGGCCGTTCAGCAATTGATACACCTCATCAAGGAGGGCCGGATCGTTCTTGGCATTGGCAAGGAGCAACTGAGTGCCCATGTATTCATATAGCGCATCGAGATTGAGGGCGATGGCGCCGCCGACATTCTTGTCAAGACTCGCACGAAGGCCGTCTTCAATGATTGTGATTGCCTTGGAGATGGCGAGTCCCTTGTTCGGGATGTCGCCGGCTTGCATCAGCTTGGTCGCTGATGCAATGGCAACCATCGCACCTTCGAACAGCATGATAATCAGCTTGTGCGGGTTAGCTGCGACGACGCCAGTTTCGACACCGACTTTTGCGTATGCGCTTGCTCCACTATTCGGCGATCCAAACATTCTTTCCTCCGATTCCTCAATATTGCCCTGTATGCTAACCCGCGGCCTGCTTGTTCAAAATGCCGAGCTGCTGGGTAAGAAACGCGCTAGTCTTGTTCATGCTGCTGATCGCCGTATCCAGCGCGGTGAATTGCGCACGATACCGTTTCTCGACTGCGGCAAGCTGGACGCCAATGCGTTCCTTCTGTTGCGCGATGCTCTTCAACGAGCTGTTGATGCCTTCAGTGCGTGACGTTATCGCGCCGGTGGTGCCTAGTATCTGGTCCGTAAGGCCGGCGAACTGGTACGCGTAGCCCTGCGAATAATTGATCGTGCCGCGTGCGCCAAGCGCGCCACCCGAAATCACGATCTTGAGTCCCTCGGCATCATTTCCGGTTGCGCCGGTAAGTATCTGCCCGGAACCCGCGCCCGCGGAGCCATTGATCGTGCCCGCAACGTCCACCCCCGGAGTATTCGTCGGTGTGGCACCCACCACATTGTCCTTGCCGGTTCCGCCGGTAATGCTGATATTGGAGGCGGATCCGTACCGGCTCGATGTCAGGGTAAGGACGCCAGCCGACTCGGTGACGCTGACCACGGATCCCGACGCCACGAAATTCGCTACGCCGTTGATCTTGGACTGGATTTCGGCAGCCAGCTCTGCGTTGGACGCGTAGGTTTTCTGCGTAAGCGAAATGCTCGCGGTCACGCCGTCAAGCTTGACGTCGAGCGCATCATTGGTTGCGTCGATTGTCAGCGAGCCGATGGCAGCGCCGCCTACGGAAGTGCCCTTGGTTGCGAGTTGCGTGATATTGAGTGCGTAGGCACCTGATTTCGTGCTGCTTGTCGAGCCCGAATAACTGACCAGGCTGTCCGAAGCCTTTCCTACCGCAGAAAACATGGCGGCGACATCCTTGAAGCTGCTGTCCATTGCGGCCTGCAGTTTCGTATTGTCGACCGCCATCTTTCCATCTTTCTGGATCGTGACGCCGATTTGCGACAGGTCTGTAAAAGCGCCGGCGCCGCCGGAAATGGTCGTGTTCAGCAGGTTGCGGATTTGCGCCTGAATATTCCTTACCGATGCATCGCCATTGAGTACTGCCGCCTGTTTCGTTGTGGCGTTATAGGCGGACAGGTCCTTGAGTGTCTGCGTCACGTCGTTATACGCCTTCACGAAGAGGCCGACGTTGCCCATGACCGCGCTGGTATCCGTTGCAACCGTGACGGTTGTCGCGCTGCCGCTGTTGGTCTTGAGGAGGTTGAGCGTCACTCCCGGGATGACATCATTGACAGAATTGGTGCTCTTGGAAACCGCGATGCCGTCGACGGTGAACTCCGCATTCTGGGCGGCCATGGTTTCTTTCAGCGCCTGGCCGGTATCGTTTGACGGATCGTGCGCCAGCAGACTGGAAAGCGCCGCGTCACCCGTCACTGAAATTTTCATGCTGCTGGCTTTGCCGGTGCTGTTCTCCGTCAGCACAAGACGATAGGGCGAAGTTCCCCCGTCATTGACAATGGTTGCCGTGACACCGATCTTGGCCTTGTTGATGGCGTCCCGGATGCCGGAAAGCGAGTTGTTTGTCGCGTCGATCGTAACGGTCTTTGTGCCCGAGCCGCTGCTGGTAAATGATGCGCCCGTATATTGGCCGGTCGTGCTGTTGAACGTTCCCGGCGGGACGTTGCCGATCGTGCCAAAGTCGAACGTGAGGGTTCCGTTGCCGATCGCCGTATTGCTGTTGGCCTGGCCTGCTGTGGCAAGTTTCTGCGCCTGTGCCAGCTTCGTGACCTCAAGAGAATACGTGCCGGGAACCGCGGTCGCGCTACCGCTGGCAGAAACGATGGTCGCATCGGCCGCCGTGGTGCGCATTGACTGGAACTTGGCCGGGTCGGCCAGTGCACGTGTCGCTGACTGAAAACTCGACAGGGCGCCTTTCAGGGTGCCAACCGCGGTCAGCTTGGCTTGAAAGCTTGCTTCTTTCTTGGCCAGCGCCACCAACGGCTGCTGTTCGACGCTCATCAACTGGGTGATGATGCTGTTGATGTCGAGATTGGAGCCTACTCCAGCGGAAGAGATCGCCATTTTGCCCGTCCTTGCCTTGAATTAGGCTTTATCCTTGACTAACAGGCCTTGCAGTCTGTCCAGCTCTTTTGCGATTGCCAGTGCTTCTTTTGTGGGAATCTGTCGCAGGACAGTTTGTGTCTTGGTGTCGATGATCTTGATCAGCGTCCGGTCGGTTTCTTCGTCGATGCTGAATTCGATATCGTTATTGACGGGCTGAAGAAAGTGGTTGATCGCTTCCAAGGAGCGCTTCAGCTCGGCCTCATTGACCTTGACGTTTTTTGCCGCTTCGGGCGCGGTGACGCGTTCACCGTTGTTTGGAACTGTTGGGGCAGCTGCCGCAGGTGCCTGCGGAATTTCATGCTTTTGTGTAGGCGCTAGAAATCCGGTTAACGCCTGGTTGCCCCCCGAGATGCGATTGGTGTCCATGATTCTGCCCCTTACAGTGGGAAGACGGAAAGCGGTTTCCCGCCTTCCGTCTTGTCAGAGTACTCTTATCGAGTTACCTCTGCTACTTCATTTTGTCGATTAACCGCGCAACAGTGACAGCACACCGTTCGGCAGGGCGTTGGCTTGCGCCAGCATCGCCGTACCAGCCTGCTGCAGGATCTGGCCGCGGGTCAGGTTCGCAGTTTCAGCCGCGAAGTCTGCGTCCTGGATCCGGCTACGCGATGCAGACAGGTTTTCCGACGTCGTTTCAAGGCTGCTGATCGCAGAGGTGAAGCGGTTCTGGATCGCACCGAGCGATGCACGGGTGGTGTTCACTGTCGACAGTGCCGCATCGATTGTTGTCAACGCCGCCTGTGCTCCTGCAATCGTGCCCAGGTTGAGGGTCGATACACCGGCGCCTGCAGTAGCCGTTGCCGAGTTGAGACCAACCTTGCCGGACAGGCCTGCGCGCGCTGCATTCGCACCACCGATGGTGATACCGGCGGACGAGGTCGAGGACAGCGAGATCGTTGCGCTCGTCGTGCTCGTGGAGCTCTGGGCTGCAGCCGAGGTGATGGCGGTATGGGTGATACCCGTCGAGGACGAGTTGAACGCCATGCCAGCCTGGCCTGCGTTGCTGACGACGACGGAGACGTTGCGGCCGTCTGCGGCGGTCAGGTCCACTGCACCAGTCGAGGTGTTGATCGTTGCTGTCACACCGGTCTGCGAGCTGATCTTGTTCACTGCTGCTGCGGTATCCGAAGCACGCTGGGCGGCCGAAGCAGCGGCGCTCAGTGCACCCAGGGCGACACCGTTGATGGTGTACACGCCGGCGCTGATTGCCGTGTCGTAGCCTGCGACCGAAGCGGCGGATGCTGCGCCTGCGGTACCCGTTACGCCGGTCGAGGACACGGTTGCAGTAACGTTCGTCTGGGCCGAGATCGCGTTGATTGCGGCTGCCTTTGCGATCGCGCTGGCGTCACCGTTCAGGGAGGACACGCCGTCCGTCGTGGATGCGCCGACTTCGTAGCCATTGATCGTCAGGTCGCCTGCGGACAGCGCGCTCGTGGTGACGGCAGCGGATGCGAAGGAGGTGGAGTAGCTGGAGCCGCCGCCGACGCCGAGGCTTGCGGTCTTTGCGCTGGCGATCGACGAGATGCTGATGCGGTCGCTGGCGGTGTTGTTGGCGCCGACCTGGAAGGCCTGCGAAGTGAAGGTGCCGTCGAGCAGTTTCACGCCGTTGAACGAGGAGCTGGATGCCACGCGATCGATTTCAGAGATCAGCTGGGAAGCTTCGTTGTTCAGTGCTGCGCGGTCGGTCGAGCTGTTACTTGCGTTTGCTGCCTGCACGGCCAGTTCGCGAACACGCTGGAGGTTCGAGGTGATCTGAGCGAGATCGCCTTCAGCCGTTTGTGCGAGGGAGACGCCGTCGTTTGCATTGCGGACTGCCTGGTTGGCACCGCGGATCTGGGCGCTCATCCGGTCGGCAATTGCCATACCGGCGGAATCGTCCTTGGCGCTGTTGATACGCAAGCCGGAGGACAGGCGCTGCAGGGAAGTGGTCAGCGAGGACTGCGACGACGTCAGATTGCGTTGTGCGGTCAACGAGGAAATGTTGGTGTTGATATATGAGGCCATTTTGATTCTCCTTTACTGGGGTCCGAGGACTTCGGCTAACGTGCCTAACTTTGGCCTTTTGCTGGTTCAGCTTTGCTGTGCAGGCCGCTGTTGTAACTCTTTATCGGATTGATGCCAGGAAAGTTTAATGTTGCAGTCCTGTTTTTTCCGATTATTCGCCGAGAAACTGTTTCCTTCTACAACCCCTTATTCGGCTCCATTTCCCAAAACTTAAGCCAACTTTACGAAAATTTTTTTTGCTGAATTTCGGAGAAAAATCTGTTTTGTTTCAATTGCTTACAGAATTAAGCCTGTCTCGGATCAATTTTTTCGAGAAATTCTCAAAAAGTTTCAGCTGGCACATTTTATGGGACGCCTCGAGGGGGCAAATCGACGCTCAACGACGCTTCAAGCCTTCAATTCCTCATTTGGATATTGCATAACTGGCATTATGTCGGGCGGTCTGCTTGCATGCGGGCCTCGGTTTAATGCGAGACGGCTGGACGTGCTATACCATGGAGCGCTTCAAAATCGACAAACGTTAAACCAGGGCAGGTAGAAGATGGGCGTTTCCAGTCCCGACGGCTCAAAGGCCGGACATGAACAGGATGTTGGCGCCTTGTTGCAGCGCGCCATGCAATTGCATCAATCGGGTGACCTGAACGGCGCGCAGCCGTTGTACGAAAAGTTACTTGCTGTCCAACCGGCCAACGTGGACGCGCTCTATCTTGCCGGGTTGCTGGAATATCAACGCGGAGACTACGTATTGGCGCAGCGCCGGTTGGAGGCGGCACTGAGGCAAAATCCCTCCGCTTCCGCAATTCATACCGCGCTTGGTAATGTGTTCAGGGAATCTAAAGACTGGGCGAAGGCGCACGCCTGTTATCAGCGGGCGATTGACCTGGATCCGGCTGGTGCCGACACACATTACAACCTCGGCGTCACCTTCCAGGAACAAGGGGACTTACAGGGGGCCGAGACGGCCTACCGGCGTGCCCTGGCATCGAATCCTGGACATCCGGAGTGCTGGATCAATCTGGGGACGGTGTTAAAAGAGAGGGGAAACCTGGGCGAAGCGGAATCTTGTTACTCCCAGGCGCTTCAGTTGCAACCTCGTCATGCCCTGGCGTGGTACAACCTTGGGGTGCTCCAATCGGCGGCAATGCGCTTTATTGAAGCCGTCGGCAGCTTTCGTCGTGCCCTCGAGATCCAGCCCCATTATCCCGCTGCTGCCTACAATATTGGCGTGGCATGCCGAAGTGCCGGTGCATTGGAGGACGCTTCGGACTGGTTCAACCATGTGTTAACAATGCAGCCGGGGCATGAGAATGCCAGGCACAACCTCGGCGCGGTGTTGTACGAATTGGGACGCTTCGACGAAGCCGAAGGCTGCTTCCGTACGCTTCTCGCGAGGTCGCCAGGCAATCCTGAACTGAATTACAACATGTCGCTCCTCGCCCTCGCGCGCGGGGACTATGCGTCCGGCTGGCGCGCGTATGAATGGCGCTGGCTGGGCGCGGAAAGCAGCCGCCGGCACCGGCGCGATTTTTCCTCTCCCCAATGGCAAGGCGAGGGTGTTGCCGGAAAAACCATTCTCCTGCATGCCGAACAGGGGCTCGGCGATGCACTGCAGTTCGTGAGATATGCCCCGATGGTGGCCGACCTCGGCGCGCGCGTCATACTGGAATGCCAGGCTCCCCTTGGAAGACTATTGCGTTCGGTGCGCGGCGTCAGCCTTGTCGTGCACCGAGGGGACCCGTTGCCGGCATTTGACCTGCATTGCCCGTTGATGAGCCTGCCGCTGGCGTTCGGCACCCGGATTGAAACTGTGCCAGCACAAATTCCCTATCTCGCCCCTGATCCGGTTCATGTCGGCCAATGGGGCCAGAGACTCGGGATCTCCAACTGCATGCGGGTCGGCCTTGTGTGGGCCGGCAATCCGCGGCGTTTCAGCGAGCAACAGAGTCAGGTGGATCGGCGGCGGAGTTTAAGCCTGCAGCAGCTCGTGCCGCTTGCACGGTGCCAGGGCGTGGAATACATCAGCCTTCAATTGGGTGATGCTGCAGAGGAGGCAAGGAGCAATCCGGCATGGGAGCGGTTGAAGGACGTCACACGCGACATCGCCGATTTCGAGGACACTGCTGCCATCGTCGCCAATCTCGACCTCGTGATCAGTGTCGACACGTCTGTTGCGCACCTTGCCGCGGCGATGGGGAAACCGGTCTGGATGCTGTCGCGCTTCGATGCGTGCTGGCGCTGGATGCGCGGCCGGGACGATTCGCCCTGGTATCCGGGGATGCAGATATTCAGGCAGAGTCGTCCCGGGGAGTGGGGCGATGTCATTGAGCGTGTTGTCGAGCGCCTCGAAGCAGTATCGAAGCGCTAGGCGATGCGGCGCAGGAATCCGTCGGGCGCTACCGTGACCATCAGCTTGTTCGGAATGCTCCGGTCGATTTCAAATTCCGGGTGCGACTTGAGATACTCCCAGACTGCGGTTTTCGGATTATTGCTCACGTCCCAAGGCCGGTTGGGGAAAAACTTTTGCGGCATGTCTTCCACGAAGGTGTCGAAGACAACGACATAGCTGTCTTTCGATACCAGCGGCGCGTAAGCATCCAGTTCAGCAAGCACATGGTCATGCGTATGCATGGAGTCCAGGCAGACCAGCACACGCTGATATCCGTCCGCGGCTGCCTTGACCTGCGCGACCACGTCAGCTGCGATCGAGGATCCCTGGATCATCTGGATTCTGCTCGCCATCGGATGCGCCTCGATCGCGGCTCGGTTGTGGGGGCGAATGTCGATGTCGACACCGATCACCTTGCGGCGCGACACCTTTGGATCCATCGTCACGCCTGCCTCGATCGCATCCGACATGTCGAGCAGGGCCAGCATCGATGCACTCAGCACCAGTGAGCCGCCGTGTGCGATTCCGGTTTCGACGATGAGATCGGGGCGTACCTGCCAGATGAGTTCCTGCATTGCGACCATGTCCTGCGGATACTGGATGATCGGGCGGCCCATGTGGTGGAAGTTGTAGACGTACTGGCGGCTCATTGATGCTTCAAGCCAGTTGCGGGACAGTGCCTGGAAATCATGGTCCTGTCCGAACTTCTCAATACGTTCCTGGGATTCTTTTTCGAATTGCTGAATGGGGTCCATTTTCATCCTGCCTGGTCAATTGGTATTGTCTTGCCTTTGGCCGCTTCGGCCAGCAAGGTCGGAAGTTGGTCAAGTACGGAAGAGGGTGAAAAGCCAAACTCTGTCCGTATCCTGGCAATGTCAATCGCGGGGAAATCGTGCCGGGGAGATCCCTTCAGCACCTCGTACTGGCACGAGGTCAAACGCATGAGTGCCTCGACAATGTCTGTGTGCGCCAGGTTGCGGCCGCTTGCAACGTTGTAAATGAAGTGGTTGCCACTGACGGCAATACGCGGTAGCAGCGAAACCACATCTTCCAGGAGGATATAGTCCTTCGAAGATGCCGGATCGGATTGGAGCAAGATCCGTCCGGACAATGCCTCCCTGATCAATGCAAACAGGAAGTTCTCCGATGCCGTGTCCTTGCCGATGACATTCGACAGACGCGCAATCTTCACTCCGGTCCGTCCGCAAGAGCGACAAAGGGATTCGCCAGCAAGTTTCGTGATGTTGTACAAGTCCGATGGATCGTGGACATCAACCGGAATGTTCGCTTGTTCGGTACCAGAGCTGCTTCGCGCATACACGCGTGTCGAGGAGAGATACAGGAGAGACTCGAACTCCGCTTTCTCAAGCACATCGCCAAGTAATGTGACATGCGCGCGGACCGTATCGAAGGGGCGTGTTCGGAAATCTGCGGTCAAGCCGATGCAATATAGAACGTGCCCCAATGGCTGTTCGAATATCTCCGCGGATCCTCTGGGGGGCGCGTAAACCTGGTGTCCCTCCCGCACCAAGGCCGCAACAAGGTGTCGCCCAATGAATCCGGAGGCACCAAGGACAGTATATTTCACCCTCGCTCTCCCAGTTTCACCAAGGGGCTTCCGCCATAGACCGCGTACGCCTCAAGCGTCCCGCGAACAACCGAGCCTGCCGCGATGACGCATCCGTCTTCAACCACGGTGCCATCGAGGAATACGCAGTTCGCGCCAATCCAGACATCGTTGCCGATGACGATGCCGCCCTTGCTTGGGCGAAAGCCTTGTGCGCGAATCGGGATGTCGCGGCGCTTGTATTCGTGGTTCACCGGAGCGAAGGTGCAGTTTGCTGCAATTGCCACACCTGTCCCCATGCGAATACCGTTTCCGGTATAGAGGACGCAGCCGGAATTGATCACGGTGTGCGGGCCGATGAAGACATCGCCGGCGCCACCCGCCGGCTTGATTTTCACGAAGGAGTCGATGACGACGCCTTCCGCGATCGTGATGCGCGTGCCGCGTACGGAATCTTCAATATCGGCGAGTGCCGACACGCGGGCAGTCGGATGAATTTCAATCATGAAAGCTCCGAAAGAGCAGGGAGCGCCCGGTCTTTTGCGGAAATCGTGCGCTCGCCGCAAGCCGGCCATTCTATGCCGAGTTGTGGATCGTCCCAGCGAATCCCGCGCCCGGATTGCGGCGCGAAGGGGACGGTCATTTCGTAGAGGACCTCGGTCCCGGCACTGAGTGTCTGGAATCCGTGTGCAACGCCGCAGGGAATGTACAACTGCCGGTGATTGGCAGCGGTGAGCTCGACGCCGAACCAGCGCCCCCTGGTTGGAGAATCCCGGCGCAGGTCGACGATGACATCGAAGATTGCGCCGGCGGTAACGCGCACCAGCTTTTCTTCTTCATGGGGCGCGGCCTGAAAATGCAGGCCGCGCAAGGTTCCGGCTTTCGTGTTGAATGAAACGCTTTGCTGGACGAAAGCGGCTTTCAAACCGTGCAGCGCAAATTGCTCGGTGCAGACTGTGCGTGCGAAAAAGCCCCGATCGTCCTCGACTGGCTCCATTTCGATGACGAAAGCGCCAGCAAGCGGGGTCGGGATGAACTTCACAGTACAACCTCAACCGACGGGATCGGGACAACAAAGCGGCAGCCCCAATCGCGTACGCCTTGCATCTGCTGCATCACTTCTTCCTTGATGTTCCAAGGCAGGATAAGCAGGTAGTCCGGCTTTGTCTCGAATACGGCGTCGGGCGAACGTACGGGAATCCGGCTCCCCGGCAGCAGGCGCCCTTGCTTGACCGGATTCTTGTCCACGACGTAGTCGATGAAGTCGGTGCCAATGCCGCAATAATTGAGAAGGGTATTGCCCTTTGCTGCCGCTCCGTAGGCTGCAATACGCTTTTTTTCCCGCTTGGCTGCAATCATGAATGTCAGCAGGGCGCGCTTGGTTTCCCGCACCTTTTCTTCAAAGGCTGCATAGGTACCGAGGTCGGTCAGCCCGCCGTCCTTTTCTTGTTGCACGCACCGGGCGACCATGCCTGTGTCCGCGTGCGACGCATTCTCCCGGCAAGCATAAATGCGCAGGCTGCCGCCGTGCGTCGGGAGCTGTTCGACGTCGAACAGGCGTAACCCGGCTCGTTTGAAGATGGGGAGAAGCGCGGTCAGCGAGAGGTAGGAGTAGTGCTCGTGATACAGCGTGTCGAACTGGTTTTCCGCCATCAGGCGGAGCAGGTGCGGAAATTCCAGTGTGACGACGCCTTCCGGTTTCAGTACGGTCGGCATTCCGCCGACAAAATCATTGATGTCGGGAACATGCGCGAGGACGTTATTGCCGAGAAGTAGGTCTACCTGCCATCCCTCCTGGGCGAGTTGCGCGGCCGTGCTGCGGCCGAAGAACATTTCCCGGCTCTCCACGCCTTTTTGCCGCGCCGCCGCTGCCGTATTTGCGGTTGGCTCAATACCGAGGCAGGGGATGCCGGCTTTCACGAAATGCTGCAGCAGATAACCGTCGTTGCTGGCGAGTTCCATGACCTTCGAGGATGCATTCAGATGGAGGCGCGGAATCATCGCGTCGACGTAACGCTTGGCGTGCTCCACCCATGAGCTCGAAAATGACGAGAAGTACACGTAGTCTTCGTGGAAGTGCGTGCGGGCGTCGGTGGTCGCTGGCAACTGGACCAGCCAGCAGTGGTGGCAGACGTACGCGTGCAGTGGATGGAAAATCTCGCCCTTCGCGGCATCCTCCGGCTTGACGAAGGCATTGGATACGGGAGAGAGGCCAAGGTCGGCTACCGTATGCGTGAGCGGCTCGGCACAGGAACGGCAGAGGGCAGGTGTATTCATGCGGCAAATTCGTCCAGTTGTTGTTCCGTCAGGGCGCGCGCGATCCCGGGATTGCGAAGCACCTCGCGATACCAGGCGGCGGTTTTCTTCAATCCGGTATCGAGGTCCCAGCGCGGCGTCCATCCCAGCATGCGTTGCGCCTTGCTCGCGTCGAGACACAGAAGGCGCGCTTCGTGCGGTGCATGCGCAGATTGCGGGTCAAGTTGCCAGTGCAGTTCCGGCCAGTGTTGTTGCATTCGCGAGAGCACGTCACCGACAGCGATATTGTCGCTCGCATTCGGGCCGAAATTGAATGCGTCGGCAAAGGCGGCGTCGCCGGCGAGGAGTCGTGATGCAAGCAGGAGGTAACCGTGCAGCGCTTCCAGTACATGCTGCCAGGGCCGGGTGGCGTTCGGATTGCGTATCAGGAGAGGGTTGCCGGCTGCCGTTGCGCGGGCAGCGTCGGGAATCAGGCGGTCTTCGCACCAGTCGCCACCGCCAATCACGTTGCCGGCACGGGCCGACCCGACCAGTGGCCCGTTGGCGAAGAAACTTTTCCGGTAGCTCTGGACGACCAGCTCTGCGCCGGCCTTGCTAGCGCTGTATGGGTCGTTTCCGCCAAGCGGATCGGTTTCAGCAAAGGCGACATCACGTTCAAGGTTCTGGTAGCACTTGTCCGTGGTAACGACGACAACGGCCCGGACGGACGGGCAGCTGCGCACTGCTTCGAGAAGATGCACGGTGCCGATGACATTGGTGGACCATGTCTCGACAGGATCCCGGTAACTGGCACGGACGAGCGGCTGCGCGGCAAGGTGGAATACCACGTCGGGCGCAGCCGTGCGCATCGCCGTGGTCACGTCAGCAAGACTGCGAATATCCGCAACGACATGACGTGCCAGGGTGTTCCGGATCCCGGCGACCTCAAACAGGCTCGGTTCTGAATTGGGAGCGAGCGCGTAGCCAGTGACCTCCGCGCCAAGACGTTTCAGCCACAGGGCTAGCCAGGCTCCCTTGAAGCCTGTATGACCCGTGAGAAATACCTTCCGTCCCCGGAAGGCCGTTGCGAGGTCGTGAATATCCGTCGTCACCATGTTTTCCAGGGAGCTTTGCCGCTTTGCCACAGGTCTTCAAGCATGTTCTTCTCGCGCAGCGTGTCCATTGGCTGCCAGAACCCGCTGTGCTCGTACGCCATCATTTGTTTGTCGGCGGCGAGGTTGGTCATCGGCTCGACCTCCCAGCTGGTTGCATCTTCAGCAACGTACTTGACCACTTCCGGTTGCAGGACAAAGAATCCGCCATTGATCCAGCCGCCGTCGCCGCGCGGTTTTTCCATGAACCCTTCGACTGTTTCGCCGCTGCGCACGAGCGCGCCGTACCGGCCCGGAGGCTGGACAGCCGCGACGGTTGCAAGCTTTCCGTGCGCCTTGTGGAACGCGATCTCTGCCGTGATGTCGATATCGGCGACACCATCCCCGTAAGTAAAGCAGAACGGTTCGCCGGGTGTCAGGTAGTTTTTTACGCGCTTGAGGCGTCCGCCGGTCATGGTCTGTTCGCCGGTATCGACGAGTGTGACGCGCCAGGGCTCGGAATGCTGCTCATGGACTTCCATGCTGTTTTTCCCGAGATCGAATGTGACATCCGACATGTGCAGGAAATAGTTGGCGAAGTATTCCTTGATGACGTAACCCTTGTAGCCGAGGCAGATCACGAAATCGTTCACGCCATGATGGGAAAAGATCTTCATGATGTGCCACAGGATCGGCTTGCCCCCGATTTCGACCATGGGCTTCGGTCGCAGGTGGCTTTCCTCAAGGATGCGGGTCCCCAGCCCGCCGGCGAGGATGACGGCTTTCATGCAAACTCCCTTTTCTTGATTTCGCTTTCGCACCATTTGTACCACATGGCGCGGTAGGCTTCTTCCATATCATGAACAAATGCTGCCTGATCCAGCAAGGGCGAGGCAAGCATCGCCTGGCGCAGGCCGGCACGCTCCCGGGCAAGCCGGTCGGCGTTTTCCGCCAGGGCGATCGCCCGGTTGACGTAATCATCGACATCGGTGGCAATCCACTGCTTCCTGTCGATACAGGAGAGGATGCTGGCGCCGAGGCGGCCGACCGAGGGGCGGTCGGCAAGTGTGACGACCGGCACGCCCATCCACAAGGCTTCATATGTGGTGGTGCCCGAATTGTGCGGGAAGCAGTCCAGCACGATGTCGACGTTGCGGTAGACCTCCCAGGCCGGCGAAGTAAAACCCATCTGGAGTTGACTGGCCGGGATGCCAAGGGCAGCGAATTGTGCCTCGATGCGGGCACGCACGCCCGGATCGCCGAGATTCCGGCTGTCGAGGCGAAGGCGTGCCGTCGGCATGCGCTGCAGAATCCTGGCCCAGGCCTCGACGGTACGGGAATTGATGCGGTCCGTGCGGCTCAGGCACGCAAAGGTGATGTGGCCGTTGCGACGGGCAGGCAGCTCTCCCGGCTCAGGCGCATCCTGCGGCGGCCGGTAGGCCCAGGCAGCATGCGGCAGGCGCCAGATGGATTCGCTGAACAGCGATTCGCAGCCCGTCGGAGTGAATACGTCATCGCCGATGAGGTAATCGATGGCCGTCAATCCGGTGGTGTAGCCGAATCCGAGCCATGAGGCCTGCACGGGGGCAGGCTTGCGGGCGAACACGAGCAGACGGTTGCCAGCAGTGTGGCCGGCCAGGTCGATCAGGATGTCAATGCGGTCGTCGCGGATGCGTTGGGCCAGCGCCTCGTCGGATATGGCGAGGCAGGGTATCCAGTGGTCGGCGGCGGCGATGACGCGTTCGGTGCAGGCGTCGTGCAGGTAATGGTTGTAGTAGCAGAACACCTCGAAGCGCGCCTTGTCGTGTCCTTCGATCAGCGCGCCGGCAAAGTGCATGACGGAGTGCTCGCGGAAGTCCGGCGAGACATACCCGATGCGCAGGCGGCGTTGAGGATCAGGACTGTTGGCGAACGGAGGAAGATGGGCTGAAAAGCGCGCCGCGTGCTGTTCGTTCCACTGGCGATAGGCGGCAAAAATCTCCGATGCCGGCAGGGTCGGGTGGTAGTTCAGGCAGAAAAACAGGTTGCTCTGGATCTGTCCCGCGCTCGGGTCAATGTCGAGCGCCTTGCGATAGCAATCGATTGAATCGCCCAGCCGGCCCTGCTTCTGGAAGATCTCGCCCAGGTTATTGTAGGCGCCGACATAATCGGGCTGGATGGCGATGGCGCGCTGGCAGGAAGCAGCCGCCTCTTCCAGTCGTCCCAGTTTCTGCAACACGAACCCGAGGTTGTTGTGCGCTTTTGCATAGTCCGGGCGAAGTTCGACAGCGTGCCGGAAGACTTCGGCCGCCTCTTCAAGCCGGCCGTTGTTATGCAAGGCATTGCCGAGATTGAGATAGGCGTCGATGTAATCGGGACGCGCCTGGATGGCGTGGCGATACGCTTCGATCGCCTCGTCCCGCTTGCCGCTCGCTTCGAGAACGAAGCCGAGGTTGTTGTGTGCGGTGGCGAAAGCCGGCATCAGGTCAAGGGCTTTGCGTATGATGAATTCGGCGGTGGTATGGTCGCCGCGCTGGTGATACACGAGGCCGAGCGAATGCAGCGCATCGACGTTGGCGGGATCCTGCTTGATGAGCTCGCGGTAGATGTGTTCGGCTTCCGCCAGGCGGCCGGCACGATGATGCTCGAAGGCGAGCCCGATCGACAGCGTGCCAGCCGGTGAGGGAACGTTGCACCAGGCGTTCCACATGTTCCGGTAGGCCGTTTCCATGTCGCGTGCGAAGCCGTCCTGGTCCAGGAGGGGTGAGGCGAGCATGGTCTGGCGCAGGGAGGCGCACTCCCGAGCCAGCAGCGAGGTGTCCTGTGCCAGGGAGACGGCGCGCTCGACATAGTCGTCGACCGAGCCGGCGATCCATTCGGGCTTGCCGATGCAGGACAGGATGCTGGCGCCGAGGCGGCCGACCGAAGGCCGGTCGGCCAGGGTGACGACCGGCGCGCCCATCCACAAGGCTTCGTAGGTGGTGGTGCCGGAGTTGTGCGGGAAGCAGTCCAGCACGATGTCGACCTCGCGGTACACGTCCCATACCGGCGAGGTGTAGCACAGTTCAA
>NZ_JBLWFR010000034.1:0-1010 GCF_048799745.1 Noviherbaspirillum sp. ST9 | reverse complement strand
ATGGATGGTGACGGTAAAGGACGTAATCGCTATATTACCTTCGGGCGCTGGTTTCGGGAGGCAGGCGGCCTGTTGGAGAAATATAATTTTGCATCCAGGGATCCCAAGGCCAACTTCTATAGTTCTATCATTTTAAGTTCCAGCAATCCTCAGAAGCAAAGGATGATCGATGCCTTCTACTACACTATCAATTATTGGGGACTATAGATCTTAAAAAGGATGTTAAGCTCTCCTTGTCACTTCAAGCATTTGTGGTGATTGATATAGCTTGGTTGATAAAGATCTCCACGCACTAAACCTAGGCTACTCGAACCTGTATTTAGTTCCAAAGCTCTTGTCGTCTGTAACGATATGATGCTTAATGTTCAACCAGCCTGGATATTACGATAAGGTTCTTACTGATACCACGACAGTGCCAGAAATATATATCGAGAGGGCAGATATTTTCCGGATGTTAAAAGAGCCGCGAAAAGCATTCCATAAAAAGCTATGCAGACTTTTGGCGCTGGTTTAAGGATATTGAGAAAGCTTTTTTAAGGCCGTAAAACGCGGGGAAAATATTGAGCGGGACTTTTTTGACAAGTTATCTTCAAAGCTTTCCGGACTGAGACATGGATTCTACAATCTGGCTGGTATGATAGATGATGACACCGCGGAACTAATGTTAACAGCGATACACCATCTGCACTGACCGGAGATCATCCAGAAATAACTTATAGGAACCGGCCATTTTCGCCTTTTCGGTGATCATTATCGTTAAGGGTATTAGTTAACAGGTGAACCAGGCAAAAGGAAGAACCCAGGTGTTCCTGTACGTATGTTTTAGCTAAGAAACGTAAGATATTAACTTTTTTGGTAAAAAGCGGAATTGCGATACCCCCTTTTTTGCACTATAAGTGTCTAACAGGTACGGAGCTATTGACGGTGGTCTCCAGTAGTTGAACAGAGTCTCAGAAAGCATTGAGTTGGCCGCTTCCGGCTGCTTTCGTTCGGGAAACCTGCATTCGATC
>NZ_JBLWFR010000014.1:0-58538 GCF_048799745.1 Noviherbaspirillum sp. ST9 | reverse complement strand
TCGGCTGTTATTTTTTAAAGAACTTGCTTCACTTGCCTTGCCGTTTTTCCACCTGATTAATGCGTTGTGATTAATCATGCCGTGGCAGCAATTCAAGACCGTTTTGCACTTGAAAATTCGCATCAACCGAATCGCTTCGTTGCTGCGTCTTGCTCAACGGGAGGCGAACTATAGCAAAGGGAATTGGACTGTGCAAGGTTTTTTTCGAAAAGGCGGCAGCAACGACAATTTGCTGTCGACTGGCCAATTCGAAAATTGCGCAATGCTCGTGCCATTACACGGCCTTGTAAATGAGCATCAATGGCGCGCCATCGCTACTCAGGAGAACGCGGACTGCTATCGCTTATCATTACGTCTGTTCTGCTATTAGGTGCCGATCCGGATTCGATTGATCTGAGTCAATAAAGCTACGTGTGTCGATTGCGTAGAATAAAAGTGACGCCGTACGCGTGCATCGAACCGCGACGACGTTTCCATTCCTGAATGCGTAATGAAACTGCCTAAACATCTTCGCTTTTTCGCAGCCTTGCTGGCGATGGTGAGCGTGCTTTTCAGCCAGCTCGCCATCGCGGCGTACGTCTGCCCAAGCGTTGCTGACGGGCAGGCGCAACATGCGCTGGCAGCCATGCAGGCGATGAGCGAGCACCATGACGCGTCGGCCTGCAACGACATGGATGATACGCAGTCATCCTTGTGCCGCACGCACTGCCAGGGCGACAACCAGTCGGTAGAGCGGCCTCAACCGCCGAACGTCACCCCGTCGGTCGCAGTCATCCTGGTCCCCGAAGTGCGAAGTGCGGACATCGCCTTCCGTCCCATTCACACGCAAGCCGTCAGTTTCTGGCTGACGCGCATGTCTTCACCGCCCTTGTCCATCCGGAACTGCTGCTTCCGGATTTGACCTCCCCTCTTTTGCCCGAGCCGCGCTCCTGAGGGCGCGCACCGGCACGCCTTTTCGCCGTCGGAATCGTTGCGCATTTCTGCGACAACGGTCGCGACACCCAGGCGGCAAGCAATATCGATACTTCCTTTTCTCTTCGGAGACAGCAATGCAATTCACATTACGCGCTTGCGGTTTGGCCGTTGCGCTGGCCGTGAGCGCGCCCATGGCAAACGCCCTCGACAATCAAAAAATCGGTGCCTCGGTTGAAAGCCTTCTCGAATTCGCCCGGGAGCGGAATCCCGAATACGCGTCCATGCGGTACGAAGCCGAAGCGGCCGGCGAGAGAACAGCATCCGCCGGTGCCCTCCCCGACCCGAAACTGCGGGTTGAACTGGAGGACATCACGATGATGGGTGAACAGAATCCCACCTTGTCGCCCAGCCGGGTCGGCAAAGCGAGGTACCAGATCATGCAAGAACTGCCCTGGTTCGGAAAACGCGGCCTGCAGCGCGAGGTTGCTACGCTGGAGGCTGAAGGCGTCAAGGGCAAGGCGCATGCGACGTGGGCCGATCTTGCCTCACGCATCAAGGCCGGCTACGCGCAGCTCTACTACGTCCACGAAAACGAGCGCCTGACCAGGGAAATCCTGGATCTGATGACGCGCCTCGAGCGTGTGACCCAAGTCCGATACGCCGGCGGCCTCGCGGCACAGTCGGACGCCATACGCGCCCAGGTCGAGCTGACCAACATGCGAAACGAACTGGTGATGCTGGACAACGAAAAGCGCATGTTGCATGCACGGTTGAACATGCTGGTTGCCCGCCCTGCCAACGCGCCGCTGGCCGATCCCGAGCGCCTGCGCCAGTTGCCACCTCAAGCCCAACTCGAGTACGTGACCCTTGCTGACCGTGTTCGGGGCCGGAACCCGCGATTAACGTCGGACGATGCGCGCCTGCGCGCCGCAGAAAAGAGCCGGGACCTGACCTACAAGAATCGTTATCCCGACTTCGCTGTTGGCTTTGCCCCAGTCCAGACCCGCAAGTCTGTGAAGGAATGGGAAGTCATGTTCGAGATGAACATTCCGATTCAACAATCGTCGCGCCGTGCCATGGAGCGCGAATCCGAAGCAATGTTGTCCGCCGCCCGCGCCCGCAAAGAGGCGACCGCCAACGAGGTGCTGTCGGAGTTGGCCGAAAGCCTGTCCGCGCTGGAAGCGGCGCGCCGTACGGAATCCATCATTTCCAACAGCCTCCTGCCACAAGCGGAGCTGACCTACAAGGCGGCCCTGGCCAGTTATGAAAACGGCAAGGTCGATTTCGCGACCTTGCTCGATGCGCAGCGCCAAATTCGCCAGGCAAGACAAAGCCAGATCAAGGCGCAGGCCGACGCCCAGAGTCGCCTTGCCGAAATCGAACGACTTTTAGGAGATGAACTATGAAACAGTCCGCAAACATCGCGATTGCCGCGATTGTGGCGGCCGTATTTGCCGCTGGCGGCGGATACCTGGCCGGCAAGCGTAAAGTGGACGGCGGGGTCACCGCAAGCGCTCCTGCAAACGGACACACTGAGGCCGTCGTGAAGAAAGAGCGCAAGCTGCTGTACTACCGCAACCCAATGGGCCTGCCCGACACGTCCCCCGTGCCGAAGAAGGACCCGATGGGCATGGACTACATCCCTGTTTATGAAGGCGAGGAAGATGCCGACTCTTCTTCCGGCAACCAGATCAAGATCAGTACCGAAAAGGTGCAAAAGCTTGGAGTGCGGACCGAGAAGGCGGCGCAGCGCACCATCGACAAGGTCGTGCGCGCAGCCGGACGCATCGAACCGGATGAACGCCGCGTGTTCGTCATTTCGCCGAAATTCGAAGGCTACGTCGAACGCCTGCACGTGAATGCGACCGGACAGCTGGTCGGCAAAGGCCAGCCGCTTTTCGAGGTCTACAGCCCCGAGCTGGTCTCGGCGCAACGGGAATACGTGATTGCCGCGCAAGGTTTGCGGTCGCTCAAGGGCGCCGATAGCGATGCGCAGTCCGGAATGAGGCAGTTGGCCGACTCCAGTCTGCTGCGGCTGCGTAACTGGGACATTTCCGAAGAGCAGATCAAGGCACTGACGCAGTCCGGCGACGCAAAACGAACGATGACCTTCCGCTCGCCGGTTTCCGGCATCGTGACGGAAAAGAAGGCCGTGCAAGGCATGCGCTTCATGCCGGGAGAAATGCTGTACCAGATCTCTGATCTTTCCACCGTCTGGGTGTTCGCGGACGTGTTCGAGCAGGACATCAGCCTGGTCAAGCCTGGCACCAAAGCCAAGGTACGGATCAATGCGTACGCGGACAAGGAGTTCGACGGCAACGTTACCTACGTGTATCCGACCCTGAATGCCGCGACACGTACCGCCCAGGTTCGTGTCGAACTGGCCAATCCGGGCCAGTTGCTGAAGCCCGGCATGTTCGCGAACGTCGAACTGGCGGCCGCGCCGCGCAGCACCGCAGTGACCGTGCCGGTGTCGGCAGTGATCGACAGCGGTACGCGCCGTATCGTGCTGGTGCAGCGCAAGGAAGGCCGCTTCGAGCCGCGTGACGTCAAGCTGGGTGCGCGCAGCGACAACTACGTCGAGGTGCTGGAAGGCGTGCAGGACGGCGAGGATGTTGTCGTTGCGGCCAACTTCCTGATCGACGCCGAAAGCAACCTCAAGGCCGCTGTGGGCAGCTTTGGCGGCCAGGCTGCACAGGAAACCGGCGCCATGAAACCGGCCGGCGCGGGCCACAAGGCGGAAGGTACGATCGATGAGATCGATGTGAAATCGGGCACGGTCAGCGTCAACCATGGGCCGGTGGCCAGCCTGAAATGGCCGGCAATGACCATGGAATTCAAGGTCGCCAACAACGCGTTGCTCAAGAACATGAAACCGGGCGATCCGGTCACCTTCGAATTCGTTGAACGCCAGCCGGGCGAATGGGTGATTACCGGATTCCAGTCTGCCGCGGCGACGATCCGGAAGCCACCCGCGCCCGCCGCCGACCCGCACGCCGGCCATCGTTAACAGGACGCCATCATGCTGAACAAGATCATTGAATGGGCAGGCAGGAACGTCTTCCTGGTCCTGCTGGCCACACTGTTCGTGACGGCCGCCGGCGTCTATGCGGTGATCAAGACGCCGATCGACGCCCTGCCCGACCTGTCGGACGTGCAAGTTATCGTCTACACCGAGTATCCGGGCCAAGCCCCGCAGGTGGTCGAAGACCAGGTGACCTATCCGCTGACATCGGCGATGCTGTCGGTACCGAAATCGAAGGTCGTGCGCGGATTTTCGTTCTTCGGCGCCTCGTTTGTGTACGTCATCTTCGAAGATGGTACCGATATCTACTGGGCGCGTTCCCGGGTGCTGGAATACCTGAATTTTGCCGCGGGCCGCATGCCCAAGGGCGTGACGCCCCAGATCGGTCCCGATGCCACCGGTGTGGGCTGGGTCTACCAATACGCTGTCCTCGCCAAGGACAAGACCCTGGCGGAACTGCGCACGCTGCAGGACTGGTACCTGCGTTACCAGCTCGCCAAAGCGCCCGGAGTGGCCGAGGTCGCCTCGGTGGGTGGCTTCGTGCAGACCTACCAGGTCACCGTCGATCCGGTAAAACTGCGCGCGTACGGCATCCCCCTGATGAAAGTCACCCAGGTGATCCGCGAGTCCAACCGCGACGTCGGCGGACGCGTCGTCGAAATGGCCGAGACCGAGTACATGGTGCGCGGCAAGGGTTACTTGCGCGGCAGGGCCGACCTCGAGAGCCTGGTCGTGAAATCCGAGCGCGGCACCCCCGTGCTGGTACGCGACATCGCCCGCGTCGAACTGGCGCCGGACGAGCGGCGCGGGCTGACAGAGCTTAACGGCGAAGGCGAAGTCGTCTCTGGCATCGCGATGTCCCGCTATGGCCAAAATGCGCTCGAAGTCATCCATAACGTCAAAACGAAGATCACCGAAATCAGTGCCGGCCTGCCGGAAGGCGTCAGCATCGAAGCGGTGTACGACCGCTCGGAACTGATCCATCGCGCCATTGACACGCTGAAGCACACGCTGATCGAGGAAAGCATGATCGTCGCGCTGGTGTGCATCGTGTTCCTGCTGCATGTGCGCAGCGCGCTGGTCGCCATCCTGATGCTGCCGGTCGGCGTGCTGATGGCCTTTATCGCGATGCGCGCGCTGGGCATGAACTCGAACCTGATGAGTCTGGGTGGTATTGCGATCGCTATCGGTGCAATGGTCGACGCGGCGATTGTGATGATCGAGAATGCACACAAGCACCTGGAACGGCTGAAGGAAGGCGAATCACGCGTCGACGCGATGCTCGCTGCCTGCAAGGAAGTCGGCCCATCACTGTTCTTCTCGCTGCTGATCATTACCGTGTCCTTCCTTCCTGTGTTCACGCTCGAATCGCAGGAAGGCCGTCTGTTCTCGCCGCTGGCGTACACGAAGACCTTCGCGATGGCGGGCGCGGCACTGCTGTCGATCACGCTGGTGCCCGTGCTCATGATGCTGTTCATCCGCGGAAGGATCATGCCGGAAGCGAAGAACCCGGTGAATCGTTTCCTGATCTGGATTTACCGGCCGATCATCAAGGGCGTGATGCGCTGGAAGAAAACAACGGTCTTTCTTTCGCTCGTCGTCCTGTCCGTCACCTTCTATCCTGCATCCCGGATCGGTAGCGAGTTCATGCCCACATTGAACGAAGGCACCCTGCTCTACATGCCGTCCAGTCTGCCAGGGATGACGATGACCAAGGCGGCCGAACTGGTGCAGACGCAGAACAAGATCATCAAATCGTTTCCGGAGGTTGCGTCGGTCTATGGCAAGGCCGGGCGTGCCAACACGGCCACTGACCCGGCGCCGACCGAGATGTTCGAAACCGTCATCAACCTCAAGCCGCAATCCGACTGGCGTCCCGGCCTGACGATGGACGCGCTGATTGCCGAAATGGACAAGGCACTGCAGTTCCCAGGCGTATCCAACGCCTGGACCATGCCGATCAAGGCGCGCATCGACATGCTGTCCACCGGTATCCGTACACCGATCGGCATCAAGGTGTTCGGGAAGGACCTGGATGAAATGGAAAAGCTGGCGAAGCAGATTGAGGCTGTGGTCAAGACTGTTCCGGGTACAACGTCGGCCTTTGCGGAGCGGATCACCGGCGGCTTCTATCTCAACATCGAACCGGACCGGACGCAACTCGCGCGCTACGGCCTCACGATCGGTGAGGTTCAAGACATCATTGCTTCCGCACTTGGCGCTGAAATGGCAACGACAACGGTCGAGGGCCGGGAACGCTTCGCCGTCACTGTGCGCTATCCGCGCGAGATGCGCAGCGATCCGCAGCTGATCGCACGCGAAGTGCTGGTTCCGACGATGGACGGTCCGATGATCCCGCTCGGCCAGCTGGCGAAGATCGAGATCGCCAAGGGCACGCCTGGGATCCGCACCGAGAACGCACTGCTGTCCGCGTATATCTACGTCGACATCCGTGACCGCGATATCGGTGGTTATGTTGCCGATGCGCGCCAGGCAGTCAATGAGCAGGTCAAATTCCCTCCAGGTTATTACGCGACCTGGAGCGGGCAGTTCGAGGCGATGGAACGTGCGATCGAAAAGATGAAGATTGTCGTCCCCGTCACGCTTCTGATCATCTTCCTGCTGCTGTACCTCAATTTCAAGCGGCTGACCGAGACGATGATCGTGATGCTGTCCGTGCCGTTTTCTCTGGTCGGGGGCGTGTGGCTGATGTGGTGGTTGGGCTACAACATGTCGGTGGCGGTGGCCGTGGGCTTTATCGCACTCGCCGGCGTCGCCGCGGAAACCGGCGTCGTGATGCTGATCTACCTCGACCATGCATGGGAAGCGATCAAGAAACAGCGTCGTGCCGAAGGGGCAATGCCAACCGCGGGCGATCTGTACGAGGCCGTGATGGAGGGTGCGGTCGAACGGGTCCGTCCCAAAATGATGACCGTGGTTGCGATCATGGCCGGCCTGCTGCCGATCATGTGGAGCACGGGCACCGGGTCCGAGGTAATGAGCCGCATTGCCGCACCAATGGTGGGGGGCATGATCTCGTCAACGGTTCTGACACTCGGCGTTATTCCGGCACTCTACGCGCTGGTCAAACAATGGCGTTTGAAGCGGGGGCGAGAGTGATGTAAGCGGAAGACTTGGGCACCAGTACTGACATTGACAAAACTTCTGAGGAAACTTGCATGAAACAAATACGTCACCGAGCCGTCGCCGCAGTTGCGGCATTTCTCCTGCTGTCCATGGGTGCTGCGGCACAAGCGCAATCCATGAAAATCCCAAAACCGAGCGATGGCTTGATGCCCAATCCCGGGCGAGGAAAAGGTCTGTTCGCCACGCACTGTGCGTCCTGTCATGGTGCAGATTTGAAAGGCAGCGACAAGGGCCCGGCGATGTTGCACAAGGTCTACGAGCCATCCCATCACGGTGATGCTGCCTTCCAGATCGCAGCAGCGCGCGGCGTGCGCGCGCATCATTGGCAATTCGGCGACATGGCGCCTGTACCGGCGGTTACTCCTGACGATGTTGCACATATCACCGCATTCATCCGGGCGGAGCAGCGCAAGATCGGCATCCACTAGACCATCGGCGTCAAGTTTTTTCAGCGAACGCGGAAGCGTGGAGTTTCCGGCAGGGGGACGGCACAGACATGAGGACCAAGTGGCGTTGCAGCCAGTTCAGCCCGCAGTGTGAACAGTGGTTCTTATCGCGGCTGTCCCCCAGAGTTCACGAAATCGTCAATCCGCAAGCGCAGGATAATCAATATAGCCATGCGGTCCGACGCCACCGTACAACGGCGCATCCTCGAACAGATGATTGAGCGGCGCACCTTCTCGGAAGCGTCGCACGAGGTCCGGATTGCTGATGAATGGCCGGCCGAAGGAAACGATATCCGCGCGGCCGCTTGTAATCGCATCGATCGCCATTTCCTTGGTATAGCCGTTGTTCAGCATCCAGGTTCCCGAATACAGGCGATGCAAGGCTTCGTAATCGAACGGAGCATTGTCACGCGGGCCGCCGGTGTGACCTTCGACCACATGGATGTATATCGGGTGCAGCTTGTCCAGTTCACGCACCACATACTCGAACAACGGCTGCGGCGCGCTCTCCGACGAATCGTTGACCGGAGAAACTGGCGAGATGCGAATACCCGCCCGGTCGGCGCCCACTTCGTTAATGGCCGCTGTCATGACTTCGAGCAGGAAGCGGGCGCGGTTTTCGATACTCCCTCCGTAACGGTCGTTACGCTTGTTCGAGCCATCACGCAGAAACGCGTCAATCAGGTAGCCGTGCGCACCATGGATTTCGACGCCGTCAAATCCCGCCTTGATCGCATTGGCTGATGCGATACGGAAATCGTCGACAATCCCCGCGATTTCTTCGGTCCCGAGCTCGCGGGGCAAGGAAGTGTCTACGTAACCGGCACCCGGCACGTAGGTTTTCGCTTTTGCTGCGATCGCCGACGGTGCGACCGGAGATTGGGCATTGGGCTGGAATGCAGTGTGCGACATGCGGCCGGTGTGCCATAGCTGCACGAAAATGCGGCCGCCGCGATTGTGCACTTCGTCGGTAACTTTTTTCCAGCCGGCGATCTGCTCCGCCGTATGCAGGCCCGGCGTGCTCGCGTATCCCTGGGCGGTGTCGGAGACTTGCGTGGCCTCGGCGATGATGAGGCCGGCGGTGGCGCGCTGAGCATAGTATTCGACTGTCATCGCTCCCGGCACGTTACCGGCTTCTGCGCGGTTGCGTGTCAGTGGAGCCATTGCAATCCGGTTCTTGAGCTGCAGCTTGCCCAGGGCGACCGGTTGGAATAGTACATCTGCGAGGAATTGCTCAGTTTGCTTGCTCATATGCTCCCTACCTGTTGTCAGTTGAGGTGTTGGATCCGACCGCTCAAAGCGGCCGCAATAGGTGATTCAGTACCAGGTTCGTACTCTCGTGCAGCGGGAGAGTCGTCCGCTCGACTTTCATGCGCAAAATCGCGCCTTCCCACACGTCCCATACCAATGCCGCCGTTGCCGCCGCATCCATGTCGTTGCGCACCTCGCCAGCCGCCTGTGCCTCCCGGATCAACTTTGCCAAGGAGATGCGCCAGCCTTCCATGGCCGCTGCCAGCCGTTGCCGGCACAGTTCGCTGGACTCGGCCATCTCTGCGGCAAAATTACCGATGAGGCAGCCCTTCGAGCACATGTTGGATTCGTGGCGCGCGATCAACCGCGCAAATGCATACCGGATTGCCGCCAAGGGCTCGTTCGGCGCGGCACTCATCAATTCTTTCCAGTGCTCGCGAAGCTCCTCTGCGTACTGGTCGATAATCGTTGCCGCGAATACTTCCTTGCTGTTGAAGTGGTTGTAGAACGAGCCTTTAGGCACCCCGGCGAGATCGGTAATTTGCTGGATGCCGGTGGCGTTATACCCATGCGTCAGGAACAGCTCGCGACCGGCGTCGAGAAGCTGGTTGGGTGTATTGGTTTTGCCCGCGATACGTGCCATGCTGAATTATATGACCAGTCGTCTTACGAAGTAAACCTGTTGGCGACCATGTCGGACTTGCAACACTCATCATACTGTTGCCACTACGATAAACACTTGTGTGTATAGCGGGCTAATTCAAGTCTCCTTCATGCACCGTTCCGGCAACGATTCGCCATGCATCGCCGTTTCGGCGGAGTACGTAGTTCAACTCAAAGCGATGCAGTTCCTGCCCCTGGCGGCTGTACCGGATTTCTGTTCCGTTGATCAGGGCCATCCCGTCGTTCGATAGCCTGGCCTCGATCTGCCCGCCACTATAGCTATATCCAAGGATTCGAAGTCTCTCCGCTATTTGTCCGAAGACCCGGACAGCATCTTTTGCGGACGGCACTAGCACGAAACCCGATGCACCGAACAAGATGAACGGCAATTCGCAGCAAACCGCCATTGCCTCAGAGTCAAATGCGGATAGCGATTCGCGATAACGCGAGAATGCTTCCAGCACCCGTTCATTATTGTCGACCATCCGTCCGATCCCCTGCCGTTTTACGTACCGGAGGCTCGCGTGGATCGCGCAAGGACCTGGCCCGGCGGAATAATCCAGATGTCAGCAATCATCCGCCCTCCCTTGCGTTTCGGATCCTGCTTGACGGCGCTAGGTCCTGTTACCAATCTGATTGCCAGGCAACTGCTTGCGCTCGGCTCGGACGCCAAAGCCTTTCCATGACACGACAATAGAGAACACAGCGCCGGCGATAAGGCCCAAGAGCGCCGCGCCCAGCCCGAGGAACGACATCCCAGATACGGTCACGATGAAAGTAATCAAGGCAGGCTCGCGTTTCGTCTCGTCGGACAGAGGGCCGGCAAGGCTCGTCACCAACGTGCTCAGCAGTGCCAGCCCGGTAAGCGTCGCGGTCAGGCCATTCGGCAATAACGAAAACATGGCGAGCACGGACGCGCCGAGAAAGCCGACGCACAGGTAGCCGATTCCGCATACCACGCCCGCAATGTATCGGCGGTGCAGGTCGGGATGACATTCGGGCCCGGCACATATCGCGCCCACGATTGCGGCAGGATTAATTCCCGACGAGCCAAAGAGGGAAAGCGGAATTGACACAATGCCACTCGTACCGACGATTACCCTTGGCGAGAGATGATAACCGGCATTGTTAAGGATCCCGACACCGGTTGCATATTGCGTCAGCGCGAGCAGGAGCAACGGCAAGCCGAGGCCCACCAATGCATCCATGCTGAGGGTTGGAAGCGTCATTACTGGCTTGACGAATGAAAGCTCGGCGAATGGCGCCGGTACCGTCGAAGACGTAAAGGCAAGCAGCATTCCAACAATTAACGACCATGCGACCGCATAGCGTGGGACATACCGCCGGCTAATCAGATACACCAGAACGACGGGGACGACCACCGACGGGAACGCCTGCAATGAATGAAAGATTTTTGCGCAGTACTGGAACAGGACACCGGCGATCATTGCCGACAGCAGATGCGCAGGCAGATATGCCATGAGCCGCGAAAACAGACCGCTTAGCCCAAGGACGGCAATCACGATGGTCAGCACGACATAACATCCAATCACATCGCTGAACGCATACTGCGTCAATCCGGACATCAGGAGCGCGACGCCCGGCGTTGACCAGGCACCAATGACAGGCACTTTATAACGCAAACTGAGCCACAATCCCAGTACGGCACTCCCGACCGATAGCGCCCAGATCCAGGTCGACAGGAGTTCATAGGACAAATTGCCGGCCTTCGCGGCCTGAACGACAATAAGTACGGGGCCGCTGAAGGTCGCGACAAGCGCGATGATCCCCGCGACTGCGGCAGAAACTGAAAAATCCTGCCCTATCTTGCTGAACATGGCGACGCGCCCCTTATTTGAAAACTTGTTCAAGGCCAGAGAATTCCAGTAACGTCTCCGGCGAGATCGATTGTGAAATCTTCTCTGAAAAATAGTTTGCGGCAGATATCACGTCGTCCGGCGCCTTATCCTGAGAGAGCTTGAATCGCCCTTCGATCTCGTGCACCCGAATTCGTACACCCCTTATCGATCCGATCCAGCGCTGGACACGCTGGTCATCGCGCTCTACCCGGAACTTGCTCGGCGTGCTGCGCAAATGCCGCGCGGTTTCAGACAGGATTTCCAGATTCCGTGCGGGATCAGTTTCGACATTCAGGGTTGCACGTGCGTGCACCGCCAGGTAATTCCACGTTGGCAACTGCCGGGTTGCATAAGCCTCCGGGGGAATATACATATTCGGCCCTGAGAAAATCAGGTGAACCGGCAGGTCAACCACGTTGGAAAACTGCGCGTTTGCCGCATCCGCATGCCCCAGCAGTTCGCCATTGCTGTTAGGGCTGGCCCAGAACAACGGAATATGCGAACTCAGCCAATCTCCTCCTACGCATGACGTAATGATCGCAAGCGGAAATTGGTCAACGAATCTTCTGATGAGCTGGTCGTCTGTACTACGATACTGGGAGTAATGAAACATCGTCTTGGGAGTCTTCGTTGTTCGATTCAGTGGAGGGATGCATCGCGGATGCATTCGAAAAGTGCGCAAGAATGGCCTTCACGATGGCAGCAGCGCGCAAGGACAGCAGGCTGAATGAACCGGCGTCGCCCATGCCGTGAGACGACTCGCACAGCCCGTTGAGAAACAACGGGGCATGCCGGCACTCGCGTTCATTCTTGAGCTTCACACGATAATCGATATCAACCGTCATCGCCCCATGCTCCATGTGGAGGTGATCCGACAAATGGCCCAGCAGTTGCGGGTAAGGCTCTTGCTGGGGGCCGTCGCCCAAATCCCTGAACCCGGTCGCCAGTACAACAAGATCAAATGAGTGGTGTTCGACTGCCTTCGTGATGGCATGCTTCAACGTCAGGCATATACCTTCCTGCGTATTCGTCACGCTTGTCACCTGGGTCAGATGTTTCAGTTCGATCTGGCTCTGATTCTGGATTTTTTGTCGATACATCGTGACATACAACGCATCCAACACGTCCCTGTCGGACGCTGAATAGTTGGTAAAAGCCAGTTCCTTGCGCAATCGTGTCTTGTCCGCTTTGGACGCGTTGAAATACGTTTCCACAAAAGACGGAAAGTACACTTCATCGGAAAACGGGCTTGTGTCTTTCAAGCGGAATCCAAAATTCCGGTTGATCCCTGTGATCTTGCCGCCACCGATCCGGCCGCTCGCGTAGAGCAGCAATTCAACTGCCGACTGGCTCCCTCCCAGGATGGCGATCCGGGGCGCTGGTACTCTTTTTTGAACTTCATTGAAGGCGCCCAGAAAACGGGTGAGATGGACAACCCGCTGATCGTCGGCATTCTCGAATTCCGGCGGAATGTGGGGTGTTCTCCCCGGAGCCACAACCAACGAGCCGGCAAATATCTTCCTTCCACCGTTATAGACCACCTCGTATCCGGTTACCGATCCGTTATTCATTACCGGTTGAATCGCCTCGACCTCGCTGTCGTATTCAACCAAATGCGAAAAATGGCTCGCTACCCAGACCACGTATTGTCGGTACTCGATCCTGAGCGGGTGCTGGAGGGGAAGATTGAGGTGTTCAAACAGCCTGTTCTGCTCAAACAGGAAATTGACGAAGGTGTATTTGCTTCGTGGGTTCCTGGGAGTGACCAGGTCTCGTAGCGGATGATTCTGAATATCGGAGTCCGGAAGCATCATCTCGTCCTGCCACCCGGCCGCCGGATTCCGCTCCAGGAACTTGATCTTCAGACCCAATCCAAGCTCTTCTGCGGCGATGGCCAGCGCAATGTTTGCAGGACCGAATCCGATACCAACGACGTCGAACGTGTTCTCGTGAAGTGTGTTTGTCATGGGGATCCTTCAGGCGGCTTCCTGCAGTTGTACGGCTGCAGCGATCGCGGATCCAAGCCGTTCAACAATTTGATCGATTTCGGCGTCGGTGATGATGAGCGGCGGGAGGAAGCGCAACACGGCACCATGTCGCCCCCCTGTTTCTACGATCAATCCGTGCTTGAAGCAGTGCTGCTTGATGACCTTTGCCAGGTGGCCGTCGAGCTCACGCGCGCGGCCTGGCTTATCTGGCGCGGATGCGACGACAATCTCGGCCCCCACCATCAGTCCGCGTCCCCTGATCTCGCCAATACATGCAAAGTCTCGCTTCAGCTGTTCCAATCCGTTTTTCAGGCGTTCGCCCTTCTGGACTGCAGCAGCAGAAAGATTGTTTTCTCTGATGTACTGCATCGTTGCAGCGCCGGACACGAGTGCAATCTGGTTTCCGCGGAACGTGCCGGCATGGGCACCAGGCGCCCATTTGTCATACCGCTTGTGATAAGCAATGGCGGCCAACGGGAATCCGCCACCCAGTGCCTTCGACATGACGATCGCGTCCGGGACAATGCCCGATTCTTCATGTGCGAACATATGTCCGGTGCGTCCAAATCCGGTTTGCACCTCGTCGATCACCAGCGGGATATTGTGTGTCTCTGTGATTGCACGCAGCCGTCGCAACCATTCCGGCGACGCGGGGATGCATCCGCCCTCTCCCTGTATCGCCTCAAGGATAACCAGTGCCGGCTTCGTTATTCCGCTTTCCGGATCGCCAAGAACGTTCTCAAGATAGTTGAGGGAAATCTGTTCACCTTCCCGCCCTCCGATTCCGAAGGGGCAACGAGCGCTATGGGGGTACGCGAAGAAGTGTGTCTCGGATGTCAGGCCCGAGATGGACGCTTTGGGACCGAGGTTGCCCATCAGCGACAATGCGCCAAGCGTCATGCCGTGATAGGCGCCATGAAACGCGAACACGCTCCGCCGCCCCGTGACCGTCTTGAACAGCTTGATCACCGCCTCAACGGCATCGGATCCTGTCGGACCACAGAACTGGATGCGGGCGTTTTCGGCCAGGGCGGGCGGGAGCGCGAGCATCAGTTGCTCCATGAAATCATGCTTGGCAACCGTTGGAATGTCGAGCCCTTGCAAAATGTGCCCGGAGCCGAGGAAGGCCGCGACTTTCTCCATGACGAACGGATGATTATGTCCAAGCGGTAGCGCGCCGGCGCAAGCCAACGCATCGATATATTCACGCTGTTCGACATCCCAGATCTTTGAAAACATGCCACGGGCCATGACTTTGTTGAACGTCCTGGCATATGTGCGCGCGTTCGACTCCCTGCTTTCAATAAACCGAAGTGCGTCGGCGTGTGCTTCAGTGGAAAAAGGCCTCATAGGAATATTCTTGTAAGTGGTTATATTTCACGCTGCCGTGGCAACAGCCTGGCCGCCTGATATTTCGGCGCGTTTCTTCTCTCCGAGCGCTTTCACCCAGCGACGATAGGCGACGCCCAGACGGTCGCTGGTGACGTGCATCTCTTCCGAGATATCCAAAGGCATACTGAACGGCCGCTGGGCTTCGACGATCCAGCGATCCTGCTCGCCGAAGACGATCGCCTGTCGTTCATGAATCTTCTTTTCGTCAATGTCTTTGCCGTAGTTGAAGCTGACGACCAGCCAGAAGATGGCCCGATCTTCATCGACCGGCGTCAGTGCACACCAGGTGAACCAGTGATCGTTCGGCCCAGTCTGCTTGTCTGAATACGCTACAGTCGGCGACAGGCAGTAATAGTGGTAGCGGACGGAGAGTGGAATACCGCGCGCATCCGCGTAGGGCTGGACAACAGTGAACTCCGTCGTCTGCAACTCATCTTCTTTTTCGATGACCTTGTAATGGATCGTGGTGTCCGGCTCATCGCCACGGCCGTTGATCCCCGGATGGACATGTGGGAAGTGGGACGCGTCCATGAAGTTGTCGAGACAGCGAAGCGCGTTCGCGTTGTAGAAATAGGGTCCTGCGTGGACCTTTCGATATTCGTCGTCATCCCAGCGAGGGATGCGGGGCACATCGGATTGAGGCGTACCAATGGAGACCCATACGAAGCCATATTTTTCGACCGCCCGGTACTGTTGCACGACGCTTTTTGCTGGCGTTTCCTGGTCCGGGTGCGCGGGAACGTGAACGCATTTTCCGGCGTCGTTGAAGTGCCAACCGTGGTACGGGCATACGATTTTGCAGTTCTGCACCTTGCCGAGGGACAAAGGTGCGCCGCGATGTGCGCAGTAATCCTTCCATGCATTGACCTGTCCGCCTTCCGAACGCCAAAGCACGATTTTTTCGCCGAGCAGCGTGATCGGAACGGGTTTTCCTTCGGGCACCTCCTTTGATTCAATCACTACGTGCCATTGATCGACGAGTGCCAAATAGTCCAACGCATTCCGGTCCCATTTGCCGTCGTAGATTTTTGCAAACATTGGCATGACCATGCCGGGCCCCTTTCTGTAGTTGTATTTTTATCAATGCAAAACCTGCGAGATTGTAGGTGTCGCTTGCATGTTTGACAACGCGACAGTTGTGTTTTCACAAACGCCACAGAAAAGGCGCTGCGCAAGATAAAAATCAGCGCGCGGAGAAGTTGCACAGCGACCGTGACGGCGCGAAACGAAATGGATCGGAAAGCTGAGTCGGGTAGAGCGAAAGCCGTCACAACTGCATGCCGCGCAATGCCGGAGGCGTCGAAAAAGAGGGGAACTTTGGATAGCTGAAGGAGCAACATGATATTGCCGGCCGCAACGCGAACGGCAATATCATGCGATGAAGCAGGTGTACTTCGGTCGGGCTTACTGCGCCGTCTCCGCCCCGCCCGGATGCGCGATCAAATCACGATAGGCATGCCAGGTTGCGTGCCCGACCAGTGGCGCCGTCACCAGTAGAGGGATGAAGGACAACAGCAGGCTCGCGCCGACAAGCGCGACAATCAATGCTGCCCACAGATATAGCGGAATGGCGTTCTTCCACAAGGCGCGTACGCTCGTGAACAGCGCGATCATTGTGTCAGTATTCCTGTCCAGCATGAGGGGCACGGAAACGACTGATATCGCGAATGCGATGGAGGCGAAAATAAAGCCGACACCGAACCAGACGATGACAAACGGAATATTCGTCATCGAGAAGATCTGGAAAATGACGCCTTGCATCGTCGGGAAATCCCGGGTGGAGAACAGGGCGAAAATCACGACCGACACGCGCGCCCATATCACCATCAGGAAAGTCAGGATCGCCGCAAAGAAGCCAATGGAGGCCGGGTTTTCCTTCCAGCAGAACATGGAAGCGGTCAAGCCCGGCTTCTCCCCGAGTTCGCGCTGGCGGGACAGCCAGTAGATGCCGCAGAACAGGAATGGCCCGACAAGGAAGAATCCGGCCGTCAGTCCCATTGTCAGTTGCCAGCGGGTCTCATACATCCCCATGATTGCGAAGCCCATCAGCATGAACATCAGTCCGTAGAAAGAGGCGCGTAACCGCGTCGCCTTCATGTCTCCGAGACCGGCTGCAAGCCAGCGGAACGGAGCGTCCATGCCGATGGACCGGACTTCCGGCATCAACGAGGAGTCGGAAGTTTCCCCTGGAGCGGTTGGAGTGGACGGCGTGGTATGGGCAATGTCTGACATGGCGGCCTCCTTTGTGTCTGTCATTGTTTACAGATTCTCTCCATGGACTCTGAGAGCCAGACCGATAAATGTCAATTCGCAGCGCAAAAAAAGGCGCTGGCGATCACCTCACCGCATAGCGCCGTGGCTTGTACGCGTCAGGTCTGTTCAACGTGAGGAAACCACACGGATACCACGGTCCCCTGCCCGTCCGGAAGCGTGGACACCGACACATGGGCGCCATGCTGATCCGCGATCTCCCTGACGATTGCCAGGCCGAGGCCGGCGCCGAAACCTGATTTGCCCGGCAATCGATAGTAGGGCGCAAAGATGTTCTCGACTTCGCTTTGTGGGATCGGCGCGCCATTATTGGCGACCTCCAGGACCACGTGGCCATCCGAAGCGTAGACGGCGACATCGATCTCTCCCTCGGGGCTGCCGTGGCGGGAAGCATTGTCGATCAGATTTTGCAACAGGCGCTGCGATTTGGCGCGGTCCCCGAGGACCGAACAGTGCCCCTGCACAGACAAGCCGATCGACTGGCCTCGCTCCTCCAGCAGCGGTTCCTGCATGGCGACGACTTCCCGGCACATGTCGTCGAGTGACAAGTTTTCATGCGCCGTGGCGCTTGTTTCCGACGTGATGCGGCTGAAGGACAGCAACTGCTCGGCAAGGTTCGTAGTCCGCCGCAACGCAACCACCGCTTCCGCAAGACAGCCTTCGCGTTCCTGAATCGAGTCGGCCTTCAGTGCGTTCTGCACATGGAGCTGAAGCGCCGCCAACGGTGTTCGGATCTCATGCGCCGCGGCATCGATGAAACGTTGCTCGCGTTCGAAAGCGGCGTTTACCCGCGTCAGCAAGGCGTTGAGTTCGTCGACGATCGGAACCAGTTCCTTGGGCATTGTCGGCAGCTCAATCGGCGCCAGAGATCCCGGTTCGCGGCTCGCAATACGTGCGGCAAGGCTCTTGAGGGGCCGCATGTTATAGAGCAGGACAATGTTGACCGCTGCGACCAGGAGCACGGCCCCGATCAAGAGCGGCATGAGGATGGACATGCCCAGTTCCCGGATCATTTCCTGTCGTACCTCGTCCTTCTCGGCAGCGAGAATCCAAACCCGACCTGACTTCAGCACAAATACCTGCCAGACTTCTTCTCCGAGGCTGTATTTGCCAAATCCCGCCCGCAGCGGACTGACCGCGCGATCGGGCGCGGATGCCGAACGGGCGAGCAATACGCCCTGCTCGTCCCGGACCTGGAACGCGATTTTGTTCTCGTAAGGATGTCCACTGGCTTGCGCCTTCCCGCCGCGCGCATGTTCGAGCTCCGGTGGAAGCGTGATGATGATCGGACTTGGCGTGGTAGCGATGCCAAGTTGCCGCGCCACCAGCGCTTCCAGCACCCGGGCAGAGGTTGCAAGGCGCGCGCTGAAAATTTCGTCGGATTCATGCTTGGCCGCGAGATACGCTGCAATGCCCATTCCACCGAGGATGAGAACAAGGCAGGCAAGCGTCCAGCCTGCCAGTCGGCGCCGCATTGAATAGCGGCGTCGGTTCATGCGCCCGCCCTGCCGAACCGGTATCCGACACCGCGCACGGTCTTGATGACGTCCGGCGTGATCTTGCGACGCAAGTGGTGCACATAGACGTCGATCGCATTGCTTTCGATGCCCTCGCCCCAGCCATAGAGAGACTCTTCCAGCTGGGCGCGCGTGAACACCGTCTTCGGATTTTCAATCAGGCGCCGCAGCAGCATGAACTCGCGCGCGGGCAGATCAAGCTCCCTGCCCTGCCATTGCACGGTGAGCGTCCCGAGATCGAGCATGATCCCTCCCGCCTGCAACTGGTTGACGGTCTGGCCGCTTTGCCGTCGTTCCAGCACGCGTATCCGGGCAAGCAGTTCATCCAGCTCGAACGGCTTGACGACGTAGTCGTCCGCGCCGTGGTCCAGTCCTTCGACGCGGTGCCTGGTGCTGTCGCGCGCGGACAGGATCAGCACTGGCAAGGCGCCGCCGTTGCGTCTCAGTGCCTTGAGAACGTCAATGCCGTCCAGCCCCGGCAAACCGAGGTCGAGAATGACGAGATCGAAAGCGCGGTCGGCGCACGCCCGCGACGCGCCCCTGCCGTCGGCGACATGCTCGACAACGTAGTGCGCCTTTTCCAGCGCACGTTTGAGCCCGGAAGCCAGCGACGCATCATCTTCGACGAGCAGAATTCTCACATTCCTTCCTTCGGAAGATCGATCTGCCCATTATTTGCGCTTCTCCGCGATTTTTTCAAGCAGCTCCGCTGCCTCGCGCCGGCGCCCCTCATCCGCCACCCTTCGCCCGGGCCGTGGCGGCGCCGTCATTGCCTTTTTCAACGCACGTTCCGCGCCGTCAAGGTCACCCTTGCGGTAAAGAAAGTCGCCGTAGAAGTAGTTCGGATCAATGCCGTCCGGATTGATCGACAGACCCTTCCTGAGGTATTCGAAGGCTTTCTTGTCGTCGCCGAATCCCAGCGGCCATCCGGGAACCTGGTAGTACAGCGACCCAAGGCTGGTATAGGCCGAACCCGACAAGGCCTCCGGATTGATCTCAAGCGCCTGTTCAAAGTCCTGTTTCGCCGCCTTGACCAGCGACAGCGCGCCCAAGCCGCCCTTTGCTCCCGCGTGACTCGCAGCGACGATGCCGTGCCAGATCAGCACTTCCGCGCGGCGCGGATTCTGCACCACGAGCGATTCCGCCTCGGCCGACAGGCGAGCGAACTCGCGTTCCTGTTCCGGGGGCGGCGTCTGATATTTCACCCGTTCCCATTCCTGCTGCAGGCGGCTTACGTCGTCCATGACACCGGAAAACGCCATCGGTAAAGCGGAAAGCGCTGTGGCGAGAATGGCAATCGTTCCAAAGTGAGTACGCATGGTGACCTCGTTGAATGGGAATTATTTGGGCATATGCTTGCGAATGACCGGCAACTGGGCGCGAATGGCTCTGTCCGGCATCGCCGGTAGCAGGCTGTTGACGAATGCGAAGAATGTTTCCTTGGCGCCGATCTTGGTTTCCCAATGGCGTCCTGCGAGAAAGTGCTGGAATTGGGACGCAACCATTTCGGGCGAGTCTTCGACTGTCCGGAGGTCGCGATTGAGCGCAACCACGCGTTCACTGTTGATGCCGGTGCGGGTGGCGCGGGGAACGAAATGGCGGGCGTCCACACCGGTATCCGCGAGCTCGCGGCGCAGCGCCTGGGTGAACGCGCGCAGACCGGCCTTGCTCGCGCCGTAGGCGCTGAAGCCGGGATACCCGATGAACCCGAACAGGGATCCCACATTGATGATCTGAGATGGCGCGGCTGCTTGCAGGAGCGGAAGGACCGCCCTGCTAAGCAGCATTGGCGCCACCAAGTTCGTGTCGACCAGCGACCGGATGGCAACAGGATCCTGTGTCTCGAATGCATGAAAATCACAGACGCCGGCATTGTTGACCAGCAGATTGAGCCCACCAAGCGACCGTGCCAGCTGCACGATCGCATCCAGGGTCGCCGCCTGGGTCAGGTCCCCGGCGACGACATGCGTGTTCGCGCCGAGGGATCGTTGCAGCGCACGGAGCGCGTCTTCGTTGCGCCCGACAAGGATGAGCCACTGCGCATGCGCCGCCAGGCCGCGCGCGATTGCGCTGCCGATACCACCTGCCGATCCCGTAACAATCGCCCGGATGGCTCGTGTAGGGTCCGTACGATTCATGTCACGCCTCGGCACGAAGAAGCGCTGTCCTGTTCGGAAGGCTTCGGAAGATGTCGCCGTACAGCGTGTAGAAGACACGTGCGCACTGCACGACGGCGGCCTTGTCCTCGTCTGTCGAGAGCCGGTTGACCAGTCCTTCAAAGAAACGCACATGCTCCAGGTCAAGCGAGCCATGCGAGTTCAAGTAAGTAAACCCAGCTGCCGGGAGCCCGAGCGCGACCTGGAGGGTGTTTGCGGCGTTTGTCGCCAATGCCGTACTCGTTCCCTCGAGCACATGCACCATGCCGAGAAAGCCGACAGGGTTCCTGCGATCAACCTGGTGGTAGGCATAGGCCACCATCACGTCGGTGCTGATGTGTGGGCTGGACGCCCTTACCTTTTGCGGATCACCGCCACAGGCTTCAATATCGGACAGGATCCATTCCTCGTGCCCGATCTCCTCTTCGATATACTCCGCGATCGCGCGCCGCAGCCACTCATGGCCAGGGCCGAGGCGGCTGCCGCAGGCCATCAGGAGGGGGACGGTGTGCCGCACGTGATGATAGGCCTGCCCGAGGAAGGCGAGATATTGGGCGGTGACGATGTCGCCGCGGAGCGCATCCTGGATCACAGGGACGGAAAACAGGCGTTCCCGTTCGGGCCGCGTGGATTCGAGCAGGACTTCATAAAACCGCATGTCAGACTCCCTCTGGTGGGTAAAGATGTTCGATCTGCTGCGCAAAACGCCGTGCAATCGTGTCCCGCCTCGGCCGGCCGTTCGGCGTCATCAGGCCGTCGTGCGCAGTCAATGGCTCGGTACGGAACCAGCCCCGTACCTGCACGTAGTCCGGCAGAAGGCGGTTGACGCGCTCGACCGCTGCAGCCAGGGCGGAATCGGGAATATCGGGAGTGGCTGGCACGATCGCGGCAACGAGGTACGGCCTGGAGTCGCCGAATACGACCGCCTGTGCGATCGGCCCCGCCCCCGCCAATGCCGCCTCGGGCCATTCCGGACTCACGTTGCGGCCGTATGCGGTAATGAGGACATTCTTCTTGCGTCCGTCGACATGGAGGAAGCCGTCTTCGTCGAGTTTTCCGAGGTCGCCCGTCCGAATCCATTCGTCCGCCACGAAAGACGCGCCGAGGTAGTGCACGCCCCGCTTTGCCCTCACCTCGATTTCGCCATCGTCAGCGATTCGCACCTGCCGGTTGGCGAGCGGCTTGCCCGTGCTTCCGACACGGTCGTCGCGCGGCGTGTTCACCGTGACGACGGAACAGCACTCGGAAAGACCGTAGCCTTCGTACGCGGGAATGCCTTTGCTGCGTGCAGCAAGAATCAAGGCAGGCGGGACCCGGGCGCCGCCGACCGCGACGTATTTCAGGCTGCGTGTGCGGCGATCATTCATTGTGCAGGCGGCAGTCAATGCTGCCAGCATTTGCGGAAGAACGATAATGCTCTCGGCCCGATGGCGGGCAATGGCGTCAAGACAGGCCACCGGATCAAATGCCGACGATCCGGTCAGGCCAACGGCAGCGAGAGGGACGCATATGTTTGTCGCGGCCGATTGCATGGCCGTATAAACCCCAGCGACGTTCTCCAGGAGAACGGGCAACGGCAGCAGGTTGAGATGACGGCGAATCCCGAGCGGCTGCAGGGACTCGCGCAGGGCGCGCGCGACTTCCCACTGCTGTTCCATATCGAGGCAGACGCCTTTCGGGGTGGAGGTCGTTCCCGAGGTGAATGTCAGCTTGTTGACCGCATCCAGCGCGGCCCAGGGTTGCAACGTCGTGCTCTCGAAAAGCCCGAGTTTTCCATTGCACGGCGCCCTGGATGGAAAGCCGAGCGAATGGGCGAGGCCGGGATCCGAACAGAACAGTGCGTGTACAGAGGCGGTCTCCAGGACGTGCGCCAACTGGGCTCCGGAAAAGAATGTCGGGAGCGGCACGAACGGCACCTGCAGGTCGGCCGCGGCCATGTCGAGGGCAATCCAGTCGGGCGAATTGTCCGCCAGCACTGCTACCGGAGTTCCGGGAGCCGTCCGCGACAAGAGTGCGTGCCTGTACTGCGCGATCCGCTCCGCAAGCGCTCCACCGGACAGCGCCTCGCCTGCTCCGTTTGTCAGGCAAAAGGCTTTTGGGATTTCACTTGACCAGTTGATCATGCCCGCTCCGGATATCGCCGAACATCACCTGGGGTTTGGTGACGTAGTACGAGCCCCAGCTCGCTCCCTTGTCCGGCAGCCGCACGGGGTCTGCATCCACCAGGACGACCGGCACCAGACCGAGGCGATTGAAGGAATTCAGGAGACTTCGGGTCGCCGTGAAGGCGACCCAGGAAAGCCCTTGTTCGTGCAGGAAGCGTGTCATGCACGCGATCAGCGTTCTCGCCGCGCCAACATGTGTGGCGGCAAGGTTACCCACCTCCACGACCGAAGTGCGCGCCACCGGGAGGCCGGTTCTGCAGGCAATTTCCCGCTCGATCGGCGCGTCCAGGTAGTGTTCCAGGAAGGCGGACGCATCGTCGAGCAATGAGTAGCCCAATGCTGCCACCCAGCGCCCATGTTGATCCTTGCAGCCGACCAGTACCTGGCAAAAGTGTTTCAACTCCGCGCCGTACTGGCGCCTGAACGCATCGGCAACAAAAGTCTCGACTTCCCTCCGCTCGTGGTGCGAAACGGGAACCTGCAGCATGGTAAACGCCGGCAGCCCGTCCGCGCCGTCGCCAACACACGGCTTTTCTTCCAGGAATGAAAGTGGATGCGTCACGAATTGGCTTCCCGTTCATTTTTGACGAGAAACAGAGTAACGACGGAAGATTAACGCCGGATTAATCGGCGGGATGATTCGCGCAGGACATGCGGACACGGTATTGCGCAAGGCGACGCGATTTCGCCGCGCGTGTTGGAAGTGCCGACGAAAGTGAGATCGGGGGACGAACTTTCCGCCGCGGACTTCGTCAGTTTAATTATCGCAATGGCAGCGACATTTGCTGAGCAATGGACTTGCCGGATGTCATCGGTGTGCTAAAACGGAAGTTCAGGCGAGTGTTTCACGCCTGCCATCGTGTACCCGGCGGAACTTCGCCTCATACAAACCCGATTGATGGCCATGACACTTACCCAATACACACTTCTCGCCTCGTCCGGCGTCGGACTGATCGTCGCGTCCTTCCTGAGCCTGATTGTCGGCGCGCTTGTGCTCGCGGGCACGCTGTTCGCGACAGGGGCCCTCCTTGTCCTGGGTGCGGCCGTGGGGGCACTCTGGTTCAGCGGCCCCTGGCCCAAACCCGTCGGCCAGGACCGGGCGGTGGTCATACGGTTGCGCTAATACCTCTCCTCAGCGGAGCGAATGCGCCGGAGACACGGCACCAGCACCGTGTCTCCGCGTTTCTGACGCCTTATTTCACGACAGCGATCTGATCCCGCTTGCCGCCCTTGAAGGTGTACAGGGTCAAGGTCCCGTTTTTCATGTCGCCGTTGGCATCGAAGGCGATGTTGCCGATGACGCCCTTGTAGTTGATCTTCGCCAGTTCCGGCAAGTACTTTGCCGGCTCGACCGAATTGGCCTTCTTCATGGATTCGGCCAGGATCATCACGGCGTCATAGGTGTACGGCGAATAGATTTGCACATCGGCGTTGAACTTCTTCTTGAAGGCCGCGCGAAAATCCTCCATGCCCTTCTTCTGGGCCTCTTCCACGCCGCCCGCCTCGGCGCATACCACCTGGCCGTCGATCAATGCGTCTCCCGCCAGTTTGGGCAGGGTTTCAGAACAGATGCCGTCGCCGCCGATGAACTTGGCGTTGATGCCCAGCGTCTTCATCTGGCGCAGCATCGGGCCGGCTACCGCGTCGACGCCGCCGAAGAACACGGTGTCCGGCTTTTTGGCCTTGATGGCGGTCAGAATCGCGTTGAAGTCGGTGGCCTTGTCGTTGGTGTACTGCTGAGCAACGATCTCGACGCCCTTCGATTTCACGCTCTTCATGAATTCCTGAGCCAGGCCCTGGCCGTACGCCGTGCGGTCGTCAATGACGGCCACCTTCTTTGCCTTGAGCTGTTCGGCGGCATAACGTCCCAGTGCGCTGCCGAGCTGGCTGTCGTTGGCCACGACGCGGAAAGCGGTCTTGAAGCCTTGCTGCGTGTACTTCGGATTGGTCGCCGAGGGCGAAATCTGCGGGATGCCGGCGTCGTTGTAGATTCGCGAAGCCGGAATGGTGGTGCCGGAGTTCAAGTGGCCGACCACGCCGTTGACCTTGGCGTCGACCAGCTTCTGTGCAGCCGCAGTACCCTGCTTGGGATCGGCCGCGTCGTCTTCCGCCATCAGTTCGAACTTGACCTTCTTGCCGCCGATGGTCAGGCCCTTGGCGTTGAGTTCGTCGATCGCCATGCGGGCGCCGTTTTCATTGTCCTTCCCGAGGTGTGCGATTCCGCCGGAAATCGGGCCGACGTGGCCGATCTTGACCACTTCCTGCGCCGATGCGGAGACTGCAAAGGCAAGCGCGACCGCGCCCGTCAACGGGATCATTTTTGTCTTGAACTGCATGTTTCTAACTCCTGCTACTGAATTAACGTGAATTCCGGCTGTCGCGCCAATCGGGCGACAGCCACGGAATGTTTGAAAGATCGCTTACGCGCTCTGGAATTGCAGTGGAACGCATCCTCGCGTATCGAATGCCCGCTTCACCGTGCCTGCAATCATGTCGGCGGTGACGGCGGACAAGGTCCAGCCAAGATGGCCGTGACCGGTGTTGTAGAACACGTTTGCAGACCGGCCGCGACCGACGCGAGGCATCATGCTCGGCATCATCGGACGCAATCCCGCCCATGGCACCACCTGCCTTGTGTTCACATCCGGGAAGCACTGGTTGACCCAGTCGACAAGCGGGCGGATGCGGTCCGCGCGGATGTCCTTGTTGTAGCCGTTGAATTCGGCTGTACCGGCGACACGGAACCGGTCGATACCAAGCCGGCTCGTAACGAGCTTGGTTTCATCGTCAAGCAGGCTGACCGTGGGTGCGGCTTCCTGACTTTGCTTGTCCAGCAGGTTCACAGTAATGGAATAACCTTTGACGGGGTAGATGTTAACACGATCACCCAACTGTGCTGCAAATGCACGGCTGCTTACCCCCGCACAAACGACCAGTCCGTCGAACCGGTGGGTCTGCGATGTGCCCGATGTGCCGCCGCTGGTGGTGACGCTCGCGGTTTCGTCATCGCTTTGAAGGGCAAGCACATCCTGTCCGTAGAAACAGCGTACGCCGAGGCGCTCAATCGCATTGGCCAGGCCCACCGTAAATTTGTGGATGTCGCCGGTGGAATCGCTCTCTGTGTAGTACCCGCCATAATAGTTGCCTGCCAGCGTCGGTTCGATCGCGCGCATTTCAGCCGGGGTGACTGCACGGCGCGGGAGCCCACCGGCGGCCAGGAGCTTGGAGACTTCCCCGGCATGGTCGAAACCCTTCTTGTCGCGGTAGATGTGCAGGATGCCCTCTTTCTTGAGGTCGAAATCAACGCCTTCCGCGGCCGCCCAGGCAAAGAGATGCTCGCGCGCGGCAACTGCCATGCGTGCGGTTTCCACGGTGTTCTGGCGGTATTGCGGAATATTGGCGATGAACTCCGCGAACCATGACAGCTTGTGCCAGCTCGGCGTCGGATTGACCAGCAGCGGCGCGTCGCTTTTCAGCATCCACTTCAGGCCTTTGAGGATGGTGCTCCAGTGCGTCCAGACCTCCGCATTGGACGCGGAGAGTTGCCCGCCGTTGGCGAACGACGTCTCCATGGCGGCGTAGCGGTGTTTTTCGAACAGGCTGACGGTAAAGCCGCGCTTGGCGAGGGCGTAAGCGGTCGTGACGCCGGTGATGCCGCCGCCGATAACTGCGATGGATTTCATGAGTGCAAGCTCCAAACAGGTCATGGGGTTGAGGCACGTGCGCGGTATGCGCAACGTACGCCCCCTCTGTTTGGTACCTGAGAGATTCACGCCAGCGGAACGTGGCGCTTGCTCCTGCGGTGTGCCGGGTGACGACGTCCGGCAACTCTTCAGAGTGTATTGATTCGATCGGTCCTTTTGCCTGAGAGTTTCCGGGGCGGTTGCTCCTTCGGCGCCGCCGGATTGACTCTCCCGGCGTTCTCTCCCGATCGAAGTTCGGTGGTTAGCCGAATTCGTGTAACTGGATTTCCATAAAGACTACCATGTTTTAATCTCGTGCGAAACCGTCACGCCCCTCTTTGACTGATCTGCTCGGCAAGCCAGCCGCAAAAATCCTGCTGCATCTCATCCGTCAACAGGTGGCCGGCGGAATATTCCCGGTACTGCACACGCAGTCCCAGGCGTGAAACCAGCGATTGCGCGTCGCGGGCGTACTGAATACCGAGCTTGTCGTCATGGATGCCGTGCGAAATGAATGCCCGCACATGACGCAGCGAAGCGGGATTCGCCATCCGGGCAGCGATTTCCGGCAGCACGCGCCCGCTCATCACGGCGAAGCCGGCAACCCGTTCCGGCGCTGTCAGCGCCACGCTGGCGCTCATGATTCCTCCCTGGCTGAAACCGCCAATCCAAATGCGGCGCCGGTCGATACCGTAAGCGGCGGGCAGGCCGTCGATGAATGTGATCAGCGCCTCGCGCGCACGTTCTGCCTGTGCAGCATCGATCACAGGACCTCCCGGCGTGAAACGCACCGGAAACCAGCCGAAGCGCGCAGCGCCCATCTCGAGTGGCCCGCGCGCCACGAGGACGGTCAGGCGAGGATCCAGTTGCCGCGCAAGGTCGGTGAGATGCACTTCATTGGCGCCAACGCCGTGCAGGAGAATCAGGCACGGCGATCCGCTCTCGCTGGCAACGGAAGGCGTACGAACCCGGTGCGCCAGGCCAAGCGAGGATCCCGGCATCAAATCATCAAGTGTGTCCGTCATGAAGCAGCTGTCTCTTCTCAGTCGGCTTTGATGTTGCGCGACCGGATGACCTCGGTCCAACGCGGAATTTCCGATCCGAGATATTTCGCAAGCTCCTCGGGAGTGGAGCCCACAGGTTCTGCGCCGAGTTGTGAAAAGCGCTTGGCGACATCCGGATGCTTGATGGCTTTAACGATTTCCGCATTGAGTTTATCCACCACCGGACGCGGTGTCTTGGCGGGAACGAAGACGGCATACCAGCCGTTGAGCTCGTATCCCTTCAAACCCGCTTCGTTCAGCGTGGGAACATTGGGCAGGACGCTCGAGCGCTTCGTCGTCGTCACGGCGAGCGCCTTGAGTCGGCCGGAATCGATATGCGGCTTGGCCGACGACACGGAGTCGAACATCATATCCACCTGCCGGCCGAGAAGATCAGTCATCGCTGGCGCGCTGCCTTTGTACGGCACGTGCATGATGTCGACACCCGCCATCGCATTGAACAGCTCGGCGCCGAGATGGATTGTCGTGCCGTTCCCGGCCGAGGCATACGTCAGCTTTCCGGGTTGCGCCTTGGCGGTTGCGATAAGCTCGCTGACGTTGTTCGCCTTCACACCGGGTCCGACCACCAGCACATTGGGTACGATGGCCACGAGGCTCACCGGTTCGAAACTCTTGACCGGATCGTAGGACAGCTTGGGATAGAGCGCCGGATTCACCGCATGTCCGATCGAGACGATCATCATCGTATGGCCGTCCGGCTCGGATTTCGCCACCAATGCCGAGCCGATGGTGCCGCCCGCCCCCGGACGGTTCTCGATGACCACCGGCTGCCCGAGGTTCTGCGCAAGACGTTCGCCGATGGCACGCGCCATGCTGTCCATTGCCCCCCCTGGCGTAAATGGCACGACCCATTTGATTGGACGATTCGGGAAGTTGTCGTTGGCTGCGGCGCTGAATGCGGCGCACATCAGCACGCCGGTGGAAAAAATCTTGGCAAACGCTTTCATGCTATCTCCAGTAGGTAGAGGAATCTGCTCAGGCGATCGACGATGGATGTTTTGCCAGCGGCGTCACCTTGATTTTCATAAAGGGGAACAAGGGCAATCCGGACAAGACTGCGTGCAGCTCGTCATTGGACTCGACATCGAACACGCTGTAATTCGCATACTCCCCCACCACCCTGTACAGGTGGACCCACTTCCCGCTGCGCTGCAACTCCTGCGAGTACGCTTTCTCTCGCGCCTTGATATCGTCCACGGCATGCGGCGCGATGTCGCGCGGAATGTCTACATCCATCCGTACCAGAAACAACATGGTTTTCTCCTTAGTGCTTTCTGCTGTAATGCGACAGCTTGTCCTCGTCAAGGTCCAGGCCGAGGCCGGGCGATTCGGGCAAGGCAAGTTCGAAATTCACGATATCCGGGCGTTTGATCACGATGTCGTCCTTCAGCAGCAATGGGCCAAACAGCTCCGTGCCCCACTCCAGCGTTTCGCATGCAGCGAATGCATGAGCCGAGGCGATGCTGCCGATACTTCCTTCCAGGAGCGTGCCGCCGTAGCACCCAATGCCAGCCGAATCCGCGACGGCGGCCGTGCGCAGGACGCCGAGCGGCCCGCCCGATTTCCCGATCTTCAGTGCGACGATGTCGGCGGCCTCATCACGTGCGTAATCGAACATGTCGGAGGCAGAGTGGACCGCTTCGTCCGCCATCATCGGTACGTCGAAGCGCTGCGCAAGACGTGCCAGGCCGCGGCGGTTTGCCCGTGCGATGGGTTGTTCGACGAGCATGACGCCGGCGGCTTCCAGTTCGGGAATGAAACGGTAGGCGGTGGCCTCGCTCCACGCCTGGTTGACGTCGACCGTCAATTCCGCCCGGTCGCCCAGCGCCGCCTTGATGGCCGCAACATGCGCCACGTCGTCCCGGGGATCGCGCTTTCCGATCTTCAGCTTGAACACCTTGTGACGGCGCAGCTCCAGCATCTGCTCCGCTTCCGCGATATCGCGCGCGCTGTCGCCGCTGGCGAGCGTCCACAGCACGGAAACCGACTGGCGCACGGCACCGCCGAGAAGCTGGTGCATGGGTACCCCCAGGCGCTTTCCCTGCGCGTCGAGCAAGGCGGTTTCGAGCGCAGACTTGGCGAGCGCATTGCCCTGAACCGATTTCCCGACGCGCGCCATCACGGCATTGGGACTGCGTGCATCCATGCCAACGACGAGCGGCGCCACATACTGGTCGAGCGTCAGCTTGATCGATTCCGGGCTCTGGTCGCCATAGGCCAGTCCGCCGATGGTCGTCGCCTCGCCAATGCCCTCAATGCCGTCGGCGCACTTCACGCGCAGGATGACCAGCGTCTGCGTGCGCATGGTCGTCATTGCGAGCCGGTGTTCGCGTATGGTCGGAAGGTCGACGATCACGGATGCGAGCGATGTGATGGCAACAGGTTTGGTGTTAGAGTCCATGTGATCAGAATGTGCATTCGGGATGAGTGGATGTTAGGAGCAGCGTCGTGATGCGTCCAATATCATTTCCGTCCTGCGCCATACTCAGGAGGTATCGATGGAACTGCGGCAACTGCGCTACTTCGAAGTGCTCGGGCGTACCCTCAATTTCACGCGTGCGGCCGAGCAGCTGCATATCGCCCAACCGCCGCTGTCGCGCCAGATCCGTCAACTGGAAGAGGAACTCGGCGCGGAACTGATCGACCGCGACGCACGGCCGCTCGCGCTGACCAAGGCCGGCGTGTTCTTTCTGGAGCAATGCACGCAGGTGCTGGCAAGGCTTGATGAGGTCCGCACGGCGACGCGCCGCATCAGTGCCGGCCAACGGCGCTGGTTCGGCATCGGCTTCGTGCCGTCGGCGCTTTACGGCTTTCTTCCTGGCTTGATCCGGGCCTTCCGTGAGGAGAGCGAAGGCGTCGAAGTAGTGCTCTCGGAGATGACCTCCATCCAGCAGGCGGAGGCGCTGAAGGCGGGCCGCATCGATGCCGGTTTCGGCCGTCTCCCGCTGGACGATCCGCAACTGGTATGCGAAGTGATTGCACAGGAGCCGCTGGCCGTTGCACTGCCCTGCAATCATCCGCTGGCCGAAGCGAGCAGTATTACGCTGGCCATGCTCGCCTCCGAGCCGTTCATCCTGTACCCGGCGCGTCCGCGTCCGAGCTATGCAGACCAGGTGCTGCAGCAGTTTCGCCTGCGAGGCCTGAGCCTGAAAAACGTCATGGACGCCAATGAAATGCAGACGGCGATCGGACTCGTCGCGGCGGGGCTGGGCATCACCCTGGTGCCGGGCTCGGTGCAGCGTCTGCAGCGTGACGATATCGTCTACCGTCCCCTGCACGAGAATGACGTGACATCCCCGGTCATCATGAATACGCGGACCGGCGATGCCACTCCGGATCTGCAACGGTTTATCGACGCTGCGCGAATGCACGCGGCGTCATCTTCCGCCATCCCGCGTACGCGCTAGGTCTGCCGCTTCAGGAAAGCCAGCACAGCCGCCGTGAATCGTACGGGCTGTTGCAGGTTGGATATGTGAGCTGCTTCGAGCTCCACGTACTGTGCGCCAGGAATGGTGGCGGCAAGATAGGCGGCATCCGACGGCGGGGTCGGAACGTCGCCGCTGCCGGCGATGACCAGTGTCGGCGCAGTGATGTGCCGGACTTCTTCACGCAGGTCGGCGTCGCGCACCGCGCAGCAGTTGGCGGCATATCCTTCGGCATCAGTCGCAACAAGCATGCGGCGCAGTCCGGTGACGAGATCGGCATGTCCCTCGGCAAAGTCGGGCGTCAGCCAGCGCGTCACGACCGCATCGGCGATGGCGCCCATTCCCTCTGCGCGCACCTTCTCCGCGCGCGCCGTCCAGTTACCAGGCGGGCCGATGAACGCGGCGGTGTTGCACAGCACGAGACGGTCGATACGCTCCGGAAAATCGAGTGCCAGACGCATGCCGGTTATTCCGCCCAGCGAAAGACCGCAAAAATGCGCCTTTGCAATACCCAAGTGATCCAGCAATCCGACGACGTCGGCAGCGAGGATCGACATCGTATAAGGGCCGGGCGGCACGCCGGACTGGCCATGCCCCCGCGTGTCATAGCGCAACACCTGGAAATGTTCGCTCAGCGCTTCGGCTTGCGGCGCCCACATTTCCAGGCTCGTACCCAACGAGTTCGACAGGACGAGCACGGACTTGCCCGGCTCGCCATCGATGCGATAGTAAATTCGGGTATTACCCAATTCGGCAACAGGCATGATTTCCTCGGCTAGACGCGTTCAATGGCAACGGCGATTCCCTGCCCTACCCCAATGCACATCGTGCATAGGGCAAAGCGCCCGCACACGCGTTGCAACTGGTAAGCGGCGGCCGTGATGAGGCGTGCGCCGCTCATGCCGAGCGGATGGCCAAGCGCGATGGCGCCGCCATTGGGATTGACGCGCGGATCGTCATCCGGGATGCCCAATTCGCGCAGCACCGCCAGCGCCTGCGAGGCGAAAGCCTCGTTGAGCTCGATGACGTCGAACTGCCCGATGGTCATTCCAAGGCGGGCCAACAACTTTCGTGTTGCCGGCACCGGTCCGATCCCCATGACGCGTGGCGCGACGCCGGCGGTCGCCATGCCGAGCACACGTGCTTTTGGTGCCAATCCATAGGCAGCGATGCTTTTTTCGTCTGCCAACAGGATGGCTGCTGCACCGTCGTTGACACCGGAAGCGTTGCCGGCCGTGACGGTGCCATCGGAACGCACGACGGGCTTGAGCTTTGCGAGCGCGTCAAGTGAGGTCTCGCGCGGATGCTCGTCGTCCGAGACAACGGTTTCCTGCCCTTTTCGCCCGGCGATCCGCACCGGCACGATCTCCTGCGCCAGCACACCGCTCCGTTGCGCCTGCATCGCCTTTTGCTGGCTTCGCAGGGCAAAGGCATCCTGGTCTTCGCGGCTGATCCGGTAGTCGCTCGCGACGTTCTCGGCCGTTTCCGGCATAGAGTCGGTGCCGTAGCGCTGCGTCATCAGCGTGTTGACGAAGCGCCAGCCGATGGTCGTATCGTACAGTTCCGCCTGGCGAGAGAAGGCACTCGTTGCCTTGGCCTGTACGAACGGTGCACGGCTCATGCTTTCGACGCCGCCGGCAATCAGCATGCCCGCCTCCCCTGTCGCGATCGCGCGCGCGGCAGTGCCGACAGCGTCGAGGCCCGAGCCGCAGAGACGGTTCATCGTGGTCCCTGGCACTTCCAGGGGCAAACCCGCGAGCAGTGCGGACATCCGCGCCACATTGCGATTGTCTTCGCCTGCCTGGTTGGCGCATCCGAAAATAACTTCGTCGATACGCGCCCAGTCCACGCTTTCATTGCGTGCGATGAGTGCCCGCAAGGGGATGGCACCGAGATCGTCGGCGCGCACGGAGGAAAGAGCGCCGCCGTAACGGCCGATCGGTGTACGGATGGCATCGCAGATAAACGCGGCATTCATCGTTGCGCGCCTCCCTGATCCGTACTGTCAATGAGCGGGACGCCACTCAGTTCCTGCAGTTCTTCGAAGCCGATGTCCGCATAGATTTCCAGTACATGCAGACCATCCGCGGCGACCTCCATCATCGCAAGGTCGGTGTAGATGCGACTGACGCAACGCATCCCGGTCAATGGATACGTGCATTGCGACACGATCTTGCTCTCGCCCTGCTTGGTCAAATGCTCCATCATCACGAAGACCTTTTTCGCACCGGTCGCCAGATCCATGGCACCGCCCACCGCTGGAATGGCACCGGGTGCCCCGGTATGCCAGTTGGCCAGGTCTCCGCGCACAGAAACCTGGAATCCGCCAAGTACGCAGTAGTCGAGATGGCCGCCGCGCATCATGGCGAACGAGTCGGCATGGTGGAAAAACGCGCCGCCCGGCAGCAGTGTCACAAATTGCTTGCCGGCATTGATGAGGTCTCCGTCCTCCTCGCCAGGCGCCGGCGCGGGCCCCATCCCGATTACGCCGTTCTCGCTGTGCAGGATGATCTCGCGGTCGCCGATATGGTTTGCGACGAGCGTAGGGACGCCGATGCCAAGATTGACATAGGCGCCCTCCGGGATATCGCGCGCCACTCGCTGCGCCATTTCGTCTCGCGTCAAGCGCTTCATGTTTGCTCCTTGCCGGGTACGCGCACCACGCGCTGCACGAAAATGCCCGGCGTTACGACTGCTTCGGGATCGAGTTCGCCAAGCGGCACGATGCTATCGACCTGGACAATGGTTGTCTTTGCCGCCGTCGCCATGATCGGTCCGAAATTGCGCGCAGTCTTGCGATACACGAGATTGCCCCAGCGGTCCGCCTTGAGTGCCTTGATGAGCGCAAAGTCGGCATGCAGCGGCAACTCGAAGACATAATGCTTGCCGTTGATTTCGCGGCACTCCTTGCCTTCGGCGAGCTGTGTGCCATAACCGGTCGGCGTATAGAATCCGCCGATGCCGGCGCCGGCCGCACGAATGCGTTCCGCCAGGTTGCCCTGCGGGACCAGTTCGAGCTCGATCTCGCCGGCGCGATATAGCGCGTCGAACACATGCGAGTCGCTCTGGCGCGGAAAGGAACAGATGATCTTGCGCACCCGCTTCGCCGCGAGCAGCGCGGCAAGGCCAGTATCACCGTTGCCCGCATTGTTGTTGATGATGGTGAGCTCGCGGGCGCCGTGGTCGATGAGCGCATCGATGAGCTGCGCCGGCATGCCGGCAGTGCCGAAGCCGCCGATCATGACCGTCGCACCGTCGTAGATGTCGGCAACGGCAGCGGACAGGGTTGGAAGGATTTTATCGATCATGGATGACAATGTTGCGCTTCAGGAGACGGCGCGCTCGTAACGCCCCATATGCAGAGTGTCGCGCTCGCCGACGGCGGGTTGCAGCACGAAATCGAAACGGATGCGGGTGAACGGCGTATCGATGCCCAGCGATTCGTACCCGCCCTGCGCCGGAACGTCTTCCATCGTCACGACCAACCCGTCTCGGGTGGCAAACGCAAAGTCATCATCGATGAAGGTATCCCCTGGGATATTGACCTGGGTCGTGAGCGTACGCTTCCCGCCCGCTGAAACCAGGAAATGGATATGCGCAGGCCGGTTGCCATGCCTGCCAAGCAGGTCGAACAATTCCGACGTCGGGCTGGCGGGCGGAATCGCATAGCCGGGCGGGAGTACGCTGCGGAAGCGATAGCGGCCCTGGTCATCGGCAACGATGCGGCGACGCAGGTTAAAGGCTGCCTGCGAGGGGTCGAAATGCGAGTAGGCGCCCTTCTCGTTTGCATGCCACACGTCGATGATGGCGCCGGGCAAGGGTTTGCCGCAAGTGTCGCGGATCGTGCCTTCCATGACATAGACCTTGCCCGGCATGCTGCCGTTATCGAGACGCGCCTCGTATGTTGACTGCGGTGCTCCGGGGACGTACAACGGCCCTTCGATTGCTCGTGGCGTACCCGCCGCGAGTCCGGCGCGCGCGTCGGCTTCGTCTTCCAGGATGTCGAGCAGACGGTCGAAGCCCAGCCCGGCTGTGATCAGGCCGACCTGACCGCTCGCGCCCAATCGGGACAGCCACTGCATCGCCGCCCAGAATTCTTCCGGCTTGACGTCAAAATCCTCGATCGTCCTGAACAGGTCGGTGACAATGCGTTTTGTAATCGCACGCGTCCGCTCGTTGCCTTCCTTGACCCTGGCCTCGGTCACCCGCCGCAGCAATTCACTTCGATTGAATTCATTTTTCATCGCAAGCTCCTTATCCATGTGATGAAGCCATGGTATTGGCCGTCGCGTAGACCGTCCAATATCATTTGGGTGCGCGCCGATATCTTTAAGGTATGGGCGGACAACCGGCGCGCATCACGCTGCGGCTTGCCATACCTTGAGTGCATCGACCGTCTCGGCGACATCGTGCACACGGACGATCGAAGCGCCATGCGCCGTCGCCGCCAGTGCCGCGGCAATACTGGCCGCCGTGCGTTGCCGGACCGGTTTCCCGGTAATCTCTCCCAGCATGGACTTCCGCGACAGGCCTGCCAGCAATGGCACATGCAGATCGAATTTGATGTAGTGGATGCCGGACAAAAGCGCCAGATTCTGCGCGACCGTCTTTCCAAATCCAAAGCCCGGATCGATGCACATGCGGTGCCGTGCGATGCCTTCTTGCTCGAGCGCACGCACGCGCCGATAGAAAAATTCCCGTACCTCGTTGGTGACATTTCCCGCCGGCGACGGGAGGTGGAGGTCGCCCGCCGGACCGTACGCGTGCATGATGCACAGACCGCAGTCGCTCTCGTGTACCGCCTGTACCGATTCAGGATGGCGAAAACCATTCACATCATTAATCATGTCGGCGCCTGCGCCGAGCGCAGCGCGCATGACGTCCGGCTTGAACGTATCGACCGCGATAGGGACGCCGCAGTCGCGCAAGGCGGAAATCACGGGGAGAATGCGCCGTTGCTCTTCGTCACCCGGTACTGGCGTTGCTCCGGGTCGTGTCGACTCGCCGCCGATTTCGATGATATCGGCGCCTTCGGCGATCATGGCATTCGCACGCGCTACGGCCTTCACGACAGTGTCATACCGGCCACCGTCGGAGAACGAATCGGGATTGACGTTCAGGATGCCAACGACCAGCGTACGGGATCCTGGTCCGCCCATTGCAAAGCGAAAACGTCCGACCTGCCAAATGGTTTCCTTGATTTGCATTTGATCATCCATTACGTGGCGCTCGCCTCTTTCGATGGTGGGCGGTTTGCGTTTGCGAGCAGGCGTTCGAGCATTTTCTGCAACTGCTCCGACTCCTCGGCGGAAAAGCCTTGCAGGAAACGCCTGTTGATATCGATAAGGATCGGTTCGATCTGCGGGTACAGGTTACGTCCCATCGGCGCCAACTCAACGATCATCGCCCGCTTGTCGGTGTCGCTACGCGTGCGTCGCACGATCCCTTTTTCTTCGAGCCTGCCGATCAGCCGCGACATGGCGCCCATGTCGATGCCCGCATATGCCCCAAGTTCGCCGATCGTCTGGAGTTGATCCCGGGCGATCGCGACCACGACGACCAGTTGGGCCGCCGTCAGATTCAGCCGCGCGAGATCCTGCTCGAGGGCGCCAAAGAGTGCGTTGCGCACTGAATTGACCAGATAGCCGAGGCCGTTCCTGCTGCTGGAGCAGACGTGGCCGGATGAAAAAGGTGGCTCCATTCGAGACTCCTGTATGCTTCGCTTCAATTTACTTGCCTAGGCAAGTAAAGTCAAGGAAGTACAAAGCAGGCATTGCCGGATTCACAATCAGGTGTCAACAAATTCGAGCGCTGAATGGTAATGCGACTAATTCTCATTTACAATCACAGTGGCAAGTGAAGCAAGCCCCTTGACCCACGCATTTATAGGGACTGGTTATCACCCCTTGTTGAGAGAACTGTCCGCTCACCCGAGCCGCAGCCATCAGGCGTTAAACACTAAAAGAAACAACACCTATCATGATTGCACTACAACGCGTCATCCTTGCACTCCTCGTCAGCCTGCTGTCCGCCGCCCCGGCATTTGCCAGCACGGATCCCACCGCGGACAGGGCCACGCAGATCTGGCAGCTTCTCGATTACATGGCCGTCGATTACGCCGGTGCGGTTTCCGGCGGCCGGGTTACCAATGCCGACGAGTACAGCGAGATGCAGGAATTCTCGCAAACCGCCGAGCGCTTGCTGCATGAACTTCCGGACCGACCGGCAAAGGCCGGCCTGCTGCAGCAGGCGGGACAACTGAAAAACGCTGTCGAGAACAAGGCGGCGGAGGCGGAAGTTGCCAGCGTTGCACGCAACCTTGCGTCCGCCCTCCTCTCCGCCTATCCAGTCCCGATGGCCCCTAAAAAGGTGCCTGACCTGAAGCACGGCCTCACGCTCTACCAGGCGCAATGCGCTTCCTGCCACGGTGCCGAAGGCCGCGGCGATGGCCCGCTGGCAGCGAAGCTCGACCCGGCGCCGATCGCCTTTACCGACCGTGAACGCGCACGCGAGCGCAGCCTCTTCTCCCTGCATCAAAGCATCACGCGCGGCGTGGAAGGCACCTCGATGACTTCGTTCGCAGCGCTTTCCGACGACGACCGCTGGGCACTGGCCTTCTACATCTCCACGCTCGCGTTCCAGAAGGACGAGCTGGACGCCGGCAAGACAGCATGGGGCAGCGACAAGGCATTGCATACCGTTGTTCCTTCCCTCGATGTGCTCACGCAATTGACCGAATCGGGACTGGAGAAGACGCTGCCGAAGAACACCGCAGGCGCCGTGCTTGGCTTCCTCCGCGCGAATCCGGACGAAGTGATCGCAGCGCCGGGCGGCACGCTTGCATTGGCCAAGAGCCGCCTCCGCGAAAGCCTGGCCGCCCTGGCCAAGGGCGATGCCGCGACGGCCACTCGCCTGGCCCTGTCCTCCTATCTGGATGGCTTCGAGCCGGTCGAGCCGGCGCTCGCCATCAAGGATAAGGCGCTGCTGGCGAAGATCGAGCAGTCGATGGGTGCCTATCGTGCGGCCGTCACAAAGAACGATACCGCCTCCGCTCGCGAGATCGAAGCGCAATTGCAGGACGCGCTCGATGCAGCCCAACGCAAGCTGGAGATGACGGACGACGACAAATTCGGCGTCTTTATCGGTGCGTTGACAATCCTGCTTCGCGAAGGCCTCGAAGCGCTTCTGGTTGTCGTCGCGATGATTGCTTTCCTCAAGAAAGCCGAGCGCCGCGAAGTGCTGCCCTATGTCCACGCGGGCTGGATCACGGCTCTTGCCGGCGGCGTACTGACGTGGTTTGCCGCCACCTACCTGATCGAGGTCAGCGGTGCGAGCCGCGAATTGACGGAAGGGTTCTCGGCGATCTTTGCGGCGGTCGTGCTGCTCGCCGTGGGCATCTGGATGCACCAGAAGAGCCTTGCCGGCCGCTGGCAGGCGTATATCCGAGACAAGCTGTCCTCCGCGCTCGGCAAGCGTTCCGCGCTCATGTTGTTCATCCTGGCATTCGTCACGGTGTACAGGGAGGTCTTCGAAACCGTCCTCTTCTACGCTGCACTGTGGAGCGACGGCGCAGGCGGCCATCTTTTGGCTGGACTTGGCCTGGGCATCGTGATCCTCGCGGCCATCGCCTATGTCATGCTGCGTACTTCCGCACGACTCCCGATTGGCCAGTTCTTCGCGGTCAGCTCGGCACTTGTCGCGGTACTCGCCGTCGTATTGATGGGCAAAGGTGTTGCCGCGCTGCAGGAGGCGGGCATGCTGGATGTGACACCACTCGATGTGCCCAGCGTCGACCTGCTTGGCATCTATCCCTCGATGCAGACCATCGTTGCCCAAATCGTAGTGTTGCTAGTCGTCGCCGGCAGCATGTTCCTGAACGCCTACGGCAACAGGAAGGTCCGCTGATCCGCCTGAACGCGCCCCGTCTTGCTTCCCGGGGCGCGTTTATTCATACGGTTAGTACGGCAGATCGAACAACAAGACTTCCGCAGCTTCCGCCCCGGACAGTGTGACACCGGCCTCTTCCGTCACCTTCAGCGCATCGCCGGCCGCCAGGGCGATGCCGTTCACGACCACCCGGCCGCGCGCCACGTGGACGTAGGCAATCCTTCCCTCGTCCAACCCGTAATCCACCGTGTCGTCGCCGTCCAGGATGGAGGCGTAGATCGCGGCATCCTGTCGCAGCGATACCGATCCGTTGCGTCCATCCTCGGAAGCGATCAGGCGCAGTCGGCCCTTCTTTGATTCGACGTCAAAGTGCTTTTCCTCGTAGCCAGGCGCGCCGCCTGCGTTCGGCATGATCCAGATCTGGAGGAAATGGACAGGCGCTTCCCTGGAGTGGTTGTACTCGCTGTGCACCACCCCGGTGCCCGCGCTCATACGCTGCACATCGCCGTACCGCAGCACCGAGCCATTGCCCATGCTGTCCTTGTGTTCGAGCGCGCCATCGAGGACATAGGAAATGATTTCCATGTTCCGGTGGCTGTGCGGATCGAAGCCGCGGCCCGGCTCCACCCGGTCCTCGTTAATGACGCGCAAAGGACCGAACCCCATGTGCTCGGGGTCGTGATAATGCCCGAAAGAAAAGGTGTGCTGCGAATGCAGCCAGCCAAAGTCGGCAACCCCGCGGTCGTTGCTTTTACGAATGTTCAGCATGCATCACTCCTTGTCTTGTTCAATGGATTTCATAATCGATATTCAAACCATTCGAATATTCGCTTGAGACCGAAATCCTTTGTGAGATGTATTATGGGGATCAAAGCCGGGAATCAAAAACGGAAATTTTAGCGCCCTATTTTCAATATTTTCGAATTATGAAACTGAGACTCAGCCTGGAAGCACTTCAGATTGTCGACGCCATCGCCCGGCGGGGCTCCTTCTCTGCCGCGGGGAAAGAGCTGTTCAAAGTGCCCTCGACGATTTCCTATACGGTATCCAAGCTCGAGGATGATCTCGGCGTGCAGTTGTTCGAGCGGTTCGGCCCCAAAGTCGCGCTGACGGCGGCCGGAGAGGAATTACTGAAGGAAGGCCGCTATCTGCTCAAGGCAGCCGGCGACCTGGAGTGCCGCGTCCGGCGCGTGGCGGATGGCTGGGAGACAGAGTTTGCCATCGGCATGGACTCCATGCTTTCCCCGATTGGCCTGAGCAAAGATATCGAGGCGTTTTACACGGCCGCGGACAGGACGCGCCTGCGGATCGTGCAGGAGGCGCTGTCGGGAACATGGGAAGCGCTGCTGGACAGGCACGTGGACCTGCTGATCGGCGCGGCGGGAGAAGGCCCTTCCGGCGGCGGTTACACCGCGGAACCGATCGGCACGATATCGTTTGTCTTTACGGTTTCTCCTGCTCACCCCCTGGCAAAGGCAACGTCCCCGCTTTCCAAGGCCGACCTGCATGACTACCGCGCGGTTTCCGTCTCCGATTCGGCACGACAGCTGGAAGCGCGCACCGTCGGACTCCTGTTTGGGCAAGACACCCTGTCCGTACCCGACATGCTCACGAAATTTGAATTCCAGGTTGCCGGCCTTGGCTTCGGCTTCTTGCCCGAGGATTGCGCGCGCCCCGCAATCGCGAACGGATTGCTCATCGAAAAGAAAGTGCGCGAGCCAAAGCCGGATGAAACCTTCTATCTCGCGTGGCGACCCGGGGAAGAAGGCGCGGCGCTCACATGGTGGATCGACCGCGTGCGTTCCGCGCAGCCGTTTGCCAAGCTACGCAAGCCGACATGGGTCCAGTGATCTTCAGCAGGATTTTTTCGCGGCGATTAACATGTGCGGGTTGACGAGAATCGCGCGTGCTTTTCAAAATGAGAATCACTAACGAAATGAACAGCGCACCTTGACCATGTCACTGCTGCGTGCCACGCTTAACCATTACAATATTTACCAGGAGCAGTCATGAAAGGCGATACGGGGATCATTGATATTCTGAACGGCCTGCTCGCCGGCGAACTGACCGCAGTCGACCAGTATTTGATCCATGGCGAGATGTACGCCAACTTCGGCTTTCCGCAGCTTGCCGAACACAGCCTCCACGAATCCGACCATGAACGTCATCACGCGCGCTTGCTCATCCAGCGCATCCTCTTTCTCGAGGGCGTCCCCGACCTCAGCAAACGCAATGCGTTGAAGGTCGGCAGCACGGTCCCGGACATGCTGCAAGCAGACCTGGATGTCGAATACCACGTTGTCGGCGAACTGAAGAAGGCCATCGCCGCGTGCGAGACTGCCCGCGACTTCGTCACGCGGGACATGCTTGTCCAGCAGCTCGATGATACGGAAATGGACCACGCCTACTGGCTTGAACAGCAGATCCGCCTGATCGGGCTGGTCGGCCTGCAAAACTACCAGCAAAGCCAGATGAGTTCGTCCTCTTCCTCCGCGACCTGAGGGCGTACACGATGAAAGGCGACGCGCAGATCATCACGCTGCTCAACAAGGTGCTGAAGAACGAGCTGACAGCGATCAACCAGTACTTTCTCCATGCCCGCATCTACAAGCACTGGGGCTTCGGCGAGATTGGCCGTGTCGAGTACAAGCAGTCGATCCGCACCATGAAGGAAGCCGACGACGTGATCGAGCGCATCCTCTTCCTGGAGGGCCTGCCCAACCTCCAGGACCTGGGGAAGCTCCTGATCGGGGAAGACGTGGCGGAATGCATCGATTGCGACCTTCGCCACGAGAAAAGCCATCACCAGTTGCTGGTACAGGCGATCGCCAACTGCGAGGCCGCCCACGACTATGTCAGCCGCGAATTGCTCGACGACCTCCTGGAACACTGCGAAAGCGCGATCGACTGGCTGGAGACCCAGCAAACGCTCATCAAGGACGTCGGACTGCAGAACTACCTGCAGTCGCAGATGAAAGGCGCGGACGCGTGAGGCCTGCGCCGGCCGTTCGCCCCGCCCCGCGCGTCTTTCACTTGAAAAACGACAGCCGTGTCAACAGGGTGTAATCCGCCTCCGACGCCATCAGCCAGACCAGCACCAGCAGGCACAGTGGCGGAACCAGGATGGCGTACACCAATGCCATTCGCTCCCAGGCCATGTGCATGAAAATCGCGACGATCAACCCGGCTTTCAGCAGCATGAAGACAATGATCAGGGTCCATCGCAGGTAGCCCTGAAAATGAAAATAGTCCACCAGATAGGACAAGGTGCTGAGCACAAACAGCAATCCCCAGATCTTGAGGTACAGGCTGACCGGATGTTGTTGTCCGCCGGGAGAACCCATGGCGTGCCTCACCAGAGATAGAACAGCGCGAAGATGAATACCCAGACCAGATCGACGAAGTGCCAGTAGAGCCCGGCGATCTCCACGATCTGGTAATTGCCGCTTTTTTCAACGCGTCCGCGCAGCACGCGGAGCGCCACGATCAGCAGATAAATCACGCCCGCCGACACATGCATGCCGTGAAAGCCGGTGATCATGAAGAAGGTGGCGCCGAACTGCGCCGCTCCCATCGGATTGCCCCAGGGGCGGATGCCTTCTTCGACGATGAGTTTGGTCCATTCGAAGGCCTGCATGCCGACAAACAGCGCGCCGAATGCAGCGGTCGCCAGCATTAATGCCGCCGTGCGACGGCGATCGCGGCGGTAAGCAAAATTGACGGCCATTGCCATCGTGCCGCTGCTGGTAATCAGCACGAACGTCATGATGGCAATGAGAATCAGCGGCACCTCGACGCCGCCGATATTCAATGCGAACACTTCGCTGGGATTCGGCCAGGGCGCCGGCGTCGATACACGCACGGTCATGTAGCCGGTCAGGAAGCAACTGAAGACAAAGGTGTCGGAGAGCAGGAAGATCCACATCATCGCCTTGCCCCAAGATACCGAGAAGACTTCCCTGTCGGACGACCAGTCGGCCACCAGTCCGCGCCATCCGCCCGGCGATACCGGCGCCGCATCCTTCGATGGTGACAACTGCGCGCTCATACCTCCTCCGTAGCCTTGTCTTCAGCGCGTGCCGCAAATGAGGCGCACCACTTCCGGCGTCAGCCAGCCAAGTGTGCCAAACAGCACCAGCCACACCGCCAGCAGGAAGTGCCAGTAGCGGGCGCATAGCCTCATGCGCCGCGCGACACGAACCGCGCCAATCTGCCGATGAAAACCGGACAAGGTGGCGCCCCACCCGGCCAATCCGCCGGCCACATGCAAGCCATGCATGGCGGTCAACAAATAAAAGAAGCTTCCGGCCGGGTTCCCCGCCGGGGCCACCCGGCTCTCCAGGAGCGTCTGCCACGCCCAAAGCTGCGCCCCCAGAAACGCGATGGCAAAGACACCGCCTGACACCAGCAGGAGATGCGCCCCGTCCCAGCGTCTGTGCCGTGCGAAGCCGTTGGACAGTTGCAGGCATACGCTGCCGGCAATGAGCATCATCGTACTGAGCCATAGCTGCCATGGCATCGCAATCACGGACCAGTCCGTCCCGTCCATGCGCATGACATACGCGGCGATGAACAGCGAAAACAAGGACGTTGCCACGGCCATGAACGCCCACAATGCCACGGTGGCGGGGTCCGGACGGTTGCCATGCCGATCGCTTACATCGGGAGCGATGCCATGATCGCCACCCTCCATCGAGGCGCGGAACATCAACGGAGTGCTCATGCCAATGCCTCCTTGCCGCCATAAGGTTCAGGTTCTGTGCCCCCTACTTCCGGCGCGGCATTCTGTGCAATGAAATCCTGCGACGCGCCGGGCACGCTATACGCGTATGCCCAGCGATAAGCCACCGGCAATTCCGGCCCCCAGTTGCCGTGACCGGGCGGGGTTTGCGGTGTCTGCCATTCGAGCGACGCTGCCCGCCACGGATTACCGTCGGCGTGCCTGCCGCGAAATGCGCTCCACACGAGGTTGTAAACGAAGACAAGCTGCACGGCGCCAACGATCAACGCCACTATGCTGATGAAGGTGTTCAAGGAATGCGCCGACTGCGGAATGAAATCATAGTGCTCGAATGCGTAGTAGCGCCGCGGCATGCCGAGGATGCCGAGGTAATGCATCGGAAAAAAGATGGTATAGGTACCGAGGAAAGTGATCCAGAAATGGAACTTGCCGAGCCGGTCGTCGAGCATGCGGCCGGTGACCTTCGGGTACCAGTGGTAGATGCCGCCAAAGACCACGAGAATCGGCGCCACGCCCATCACCATGTGAAAGTGCGCCACCACGAAATAGGTGTTGGATAGCGGAATATCCACGCTCACATTGCCCAGGAACAGGCCGGTCAACCCGCCGATGACGAAGGTGCTGACAAAGGCCAGTGCGAACAGCATCGGCACCGACAGATGGATATCCCCGCGCCACAACGTCAGCAGCCAGTTGTACACCTTGATTGCCGTCGGCACGGCGATGATCAGCGTGGTGGTGGCGAAGAAGAAGCCGAAATACGGATTCATGCCGCTGACGAACATGTGATGCGCCCATACCACGACCGACAGCACGCCGATGGCAAGAATCGCCCACACCATGTTGCGGTAGCCGAAGATGCTCTTGCGGGCATGCACGCTGATGAGGTCGGAGACGATGCCGAACGCCGGCAGCGCCACGATGTAGACTTCCGGATGGCCGAAGAACCAGAACAGGTGCTGGAACAGGAGAGGACTGCCGCCCTTGTAATTCGTCACCTGTCCCATCGATACCAGCGATGGCATGAAGAAGCTGGTGCCCAGGGTCTTGTCGAGCAGCATCATCACGCCGCTCACGAACAGGGCCGGAAACGCCAGCAGCGCCAGGATCGTTGCGACGAAAATGCCCCATACCGTCAGCGGCATGCGCATCAGGGTCATGCCTTCGGTGCGCGCCTGCAAGACGGTCGTCACGTAATTCAGGCCGCCCATGGTGGCGGCGACGATGAAGATCACCAGCGACACCAGCATCAGGATGATGCCCCATTCGTAGCCCGGTGTTCCAGGCAAAATGGCTTGCGGAGGATAAAGCGTCCATCCAGCGCCGGTGGGCCCGCCCGGCACGAAGAAGCTCGCCATCAGCACTACGACCGACAGCAAATATACCCAGAAGCTGAGCATGTTGAGAAACGGAAAAACCATGTCGCGCGCACCGACCATCAGCGGGATCAGGTAATTGCCGAAACCACCTAGGAACAAGGCGGTGAGGAGGTAAATCACCATGATCATCCCGTGCATGGTGACGAACTGGTAGTAGCGTTGGGCATCGATGAATTCGAAGCGGCCGGGGAAACCGAGTTGCAGCCGCATCAGATTGGACAGCAGCACGCCGACCAGGCCGACTGCGATGGCGGTACAGGCATACTGGACCGCAATCACCTTGTGGTCCTGGCTCCAGACGTATTTGGTCCAGAAACTTTGCCCGCCGTGACCATCGTGCGCGTAATCCATGGCGTGTTCCTCCTCACTGTGCAGGCGGCTGCCCCGGGTTTCCGAGGGACTGGATATAGGCGGATAGCGCGGCCAGTTCATCATCGGTCAGTTCGATCTTTGGCATGATCGATGCAAAGCCTTTCACCACGCGCGCCTGCGGATTGCGGATCTCATTCTTCAGGAAAGCGTCGTCCACGCGGACCGAGGTACCGTCAGCCATGGTTTCCGTCTTGCCGTACAAGCCTTTCCACGTCGGCCCCACGCCGGGTTTTCCGTCGGCTGAGTGGCAAGCGATGCAGCCCTTTGCCTGGGCCAGCGCCTGCCCCTGTGCCTGCAGCGGATTGCCGCGGCCCGATGCCACCGCCGCGGGGCCGGCACGCGGCTTTTCCAGAGTGGCAGTAAAGGTCGGTTGCGCTTCGAGCCACTTCAAGAAAGTCGCTTCGTCTTCCACGACCACGTAGCCGCGCATGTTGTAATGGCCGACGCCACATAGCTGCGCGCACAGGATTTCATAGCGGCCGGCCCTGGTCGGCGTGAACCAGAAAGACGTCACCATGCCGGGCACCATGTTCATGCGGGCGCGAAATTGCGGCACGTAAAAATCGTGCAGGACGTCTTGCGAGCGCAACAAGACCTTGACCGGCTTGTTGAGAGGCAGGTGCAGATCGCCCGCGACGAGGAGGTTGTTCTGGCCGACTGGATCCTTGGGATCGAGCCCGAAAGGATTGGAGGCGTTGACGAAATTCACGTTCGTCATGCCCAGTTTGCCGCTGGCTCCGGGAAGACGGAAATGCCACTCCCACTGTTTTCCCAGCACTTCAACGACGAGCGCGTCTGCCGGCGCCCGGACATATTCGGCATAGACGAAGAGCCCGGGCGCCAGCAGCGCCATGATGCCGAGCGTCGTGCCGACAAGAAGGCGGCGCTCCACTTTCTTGTTGTCGGGTTCGTACGCAGCGCGCCTGCCTTCACGATGGCGGTACCGCCACAATGCATAGGCGACGAAGAGATTGATGCCAACGAAGAAGATGCCGGTGATCAGCAGCGTGATGGCAAGTGTGTCGTCCATCGTTTGCCAGTTCGAGGCAAGCGGTGTGGTCCACCATGGACTGGCGACATGAAACACCAGCGAGGCGACGACTATCACGATGAGCGCGACAGCCATGGGCATATCATCCTCTCTCCCGGCAGCGTGGCCGGTGAGCGCAAATCAGATCCGGAAAAGAATCGGCACTAGCGAGCAAACGCAGGGCGCTCGAGTTTCGTGTACATCAGTGCCAATGCCATCCCGAAAATCAGATTTGCGAACAAGGCTGCCCAGCCGCGCATGTCGGCAAACCATGGAAAAACGCCGGTCAGGACGTAGAAATTGATCACGTACAGGAGCAAGCCGAACACTGCCCCTGCCGCAAGTGCCATGCCGACGCTCGAATCCAGACGGAACGGCGCGATGATCGCAGCCAGGACGAGTCCGAACACAATGCCGAGCACATAGTGGATGATGAGGGCAACGCCCACGATGCCGACACTGAAATCCGCCGGCCGCAACACGTCATCGCCCAACACGATGGCGGCGATCTTGTGCGATGTGACCCACGGATTGCTGTCCTGGACGATGGCCGACCAGAATAATTCCAATACCATCAGGATTGCGCCGGCCACAAAACCCGAGGCCGCTGCCGCGACCCAGTCCGGGCTGCGATGCTCCAGATGATGCGAGTGCAGATGCAGTTCCATACTCATCTCCCGAGCTTGACCGCCGACATGGCAACCATGTCGTACGGCATGACGTCGCTCCCTGATGACGTATTATGGAAAGGCAGGAATGGTCGGTTCCTCGCCTCGGAAGTTGATTTCCGGGTGACGTTCGGCGAGCACTCTTTCGACATGCTCGATACGGCGCGATGGCACGTCGGCAATCAGCAGCACCCTTCCCTTTTCTATTTCAGGGAAGAACGCCGCCAGTCGCGTATTCGGGATCGCGGCCGCGACCAGGCTTGCGGCCCAGCCGCCGAACAGGACCCCGACCAGGGTGGTCGCCGTCACCGTCAGCGCACCCGACGAAAGCGAAAAATAGTAGACCAGCAGAAAACCCAAGGCCATTCCCAATACGGCGCCGGTGAGCATGCCTGCCTTGGCGCCGTGCACCACATCGGTCTTTTGAAGGAAATTCGCCTCCGGCATGTCCTCCGGAAGGGCGCCCCTGGCGAGAAAGTGGATATGCCTTTGCTCAATCCGATTCAGCAGCAGATCATCCAATGTGCGTCTCGCGCTTTCGATATCCGGAAGCAGATAATAAAGTCGATGTCGCATGACAACCTCCAACAGCACTGAAAGCACAGATTCAGTATAGGGGGTCTTTCCGACATTTGAATGTCGGACCCGGCGGTCGATGCACTTGCCATGCGCACCGCCGCACCGTTTCCGTTGCTGCCGTTATCGTGTTTTCACTGTGCGCGACTTGCCTGCCCATCGATACGGCGAATGAAACCTTCGATGATCGGATTCACCAACGCAGGATGACTGACCGGCGCCATATGCCCGGCACCGATCTCGTGCCTTTCCGCCTTCGCCATCCTGGCGACAAGAACGTTGACGATCGCATGCGTGCAACGGGGGCTGTCGCGGCCGGTAATCAGGCAGCTCGGAACTGCCATCCGGCTGTAATCGGAAGGACGCAAGGGGTCGTCGATCAGGGCCTGAAAATCGAGCGGCACCTTGGGCAGCAAGGAGGTGAACAAGGCTTGCCGCGCTGGCGGCAAAGCGGCGAAAGCACCCTTTCCGCTCCAGTAATCGATGAATATTTCTGTTGCAGCCAGACGTTGATCTTCATCCGCGGCAACGCGCGTAAGATGCGCGACGGCACGAATATCGTCCAGCACCTTGTCCTTCCTGTCGAGCAAATGAAATGCCGTCGGTTCAAAGAGTGCGAGGCTGTGCAGCCGCGCGGGGTTCGCATGGGCCAGTCGCAAAGCCACGCCGCCTCCAAAGGAATGGCCTACCAGGTGAAAGCGCTCGCCGGGAGCGAGGAGTTGGTCGAGTTTCGATTGCACCAACCGGACCTCGTCGTCCAGCGAATGTCGCTCGCCCAATGCGGGCATGGCGCTGTCCCCATACCCGTACAAGTCGATGGCAATCAGTCGGTGCGTCCCGCGCATGCTTTCCATGAGCATGCGCCATTGGCTCTTCGAACCCATCGAACTGTGCAGCAGCACAACGGCGGGCCCGTGTCCTTCAACCTTTAATCCGAGCTGCATTTCCTTGGCGTCCTGATGGGACTTCACTGCATGTTGCTGCATCGGCAGCGGCGCTACTGTCGGGAACTGGTACATGGTCAATCCTGAAAAATTTCTGACGAAGAGGCGGCTCGACGCGGTGTGACTGGGCCGTGGGGGAGCTATCGCAAGCGGTGTGCCGATGCTCGTCGAGCACGACCATGCACCAGAACACACAAATCTTTTCAATGGCTTACGAGCCAGATCGAATGTGTTTGATGAAGTATTGGCGCACGTACGATGGCGGGGCGCGCCCAACAGTCCGCGGAGAACTGCGCGGCGGCTGACGACAGGCGCACCGGCTTGCGGAGCCGATGACATGCGCGGCGACAAGATGCTTCATGTGTCGCGATTCATCGGACGGCGGGCCTCTGGGTGTTGGAACACACCCATCAGCGGGTGAGGGACTACCGGTCGGGGATTCGGCGTCGGCAGCGAAGATTTCCCTGATTTTTCAATCACTTCCGCTGCATCGTCCGCAGTTTGCGAGGGATTGGCACGCCGTCTGCACTAGTGTCCTCGACGCAGCCCCTGGCGCCGCGTCCAATCCATTCCCACTTTCCCCAAGGAGATATACAGATGCAAAACGAGAACCGCCGCTCATTCGTCAAGAGCGCGCTAGCAGGCGCAGTGGTTGCCACCGTTGGCACGTCGCTGGCACGTCCGGCGCTGGCCGCAGACGACATCAAGGATGTGAAGTTTGCCGCGGATCCGGAGAACTTGAAACCGGGGCAGGAAACATCCCATACGCCTTCGATCGCACTCGAAAAAATGGACGACAAGGCGGTCGCATTCGGCAAAACGCCTCCAGGTGATTTCTATCGTGTGACCGTGCAAGCCAAACACGAGGCGATCAACGAGCATTACATTTCGGGGATCGCGTTGTACCTCAACGGCAAGCTCGTCGCTTCCCACACGATGAACAAGGCTCCCGCCGATCCTTCACTGCCGGCCGTCAGCTTCGTTCAGCGCCTCAAGGCGGGTGATAGCCTGCTGGTCGTGACCGACTGCAATGTGCATGGCAAGTGGGGAAACCGCGCAACGGTGTAATACCCCAAAAAAAAATCCCGCACCGGGAAAGGTGCGGGATAAAGAGGTACTGCGGGTTCTAAACACAAGAACCGTCATTCTACTTTTATTGCCGAATTGCAACCTTGATTCAAGGCAATGTTTCTCCGACGGGTGTCTGCGATCCGTCGGCAAGTCACGTCAATTGTCATTCCAGAACGCCCCGACCATCCCGGCAAGTCCCAGGAAACTACCGACAGCAATCGCGAGGCCGCCGGCGAGCACCGTGTCGAAGTAAAGCGCGAGCAGTCCGACCGCGGCCACGACACCGCCCAGCCCCGCCATCATTTTGTACTCCCGCAAATCCATCCCGTCGCCCCGACTCTTTACTTTCGGTAATTACACACTAGGTACCAGGTATGCGCATCCCATGTTTATGGCGAACTCGCGCTCCGCGTCGGTGCCGAATGCATAACGGATTAACGCTTGGTCAACGCATCTCACCGCAGGATGCAGTGCGTGGGCTGGAAGATCAGTGGTCGGAGGAAAGTCATGGGCATCTTGTTGTCGGGCGCAACAGTCAGTGACGAGGCATTGACGAAGGAGTTTGCATTCTGGAAGCGCAGTTTCCTGCGATCGACCTGCCTCGCGTTCTTTTCTGGGGCGGTCACCGGCCTGCTCATCCTGCTCTGGCCCGGCAGCTTCGGAAACCAGGAGCTCTGGTCGTTCGTACGCCAGCTATGGACGGCGTTCGTCGAATGCGGGTTCTGGTTCGGTTTCCTTGTCGGGCTTCTCTGGGCCGTAAGCCGCCGCGTAGGCGCGGCGCTGGCAGGTACGTCACCCTGGACGCCGGCAGAAACGTGCCGACTGCGAGGGCATGCACGGGTTTTCGGACAGGCGGGTTGTGCGGCTGCGTTCGCGGCGGTGCTGCTTTGGCTGGCGGTGTCGTTTATCCACCAGTTGACTCCGCTAGCTCCGTCGACGGCGAACATGATCGCCCAACTCGTTTACGCCGGTTGGGCGTCCTCGGGACTCTTTATCCTCCTGGCCATCGGGCTCGGACTCGTTGCGCGCGTCCGATCGTAGGAATCCTCCGACCAGGTTAAGAAATTGCCATAAGTCATTGGTGGAAAAGGGTTTTTCCGATCAATTCACATTTCCTGTGGATAAGTTTGTGAACAAGTCCCTTTTGTGTTTCCTCAATGTCGATTTTTCGGGCTTTCCGTTAGTTTGCCTAAGAATTAAGCAAAAGAAATACCTTTTAAAATTCAATGAGTTAGTCGAAACACGAAGTTTGATCGCTGGCCGGACCAATTGTGATTCATATCATGAACTTCGTCCTCGACACATGTGCACAACTCAAGTCGCGCGACGTTTGTCAAGTCCTATTCCGGCTGTACCGTCTGTACGGATTTTCTGAGGCTGGCCGCGCTGCGAATCGTATCGAAGCAGGCATCGACCAGACGTTCTGCCTCGTTGGCGAGCGAAAAGTAGCCGGGTTCCAATAGCCAGTTCTGCAGAATGCCTTCAATGCTTGCCTGCAGCAACACACCGGCGAGCCGGATATCCGTATCGGGGGACAGGTAGCCGGTATCGACCGCGCGTGTCAGTGCCGTACGGATATGCTCCCGCCCGTTCAAGCCCGCCTCATGCTGGCGGATGTACATCGCGTCCGACGGATCCACGAATTCAGTTTTCTTCCACAGGATTTCAATAATCTTGCGGAAGTGCGGATTCTGGTCGCACTCCTTCAGAAAGAACACGGCGACCTTGCGCATGTGGTCCAGCGGGTTGCCTGCGGTCTCCTGGTTGACCGACTCGGCGAGGCGCTCCATGGGCAGGTGCACGCGGTCGCACATGGCGTTGAACAGGTCGCTCTTGTTCTTGAAGTGCCAGTAGATCGCGCCACGCGTCATGCCTGCTGCCTCCGCAACCGCGTCCAGCGTGGTGCGCGCATAGCCTAGCCGGTAGAAGACGTCTTCCGCCGCATCCAGCAAGTGGTTGCGCGTTTCGAGCGCCTCTTCCTTGGTCTTTCTCACCATGTTGTTTCCTTACATAAACAAAATGACACACATCGACACAAACATACATTCACGGACGTATGTATAATACCCCGACCGAAGCGAAAAGGTACCGCGCAGAGCCAGCCAAGGCCAGCAAAAAGGTGCCGCTCAAAAACTTTTCTCCAAGAATTCCATGACTGCACATCAAACGACTGCCTCCATCGCTGCCATTGCCCTCGCCGTCGCGGCCCTTGCCGGGTGCGGAGAGCAGATTCGCAGCGCCAACGCGCAGACCCCGGGCGGGATGCCGCCGCCGGAGGTCTCCGTCGTCACCGTCGCGCCGGAACGTGTCGCATTGACCAACGAACTCCCCGGCCGCCTCGAAGCGACCCGCGTAGCCGAAGTACGAGCCCGTGTCGCCGGCATCGTCACCAAGCGCATTTTCCGCGAAGGTGCCGAGGTCAAGGCGAACGATGTCCTGTTCCGCATCGACCCTGCCCCTTTCCAGGCGACCGCCAACAGCGCGCAGGCGGCGCTGGCAAAGGCCGAAGCGAACCTCGCCCAGACCACCTTGAAGGCCCAGCGCTACAAGCCACTCGTTGAAACCAATGCCATCAGCAAGCAGGAATATGACGACGCGGTGACGGCGCAGAAGCAGGCGGCCGCCGATGTGGCATCGGCGAAGGCGGCGCTGGAAACCGCTCGCCTCAACCTTGGCTATGCAACCGTCAACGCCCCGATTTCAGGACGCATCGGACGTGCACTCGTCACCGAGGGTGCCCTCGTCGGACAGGGAGCCGCGACGCCGCTCGCCACCATCCAGCAGCTCGACCCGCTGTACGTCAACATTACCCAGCCCGCTTCCGAAGCCCTGAAACTCCAGCGTGCCATGCGCGACGGCAAGCTGCAGAAGGCCGGCAAGGATGAGGTCAAGGTCAACATTGTGATGGAAGACGGCGAAATCTATCCGCACGCTGGCAAGCTGCTGTTCTCCGATCAGACGGTCGACCCGAGCACTGGCGCCATCACCCTGCGTGCCGTCGTCCCGAACCCGGAGCGCTTCCTGCTGCCCGGCATGTACGTCCGCGCGCGTGTAGAACAAGCTGTCCAGGAAAACGCGATCACCGTCCCGCAGCAGGCCGTCCAGCGGCAGGCGAATGCCACCACCGTCATGGTCGTCGGGCAGGACAACAAGGTCGCGCCGCGCCCGGTCAAGGCCGACACCGCCATCGGCGACAAATGGATCGTCAGCGAAGGTTTGAAGCCGGGCGAACGCGTCGTGGTCGAGGGCTTCCAGAAAGCCCCGCCCGGCGCCGCCGTCAACGCCGTTCCCTGGAAGCAGGCTGGAAGTCCGCCGGTGGCGCAATCCGGCACGAAGCCCGTCAATCAATAAGAGAGCAAGCGAATGGGAAAATTTTTCATTGAGCGCCCGGTGTTCGCCTGGGTGCTCGCCATCTTTATCCTGATCGCCGGCGCGCTGTCCATTACCGGGCTGCCGGTGGCGCAATATCCCACGATCGCGCCGCCCTCGGTAGTCGTGACCGCGATGTATCCCGGCGCAACCGCGCAGGCGCTCGAAAACAGCGTCACCAGCCTCATCGAACAGGAGCTCAACGGCGCTCCAGGACTGCAATACATGGAGTCCCAGAGCCAGGGCAACGGCCAGGCGCAGATCACCGCGACCTTCAAGCCCGGCACGAACATCGACCTCGCCGCCGTGGAAGTGCAGAACCGGATGCGGCGCGTGGAGTCGCGCCTGCCGCAATCCGTGATGCAGCAAGGCGTGCAGGTCACCAAGGCGCGCAGTAACTTCCTGATGGTGGTCACGCTGTCATCGAAGGACGGCAGCATGGACCCGGTCGCGCTGGGCGATTACCTGTCGCGCAACGTACTCAACGAAATCAAGCGCGTCGACGGCGTCGGCGAAGCCATCCTGTTCGGCACCGAGCGCGCCATGCGCGTCTGGATCGATCCGGAAAAGATGGTCGGCTTCAAGCTCACGCCTGCCGACATCGCCAATGCAATCCGCGCCCAGAACGCGCAGGTGGCCTCCGGTACGCTGGGCGAACTGCCCTCCCCCGGTACGCAGCAGGTCACGGCACCCATCGTGGTCACCGGCCAGCTGTCGAGTCCCGAGCAATTCGGCAACATCGTCCTTCGTGCCAATACGGACGGCTCGGTCATCCGCCTGCGCGATGTAGCCCGTGTCGAACTCGGCGGCCAAGCCTATGCGACTTCCGCCCGCATTGACGGCAAGCCGTCTTCGGCCATCGGGATCCAGCTCTCGCCGACCGCGAACGCACTCGGCACGGCAAGCCTCGTCCGCGCGAAGATGGAAGAACTGCAAAAGTACTTTCCGGCCGGCGTGCAGTATGACATCCCCTACGACACCTCCAAGTTCGTCAAGATCTCGATCGAGGAAGTGGTCAAGACGCTGCTCGAAGCGGTGCTGCTGGTGTTCCTGGTGATGTATTTGTTCCTCCAGAACATCCGCTACACGCTGATCCCGACCATCGTCGTCCCGGTGGCATTGATGGGTACGTTTGCTGCGATGTACGCCTTCGGCTTCTCGATCAACGTGCTGACCATGTTCGGCATGGTGCTGGCCATCGGCATCCTGGTCGACGATGCCATTGTCGTCGTCGAGAACGTGGAACGCATCATGAGCGAGGAAGGCCTCTCGCCTGCGGCGGCAACCCGGAAAGCCATGGGCCAGATCACCGGCGCCATCGTCGGCATCACGCTGGTGCTGATCGCCGTGTTCATCCCGATGGCCTTCTTCGGCGGCGCGGTCGGCGCAATCTATCGCCAGTTCTCGCTGTCGATGGTCGCCTCCATGGCTTTCTCCGCCCTCATGGCACTGACCCTGACCCCGGCCCTGTGCGCCACCCTGCTCAAGCCGGTGGAAGCGGGGCATCACCATGAAAAGAAAGGCTTTTTCGGCTGGTTCAACCGCAAGTTCAACAGCACCACCAATGCCTACCAGCGTGTCGTCGTGGGCATGCTGGGCAAGACCACGCGTTACATGCTCGTCTACGGCGTGATTGTCGCCGTGGTCGGTCTGTTGTTCATGCGCCTGCCGGCCTCCTTCCTGCCGAATGAGGACCAGGGTTACATCCTGACCAATATCCAGCTGCCGCCGGGCGCCAGTGCCAATCGCACGCTCGACGTCGTCAAACAGGTCGAGGGCTATTTCCTGAAGCAACCGGGCGTGGAGCACACCGTGGCCGTCACCGGCTTCAGCTTCTCCGGCAGCGGCCAGAACGCGGGCATTGCCTTCGTTCCGCTGAAGGACTGGGATCAGCGCGACGCGGCCAATACCGCCGATGCGATCTCGGGCAAGGCGATGGGTGTGCTTTTGAGCATCAAGGACGCCATCGTATTCGCGCTCAACCCGCCGCCGATTCCGGAGCTGGGTACGGCGACCGGCTTCAATTTCCGTCTGCAGGACCGTGCCGGACGCGGCCACGATGCACTGCTGGCGGCGCGTAACCAGCTGCTCGGCATGGCGGCGAAAAGCCCTGTGCTTGCCGGCGTGCGTCCGGAAGGACTGGAAGATGCACCGCAGCTGCAGGTCGACATCGACCGCGACAAGGCGAGCGCGCTGGGCGTGGCGTTCGCCGACGTCAACGCGACCCTGACGGCGGCGCTCGGCTCGTCCTACCTGAACGACTTCCCGAACGAAGGCCGCCAGCAGCGCGTCATCATGCAGGCCGAACCGGTCCAGCGCATGCAGCCGGAAGACCTGCGCCAGCTCTACGTGCGCAACGTCGCCGGCGAGATGGTGCCGATGGCGACCTTCACGACGCTGAAGTGGATCACCGGTCCGGTGCAGGTCGTGCGTTACAACGGTTATCCGGCGATGAAGATCGCCGGACAGGCGGCGCCGGGCCACAGCAGCGGCGAAGCCATGGCCGAGATGGAAAAGCTCGTGTCGCAACTTCCCCAAGGCTTCGGCTTTGAATGGACCGGCCAGTCGCGCGAAGAGCAGATTTCCGGCGCGCAGATGCCGATGCTCATGGCCCTGTCGCTGCTTGCCGTGTTCCTGGTGCTTGCCGCGCTGTATGAAAGCACTTCGATCCCGCTGTCGGTGATGCTGGTCGTGCCGCTGGGCATTCTCGGCGCGCTGCTCGGCGTATCGCTGCGCGGCATGCCGAACGACGTCTACTTCAAGGTCGGCCTGATCACGATCATCGGCCTGTCGGCGAAGAACGCAATCCTGATCATCGAGTTCGCGAAGGACTTGCAGGCCGAAGGCAAGGACGCGGTGACAGCAGCGCTGGAAGCGGCAAAGCTGCGCTTCCGTCCGATCGTCATGACCTCCCTCGCCTTCATCCTCGGCGTCCTGCCGCTGGTGATCGCGACCGGCGCCGGCTCCGCCAGCCAGCGCGCGATCGGCACCGGTGTCATGGGCGGCATGATTACCGCGACGGTGCTGGCTGTATTCCTGGTGCCGGTGTTTTACGTCGTCGTCCGCCGTTTTTTCAAGGGCAGCGAGCGCCAGCAGCGCTTCTGGGCTGCCCACTCGCACCATGTGAGTGTCGAGGGAGAAGGAGCATGAACAAGTTGAACATTCCGCAATTCACCCTGCCCTTGCTGGCCGCCGCCGTGCTGTCGGCCTGCTCGCTCGCGCCGGTATACGACCGGCCTGACGCGCCGATCGCGACCGCCTATCCGGCGGAAGCATCCCCGGCGGGCGGACAGATCGCCTACGTCACCGCTGACAGCGGCTGGCGCGAGTTCTTCCAGGATCCGCGCCTGCAAGCGCTGATCGGGACCGCGCTGGAACATAACCGGGACCTGCGAGTTGCCGCCTTGCGCATCGAGGAAGCGCGCGCGCAGTACAACATCGTTGGCGCGGACGCTCTCCCCAATGTATCGGGCACTGCGTCCGGTGCGCGTTCGCGCAACTCGGCGGCAACGTCGCCCACCGGTGCATCAGTCGTGGGCAGCGCTTATCAGGTCGGCCTGTCGATTCCCGCATTCGAGCTGGACTTCTTCGGCCGCGTGCGCAGCCTCAACGACGCCGCGCTGTCGCAATACCTGGCGACCGAAGAAGCCCGGCGCGCAGCGCATATCAGCATTGTCGCCGAGGTCGCGAAGGCCTACCTTTCCGAGCGCGCGCTCGCGGAACAGGAAGAGCTCGCGCGCAGCACCTTCAAATCGCGCGAGTCTGCCTACAAGCTCGCAAAGCAGCGTTTCGACGTCGGCGCGTCGTCCGCGCTAGACCTGCGCCAGAATGAAATCCTGGTACAAAGCGCCCGTGCATCCCTGGCTACCCTGCAGCGCCAGCGCGCGCAAGCCCTCAACGCGCTGACGCTGCTCGTTGGCCGGCCGTTGAACGACCTGCCGCAGGCGCTTCCGCTGTCGTCACAAGGGATCGTCGCCGAACTTCCGCCGGGACTGCCGTCCGATCTTCTCGCACGCCGTCCGGATATCCGGGCCAGCGAACAACGCCTGAAGGCAAGCAATGCCAACATTGGTGCCGCACGGGCCGCCTTCTTCCCGCGGATCTCGCTGACGGCAGGCATAGGGAGTGCGAGCGGCGAGCTGTCCGGCCTGTTCGACGCCGGCACCCGCACCTGGTCCTTCGTGCCGCAGCTTGTGCTGCCCATCTTCGATGCCGGACGCAATCGCGCCAACCTGAACATTGCCGAAGTACGCAAGGACATCGCGGTGGCCGATTACGAAAAGGCGATCCAGGTTGCCTTCCGTGAAGTTGCGGACGCACTGGTGGCGCGCGGTGCCATCGACGAACAGATCGATGCGCAGGCGCGTGTACTGGACGCACAAAAGGAACGCCTGAAGCTGGCGGAACTACGCTACCAGAACGGCGTGGCAAGCGCGCTTGAAGTGCTCGACGCCCAGCGTGAACTGTTTTCCGCGGAGCAGACGCTGGTGCAGGCGCGGCTGTTGCGATTGACGAATGCGGTGGATCTCTATCGGTCGCTGGGTGGTGGCTTGAAGGAAACGACGCCGGGCTGAGCGTCAAAATCGGCGCCGCGGAACTGCCGCGGGAGCCATTGCCTCTAATCAGGACGCCTGCCTCCGGATCGTGCCGAAATGACGCTTCACTACCTTGTTGCCCCCTTCCTTTCATGGATGGGGGCAGGATTGCTGAAATTTCTCGTCAACAGCTTCAAAGCGAAACGTCTCGCCTTCAATGAAAGCGGCAACGGCGGCTTTCCCAGTTCACATACGGCAATCGTCAGCAGTGTCGCGGCGCTCGTTGCCATGGAGGAAGGAATTGCACATCCGGCCTTCGGCGTGTCTCTGGCGTTGACGCTCATTGTCATTCTCGACGCCAACGGGCTGCGGCAGCAGGTCGGCGCGCATGCCGAGTTGATCAACGACCTCGTGCCAGGTGAAGAGCCGCAGGATCAAGTGCGCGAGCGGATGGGCCATACGCGCTTCGAGATCGCTGGGGGTACGGCCATAGGGATCCTGACGTCCACGGCAATTCATTTCCTGAAGTAACAAGGCAGGCGCCTCTCCAGCGCCTGCCTGTCAGGAGTTACTCCACAAACGCTTCTTCACGTTTTTTGCGCAGCGCCGGCATCATCACGATGACCATGGCGACGACGGCAACAACAAGCATGGTCAGGCTGATCGGACGCTGCAGGAAGACCATAGGATCACTGCGCGACAGGAGCAACGCGCGGCGCAGGTACTCTTCCATCATCGGCCCGATGATGAAACCCAGCAGCATCGGCGCCGGCTCCATTTCCAGCTTGGCGCAGATGTAGCCAAACAAACCGAAGCCCGCCATCATGAACACGTCGAACTCGCTGTTGTTCAGGCTGAACACACCGATCGCGCAGAACACCAGGATGCCCGGGAACAGGAAGTGGTACGGCACCATGATCATGCGCACCCACAAGCCGATCATCGGCAGGTTCAGCACGATCAGGAAGAAGTTGCCGATCCACATCGAGGCGATGATGC
>NZ_JBLWFR010000238.1:0-500 GCF_048799745.1 Noviherbaspirillum sp. ST9 | reverse complement strand
TTCCCAGTCCTTGTTACCACGGTTTTCAAGTTCAATCTGGGCAATAAAAAGATTTTCGAAGTCGTAATTGGTTGTAGCACCAGAAAAGGTAAGCCTAGTGATGTGATCGCCTAACAACTTGCTTGGTACGAATATATTAGTGATATTAACATGCTTGCTGATAGGTTGTATTCTGTTCCGACGACTTGTAACTAGGGCGGTTATAATTGCTCCGACAGCACCGCCGCCGATTAATGGTAGGATGATCTTTATAACTTCAATAATGGTGTCGTTCTGCTCTTTGGTCATTTATTTAAACGCTTTATAAAGTTCCGTATAACAGTAAATATATTCATAAAAATAAAACAACATAGATACCCATCGACATCAAGGGCACACTCATTCTTAAAATTTACGACAACTCGCCAAATCTACAAGTATTTCTTGTTCCTTAATTGATTGAATAATATAAACTTTTTCTCCCCGTTACAAAGCTGTTCAACAAAATCATTGAACCATGC
>NZ_JBLWFR010000237.1:0-500 GCF_048799745.1 Noviherbaspirillum sp. ST9 | reverse complement strand
AAACGGCTAATGGCGCCCCCGATTGTAAAGCGGAATCGAACGTCCACTGCCGGTTGAACGGAGAAGCGTTTTCTAAGGAAGATAAAATAGCGTAACCTAATTTCCGGCCGTTGGCGTCAACAATTTCAGGGTCTCTGACATATTGTTTTTTTGGAGCAAGATCTCCTGATGCGCCTTGTAAAAATAGGCAGGCCACATTTAGCTGAGAGAAGATGAGTTCCCTCATAGCCCCTACATAATCGGGCGAGATCAGCGTATTTTCATGCGCAAAGGTAGTGGGATGGCAGGCATAGTTGCAGATAACTGCTTTCAACCGGCCATTGCTATCACTTAACTTGCCCACCAGCAAGGTATTATCGGCCCGTGCTGCAGGATCGTAGCCAATTAAAAACTCCCCGTCCAGGTTCAGATCTCTCTTAGCGGCCAGATCGCAACAACCATATTCCCAGGATAACGAACCATCGATCAGGTTTTCTTTAGCCTTTTTAATGCTCCGGATA
>NZ_JBLWFR010000236.1:0-500 GCF_048799745.1 Noviherbaspirillum sp. ST9 | reverse complement strand
CCATGGACGTGCGCATAGGCCGGCACCCAGGCGGCGTTGAAGGCGCCTTCGGCGAAGATCGCACGAAAATGGTTGGGCAGCCGTAGCGCCACGAAAAAGGCGTCGGCCACCGGGCCGGCGCCGAGGATCGCCGCGAGCATGATGTCGCGGGCAAATCCCGTCAGCCGCGACAGCAGCGTGTAACCACCAACCGTGAAGATGCGTCCGAGCATGCGTCTGTTTTAGAGCATGGCGCGATTAGGTCTAGGTGCTAGCAGTGTGGAAGGTTTGCAACTTTTCTGCAGGAAATGCACAAACGGGGCGCGTTAGAGACGCCGGCAGTATCCACAGCGTCATGGCCGGGCATAGCCGTCCGAAGGACGGCGTCGCTTCCGCTTGCCTATGTCCCGGCCATCCACGCCTTCCTCACCAGCGGCCCCGAAGAACGTGGATGCCCGGGACAAGCCCGGGCATGACGAGAGTTCTGGCTGGCGGATCGGCCCTCAGTAAATCTCGATCCG
>NZ_JBLWFR010000235.1:0-501 GCF_048799745.1 Noviherbaspirillum sp. ST9 | reverse complement strand
TTTTATATTACATGAAACATAAGCCATGAAGAAAATGCCTTACTTACTTTCAACAAGCCATTGTGAGTAAAGTATTTTAATATGGTCGCTTTTCGGATCTTTTCCTTTCTTTTTACACTTGTGGGTAGAAAGAGACCTCGCCGAGGCGTCATTTTAAGGGCTTGCTGTATTTACTGTTGTATTTTAAAGACAAATGTGAATTATTGTTATATAAGTTTTATATGTTTCACCTTATTAAATAAACCTATTATGAAAAGGAGTTATGTGATTTTTACATTGCGGAAGCCTAACAAAATTTTTAGTGGTCTTAATAAGACTATTGGCTTTTTGTCGTTTTTGCTGCTTTGTTTTTATGGATGTAAAAAAGTCGAATCCGTATCAGGAAAGGAAGAGTCTCAGGAAATTAGTTCAGATTTGGCCTTTTTTAAACAAAACGGCTTTGATATCGATAGTATCAAAGAGTTGGATGAATACTATTTGATTGAAAATGATATGATGGTC
>NZ_JBLWFR010000234.1:0-501 GCF_048799745.1 Noviherbaspirillum sp. ST9 | reverse complement strand
GGTCGGAGACAAAATTTACTTTCAGCGTGGCTTTTGAGTCTCGCCCCTGCCAACGGCAGGAAATGGCGAGGCATTTATGGGGAAGGGTGGAGCCTTTAGGCGACCTTGGGGCGCAGCCCCGTGGTCGCGGCGCAGCCGCTGTCTTTTCGCGATAGGTGGTCATATTTACGGTGGTTATCCACAGGCGAAGCCCTTTTTAATAGATCTTTCTTGTTTTTATAGATCTTTCTTGTTTTTAGGCTCCTCGCTAGCCCTTGGTGTGAAAGGGCTGTAGCGATCGTAGGAGGAGAGATTTACGGTGAAAAAAGCTCTAAAGGAGGAGAGATTTACGGTGAAAGTGACTCTAAAGGAGGAGAGATTTACGGTGAAATTAACAGGTAAAGGAGAAGTAATTTGAGAGCAATTCCCCCCTACGTTAGGGTGGAACTACGTACAAGTGGACTTCTCCTATGAATAACGTATCAGTAACCAAATCAAATACTCTTATCGATGCTAGTTACA
>NZ_JBLWFR010000233.1:0-503 GCF_048799745.1 Noviherbaspirillum sp. ST9 | reverse complement strand
GAATGGCTTGAATCCGGTAATGTGGAGGAATTAATACCAGCCCTGCTTATAGGTCGATGGAATGAAGCAAATCCAGGGGATATCGAAATCATTGAAATGCTTTCTGATATCGATTATTCTGAATATCAAAGCAGGCTCTACAAATGGCGTGATGTAGCAGAGTCCCCGATAATTCAGATTGGAAGCACTTGGAGATTAACTAGCCCGCTGGATGCCTGGTCAAATATCGGAGGTTTAGTTAATCCCAATTTATATAGAAAACTGAAAGAGGCTGTATTGCAAGTTTTAAAAAGCAATGATCCTGGTGAATTTAATGCTTCAAGCGAATTTAATTTTGGGTTCCGTCCTCCTAAAAAATTCTCAAGGTGGTCCAGAGAAGGATTGTTGCAATCTCTTATTTTGATTGGATTATATGGAGATGGACTTAAACTTGCAATTGCCCCAAATGCACAGCAATGGGTTGATCAGATCATAGACAGTTTGTTCGATAAGGCAGACAAACA
>NZ_JBLWFR010000232.1:0-505 GCF_048799745.1 Noviherbaspirillum sp. ST9 | reverse complement strand
TCCAGTTCCTGAAGAAGTGCCTGTACCGATTATTTTAGGCAGGGATACTTCCCTTACGGTTAATTCCGCTTCAGGGCCTCTTTCTGCCATATCGCAGAATGAAGAAATTGCAACCGTGCAGGTGAACGGAAATATTATTCTGATATCGACACATAAGCTCGGATCTACAAACATCAGGGTGATGGATAACGCCGGAACCGATAAGGTGATAATGAAAGTTGATGTTCAAAGAGGATATGGTGTTCACAGAATAACATCTTACATGACGTCTGTGCAGGCCAGCGATCCTTTGATAAAAAAGCGGATCGAAGATGAACTAAACGCTATCAGTCCTTTACCTGTCAATGCTGCTTACGGGTTTAACCTCACAGGGGAACAATCCCCACTGTATGTTTTTCCGGATGGGCTGGATGGACAGATGCTTGAGGGCACTATTTCCTGTGACTCTCAAACACGTATATGTCTTTTGAAATATAGTGGTCAGATTTTTGAATATGTCGTTATG
>NZ_JBLWFR010000231.1:0-505 GCF_048799745.1 Noviherbaspirillum sp. ST9 | reverse complement strand
AGATAGGAAGTGTTGTTGATGATGCGGTAAACATAACGCTTTCGGGGGGAATTACATCTATTTATAAGGTGTATGCTGGTATTTCTAACGCATTATCAGGTATGATTACTTCTGGTAGTGATGTTGTCAGCCTTTCTTATGCAGTAAAAGTGAACGGTTCATATGGTACTGAAGTTCCTTTAACCCTTGGCACTCCCCGGGATGAATTTAACTTTACAGCCAATTACAGCGGTGTTAAAAATACCGAGGCTGTGAGGATAACAGCAAAAAACCAGGGTAATAAGGAGAAAGTGATCGAACTGCCTGTTGCGAAGGTTTATAATAAACTTTTAACCTTTACAGTTAACCTGACCACAGAAACTGGCCCTGGAAAAAACAACTGGTTTTCTGCTTACCGGGCTCCTCATGTGTTTGACGTAACAACAGCCGCTTCTGCTCAGACCATGCTCGACTTTGTTTTCGCGAAGTATAGCTCGACCAGTTTCCGTATTATGCCAAGCGGTAT
>NZ_JBLWFR010000230.1:0-506 GCF_048799745.1 Noviherbaspirillum sp. ST9 | reverse complement strand
GGCGATGAAATGGCAAAGCAATTATCAGCAAGACTGCAAATTATCCATTATGCTGTTTCCCTGGGGCATCACAGATCGCTGATCTTTTACATGCGGTCGGAAGATCTTCTTCTCTCCTCATTTAAACTCGAGACTCAGGAACGGAAAGACTCATGGGATGAGTTTGCCGGAAAAGGGATATTCCGGTTGTCTGTGGGACTTGAAGATGCCGAAGATATTATCAGGGATCTTGACAATGCATTAAAATAGAACTCCGGCAATATACAGAGAAAAATAAACCGGAAGATCTCATACTACGGCGTCAGGATCAAAAGTCCTCTCCGATCGTTTGTATCTGCATTGGTAACTTTTCCTTCTATCACACTTTGTCCTGCGCTTCCCGGGTTATTGCCTCTCCCAAGAAACCAGCTTCCCTGCGTATCTGAAATAGAAATTCCGGCTTCCAAAGCAATGCTTAAACCGAAATCGGTACAATTATTTTTATTAAGATTATACCGGCGCCCCTC
>NZ_JBLWFR010000229.1:0-507 GCF_048799745.1 Noviherbaspirillum sp. ST9 | reverse complement strand
ATTTTATATACTGTTTCATCGAAGCTTGTATGGGCATTCAGATCCGCGCCAAACTTTACTCCTTTTGATTCAAGGAACTGGATCACCTCATTCTTGGAGTAATGTTTTGTACCATTAAAGGCCATGTGCTCAACAAAATGAGCGAGTCCCTGTTGATCTTCGTTCTCCTGAAGAGAACCCGCATTTACAAACAGACGGAGTACCGACTGATTTGTTGGGTTATTGTTTGGATAGATATAGTAGGTAAAGCCATTCTTAAGTTTACCTTTTACCAGTTTTGCATCCTGCGGTATCGGCTGTGCCAATATATTACTGACAGCAACCAGCAGTGAAGCAAAAAGCAAAAGCTTTCTTGCCTTCTTCATTTGTTATTTAACTTTTATCAGTTTAAGCTGCTGTTGTTTCTTATCCGGTCCCGGCAAGCCGAGCGTATAGTTTTTCGTATTGCTTACCAGCTTTATTATTAAAGAATTATTTTTTGAACAGTCCACTTCTTTTGAAAGCCAG
>NZ_JBLWFR010000228.1:0-509 GCF_048799745.1 Noviherbaspirillum sp. ST9 | reverse complement strand
GGAAGACTTCCAGGCCGTCGACATCGAGTCGATCGCCAAGCCGGTCACCAAGTGGGCCGTCACCGTGCGTGAGCCGGCGCTGGTGCCGCGCGTGTTCCAGCAGGCGTTCCACCTGATGCGCTCGGGTCGTCCGGGCCCGGTGCTGATCGACCTGCCGTTCGACGTGCAAGTCGCCGAGATTGAATTTGACCCCGCCACCTACAGCCCGCTGCCGGTCTACAAGCCCGCGGCCACGCGTGCCCAAGCCGAGCGCGCCATCGAGATGCTGTGCCAGGCCGAGCGCCCGCTGCTGGTGTGCGGCGGCGGCGTGATCAACGCTGATGCGGCCAAGCTGATGGTCGAGTTTGCCGAGCTGGTGAACGTGCCCGTCGTCCCGACCCTGATGGGCTGGGGCGTGCTCGCCGACGACCACCCGCTCAACGCCGGCATGGTCGGCCTGCAGACGTCGCACCGCTACGGCAACGCCACGCTGCTGGCGTCGGACTTCGTGTTCGGCATCGGCAACCGAT
>NZ_JBLWFR010000227.1:0-510 GCF_048799745.1 Noviherbaspirillum sp. ST9 | reverse complement strand
GTACATTTGTATTGCTAATGCGCGAGTGCGATTAATTTTATTATTTAGTATTATTTTCATTATCAGTTTTTACTTTACTTTTTATCATCATTTACATTTAGTTTAAAATCAATCTTCAAAAACAATAGCATTTACAAGAACATTTACATTATCAGATAGAAAAATTAGCTTATATACTTTACATATACTCAACTTATAGTCAAGGCATAATTTTATAGATATATTTCATTTAAAGACAAGAGAATTATGGCAACTACTTTCAATGATCGCATCGATGTTCGCATTAGCACGGAACAGAAGGAGCTGGTTAAGTACGCGTCGTTGTTGCGCGGGTTTAAAAGCGTGTCTGAATTTGTCGTTTATTGCATCAATAATGAAGCAACTAAAATCATCAATGACAGCAACGTTATGTTTAAATCGGTTGAGGATAAGAAAATATTCATTGACGCGATTTTAAATCCACCGGCACCGAACGAAAACCTTAAGAAGGCTCAATTACGATACAAAAAA
>NZ_JBLWFR010000226.1:0-511 GCF_048799745.1 Noviherbaspirillum sp. ST9 | reverse complement strand
TCGTCTGGTCAAGGAAGTGTGGGGCTTTCGCAGGAATCGAATGGCCGTGCGTTTCGCCTACGAATGGCATGACGACAGCGGCAACTGGTTCCGCTCCTACGGCAATGAGCTGTGGGAGTTTGAGCCCACGGGCCTGATGTCGCAGCGGATCGCCAGCATCAATGACGCGCCGATCGCAGGGAGCGATCGCAGGTTCCATTGGCCGATGGGACGCCGTCCGGACGATTCCCCGTCACTGAGCCAGTTCGGTTTTTAAGCGGAAGCATTATGTCGCCGCAAATGGCTGCAATCCGGGGTGGACCCGACAGCCGCGCGGGGCGCGGATCTGCCCTAAGCGAACCTTCGGAGCAGGCGTGTTCCGGGCTCGCAGCTCGGGCGAGCGACCTGGCCCCGGGTTTGCGGTCAGTTGCTCATCCTCCGCTAGCAAGGGGCGGCGCGCTCGGTTAGGCGTCGAGTTCCTTGATCTCGCCGACCGCTATCCGCCGAACCGCTTAAGCGGCTTTATCTTCGG
>NZ_JBLWFR010000225.1:0-511 GCF_048799745.1 Noviherbaspirillum sp. ST9 | reverse complement strand
CGACTACAAGATATTGAGTTCGACCTTTGTGGCTTGTTATGATCCCGGCATTTTGGAACGCTGTTACCCGGCCCTGATGGCCGAGGTAGATAAAGATGGCCTGTTGTATATCCAAGATCTGCTGTCCGCTTTTGACTATTTAGGACAAGGTGTTTTTGCAGATAAAAAAACGGGCTTCGCGATTTGTGCACATCCTTATTTCAGACGTTCCTTGTTTCGCCAGAATAATCTGAATTATTATTTTCTCGACGAGTTATTGAAACGAGAAGGCCGGCCGGATCTGACCCTCCGTTTAAGATTGGATGGCGACCTGATCGGTATTGCGGGAACTTTTGTCCCCGCCATGGAGTACGAGTATTGGCGGGGACCTCGTTTCGACGAGGACGTGGCCAATATCAAATTAGGCGTCGCAGCTTATGGCATGGAAGATTATAATAAATTATTCAACGGGATCGGCCGAACTGAATTTTGGTGGAAAATGGAAGGCGGCGAACAGACCTTTGAAGCGGAG
>NZ_JBLWFR010000224.1:0-511 GCF_048799745.1 Noviherbaspirillum sp. ST9 | reverse complement strand
AGGAGGTATGGCCAGAATCCGGCGCGATGCCGACTATTGCCATAGTCAGGGTACCGCTTTTTTTATTTGTTATAATCCCTGGGATGAAAGCACCCGTAACGAAGGACATACCGAGGGGCTTTACAAACTGATTAAGCAAACAGGTGCCGATGGTGTTGTACTGGATACAAAAGGGAGCTCCAGTTTAGAACTCCAACACGCTGCCGACAGCGCCCGCGCCGGCGTAATCATGTATAGCGAAGGTTTTGCAGTTCCAAAAGATATGCAGGGAATCGTCTCAGGCCGTGTTCACAATGCGCTATATTTTCCACCATTGCTGAATCTGAATAAGTTCATTAAACCCGATTTTGCTATTTACCGCGTAACCGAGATTGCGAAAGAACCGGTCAGGCGAGAGTTTGCCGCCGCATTTTTTAACGGCTATGGCACAGAACTCAATATATTCATCCCGGGAGAGCCATCCTGGCTCGAGGAGCAATACCGATATCTGGGACAAACTACACGCATCCTG
>NZ_JBLWFR010000223.1:0-512 GCF_048799745.1 Noviherbaspirillum sp. ST9 | reverse complement strand
TTTCTTCATGTAGCAGTATACTCCCTTTACTGTTATCCGGAACATGGTAAGAAACGAAAAGGCAATAAAGAAATTAATCATTAAAACAGCCGGAATATTTAAAGATTGAATATTGAACACCGGTGTAATCATAACATTGAGGACAACTAGATAGATCAGGCTAGAGATTAAGATCGCCGAAAATATACGGAACATGTCCTGCGTGTTTGAATATCGGATTAATCCTGTGTGGATTCTCATAAAGAAAAATACCAGTACGCTAACGGTGCAGTAAGCCCCGGTATAAACAATAAAGTGCCCTCTTAAAATATTAGGAAACTGAAACTGTTTGACGATAAAATACGAGAATCCGAAGCACCAGCTGGTAATGGCCAGATCGATTAGCAGAACGATCCAGCGTGGCACTGTCCGTTCTTTGGTTAGAAACTTTTTCATATTGAGAGCGAGCGATTTTTTTTAAAAAAGACAGTAGTCAAACAACATATATGAACACTCTACCGGGGCAAGATATC
>NZ_JBLWFR010000222.1:0-513 GCF_048799745.1 Noviherbaspirillum sp. ST9 | reverse complement strand
ATATATACTTTTCCTTCCGTGCTATAAGTCGACATGATAAGTTGCGTATTATTACTGGCGCTGTAAACCTTATCCCTGAAAGGGTAATCCCCCTGCTGGTATACCTGCAGAGTTGTAATCTCCTCTCCTGCAGGCGCAGTATAACGTTCGGCAAAAGTAGCAACCGAAGTCCCATATAAAACGGCGTAGATCTTATTGCGGGTAGCATAATACAGTACTCTTTGGTTTTCCATAAAAACAACCCTGGTGGCATTAGCTATATCCGGTGCATTCGTAAGGTCAAAAACAGACTTCGGCTCCGGAGGAAGTGTTGTACTTCCGGTCGAGGATCCCTTGTCAAGCACATAGAGAGAAACGTTTGCGGTAGCTTTATCCTTAAGAACATGCAAAAACTCACCGTCAACTCCTGTACCAGCGGCAAGATTTTGCTTTCCGGGCAGGTTACCTGCATTGAACGCCTTACCTGTTGCTGCCGGGATAGCATGCATTTTGTTATCTCCAAATGAGTATACC
>NZ_JBLWFR010000221.1:0-513 GCF_048799745.1 Noviherbaspirillum sp. ST9 | reverse complement strand
CTGCGGATGCGCGCCCTGTCGGCCGCGGCCGTGATCCTGACGCCCGGCGTGGCGCTCGCCATCCCCGGCGGTCAGTGCGGTCCGCTCAACACCGCCTCTGACCCGCAGACAGCCACCTGCACCGGAGCTTTCAATCCCTATACCAACGGCATCTCTTACAACGACGCCAGCGCCGGCACGCCCGGCAACATGCTGATCAACATCACCGGCACGGCGGTTGTTCAGCCTACCGCCGCCTCGACGGCGATGACGGCGATCGGCTCCAACAATTTCAATTCGGGCGTGAAGCTGTTCACGGGCTCGGTGGTGACGGGCCAAAGTGGCCCCTCTTGGGGCGTGTTCGCCCAGACCAGCGGCACGGGCACGGCCTCTGTGGACAACTTCGGCTCGGTGAGCGCGGGCGCCGTCGGCCTCTACGCCAACAATGGGAGCTCTAACAACGGCGCGGCCACCGTGACCAACGAAGCGGGCGCCTCGGTGGCTTTGTCCGGCAACTGGACCCAAGTGGGCCTG
>NZ_JBLWFR010000220.1:0-514 GCF_048799745.1 Noviherbaspirillum sp. ST9 | reverse complement strand
ACCACTTTGGCATTGACCTCCTGCTACTTTCCCCCCGAGCGTTCCTTTTCCGGAGGCAACGCAGCGATGTATCGCTATTTAAAGAACACCATCAGGAACACAAGATCTCCCGGCCGCAAAAAAGTTATAACATCTTTAACAATTGAAGAAGACGGCAGCATCAGCGATTGCAAAATTTTCCGTGGTCTGAAAAAAAAAACGGACAAGCGCATTCTTAAAAGTCGTAGAAATATGCCTCATTGGATTTTCCCCGACGCCGACAAAAGACTTACAACTTATATGCTTCCGCTTTTGTTTGAAGATGGGAAACTACAGACGCCCGAGGAATAGGGCTGGTTTTTTTATTGCCAATTCGTTAACATTAGGTTAATAATATTGTTCGATTAATATTTTTTCATTTTTTTTATTGAAATATTTGCAAAACAAAAAGATGTGTATTATCTTTGTGTCAACAAGTTCTTTAAAAGACATCAAAAATACTGTAGGGTGGTGAAACAGGCAGACACACCTCCTT
>NZ_JBLWFR010000219.1:0-514 GCF_048799745.1 Noviherbaspirillum sp. ST9 | reverse complement strand
TCACAACTAACCTATCGTCAGAGTCTTCTAGATTATCAAGATCAGTTGCTACGGGCTGGTTACCGGCTAACAGACACTAGCCGCATAGATAAAAAAATAAAAGAAGTTGCAAGGCTTCGCAGCGGATTAAGCAGAGCCGAGATAGAACTCCAGCAGGCCTCAGCAGATCTCGTCGCAATGAGGCTCACGGCGCCTTTTAGCGGTAAAATAGCTAACATGAAAGTCCGTGTGCAAAACAGCAGTAATAACAGTTCGAACTATTTTTGTACCATTATAGATGATAGTATTCTTGATGTTAGGTTTCAAGTGCTGGAGCAAGAACTGGGCCTTATTCATAAGGCTGGAAGCGTTCATATCGTTCCCTTTACCGCTCCGACTTTAGCCGTTATTGGTTCTGTAGTAAGCATTAATCCGATGGTCGACGAGGCTGGCATGGTCGTTGTGAAAGCCCGGGTACAAAATAAAAATGGCCATTTGTTGGATGGAATGAGTGTAAAAGTGGAGGTGCGAGAGC